>UQNJ01000003.1 GCA_900542295.1 uncultured Eubacteriales bacterium | reverse complement strand
CCAGTTACCAAAAGCGGCAATTGCTTCTAAAATAAACATAGTATTATTCCTTTCTCAATAATTTAATATGTGCATGTTAATATAATACCTTATTTGTGGCAAAAAATCAAGTTTTATTATTATAGCAACAACAAAAATTTCACAAAGGGCGCACATTCGACAAAATGTACGCCCTTTTATGGACGGGATTTGTAATGCCAAAAAACTAGTCTAATAATCCCTTTACAGTTTCATATGTGATATTAGGTACATTCTGGAAAGTCTGACGCATATCTACACGCTCTGTAAGCATATGTCCGTCTCTTCCAAAGGTTCCTATATTAACAACCGGAACATTGATTTCCATTATTTTGTCTATATCGTGAGTATACTTGACACCGTATTGAGGCATATTATCTTTTAATGCCTGAACTGCAAGAGTATCATCGCATACAGCCATAAAGCTTGAGTCTGAAATATAAGGATAGAACATTCTCGTCTTTATCTGTCTTTCTGCCTCAGGTCTCACCTTTTCAACCGCTGCTTCAACTGCATCAAGAAGAGCTACTTCCTTGTCTGTTTTTCTTGTCATCTCAATTCTTGCACTGAATACAGAACCGAAGAAGAGTATGATAGCAGGCGATTTATCTTCGCACCATTTCCATGCTTCTTCTGCAACTCTGAGTCCGAATAATCTTAAATCAAGCTCAGGGTCATCTTTATGAAGCTTTTCTGTAAATTCCTTAATAGCCTTTATAAACGGTTCTCCATGTATATCGGCAAGATAATCATAGAATTCTTTCCATGTGTATACTCTCGTTTTCCAAGGCAGCGGTACATAAGGCACATTGCTCAGTTCGCAGAATCTCTTGTACTGTCCCTGAAGATACTCCACAACATCGTCAAATGCTTCTACAGCCACCTCTTTGCTCTTGGCCAGAACCTGAGCAGGATCCCATCCGTGAGTAAAGAAATTATAATAGCTGAAAGCAGTAAGCGCAGTCTGCACAGTGTAAGGTCCTTTTGTATCCATCTGCTTAAGAGATACAGGAGGAATTGCAACTTCGCCTTGAGCTATATCGCAAAGCTGAGTGTTGAGAGACATTTTTTTAGTTACCTCGGCTATAAGCAGGTTAGGGTCCAATGCGCTAAATGCCTGTCCCACATGAGCTTCCTTTCCGAAAGCCACAAAGCATGGAAGCAGCTTTCCTATGCTGCCGTAATATATGTAGCGGTTTTCATCTCCGGGGCTGTAGTTTGTTGAATAATCGGCATTGATACATGCAATGTAACGGAAGCCTTCTGTTTTCTTAAGCTCAACCAGTTCATCAAGAGCCGTTATGATACCCTTGGAATTGTCCTCTTCATCACATTCTGCAATCGCAATTATATTTCCATCCAGTTCGTCTGTATGTTCTGAGAAATACTTAATAAGGTACATATGTCCTGCCACTCCCGATTTCATATCAAGAGCACCTCTTCCAAACATATACTCTCCCGATTCTATATCCTTTAAAACTTCGTCTGAAAGCTTAAAGGTTTCTTTAAGTTTTTCAGGAAGCTCTTCACACTTGAAGGCATATTCCTTGATAGTTCCGAAATCGTCTACTCCTACTGTATCAAGATGACCTATCAATATTACAGTCTTATCTGAATTTCCTTTTGTGCCTTTAACATATGCATATGTGGAATGTCTTTCCACAAAGTCATTCTTAGTTTGAAACTTTTTAGTTCTTTCAGGATGCTCTTTAAAATAATCCAGACTCATATAATAGTCATATATATATTGAGCTACTGCGGACTCACCGCCCGGTTCTTTATTTATGCTTGGTATCGCAACCATTTCCTGTGTCAGACGCTTTACCTCGTCAAAAGAATTTAATTTCATTTCTCATACTCCTTTAGGTGAATTTTATTCTTTGTTTCTATACAAAATATAAAGCAACTTTCGTGCCAATAACAATTACTTCATTTTTCGCCTGTTTTGGCAGTTCGTAAATTGCCGGAAGCTAAAAATGCAAAAAATTTTACACCAACAGGGGTAAAATTTTTTGCATTATTTTCTAAGTAAAGTCTTGAAATCTATTTCGTATTTCTCAATCTTATATTTAACAGCCTGCCGTGTCATCTTTAAAATCGAAGACGCTTCGGACAGAGATTGGGAGTTTCTGAGGGTTTCTTCTATGATTCTTTTCTCATATTCCCCTACCATTTCAGGCAGTCCCCGGCCTGCCGGCGGCAGATCGCTTCTGATATCAGATATGCCGTATCGCTTCAGCTTATCGGGAATATCATCCAAAGCTATATATTCTCCCTCGGTCATGTTAAAAGCAGACTCCATAACATTTCTCAGCTCTCTGACATTACCCGGCCACGGGTAACATTCAAATACCGCCTGCACATCATCATCTACACCTTTAACATTCTTATTCATCTTAATATTATATGTATCTATGAAATGGCTTACAAGCGGCGGCAAGTCTTCCTTCCGCTCTCTGAGAGGCGGCACAAAAAACTGTATGACGCTCAGCCTGAAAAAGAGATCCTTTCTTAAAGCCTTATTGCTTATCGCTTCTTCCGGATCCACATTCATTGCTGATATAAGCCTTACATCTACATCAACATATGTCTCTCCTCCGACTTTCATATATTTTTGTTCTTCAACGACCTTCAGCAATTTGGCCTGAAGATCAATGTTCATTGAATTTATCTCATCAAGAAAAAGAGTTCCTCCGTTGGCTATTTCAAACAATCCCTTTCTGTTTTCTGCGCCTGTAAAGCTTCCTTTGACCGTTCCGAAAAGAGTGCTTTCCATAAGGGAATCCGGTATTGCCGCACAGTTGACGGATATAAACGGCTTATTTCTTCTGCTTCCGGCAGAATGAATTGCTTCCACGACTAATTCTTTACCCGTTCCCGATTCTCCTATAACCATAACAGGAGAATCATTTCTGGACACTTTAAGTATTTTGTCTTTTATAGATAAGATTTCTTTATTTTCAGTAACTATGCTGTCAAGAGCATAAAGAGTCTTTCTGTTTTCTCCGTCATCGTTTTTTTTCTTCGGTATGAGATTTGATGAAAGGTCAAAGCTTCCTACAGTTTGCCCGTTATGCTCTATAGGAAATGTACTGGTGTTTATAACATATGCTTTGCCGCTTTTTTCAACTATAAGCTGATTTTCATTTATTACAGGCTTCCCTGTTTTCATTACTCTAACATGCGTGCTGTTTTCTTCTGTAAGATTTGTGTAAACATCAAAAAGGTTTTTTCCGATGCCCTCTTTAGTTGCAATATATGTACGATCATCATTTATCATAGCGGAATAAAGTATTGTATTATCTTTGTTTACAATCAGCAAAGCATCAACTTTTTCATATATGCTCTTGTGTTTATCTATGTCTCTGATTATCATATCTTACCTTTGCTGCCATACAAAAGCAGCCTTTTAACAAAGGCGAACCTCCCTTAAAAGGCTCGCCTTATTTTCGGTTTTTATTTTAATTATGCTCTTCTGAAAGTTTCTCTTCCTGCAAGGTAAGTGTTCAGAGCCTGAACATCCTTAAGCTCATCCTCAGGAATATTGAAAATGTCTCTGTCGATAACTACCATATCGGCAAATTTGCCGGCTTCGATAGTTCCCATCAAGTCTTCCTCTCTGTTAGCATACGGAATATCCTTAGAGAACATGCAAACGGCATCATAAACAGAAAGCTTTTCTTCCGGCTGAACCCCGCCTTCAGGATAACCCTCAAGATCTTTTCTTGTTACAAGAGAATAAATTCCGTTCCAAGGTGAGAACAGTTCTACAGGACAGTCTGAGCCTCCTGCCATTCTGATTCCGGCTTTCTGATAAGTCTTCCATGTGTAGCTCATGTTAGCTCTCTTTTCTCCTACTCTTTCCTTTATCCAGTGAAGGTCTGTAAGGAAGAATGAAGGCTGGATATCTAAAACAAGCGGAAGTTTTGCCATTCTTTCTATGAGTTCCGGTGTTGCCATCTGAGCATGTATTATTCTGAAAGGCAGTCTGTCAGCCTGCTCTCTTTCTGTCATGCCATGCTCACGGCTCTTTTCAATAGCATATTCTATAGCTGTTACTACACAGTCAAGTCCTTTGTCACCTATACAGTGAATTGCAGGCTGCAGTCCCATTTCATATGCCTTGAGAACCTTTTCATTGAGATCTTCCTGGCTTATAACTAATATTCCGTCTGTAGAAGGGTCATCATCATACGGTTCATAAAGTTTTGCGGATCTTGAACCTAAGGAACCATCGCAGAAAATCTTAAATGTTCCGAATTGAGCTGCTCTAAACGGATCTTCTCTCTCAGCCTTTGTTACAAAAGGCTTGTTGTAAAATTCATCAAGACAAACTGTCATTCTCACAGGAAGTTCATTTTTTCTGTTAAGCTCAATATATTCATTGATATCTTCTGTGTATTTCCATATTTCGGCAGCATATGTATGCATCATAGTCAAACCATAAGAAGCTGCCAGATCAAATCCCTGCTTCATATATTTCTTTTTATTTTCAGGAATCAGGAATGGATCAGGAATAAGCTCGTCATAAATCTTTGAAGCCTGCTCTCTGAATATTCCGTTAGGCATTCCTTCTTCATCAAGTTCTACTGTGCCTGAAGGTCCAAACACATATCCCTTTCCGATGTTAGCCTTTTCAAGAGCCATAGTATTTGCAACTGCCGTGTGCAGACATACTCTCTTTATTACGATAGGATGCTTGGTGCTTGCCTTATCTAAGTCCTCTTTTGTAGGAAGCTGGTCTTCACAGTCTTCCCATTTTGACTGGTCGAAATTTGAACCCTTTATCCATTCTCCTTCAGGTGTTTCTGCTGCCTTAGCTGCGAGTCTTTCGATAGCCTCTTTTTTGCTCTTTGCTCCGCCTAAATCTACTGTTGTAAAGGTCTGGCAAAATGCGAAGAAATGCAGATGGGAGTCTCCCATTCCTGGGAGAACTGTCTTACCTTCCAAGTCAATGACTTCTTTTGCTTCGTAGTTAGCGAGAGCTTCATCGTTAGTTCCCACATATGCAAACTTTCCGTCTTTAACGACAATTGCTTCTTTAACAACACCTTCTGCTTCCAGTGTGTAAGCTTTAGCATTAATAAAGATTTTGTCTGCTGTTACTTTCATTTACTTACCTCCCGATAATAACTTTTTATTTGGCCTGTTTTTCAAACTTCTGCGAAAATTTTAAAAGACCGGTATGATTATTTATTTTACGGAAACATTAAATCTTACACAAAAAAATTTCTAAATATTTCCGCAAAACAGCAGCGAAACCGCTGTTGTTTTATATTAGTCCGCTTACCGCCGCCGGAAATATTATAAATACTCCGGCGGCATTATGATAATATAAATTTTTATTTTAAATTAGTTTTCCAGCATGTACATCATAGTCTTGTACAGAATTTCAGGAAGAACTTCGTAAGTATATACAGTTTCAACTCTCTCTGTGAACTGATGAGCATCCTTACCGTAAGAACCTATGTCAGCTACAGGTAAATCCAATTCCTGCATTTCTTCGATAGGTAAATCATATATGGTTCCGAATCCCGGCATGTTCTGCTTCAGAGCTGCGATAGCTTCTGCTTCCTTAGGAGCAGCGGCATAGCTCAAATCTGAAATGCATGGCAGGAATTTCTTCTGAACCAGCTTGTAATCGCTCTTTGTAGTAGTTACTGCATGGTTTACAGCATCTATAAGGACTTTTTCTTCAGGTCTTGTTCCCTCAACATATATGTGCGGATAATAAGGAGGAGTTAGGTATACGATAAGAACAGGGTTCTTGTCTGACCACAGGCTGTGAACATATTCAACTATCTTCATAGCCTTGTCACGAACATCGTATCTGTCATCCTTTGAAACTTCTTCAGCATATGCTTTAACCATATCGTCAAGCTTATCGCCCACTTCTTCTTTTACAGCTGCAAAAAGCTGTTCGAAGCTCATTGTTCTTGCTTCCCAAGGGAGTTTCACATAATCTCTTCCTACCATGTTACAGAACTTTTCATATCTTTCGTTGAGAGTATCAACTACAGTCCGGAAACATTCCTGACCTGCGTTCATCATCTTTTCCATAACATCAGCCGGTGTACTTGAGTGAGTAGCATAGTTAAAGAAGAGTATAGCTTTGCTTGCAATCTGAACTGAGTATTCAGGTTTTAAGTCTCTCTGCTTTAAAGTGATAGGAGGAAGAGTAACTTCTCCTTCAACTACATCTGAGAACTCAGGATTCAGGTTTACTCTTCTTGTGATTTCAGCCGCAATCTGGTTAGGGTCAAGTCCGCTGAATGATTCACCTACATGAGTTTCTTTACCTACTACAAAGAAAGTAGGCATCAGCTTTCCTACAGTACCTATGTACTGATATACATTAGGATCTCCCGGATATGCCGGAGCTATGTAATCAGGGTCAAGCATTGCTCTGTAGTCATATCCGAATTCTTTTTTAAGTCTGATAAGCTCAGGAACGAATGCCAACATTCCCTGAGAGTTTCCTTCTTCGTCGCAAACTGCCGCAAAGATAATGTTTCCTTCAAAGTTCTCTATATCTTTTGAGATCATTTCCATGATACCCATTACGTTGGCATCTCCGGACTTCATGTCGAAAATACCTCTTCCGAACATATACTTGCCGGAAGCCATATCATCTTTTACTTCCTGAGTAAGAGAAACTTCTTTAAGCTTTTCTATCAGTTCTTCAGGCTTTGTAGCATATTCTGCCAGATTGCCGTAGTCGGAAATACCTACGGTGTCAGTATGTCCGATGAAAACCACTGTTTTGTCACTTGGCTTTTTCTCACCGTTTAATATTGCAACAACAATTTTTCTGTTCCATTTGTCATTTTTAGCAGGCACAAAATACAGCTTTTCAGGATGTTTCTTGTAATAATCCATTCTTGCCATAATTTCGTATACCTTTTCACTCATAGTCACTTCATCATCAGTTTCAACGATTGATTTCTGTGCTACGAGTTCTAAAGCTATCTCTTTGATTCTTTTGCTCAGTTCAGTGTTCATTGCTTTCCTCCTAATCACTTAATACATCTGAAATAAACTCGCTTATAATATGGGCAACTTCCACCGCTGAATTAAGATCTACTCTCTCATCATTGCTGTGGAAATTATCACCCTCAGCGCCTAATAATACTGTAGGAATCCCAAGCTTTCCGCCTATGTGGTTAAAGTCTCCTATGCTCTGGAAATATGCCAAATTAGCCGGACGGTCACACACATTTTTAACTGTTGATTCAAGCTTCTTGAGAAGTTCCCCGTTTTCATCTATGCAATATGCGTCAAACCCTCCGTCGAAGCCTTCAGCAGGCGATTGCCTGAAAGCAACTTCTACTTTGGATCTCACATTTGCAGCCTCTATAGCTTTATCCACACGAGTTCTTATGGTTTCCTGAGTTTCACCTCTGACTGTATGGTGGAAAATTTCAACCTCTGCATAATCCGGCACACTGCATGCTGCTCCGCCGCCGTTCATGCGTATTACACAAGGAGTGGATTTACCAAGCTTATCATCTTCTTCTAAAGGAATCTTTTCCAGCTCAGATACTATTGCAGAAGCATCTACCATCGCATTGATTCCAAGTTCAGGAGTAGCCGCATGAGCTGATTTGCCATGAACCTTGATAGTATAGTTGTATCCGCCTCTTGCTCCAAGGCAAAGACAAGGATGCGGAACTTTAGTAAATCCTGCTGAAGGCTCCGCTATTATGGCGAAATCTGCCTCCTGCGCTATATTGTGGATTTTGTCATTTATTATGTAAACGGTTCCAAGTCCGTAAGGTCCTTCTTCGTCTGATACAAAATGGTAGATGAGTTTACCCTTAAAGCTGTTGTCTTTAAGATGATTTTTGGCAAACTGTTCCAATGCCAGCATTATCGCTGCACACCCCGCTTTCATGTCGAGAGCTCCCACTCCGTACATGTAATCTCCCTCTACATATCCTTCGTAAGCAGGCTTTGTCCATCCGTTGCAGAGCTGAACCGTATCAAGATGTCCTCCTAAATATATGACAGGACCCGGTTTACCGCTGTCCATTACGCCAACAACATTTTTGCCGTGAAATTTAGTTTCCTTAGGTTCAAAAAAAGTATGTATCTCGGCAGGTATTTCTCTTTCCTTAAAATAATTGTTGACAAACTCCATTACTTCATCTTCATGAAAATATGGGCTTTTAATAGATATCAACTTTCTGAGCAGTTCTTCAAAACTGCTTCGTGTGATTTCATTGTCCATTGCTGTAATTTACCTTCCTCTTTGCATGCCAAGAAAACGAACCGCTTTATTCAAAATCCGAAACAATCTATGTTCTTCCACATAATCCGGTTTTCTTCATGAAGCGATCGTTTTCTTTAAAATTTTATTATAATGTCCACATGTATTCTATCAAAGCTTTAGTAACATTCGGAACAACTTTCAGTAAGCTTTCTTTGTTTACTCTTTCAATATACTGGTGATAGTTCCTGCCTATAGGTCCGTATATCACTCCCGGTATTGCAACATCCTCTATAGCTTCAAAGTCCATATTATAATCTTCTCCCCACAGAGGTGTGTTAGCCGAATACTTGACATAGTCAAACGGTGAAGTTATACAGCCGTAGCTCAGGTCGGAAATTCCCATAAAGAAGTTTTCAAAGCCAATCTTCTGTCCGTATTCCCTTTCAGATAAATCTTTTACGAATTCATATGCCTTTGTTCCGAATCCTTCCTTACCTTTAACCATGTTGCTGTGTGTCGGAGGATAGTAAGGAGGTGCAAAACCTAAAAGCACAAGCGGATATTGAATGTCAGCATAATCAAGCACTGCTTCCATCATGTCTATAGTTGCGCTCGGATAGTTTGACTCACCTGTATTAACCTTTGCGATAATTCTGTCGTAGGTTTCCTTGTAGAATTTATCGAAAGCAGCTTCGTCTTTTGCTTTTACTTCCTGACAAAGCTCTGTAAATGACATCACACAAGGCTCATAATATATTTTGTCCATAATTTCAGCCTTGTTCATAGTCTTGTACTTCTGGTACTCGCCATTTAGCTTTTCTACCTGATGTTCAAAAGCTTCTGTGGATATTTTCTTTAACTTGTTCAAAATTTCTTCCGGAGTCATACCGAAATTAAGTGCCGTAAAATATCCGTAAGCCCTATGAGGTATAGATACATCATATCCTTTTTTCATATCACGCATATTTCCCCATGTAGGAGGCACAGATGCTTCGTCTCCGTAAATTTCCGAAAATTCGAGAGAACCATTTGTTTTAAGGTATATCTCCGCCAGAATTCCAAGAGCAGAGAATCCCTCATAGCAGTGACCCATATGGCCTTTCTTTCCTTGAACGATAACAGCAGGCATTATCTTTCCCACAGTTCCAAGAGACATTATCTGAAGTTCTCCTTTGTCTGCCGTCGGTTCCGGGTCTATCAGAAGCTTATATGTAAGTCCATATTTTTCTTTAAATTGTTTTAAAACCGTTATTCCGTTTCTCATTCCTGCGGAATATGACTCCTCATCCGGAACAGGCATAAACATTATGCTACCTTCAAGAGTTCCTTCAAGAGCCTTTTTGGCATACTCCTCAAACAGAGCAGTATGTATAGCTAAGCCGCCTTTCATGTCAGCTACGCCTCTTCCCCAAATCCATTCTCCTGATTCGAGATCAGCTTTTGCTGTTTCGTCAAGCGGCATATCTTTCAGCATTTCTTCTAATTTTGTACCGACTTCATAAGCCCAAGGCTCAGCTTTGCCGTACTCTTCCGTAGATACAACGTCAAAATGACCGCTGAGCAAAACTGTATCGGTTGTCTTTCCTCTGAGCAACGCATATGGCACTTTTCTTCCGTATGGGTCTCCCGGGATTTCATAAAGTCCGGTATCCTCAGGGTGCTTTTCAAAATAAGGAAGCCCTTTGAAAAAATCTGCAAACCATTCTGCCGGTTTAACTTCTTCATCAGAGCAGCTTACGCTTTTCATGGCAACCAGTGTCTTTAAAAATTCAAGTATTCTTTCTTCCATGATTATCTCCCTTGCATTTATTTTTCAGACAATCCATTTAAAACCGGCGCAAATAAAATACACCCGATTTTCGGTAAGTCCTTATTTCAAGTTTACTATTTTGTGAGTATATTGTCAAATACTTTGAAGTTCAAAATCTGCACAGGATTTCATGATAGTGCTCTGCTACAGATTCACTTTTTTCTCTATCTCTTCTACAAGTCTTTCAATATCCGCAAATTTCATGGTTTTAGAAGGATTGCCGCAGTTGAACTCATATATTGCATCATCAAGTTTTTCCATCATTTTCAATATTTCTTCCTCTTCTTCATCATCATATAATTCACCATTATATACTGCCATAAAAGAAGCATTTTCCATCATCTGTTCAAATATTCTGTTTCTTCTTTCCGTTATTTTATCTATATCCATCTATTATACTCACTTCCGTACTGTTTTTGTCTTCAAATCTGTGCTTTCATCTTCATCTCGTAAAAACACCTTTTTCTTTCAGCTGACGGTATTCGCCTGCAAGCATTGAAAACTGCATCTGGTCCAGGATTCCCCTTTCGGTTTTGTGATGCTGACGCAATATTCCGTCTATATGAAAGCCTAATGATTCATACAGATTTCTTCCCACCTTATTATCGGTATATGCCTCAAGCCACACCTTGTTCATATTCAGCTCCTCAAACGCATATTTTATAAGAGCATTCATCGTTTCTCTGCCATAACCCGAACCTTTTTCACTGAAAGCTATTCTTTTTATCTCAAACCACTCGGATTCGAAATCTAAATTGATTATTACATCGCCGATTATGTTGCCGTTTTCCCGCTTCTTAACTGCCAAAGTAAGGACATCCGGGTCTTTAAGTTCTTCTAAATGTTCTTCCAGTGTATTAGTCCATGTGAACTTGCAGTTTTCCGGATCGTGTTCGATTTTCATAAGCTCAGACAGCTCTTCTGCTTTGAATTTTTCTAAAATCAATCTCTTTGTCGTCAGCATATTCAACCCTCCTGACTGATAAAATCATAATAATTCATTAGGAATTATGATAAAGCTCCCGAAACTTATGGTTTCGGGAGCTTTGCATGTTATCTGACAGTATCCAAAACTCTTACAGTATCTATAAACACACCATAACCGGTCTGCGTAGTTTCCAAACCGTATTGGAGCATGGTAAGCTTGCCCATCAAGTCAGTATATACCGATAACACCGCCACAAGATTCTCATCTGCAAACACATCGTTTGCCGGAACTTCCGCAGGCGCCACCTTTCCTGTCACTTTGCCGTTTTCGTCTTTTGTGCCGCTGCACAGAAGTTTTATAACATTGCCTCGAGATTGAGCCGCCCTGATATCTTCTTCGGTAACATCCTCTATACCTGTTCTGTCAATCATATCAGGAGTTATGCCTGCATCCATAAGTACATTGAGAAGTACAGTCAGTTTAGCTGTTGCATCCCACCCTTTTGTATCCATTGACACATCGGCTTCCATAAATCCCTGTTCTCTGCCGGTTCTCAGGATTTCGTCCATAGGCACGCCTTTTGTCATTTCTTTTAATATGTAATTGGTTGTTGCATTGAAAATTCCTTCTACTTTATCTATCTTGCAATATTGCAGACAGTTGTCAGCCATGTTAAATACCGGCGTTCCTGCCATAACTGTTGTTTCAAAGAAGAAACAGACACCTTTTTCTTTTGCAAGATCTCTTAACTCTCTATAGTACCATGCAAGCGGTCCCTTGTTTGCAGAAACCGCATGTTTGCCTCTGCTTAAAGCTTTTCTTATATGGTCTGCTGCCGGAAGCCCTGTTTCTATATTGAGAGGGGTCAGTTCAAGTACAACATCGTAGTCTACGGTTTCAACCACTTCCATAGAAGTCATTGTGCTGTAAGCAGAATAATCTGTATTGAATCTTCCCTCTTCCTCAAGCTGACGAGTAGCCTCAGCAAGGTCAATGCCGTCCATGCAATACAGCGAGCCTCGTGAGCCTGTGGTGATAGCTACCACCTTTACATCATAACCTGTCTTTTGCAGTATTTCATCGTGAGTCTGGTTCAAAATTCTCGCAAAAGCTTTGCCTGCAATTCCATAACCAAGCATTGCTACAGAAAACTGTTTCATTATTTCACCTGTCCTCTCTGCTTAACCAGCTCCATCGCTTCCTTTGCCGCAATATGTTCTATTTCAACGCATACGACCGAAGCCGCCTTAGATTCGTTTTTCATAACTTCTTCGTATCTGTCCATATCCGCACCGCTGAATTTCTCGCAGATAGCTCTAAACGCACTATTAAATTCTTCTGTATCAGTAACCACATGTGCCTTTCCAAACACCTGGGCACTGCGAAAATATGTGGTGAATTCTCTCGATACTACATCGTCTTTATCTATAAAAGAAAAAGAAACTTTTGGATTTTCAGAAATAGCGTCGATTTTATGTCCTGATTTTGCACTGTGAAAATATATCTTATCTCCAACCAAAACTGTATTTACAGGCACTGTGTATGGGTATCCGTCATCCCCAATAACTCCCATAATGCCTACTTTTGCACGTTCTATTATTGCACGTGCCTCTTCCTCAGCAAGCTGCTGTTTTGTTCTGCGCATTTTCCTAAACATGTTGTCACCTCATTCTGTCTATGCTTTTTCTTTTATAATAACATCTGAAAAAAAACAAGTCAACGCAATTTATCCCTCCGGTATTTGCAAGCTTACAAATGCTGCTTCACAAAAAAACAGGGTGCAAATATATACACCCTGTTATACCATCCTTTATGCCTGACTTTTTAACATACTCAACTCTTTTCTCTTCTATCGGCAGCACATGCATTCTGCCCATTCCTCCATACGGCAAATTTCCCTTTCACCGCTTTCTATTATTCTTTTCAATATCGGACACAGTTCTTCACATATGCAGTAGCACAAGGCCGTTCGTGCCATTTCAACTGCACCTCTGTAGTAAGGTATTATGGCTCTTATAAAATTACAATCCAAATTGTTATCTATTTTTATGCAGTTCATTTCTTTAAACATCTTCTTCATAATCATGTTTGTTCTGCGATTATATTCACATAAATCCTTGCCGCAGTTTCTTACATTGTCACAGCAGTATATCGCCTTATTGAGATTCTCAATTTCATCATTATTTTCCGCAATCAAACTGTGCGCCGTATTGGCAATCCTATTATTTTCTGTGTACTCAAGTATATTTTCAGCCAAATTTATTCCTGCCCTGTGGTGCGGTATCATCTGTCTTATAAAAAGACCTGATATGCTTTCGTCTTTACATGCACAAATCATTTCGCACATCATGGTTTCAAGTACATTGATATAATATACAACATATTCTCTAACATCACAATTTCTTACACATCTATCAGTCATTAAAAACTCCTCCTTACAAGCATAATATGACAGAATTACCATTCATGACACTTTCATACATATTAACTGAAATCCATATTAAATAAGCTAAAAAGGACTTGCAAAAGCAGCTGCTTTGTGGTAAATTAGTTAAGGTATTGATTTTAGATTCAATATTTCCCCGGAGGATTGACCGAGTGGCTAAGGAGCTTGATTGGAAATCAAGTAAGGCGGCAACGCCCCGTGGGTTCGAGTCCCATGTCCTCCGCCAGAAATTCAGAGACCTGAACAAGGTCTCTTTTTTATTTAACTCCCATCATTTTAAACACTTCCATATAAGCAAATCAATCCAAGAAATAGCTAAAAGATGCCATACGAACCACATAATATGCTCTCCGGTGCATACAAACACGGGATGAATTCCCGTAATATATGATGAAACTTATAAACATTAAAAGGGCATTGAAGTTTACTGCTTCAATGCCCTTTATTTTATCATATCAACCCAATAACGCCGATAGGATTTAATCTTGTAATATGCTGCAGCAATTTTTCTTATGATTTTTCTTATAATTTTTCCATCAAATCATAATACTTGTTCCGGAAAACTTTAACTATTCTCTGTAACATTACACCCTTTCAGTTTTTAACAGTTTATATATTAATCAGTATGAGAGCAAATGCTATAATACCGGTTGCAATATATTCCTTTTTAGATAGTTTTTCTCTAAATATCAAGAAATTAATTACATTTACAACAAATATAACACTTGCACTATAACAAGGATAAACTATGTATGCAGGTAGCTCCCCTACTGCTTTTACAATACAAAGTGCTGCGAGCTGGTTTGGAATTCCTACGAAAACTCCCGATATGATATCTCTCTTTGAAAGTTTTCCTCCTGACTTTATACATAAGAAAAGTGAAATCAATGCAGAGAATAAGAATGTGTAAAATACAAATCGTTCCTGATAATCTGCATTTCCAAATACATTAAACAGCTTCGTCATTAATTCTTCAATACCACCACTAATAAAAAGCAGTATCAAAGCTATGGCGCCTTTCTTAGATGCTTCATTTTTTTCTCCACTATTCATATATATAACGGCTATCAATGAAATCACAATTCCTGTAATCTTTAACATCGAAGGCACTTCATTAAACAGTAGTGCGGATACAATAATCGGAATAATTATACCCATTCTGCTAAATGTTGCAGTAAGTGGCGCACCATTAATTTTTATATTGTGTTGCATAAGAACCAGACTGTTAAAATTGCAAAAATACCATAGAAATTATAAGAAACATATTCAGCATAAACTGACCACTGTCCCCTGTCTATGTTTGCAGCAGCAAGCCGTGTTGCAATCAAGCCGGCAATATAAGGTCCATAACTGCAAATAGGTGACATAGATGCAAGATTACATCCCATTGAGTCAATAATATATGCTAATTTAACTCTTGCAACTTTAAATTTTTCAGAAACAGGACTCATTATTACTCCAAGTGTAAAGCAAGGTTCTGTGTATATTAAAGCAAATCCTGCAAAACTTGTTGCGAGCTGTGCTTGTTTTCTGTTTTTTAGGTGTTTTCCTGCGAATTCACCAAGTGCTCGTGACATACCTGAAGTTTTAATCAGATAAACAAAACCACCTGCTACCGTTACCAAAATGAGAGAGCCGATATTACCTTCGCTCAAAAGTGATGGTGTGATATAGTCTGTTATAACCTTAGGTAAGGCTACTAAAGGATTCCAACCGTTAATTATAACGGCTCCAACATAAGTTCCTACAATAAGAGAAAAAAGTGTCTTTTTAGTCCAAATCGCTAAAACGATTACCAACAGCGGTGGTATGATTGACAAGATACCATATGAGTCCATATTTAAATTCCTTTCTTTCATGTTTTTTATGAACCAACATTTCAATTTTTGAGGCTTTTATTACATAGATTACATTATGTATATAGAAAATTTAAGTTCAGTGATTAAAAGTCAGATGCTGTTGCAATGTACACATAGAGCCTCTTACTACTGTAATCATTCAATCTTTTAATAGCATTATTAAAAGTGCATCCTTACATAGATTATTATCGCCTCCTCTCAGTATTCAGACACCTATTTGATAAATAACGCTTATGCGTAATATCATCATCTGCTAATGTTGTATCTTACATGACTATTAAAAAGATTTCTCCATATAAAAATACAGCAATTCTCATAAATGAAGACTTCTAATGGTTGTCTTTCACTACTTACTTTAATAGCATATTTCGTACCAACTTAAAGCAAATTATTATTCCTATAGAAAATCGCTGTATTTCAATGATATGTATTTCTTTTTCTCAAATAAAATTATATTTTTTCTCAATTCCATGAGAAAAATCTCATGTTTTTCTCATTTTTAAGAATTTTATTACTCAAAAATTAAAAAGAGTCAATATATTTATATTTTTCAACAACCAAAAACTAAACTTCTCTAATAGTTGATTCCGCCGGAACTAAAAAACGACACCCTATCGGGTGTCATATTTATTTTTTGAAATATGTATGGGGCTCTAATCTGCATGCATGTAAGCCGGTTCTGTCCCCTTTTGCTCGAAGAGTTTGTCTACATAATAAAAAGCAAAATTTTCTCATCAGGAATTTTTATATAAACTTCTTCAGTTGATGATGGAAGTTCTTCCTTCAGTCTTGCCGTCATCATATGTCCGCGGGGACTTATGAATTTTATTATAAATCCGTCTATGTCCTTTATAACCGCTTTTGTCCTAACCTTAACAAACCCGCCTTCGCATGACGGCAAACTTGAGGATACTATTATATCCTCTCCCCTTACTGCCGCATATTTGTATGGTCCTCTCCGAAGGGCTTTTACAGTTATCCCCCAGTCTTCCGCCACATAATTACCATTTGAATTCAATTTAATATTTGAAATGTTCTCATATCCCATAAGGCGTGCGGCTGCCGCCGAGGCAGGCGCTTCAAACAGTTCATTTTTAGTCTGAATTGCAGATATTTTGCCATTCTCAATGACTGCAACACGCTCCGACAGCCTGTATATCTCTCCCATGTCATGTGAAACTATCAGTGCCTGACCGCCAAACTCTTCTGCCGCAGTCAATATTTCAGCTTCAAGTTCAGATTTGAGATAACTGTCGACTGCACTTAAAGGTTCATCAAACATTATCAAATCAGGAGAAGCTGCCAGCATCCTTGCTATTGCTGTGCGCTGTTTTTCTCCGCCTGAAAGGTGAGCCGGATAAATATTTTCTTTTCCGGACAGATAAAACTTCTTTATATATTCCTCTGCTCTCTGTCTTCCTCCGCAAACTATATTTTCCATTACAGTCATATGAGGAAACAGGGCATAATCCTGAAACAAGTAGCCTATACGTCTCTTCCTGATAGGCAGATTTATACCTGCTTCAGAATCGAACAGCACTCTGCCTCCAAGATTTATCACGCCGATGTCGGGAGTTTCTATCCCTGCAATACACTTCAATGTCATGGTTTTGCCACATCCCGAAGCTCCAAGCAGAGCAAAGATTTCGCTGTCGGTTTCAAAATTAACTTTAAGATTAAAATTTTCAAGTTTCTTTTCTATGTCCACATAAAGCTTCATCTTCTCAACCCACTTCTTTTATACATGCGTTCATTCCAAATATTCATAAGAAAGATTATAGTAAATGATATTGCCATAATAATAAATACCCATACATAAGCAGCTTCCCGATTTCCTCCCTGTATGGCTGTATAAACAGCTATAGGTATAGTTTGCGTCTTTCCGGGAATATTTCCGGCAATCATCATTGTTGCACCGAATTCTCCCAATGCTCTTGCGAATGAAAGCAATGCAGCCGCCGCTATTCCGGGGCGTGCCATGGGAATCATTATTTTAAAAAAAATACGGCTTTCAGACATTCCCAAGGTTCTTGCAGCATCGGTTATATTCTTATCTATCTGATCAAAAGCACCTCTTACAGTCCTGTACATTATAGGAAAAGAAACTGCCACAGCAGCGATAACTGCCCCCTGCCATGTAAAAAGTACACTTTTTCCCATATCGGCAAGCAGTTTTCCGAGGAAACCATCCTTTCCAAAAAACATAAGAAGGAAAAAACCTACTACAGTTGGCGGAAGTACCATAGGCAAAGAAAGTAAAACATCTGCCGTACTTCTTCCTCTTTTTAGCCTTCCTACAATCCATGCCGCCGCAACACCAAGCATAAAAGTTATAAAAGCGGCAGTAACGGACACCTTAAGAGATACCCATAAAGGTGAAAATTCATTACTCATAGCACTGTAAATCCATATTTTTCAAATATTTCGGCAGCTCTTTCGCTTTTAAGAAATTTCGTGAATTCCTGAGCTTCGCCAATATTTTTCGACGCTTTAATTACTCCCGCAGGATATATTACGGGTTCATGAGTACCTTCCTTTGCCTCACAAACAATTTCTGTATTTCTGCTCATATTTGCATCTGTGGCATAAACCACGCCGCAATCAACAGCTCCGCTTTCTACCCATGACAGTACAGTCCTCACATCAGAGCCGAAATTTGCTTTCTGCTTTACAATGTTCCAGATGCCGAGATTCGAAAATATCTCTCTTGCATACTGACCGGCAGGAACGCTTTCCGGTTCACCTATTCCTATAATTTCTGCCGTTGCTGCGTCCTCAAAGGTCCTTATGCCTGCCGGATTCCCCTCAGGTACAACAAGTACAACTTTATTCTCAGCAATGTCAGCTATAGATTCATCTATCATCAAACCCTGCGATTTAAGCTCATACATCTGCTTTTCGGCAGCCGAAATAAAAATATCGGCTGGCACACCCTCCTCTATCTGAGTTTTCAAAGTTCCTGAGCCTCCAAATGAAAATTTCAAAACAGTATTTTGATTTTCTTTCTTATATTCTTCCTCAAGCTCTTCACATACATCGGTCAATGAAGCCGCTGCCAATACCGTCATTTCTGTCTGTTCAGAAGATTTCTGCTCTGAACAGCCAATAAGCTGTATGCAAATTGCAAATAATGCAATAATTATAATAAGTTTCTTTTTCACAAGACACCTACTTTCCAAATCCGCAAT
Source organism: uncultured Eubacteriales bacterium (assembly GCA_900542295.1). GTDB lineage: Bacteria > Bacillota > Clostridia > Peptostreptococcales > Anaerovoracaceae > Fimisoma. The sequence goes on along the minus strand of UQNJ01000003.1, from coordinate 156,653 downwards.
TGGGAAATGTACACATGCTGCAATTCAGACAAAGACCGCCTTGTCCGTAATCTGCGATATTCTCAGGCTTATCATCTGCCATAATTCTTGGAAGCATCAAATCAAATACTGTTCTTCCTGCATACATTACGCATCCGGGAAGGCCCATAACCGGAATTTTCCTCCCCTCAGCTTCATAATAAGCCAGCAAAAACATTGCTCCCGGTAAAACGGGCGCCCCATATGTCAGTATATCAGCTCCTATACTCCTTATGGCTCCGGGAGTGCGGTCATCAGGGTCGACGCTCATGCCTCCCGTACATAAGATCAACTGTGCTCCATTTTCGGCAGCGTTGCAAACAGCGTCTGCTATAACTTTCGTATCGTCATTCACTATCCTTTTTTCGACTACCTCAGCACCGTACTCTGCAAGTTTTGCTTCAACGACAGGTCCGAACGAATCTTCAATTCTTCCGGCTGCCACCTCGTTTCCCGTCACTATTACCGCAGCTTTTTTATGTTTAAATTCCAGTACACTAAACAGCGGCTTCTCTCCTGCAACCACCTCTGCATTTTCTATCTTCTCCCGCTCGATCACAAGAGGTATTACTCTCATGGCAGCTATGATATCCCCTTTTTTTACCGGGAAATTCCCATGCCTTGAGGCTATTATCATCTCTCCTATGGAATTCACTTTTCTGAGTCTGTTATCATCCACTTTCAGAAGTCCGTCTTTCTTGGCGACGATTTCTATTTTTCCCTCCTTAGGAGCACCTTTTATTGAAATGTTTTCTCCAAGACACAATTTTGCAAGCGCATACGCACCCTCATCCTCATGCATCATATTCTCGTTCTTTTCCCAAACATATAGGTGTTCCTTTCCAAGCTTCAGCAGCTCATCTATATCCTCTTTTCTTACAATATGTCCTTTTTTAAAAGCTGCCCCCTTAAACTTTCCGGGAACTATTCTGGTTATATCGTGGCACAGAACATGTCCTTCCGCATCTATTGTCTTAATGTATTTCATATTATCATTTTACCTTCCCAGTTCAAAAAATCCGCGTCTCTTGAAAAAGTTCGCAACACACAAAAAAATCCCCTCTATGTCGTCTCTGTGAAAAACAGGTACATCATCATCAAAAGGGAATTGTCGGTCGGTTGCTCTGCATATTACAGTATCTGAACAGCAAGAGGGCTTTCGCCCGCCGGAAATCATCTCAATCTTGGGATATGGCGAATCTTTCATACCTTCGATTATAACAACTTCGCATCTGCCAAAAAAATTCAATATTTCATCTGCATCTGCATTTATTCTGAAATCGAGAGAAAACTGTCCTTGTGCAAATATTGCTGTCTCAAGCGCACCTGCTTCAAGAAATCTGTACGTATCCGTTCCCTCACTATCCATACTGTAGCTGTGTCCGTCATGTTTTATAGCTCCGACCTTAAACCCTCGGTTTATAAACTCATTTATAAGCTTAATTATAAGCCCGGTCTTGCCGCTGTCTTTAAACCCGCTTACACAGAAAACCATCTGAGGAAAAGATTCTTCATCTCTCCTTGATATGATATTGTTACGCAATACATCTTTATCAAATATTGTGTATTTTAAACTTATATATTTAACTTTTGCCCTTCTTATAAGGTTCATAAGTTTATAATCGCCTCTTCTGAGAGCTTCTTCTATAAGCGGAAGCATTTTCTTTGAATATATGGTGCAAAGAGGCTGAATAAAGTTATCGTCTGCTATGCAGTAGCAATCGTAATCCGAACATATGAATCCAGACATATATTTGGCAAGATTCTTTGAAATATTGGGCATATCTGCTCCGCAAACAAATACATAAGGCTCCTTTGCAAACCTGACCAGATTGTAAATTCCTTCAAGCGCAGAATCATCTTCAAGTACGCAGGAGCACAAATCTTCATAATCCTTTTTTACAGCAGCCGAAATCAGAACATCACCCAAGGGTTCAAGTTCTTCTTTAAGTTTCCTGATTGTCATCCTATTTGTGACTTTCACTTCTGCGTTGTTGATGCCGTGTGCACTGTTTCCGGCAAGAATTCCTACCGATAATCTCATTGCTTAGATTCCTTTTATATATCTTATTTTTACCAGATCGCCTTTTTTAACTTTTCTTCCCGGCTCAAGATCTATAAAGCAGTTGCATAATGTCAAATTGTTTATTACAGATGAGGAATGTACCTGCGACGGCAAATAAACTTTGTCATTTTCTGCTTTGGCTCTTATCAGCCGTCTGTGCCTGTTTACTTTGTTATAATCATCTTTTAGATATGCCGATGATATTTCAGGGCTCATATCACTACATTCTGTCATCCGGGCCATTATATCCCAAAAATAGACTTCAAAATTCGCAACGGCGGCATAAGGATTTCCTGAAAGGCTCAATACCACCTTGTTTTTGACAAGTGATGCCATAGTCGGTGTGCCGGGCTGAATATCCGCACCGCTGAAAAGTATTTCCCCACCCATGTTTTTTATCAGAGTCGGTATAAAATCTCTTTCTCCTACCGATAATGCTCCTGTGGTTATTACCATATCAGAAGTTTCAGCAGCACTGTTTATAAGTTTTTCTGCCTCCTTCTCACAGTCTCCGCACAGATAGGGACCGCAAACTTTGATTCCATATTTTTCAGCTGCTGAAGCAAGTATATAACCTGTACTTGCATAAATCTTTCCCGGCAGCAGCTCTCTGCCCGGTTCCATAAGCTCGCTGCCTGTTGAAATAATTGTTATTTTAGGTTTTCTCACCACATCGACAGATGCTTTGCCTGCTGAAGCAAGCATGCCTATCTTCACGGGATCTATCACCTTTCCCTTCTCCAGAATAACAGCTCCCTGTCTTATATCTTCACCGGCTGTACAGTAATTTTCACCTGGGCAGACTCGTTTTCTGACGGTAACGGAATCTTCTCCCATATCGGTGTCCTCCTGTTTTACCACTGCGTCAAACCCATATGGTATATATGAGCCTGTCATAACTCTTACAGCCGTATTTTTTTTGTATTCTATATTTTCATACTCTCCTGCAAGCAGCTTACCTGTAACTTTAAGAGAAACCTCTCCAAGTTTTTCGGCTTCTACTGTATCCTCCGCCCTTACGGCATAGCCGTCCATCGCCGATTTTGGAAAAGGCGGCACAGGAGATGACGCAAATACATCTCTGTATGATATTCTTCCGCAAAGCTTGTTTAAAGGCACTGTCTCATATTCTTCTATAGGCTTTACTGCCTCAAGCACATTGTTTAAGCATTCTTCTATCTGCATCATTATTCCGTCTTTCTGTAAAATTCCATATCAGCACCCATATCATGCGCAAGAACATTATTAGGCATTTTAGCTACGATGTATGAAATATAAATATCTCCTGCACTTCCCGTAACATTGAATATCTGCAATATATATAAATACCAAAAATAATTTTCATCAACATCCGAAAGCATCACAGCAAACACAATGCCCCATACTGCAAGAGGTGCAAGGGCAATTATTATATAGGGCAGCTTCTTAAAATACCATGAACTGGAAGCATATGCTATACCATGTTTGAGGTCGAAGCCGAACGCAGCACTGCTGCCCGTAAAAATCCTTATAAATATGCCATGCACTCCTTCATGCAAAAACAGATATACCACCATTCCGACAATTACTGCACTTATACAGAATATTATCTTTCCGATTTCCATATCGAAAGCATATTTCACAGGATGCACAAACAGCATTGGCAAAACCAATGCCAATGCTGCTGCTAAACTCCAAATATTTATGGCAATCAATGAACTGCGGTCTTCAGTGAGCTTTATTCTTTTAAACAGCCGATATCCGAACGGAAGGCTTTCATATGAATATGAACTGCTCCCGCCTTGTGGATTTACTGCCTTTTTCATTATTTCAAGGCCTCCCGAACCACATCTTCCATCTCATCTTTTTCACAAACCGTATTGTGAAGAACAGGTTTATTCTCAAGATCCGAAAGACCGGAAGGTACTCTTACTCCTGTAAACTTTGCCAAGGCTTTTACATAATCGAAACCTGTAACTTCACCGTCTTTTCCCAATGTATCTGCAACTTTAAAATCATCCAGTCCACATGCCTTTGCCACACTTTGGGCAAACTTATATGCACTTGCTGTAGAAGCAATTACAGCGGGTCTTTTGTCTCCTGTTTCTTCAACATAATCTCTGTAAACTTTGTATGCCACTGCCGTATGAGTATCAACCAGATACCGGTCTTCATTCCACAGCTTTGCTATAGTCTTCTCTGTATCATCCTCACTGCAAAATCCTCCGTAAAAGTCTTTCATTCTTTCTTTTACATCAGAGGAAACCTCATATACCTTTTTCTCTTCCAAATCCGACATCCACCTGTTTACTGCCTGTCCGTCTCTGCCACTCAGCAAATAGAGCAATCTCTCAAGATTGCTGGAAATAAGGATATCCATCGACGGAGAACTTGTAAGATGAAAATCTCTTCTTGCATCATAAATTCCCGTTCTTATAAAATCCGTCAGCACTTTGTTTTCGTTGGATGCACATATAAGTTTTCCTATCGGTATTCCCATTTTGCCTGCAAGATATGCCGCCAAAATATTTCCGAAATTTCCTGTAGGAACTACTACATTCATAGCGTCTCCTTTTTTTAGAACGCCTTCTTCCATAAGCTTTACATAACTGTATACATAGTATGCCACCTGCGGAACGAGTCTTCCTATGTTGATTGAGTTGGCAGATGAAAGCTTAATACCCTTGGCGGCAAGCTTATCTTTGACAGTTTCATCGGCAAATATTTTTTTTACGCCTGTTTGTGCATCATCAAAGTTTCCTTTTATGGCAGCAACATGAGTGTTGGCACCTTCCTGAGACACCATCTGACGCTTCTGCACCTCGCTCACACCGTTCTCCGGATAAAAGACTATTATCTCCGTTCCTTCTACTCCTGCAAACCCCTCTAACGCTGCCTTCCCTGTATCTCCGGAAGTGGCTGTAAGTATGCATATCTTGTTTTTTTCACCTTCCTTGCGACATGCTGCTGTCATAAGATATGGCAGTATTGACAAAGCCATGTCCTTGAATGCAGCAGTCTTTCCATGATAAAGTTCAAGGAAATATGCACCTCCGGCTTTCTTTATAGGTACAACCTCTTCCGCCTCAAACTTACTGTCATACGCTCCCTCAATACATGCTTTCATCTCATCATCTGTATATTCGTCAAAGTATGCATGAATTATCTCGTAAGCGATCTGCTGATAAGTCATGCCTTTCATTTCTTCTATATCAACAGGGAGCGCCGGGATTCTCTCCGGTACATAAAGACCTTTATCCTCTGCAAGCCCTCTTATAATAGCCTCGGTACTGCTTTTATAATTGCTGCTGCCTCTTGTGCTTTCGTATTTCATTTATTTTGCTCCTCTCTTTTATCAGCCGTTAATACTTTCTTCCTGCGGCTTTTCTTTATAGTTTTTGCAAACTGCGCTACGGATTCTTCTTATCGTATCCGCAAAATCTTCATGCTTTACCTCTTTTACATTAAAATGCAGTATTCTGAATGTATATTCCATTATAGTGCCTATTCCGAACACCGCTATTACTGTTCCGATTCCTACCTTGGCTCCCATCAGCCAGCCGATAAGGAGAACCGTTCCTTCAAGAATGCCCCTTACAAGGCCTATAGGCAATTTATGCAGCCTTTTGCCCATCGCTACCATCAGAGCATCTCTCGGCCCGCATCCGAGTCCTGCTCCTATATAAAAATAACTTGCGAGGCATATCACTACCTGCCCTGCCAGAAGCACAGCTACTCCTGCCGGAAAATTATGCATCTTAGGTATAAAATCGAGCCAGTTGCAAAGATCTACAACCTTGCCTATCATAATAGCATTTAAAATTGTTCCGAACCCGATTTTTTCTTTTAAAATAAAGTCTATTACTATAATTACTACTCCCGTAAGTACTACTATATCGCCATACAAAATATCGGTTTTGTAGAATATTCCCATGCTGAAAGCTTCCCATGGGGCAAGCCCGACATTTGCCTGTATACCCATATAAGACCCCAGACCATATAAAAAAAGTCCGAATATAAGTCTTATGGTCCTCCGTATATATTCCATTGCTGTCGCACAGCCATTACAAGTTAAATTTTCTTTACTCATCATGCCTCCAAATCAAGTCATGTAATAAGTTTACAATGGGGCGGGGCTAATTGTCAAGAAGAGGCTTACCTATTAAAAATGACTTTTCAGCTATTAAAAAATTACATGTAAATTATATATAACATTCATAAAAAATCGCTGAACAGACATTGCCTGTGACAAATTTCCCAAAATTTTTTTGTTTGTAATGATTCTCAATAGAATCTGTAAAATCACAATTTGAAGAATATTCCGAAACATAAAATTTCCCTTGCATTTTCAACAATAATAATATAAAATGTAAGTTGCGAATTTATCTTGTCTAAACGACAGATATGCTGAAATTTAAGAAAAGTGGGGTAACAATTTATGGCAAACATCAAATCCGCAAAGAAAAGAATCAGAGTTATCGACAAGAAAACTGCAAGAAACAGAAGAGTTAAAAATCATCTCAAGACTGTTTTAAAAAGCTTCGATGCAGCTTTAGAAGAAGGCAACTTCGACGCAGCAGCACAGCAGCTTCGTCTTGCAGAAAAGAAACTGATGCAGGCAGCTTCAAAGAATACTATTTCCAAGCATGCTGCTTCAAGAAAAGTTTCAAGATTAACAAAAAGATTCAACGCTGCAAAAGCAGCAAAATAAGTCTCACCCGTCCCCACCCGTGCATAAGTTAAATGCACAGCATGAGCGAAAAAACCATGGATGTGTCTCCCATGGTTTTTATTTTTTTAAAGTTTTTCATGCTTTAATCTTAGCAAAAACAAGTTTGCCCAAGATTAACTTGAAAAGCACTTTGGCCGGTGTTAAAATGAATATGTAATACAATGCAAAAGTCTTTAAAGAAAAGACTTAATATCTTAACAATCGACGGAGAGGAAGAGAAATGATCGAGATTAAGAACAACCGTGTATTGGAATGGGTAAAAGAGTGTGCCGACCTTACCAGCCCTAAAGAAATCATATGGCTCGACGGTTCAGAGGAACAGCTTGATATTTTCAGAAAAGAAGCCTGCGCTACAGGTGAAATGATAAAACTGAATCAAGAAAAGCTTCCCGGATGTTACTACTACAGAACTCATCCCAAGGATGTAGCAAGAGATGAAAAAAGAACAGTAATTTGTACCACTTATCAGAAGGATGCAGGACCTACCAACAACTGGGTTCAGAAGGATGAAATGTATGCCAAGATGCGCCCGCTTTTCAAAGATTCCATGAAAGGTCGCACTATGTATGCGATACCTTTTTCCATGGGAATTCCGGGAACAGAATTTTCCAAGATAGGTATAGAGCTTACTGACTCAATATATGTAGTGCTTTCAATGCACATAATGACCCATGTGGGAGATTCTGTAATCGAGGAGCTTAACAAGGGAGCGGACTTCGTCAAATGCCTTCATTCAAAGGCTCAGGTTGATGCAGAAAACAAATACATAGCTCACTTCCCTGAGGACAACACAATATGGAGCATCAATTCCGCATATGGCGGCAATGTGCTTTTAGGCAAAAAGTGTCTGGCTCTCCGAATAGGATCATGGCTGGGCAAAGAAGAAGGATGGATGGCAGAGCACATGCTCATACTTTGTATAGAGAGCCCTGACGGCGAAAAGCGCTATATCAGCGCTGCTTTCCCAAGCGCATGCGGCAAAACCAATCTTGCAATGTTAATCCCTCCTGAGCACCTTAAGAAAAAAGGTTATAAGGCATACACAATAGGAGACGATATTGCTTGGCTCCGCATAGGAAAAGACGGAAGACTCTATGCAGTCAATCCTGAAAATGGTTTCTTTGGAGTGGCTCCGGGTACTAACAGCAAGACCAACAATAATGCCCTTATGACTACAAAAAAGAACACAATATACACTAATGTATGCAGAAACTTAGATGACAACACAGTTTGGTGGGAAGGTCTGGATCAGCCTGCTCCAACCAACGGAGAAGACTGGCAGGGCAAACCTTGGAACAAGGATACTGCAACTGAAAAGGGCGCTCATCCAAACTCAAGATTTACAGCACCTGCCGAAAACTGTCCTTCCATCGCACCTGAATTCTTCACAGGCGAAGGTGTTCCAATAAGTGCAATAATATTCGGCGGACGCCGTGCCAAGGCAGAGCCTCTTATCTGTCAGTCAAAAAGCTGGAACCACGGTGTATTCATGGGTTCAAAGATGTCATCTGAAACTACAGCAGCAGCAAACGGTGCAGTAGGAGTGGTTCGCTATGACCCTATGGCTATGCTTCCGTTCTGTGGATACCACATGGGAGATTATTTCCAGCACTGGATTGATATGGGTAAGAAGATGACTAACCCTCCTAAGATATTCAATGTAAACTGGTTCCGCAGAGATGATGAGGGCAACTTCATATGGCCGGGATTCGGTGACAACATGCGTGCTCTCCTTTGGGCTCTTGATCGTTGCGAAGGCAAAGCAGATGCAGTGGAAACACCTCTCGGTTATGTTCCTCGAAAAGAGGATCTTGACCTTACAGGCATAGATGTTGATGAGGACAAACTTAACGATATCCTTACAGTCGACAAAGAAACATGGAAAAACGAGCTTTCAAATATCAAAGAATGGTATGCAAAATTCGACCATATGCCTGATGAGCTCATTGCTTCCCTTGCAAAACTGGAACTTGATTTAGATTAGTTTTAATTTCCGATATAATTGATAACAAAAACGGCAGTCTCTGATATTACGGGGCTGCCGTTTTTTGGTTCAGCATAATTTAAGGATGAAATTTAGACCTATAGGCCGAATTTACTATGCTTTTCTTCTTCTGAATACAAATATACTTCCTGCAAAACCTGCTGCCGCCAGCATAATATAACCTATTATACCACTGCTGTCTCCTGTCTTAGGAGTATCATCCTCAGCAGGAGGCTCTGATTTTTGCAGAACATTGGTAAATATCATTTCATCTGCTTCGATATCCACCTCAAGAACCGAATCCACATCACGAACATTTACAACGATACCGTAAACCTTTTCATCATAAAGTATTCCTTTCTGACCATCGTTTACTTCACGCACTTTATATTTATAAGTTCCCGGCTCTTTATACTTTATTTCACCGAACAGTATCACACCGTTTTCATCATTTACGGCAGTGTCTATCACTTTACCGTTCTCATCTAAAAGCTCAAAGGTAAATTGACCTTCCGCAAGTTCTGCACCGTCAAGAATTTTAGAAGCTCCTATCTCAACAGATGCACCTTGGGTTATTTCGTACTTGTTCTCAAAGGTGATAAGCTCGCCATCTCCAGAAAGGCTGTGCTCAACCGATAGTGTGCCGTCACCGTTGTCTTTTACTTCTGTCGTTATCTTATAGATGTCCTTATCATAGGTTATACCTCTGATTCCGCCGTTTACTTCCCTGGTAGCATAATAATGTGTTCCGGGCTCAGTATACTTGATGCCTGAGAATACAACATTTCCGGAGGCATCATTTTTAGCTGTCGAAACAACCTTATCATTCTCAAGAAGTTCAAATTCGAACTCATATTCTGACAAATCAGCTCCGTCAAGAGTCTTTGTAATCTCTATATCATCCGTTATGCTCGAGTAAACAGGTTTTTCAATCATATAGCTGTTTACAAATGTAAACATAGCTCCCTTTCCTGCATTTGCAGTCAGGTGACCCTTTCCGTCATCCTTAAGAATCACAGTAAAGTCTTTTTCCGTATCATTTGTGATGCCCGGCATTGTTCCGCTCTCAGAAACGACATACTTAAACACCTTGGTTCTTGAACCGTCATCGGCTGTCTTTACATCTTTAAGCATATCGAGGCTGAATGTGACATTTCCAAAAGATATATTGCCGTTCTTATCGTTTTGAACCTCATTGCAAGACGGCATCGGAGCATTATCCTTTCCTTCAAGTGTAAATGTAAATTTGCCTGTAATGTCATCCGGTAAAAGTCCTTCCTCAGCCTTTAATATCTTGCTGCCCGAAAGATTAAGAGCAATCGGCTCCCCGGTCGAATATACATTTGTAAATATAACGCTTTCACCCTCAGGATAATTCACCTTGGATGTCAGAGTTCCGTCACCGTTATCCTGTACAATTACAGTAAAATCGTAAGAACTATTTGCAGCAGTGATTCCCTTCTGTGCAAATCCTGTCGTATCTTCTGACACAATATAATTTACAGTCCACTGATATCCTTTCTCTGTTTCCGACCTAACGGCATATCCGTCTTTGACGGCTTTCTTCAAAGTATCTGTTGTATATTCAAATTTTTTATTGAAATTTACAACACCCTCGGCATTGTTTGTACCGGTCATAACTGTTTCAGTTGTATTGCCTTTAGTTGCTACTTCAAACTTAAATTCTCCGTCATTTAAAGGTCTTCCTATAAGCTTTTTCCAAGCCTTAAGTGATGCGGCTGTTTCTGCTGTCGTTTCTGATTTATATCTGTTTTCAAAATTCACAACAGCTTTCTCAGACGCAGCCTCACCTGTAATATAAGTATATTCAGCTGTATCATTTCCGCCTGTTATCTTTGTGACAACTTTCATCCTGCCGTCGAGATTGTCACTGATACTTATCTTTACAGTTCTTACTTCTCTGTCATATATATAGCCGTGCGCCCCGGTATTTGTTTCAGCTATTTCATAAGTGTATGTCTTTCCTGCATCGCTCATGCCAAAGCTGAAATATTCTCCGAGGGATACTACTGTTATTTTTTCTCCGTCAGCTGCTTTTTCATTTTCAAATTTAAGGCCTGTCTTATCAGTTTTAAGTTTCTGTCTTGATTCATCATCGAGTCCTTTTACAGTAAATTCAAACTGTCCTTCTTCCATATTCCTTCCTGTCAGAGTCTTTGTTATTTCAAGTCCTCCGGCAGCTTCGTAATCTATGGATGCCTTATATATATTTTCAAAAGTACCGCTTATTATATCCGGTACAGCAGTAAATGTTCCGTCACCGTTATCTCTTACAGTAACTTTCAACACAGCTTCATTGGAGGAATACTTAACTCCCGGAATATTGCCGGCTTCCTCACTTATACGGTATTCATAAACACCTGCACGGTTGAATGTGATTTTTCCGAAGCCAAACTTGACACTGTCACCTTTTTCAGGCTTATTCACCTTTACCTCCGTATTATCAGGCATAGGTGCATTTTCTGTCACAGCTCGGATATTAAATTTAAATTCATCACTGTCAAGCCACTTTCTTCCCCTCAAAATTTTAGTAAACAGTCCTTCTGTATCAAAATCAAGAGGTTCCGCATTATAACTGTTGACAAATGCAACCTCAGGAACTTCATTTTCAGCCAAGTCATATTTGCCTGCGGCTTCATTAACTTCTTTACCTTGAGAATCCATTATTTTAGTAACGGAAGTTTCAGCTGAAAGTCTGCCGTCTTTTTCAGGGTCAGTTACTGTTATTTCTATTTTATACTTCGACTTGTCATATGTTATGCCTCCGGCATCTTTATCCTCTGTCTCGTCTAAAATATACGTAAAAGTTTTGCCCACATCTGCCTCGGTAAATTTAAGGCTCTGCAATTTTTTCATTACTACGGCATCACCGTCTCTGCCTGCCGGATTAGTAAATTCAGCATCTCCTTGGGACAATTTCTTGTCGTCGGATTCTATCGTAAATGTGAATTCACCTACATTCATATTTCTTCCGTTAAGCGTCTTGGTTACGATAATTCCTCCTGACTGTCCGTAGTCCAAGGAAGCTTTGTACCTGTTTTCAAATACGGCTTTGTCATCAGGCCTGTCTTTGCCGTTATCGTAATCAACCGATGCCTTAAGACTTCCGTTTTCATCTGTTACAGTTACAGTAACCTTTGTCTCATGATTATCATATGAAACTCCGCCTGCACTGCCCGGCTCTTCTGTAATCGTAAACTTGTATGTTCCCACTTCTGTAAAGGTTGCATTGCCAAAATCAAATCCGGCAGAAACGCCGTCCTTTGCTTCTGAAACACTGGCAGAAGCCTTCTCCAAGGTATTATCCCAACTGCTTATCAGAATCTTTCCGTCTGCAACTGCCTGTGCCGTAGCCCTGTCGGCAGTCTGGAGATTAAAGCTGAAAACTTCACCGTCTTTCATATCTCTTCCTATAAGAGTTTTTTCTCCGTGAAATGCTGTATCTCCTGTAAGTACAGCATCCTCAGGGTCATAACTGTTATAGAAATGTATTGCCTTGTCATCAATAGGTCTTAACGGTGTCACTCCATCAATAGTATGCCAGTAAGAAACCGTAACTCTTACTTGTGCTTCCTGTCCCGGCTCCTGAACAACTTCCGGTGAAAATCTTGCTATATACTTTGCCGGATCATATTTCATTCCGTTAAGAACATAATTATTACTTTCATCTGCACCTTGAGGTATCACTTCTTCAAGAAGGTAATCGTAATACGGTTTATCATGTTGTGCAGTGAATTTTGCATTTCCGTAATTTATTTGATGTTCACCCTGCCCTACTGTAAATGACTCTGCACTCTCATCTACACTGCCGGGTACTGGAGCTCCTTCGGTTAAAGGTGTGACTCTAAACCGGAAATTACAGTTTTCAAGCGGCATTCCTCCTCCGGACAAATCCTTATACTCTTTGTATCCGATAGGTCCGTACATAACTGCCTCAGCACCATACTTGTTGGTAAATGCTGCTATATCAACGGTTTTATCTGTCTGTTCCGCTTCGTCATTTCTCACTTGCTTCATTTCGGAGGATGCACTCATAGTTCCGTCACCGTTGTCTTCAACTGTAACAGTTACCTGATATCGTGCGCTTGAATATGACATTCCCGGTACTGTCTGTACAGGCTCTACCTCAAAAATGTCATACTTATAAACACCGGGTCTGGTAAATGTCACTTTTCCGAAATCGAACTCAATCTTGCTGTTCTCTTTGTATGTGCCATCTTCCTTTGAAGTAAGTGTAACTTCTGATTTTTCTGCTGCCGGAGCAGTCCCGTTATCTAAAACAAATCTGAAGCTTTCACCTGCTTTCCAATCCCTTCCGCTAAGGACTTTATATCCCTTAAAGAACCTGGAAGTATCAACGGAAGCAGGAATCTCCGCTTTATAAGTATTAGTAAACTTTATTTCCTGTTCCTGTCCGCTTATTACAGTTCCGTTGTTGCCGGTGACTGTAGCTGTGAATCCTACTTTTGATTTTTCGGTCACTGAGTATTTAACACCTGCTTCAAGTCCGTAAACATAAATTTGTTCGCCTGATTTCAGCTTGAAACTATCACCATTTTGAATTGTTCCGGAAGTCTTTGTGCCGTCCTTTGAAACAATCTGGGTATCATAAGTTCCTGCTGCTTGACCTAAATCCAGCTCAAACTCAAATTCAGTATTATTGAACTTCTGTGCATCAAAACCATCTGCCGTTTCAACATTCTTGCTTATTTTAAGAGTTCCCGGCAAATCCAAGTCCATACGACCGTTGTTTCCCAGATATACAGTTATATCTTTTGCTCCTGCAACTGTAAGTTCATTCCATATAGGCGATATTACCACCTTAGCCGTTCCTGTCAGGTTATTGACTTTTTCCCTGTATGTGTCATTTACAGTTGTAAGTCTTGGAGTTCCTGCCGGTATGTAATACTGTCCGCCTTTATTATCATCCTTCCTTGCAGATTCAAGAAGCTGATTAAGTCCGGAACCTCTTATGTCTATCGCATAAGTCTTAGGCGTTCCGCTGTCTTTTTCATAGTAAGTTCTTTGGTAATAATACCCGCCATGCCCCTGAATGTTTTCTGTTATAGGTACGGTGCATTCTTCATCTGAAAACAGATATGAGTCTTCAGTAAAATAGTAGAAGCTGTTTCCTATAGCCGGTATGAATTTTGAAGTAGTGTTTCCAAGCTCGCTTCCGCTTGTAAAATCATTTGAATAGAAGCTTACCTTACCGTCCTTTGAATTTTCACTTATATATTGTGCTAAATCACTGTCAGGATTTTCGAGAGCTTTAGCAACACCCTCTTTCAGACTTACTCCATAGAAAATTCTTATAGGCAATGTCTCACTTACCGTTGTTGTAATACTGTCTGTATTTTCTGAGTCCACGTCAAAATCTCTTAATGGTATCATAGCTGCCGGAACTGCAACAGTTACAGTATCTCCGTCCTTAAGATTCTGTCCGTGCTTTACTGTAATTATAATAGAATTGAGATTTCCGTTCGGATACAATGTATTTCCTGCTGTTCCCTCAAACACATATGTATCAGTCTCTCCCGAAGTTGTTTTTCCATTTGCCGGCAGGGTAAACTCTTCATCTGCAAATATTATACTTTTAAAGCTATCTACCTGCATATATGATCCCAACTTATCAGTAAATGTCACATATCCGCTCTTAGCTGCATCGACCGGTTCTCCGCTTGGTCTGTCTATATGTGTAGGATAACCTGCGTTGCTTACACTTTCTTCAAGAATCTCATTGAAGATATTATTAAGCTTAGCCGAATCTGCTGCAACCTTATAATAATTTGCATCTTCGCTTACACGATTGCCGAGATTTTTGTAACTTTCCGCATCAGGATAATTGCTGGAAATACCATTCATATACTTATTGGCATTGCTGTCTCCGGCAGGATCTGCATTTTCAAATATACCTATACTGTATATTATTGTTCCGCTATCCTTCATAGTCTTGGCGATACCTATTGCAGCATCAGCAACATTGCCGTCAAATCCGCTTTGATGATTAGGTTCTCCGTCAGTAAAGAAAATAACTACTTTCTTTGCACCCGCTCTTGCTGTTTTAAGTTCTTCTGCCGCCTTTTCCATTCCGTAATCCGCAGCAGTCGCCCCATTTGCATTAAGCTCATTTACTACACTTTTCAAATCAGCCTTGGTATCATTTGTACATTCAACAAAATGCTGCCTTATATCACTGCTGCTTGCATAATTGACAATAGAAATTCTATGTCTTTCATCGCTGCTGCTTATACTGCCATTTATATCGGCCGTAGCATCAATAAAATTATTAACAGCATTCTTAAGCGCATCCATTTTGCTTAATTCTTCTAACTTATACATCTGATAGCCACTGTCTGATTCGCTGTACTTTACCTGGATATCTTTTCCGTTAAGCTGCCATGTCCAGTTTATCAAGCCGTATCTTTTAATCTCCGTATATTTTCCGTCTACCAGCACATATCTTTTCTGCCACATCTTGCCGTCATCATATGTCTGTACATATTCAGCGCCCATATCTTCGTCCATACTTCCTGACGTATCAAGTACCATTACAATATCAAGTGGTACTCCTCCTGATAATGTCCTGATATTCGATGTCGATGAAATAGCCGAAAGTGCAACAAGAAAATCGGAATCCCCTTTATTTACGGTAATATCAGGGGTTCCCGGCAAAGTAACATTATCCTTATATACAGTTTTATCTGTCCATATACGGCCTATAAATTTAGTATTACTCTGCGCGATTTCCGTCCAATCATTTATAGACGGATCGTCTACCACAATTTCGGCATTCTGCGCTCTGATTGACGCAGCGCTTAAGTTCTCTCCAGATGATGCATATATTATACTGCCGGAAATCATACATACAATCATCAGTGCAATAAGCATTACAAGATGTCCTTTCTTGCATCTTTTATGCCTTCCTTTTGTAACCATTTTGTTCTCCTTTCACAAACAATTACATTTTCGGCATTTTATACAACATAATGCTTATTATGTATCTTTAAAGATATGCTTTTCTTTTTTTACTCTCTGTCCCAGATAAGTATTGGTATGTATAACTGACCTTTTTATTCCTTTTATATGAATGCTCATTGACAAACGAAAAGGAGCAAGGTGGATTTCAACCTTGCTCCTTTCGGAGAATAGTGCTATTCAGTTCAACAAATAGGGATTTGTTTATCTGTTTATTTCTTATTTCCTAAGACACGAGCCATTGCCATTTTTCTAAAATCAACAAAAGTAAGTCCAACTGTTCTTAAGAAGAATTGTTCCATAACTGCAAATCCAACAAACGCAAGGATAAATCCGATAATCCATTGCCAAGTTGGTAATCCACCTGCTCTGTTGATTTGTGTGATAATAAAGACAGAATAGGAGAACATAATGATTCCTGTAATCATACCAGGAGTATATGGCTTTTTTAACTTGTGTATTTTGATACCCGCAACATGAATCACACCTTCAAAAAGCCCAAGTCCTAAAGAAATCAAAACAAGAAATGGTGTCTGCTGCAAAGCAAACGGAACAAGTAACATAATTAAGATGTATATTGCAACAGGCAAGTGCATTCTTGCTTCACTTGCGGTGATTTCTACTCCAAATCCTCCAAAAAACAGGTCATAAAAACCGCCGGGGAATCTGGATTCCTTCCACTCATGAAGGGTATATAAAACCATAAGCCCAAGCAATGATTTGCCTGCGAGAGTCAGACTATTCCAAAAGAAAAGGCTCACACCAAATACGATTGCCAAAACCACAGTTAGTATTTCAAGATTATAATTTAAAATCAGCTTTTTCATTGATGCTTCCTCCGTCAAACTCAAGCTTTTCTAACTGTTATTTGTCTATATAGACAAAAATAACAGCAAAAAATTTCAAATTATAATTATATCATACTTTGGTTTATATATCTCACTTCTAAAATGAAAATTTGTTTATACATAATTATCTGTGAAAATGTATATTTTTTGTTCACCAATACTCATCTCGGACAGAGACTTTTTTAAGGACAAAAAAAGGCTGAAGAAATATCGACAAGTTGTCATATCATTCTTCAGCCCTATCATAAGGAGCGATTTGTGTTATTTTTAAAGAAAATTTTATGTAGCTTTTTACTTTTCACTATTATATAATGGAGATGACATTTAGGGTTCTTTTTAACAACATAATAAGCATTATGTTGTAAGGATCTCCTGCAATTTTTCAAGAAGTTCAAGATGTTCTCTTCCTGTTTCCATCGTATATATTCTTGTTGTGTTTATATTGCTATGTCCGAGAACATCCGCCAGTCTTACTATGTCTCCGTCCATGGAATAAAACATTCTTGCAAACAGATGCCTTAGGTTATGAGGAAAAACTTTTTCGGGACTGACATCGGCTTCCATACACAATTCTTTCATTTTTTTCCATATATTAGTTCTATCTACAGGATTTCCGTTTCTGCTTACAAATACCGGTCCATCCTTTATATCGTTTTTTAAAATATATGAAATAAGAAAATTCTGCATATGATGCGGAATCAGTATTATTCTTTTTTTGTTCTTACATTCTACAACAGCTTTGCCGCACCTGACAGCTGATACAGTTATATACTTTAATTCGCTGACTCTTATTCCCGTTCCACACAATGTTTTTATTATAGCACCGATTTGACTGTCACCTGCAATATCTAAAAGTTTCCGGTAATCATCATAGCTGAGATTTTTTTCATCTGCCTCAAACATCTGTTTCTGTACTTTCACATATTTGAGACAACATTCATCATATCCCACATACCTAAAAAAGCTGTTAAGAGAAGCTATCATCGAATTAACACTGGCCGGTGCATAACTCTTGGAAATCTGAATTTTATAGTTGATTACAGCCTCTTTGTCCATAGTTCCGTGTCCTATAAATTTCCGGAAATTTCTAACATCTCTCTCATACTTTTTTATCGTTGCCGGACTCTTCTCCTCACTACAAAGGTATTCGACAAAATCAGCAACATAACTTGCTCTAAATTTTTTTCTTTTCATAATATCCCTCCTTAATATCTGTAACAGATATTTTATTCCATAAATAAGAAGGCTATCATAATAAATCATTGTGATATTTTACTATTCTTTAAAATTTCGCTGTCAAATTGAGCAATAACCTTTTCATTAGCGGCTATTACATAAAAATATATACTTACATCCTTTTCAGCAAAATACTTGCCATATACTTTTCCTTTCATTCTTATTGGTGCGAAATCCGTATCTGACTCATATTTCGGAATCCCATACTGGACATAATTTCTAAGATAATCTTTCTTTTCATGCAAAAGCCCGTTTACCGTCAGTTCTGCATCCACCGTCTGCCATCCTCCGATTCCTGCAGCATAAACATCTTCTTCAGTTTCATTAACTTTCCAGTCAAATACTTGTTTATCTTCAGGAAGCCCTAAATCTCTCAAAACCAACTTGGTGTAATCATATTCAGGAACCATTCCCGCCATCTTTTCGTCAAGCTCTCCGCTTTCACCAAACCCAAAATTTCCGTCAACACAGTATGCTCCGTAAAAACTGCTGTAATAAGGTGACTCATCATCATAAATTCTGCTGCACCCTTTTTTTAAATCGAACCCGGGAAAATTATACATTATAGTCAGATGCTCTGCATCTCCTGATGTAAATCTCCTGAATTCACTGTCCGCATTGAAGGTCATAACAAATGGATACCACCCGTTAGCCGAGGGCATATCAATATGGATACCCTTTTCGTTCATGTAGCTGTTTTCTGCCTCTGACGCACTGTATATTTTCATAGCACCCAGACTTAATCCGTAAGAGCCCAGCGGTGAAACAGCTGTAAGAGTTAATATAATGACAACTGTTAAAACTATTATTGCTTTTTTCTTTATTTTCTTTTTAAACATGATTTTCCCATTCTCACATTGACTTTTTGAACTACTATCCGATAATATAATATCGGAGGTAAATTTATGAACATTTGTATCTACGGTGCAAGCAGTGACAATATAAATAAAAAATATCATGATGCAGTTTTTCAGCTTGGCAGAGTTATAGCAGAAAGAGGTCATTCTCTCGTATTCGGGGGCGGCAGCAGCGGTCTTATGGGCGCTGCGGTTAGAGGCGTGCAGAGCGCAGGCGGATTTTCTGTCGGAGTTGCACCTCGTTTTTTTGATAAACCGGATATACTACATAGCAGCTGTAACGAATTTATATTTACCGATACCATGCGCGAGAGAAAACAGATTATGGAAGAACGTTCCGATGCTTTCATCGCAGTTCCCGGCGGTATTGGTACATTTGAAGAACTCTTTGAAATTTTAACATTAAAACAGCTCGGTCGTCATTGTAAACCTGTTGCTCTATTCAATATAAAAGGATATTACGACTCTCTATGCTGTATGTTGAAACATGCCTCAGACGAGGGCTTCATGCGTTCCGGCTCTGAAAACATACTGCCGGTTTATGACAATATAAGCTCGCTGCTTGATTACATAGAAAAGGAGGTACCAAAATGATACTTGCAATAGCAACAAGAATGGAACATGAGTCTTCAGAAAAACCATTTGATGACAGACTATATATTACTTCATATTTTAAAAAAATATTCGATGATATGGGAATACTTTTATTACCTGTAATTTCTGAGAAAAACATTGATACAGTAGTAAACCTCTGCGAAGGTCTGATACTCCCGGGAAGCTTTACGGATATAAATCCATCATACTACAATCACCTTCCGATGGCTGGTAAAGACTACAGCGTTGATGAATACAGAGGGGATATGGCTCTCATCAAAGCCTTTTCAGAAGTAAACAAACCTATCCTTGGCATATGCGGAGGTCTGCAATCCATAAATGTATATTTCGGAGGAACCCTTCATCAGCAGGTAACCGGACACTTAACCCCGGACAAGCTTCATAAAGCATCGGTTAAGCAAGATTCCTTTATTTACAGGGTGCATCAGAGTGATACTATTATGATAAATTCTTTTCACAATCAGGCAGTAATGGATGCTGCTCCCGGTTTTGCCATAACCGTTACTTCCGAAGATGGAATACCGGAAGCTGTCGAAAAGGGAAATATCATAGGCGTGCAATGGCACCCGGAGCTTTTAGATGACAGAGAACTTTTCAGAGCATTCGTTAATTTATGCATACCAAAATAGCAGTATCAAACTGCTATTTTTTTATAAGGTCTTTTATTACCGTCTGCGCTATAAGAAGGCCCGCAGCAGCCGGTACGAAGCTGATACTTGCCGGAGATGAGCAGCTTGTCTTTACAGGCTCTTCCTCAGAATATACCGTCTTTACTCCCGTTATTCCCCTCTTTCTAAGTTCTTTTCTCATTACCTTTGCCAGAGGGCAAACCCTTGTTGCTTCTATGTCGCTGACCTTAAAAGCCATTGAATCAAGCTTGTTTCCTGTACCCATAGATGATATTACAGGAACACCTGCTTCCTTGGATTTTTCAATTATACTGAGTTTGGCGGCAACATTATCCACCGCATCTATTACATAATCAAATTCATCAAACTTAAATTTAAAGCTCTGTTCCGGCAGATAAAACTCCTGACGTGCATTGATTTCAATGCACGGATTTATGTCTTTAAGCCGCTCTGCCGCCACCTCAACCTTAGGGAGCCCTATGGTGCTGTGAAGGGCTATAAGCTGTCTGTTAATATTGGTCACATCTACAATATCCTTGTCTACGATTTCAATCATGCCGATTCCTGCTCGTGCAAGAGCTTCGCATACATAACTTCCCACGCCCCCTGCTCCGAACACCAATACTCTTGAATTTAAAAGTATTTTAACGGCTTCATCTCCTATCAGCGCTTCTGTTCTCTTAAATTGCTGTGCTGTCATTAATTCAATCCTTTTTCCAGTCTGTTTTAATCTTTTTCATCAATATACCTGTTACAGAATATATAACTTCTCCGCTATACCCCAGTGCAGTCAGGCGCCGACCTACTTTTTCAACAAATTTTTTATCTATAACTTTTCCCTCATCTAAATGGTTTCGTATCATTTTTGAGGCAACAATCGAAGCCCGCTTTTTTTCCGTAAAGACTTCTTCCATTATCTCCTTATAATCGGGATTATCATCCGAAAGCAGTTCATCAAGAGCTCTTTTTATAACATCTTTTTTTACTTTTTTTCTAATAAGCTCCTGCTCTATGCGCCTTCTGCCCTTGCCCTTTCGGCATGCTTCCTTATAATATATGACACAGTAGTTCAGATCATCAACATATCTGTATTCTCTAAGCATTGCAAGAGATTCCCTTATATCTTCATCTGAAAATTCTCTGCGTTTCAGGTATTGCTCTACCTGACCTTCTGTCCTCATGCTTGCAGCCACATATCTTAAGGCTGCACTCCTGCATTTTTCAGAACTCATAAGAAGCTCCCGCATATGCTACTTTACAATTGGATGCAAACTTTTCTTTAAACATCATTATTGCCTTGATTCCCGTACAATGAACCGGGAACAGATATCTGACCCCCATATCATATATACTCTCTACTGTTTTTTTCTTTTCTTCATCAGAAAGAGGATACAGATGCATACCTGCCGTAAGAGATATTATTTTTTCTCCGGGGAAAATTTCCTTAGCTCTTTCAATGTCTGTAAGTATGCCTGTATGGCTGCATCCCGAAAATATATGAATACCTTCCTTCTCCTTTACCACCAATATCTGCTCGTGTTCCATATCATCTTCTTTCATTTGTCCATCTTGAGACGGTCTGTAAAAGGTTTCTGTCATAGTTCCTTTTGATTCTATATTTCCCGAAATTACAATATTGTCCTTTATGGGAACAGTATATTGCGTAAATACCAATCTTTCTTTTATATCATTGAGGAAATCGCCGCTCCATCTCATTCCGCAGTTTTTTTCTTCTATTCTTCCATTTCTGTCCGTTCCGTATGCCTCTGAAATGGCATCTTTATGTATGTAAACAGGCGCCGTTTTGTTTATCTTGCAGAAAGCTTCCATACCTTCAGTATGGTCATAGTGTCCGTGACTTATCACTACGGCATCCACATCGGACAGAGCTATGCCTAAATTTTGAGCATTTTGTACAAACAGCGGAGATGCTCCCACATCAAACAGTATTTTTTGCCCGTTGGACTCAATAAGTACAGAAAGTCCCCACTCAGCCATGCAAAGAGAATTTTCCGTCTTGTTGTCAGATAAAAATGTTATTTTCATTTGTTAAATTATCCTTTCCTGATTTCTATCGTTTCATCCGAAAAGTTATTTGGCAGGCAGCATAAGCATATGTAATCGTCAGCCATGCCTGGAAGTTTCACTTCTTTAAAGGCTGCGTCGTTCACCTGCTCTTTCAGCTTTCCCTCATCATCGACAAAGTCTTCGGATTTTCCGAAAAAGCCTTCACCTGTATATTTGCCATAGGCCTCTTTTCTTGCCCATATATCAAAAAAGCCGACAAGCCCGTGATGCCGGACATATTCATTTTCAGCACAAGAAAAAAAGCGCCCGGCAATCTTCCCGAAATTGCAAGGCTTAATGTATTGAACATCCAACCCACAACAACCGGGACCTATAAGGCAGGCCCAGATGTCCTGGCTGTGACTTATATTAAAATGTATATTCAGGTTTTCAAAATAAGGTTTCCCCATAGCGGTCCTCAATATTTGAGCACGAGAAAAGCATTCGCTGTCTATGCCGTAAGATAACATTGCTTTTTTTAAAAGGAGTTTTCTTTCTTCCCGGGCATGACATCTGCTTATATACAATTCAAATTTATTTCTCATCGTTTTCTTCTTTTAACCTCTTGAGTACTCTGGTATATCCCTCGGCTCCGTATAAGAGGCACTTGTTTACTCTGCTTATTGTAGCGGTTGAAGCCTTGGTTTCCGCTTCTATCTCAGTATATGTCTTCTTCTGGGATAACAGTTTTGCCACCTGAAGTCTCTGCGCTATAGCGTGAATTTCGTTTATGGTACATATATCTTCAAAAAATCTGTAGCAGTCCTCTTCATTTTCTAAAGTTAAGATAGCTTTAAACAGCTCATCTATATCATTTTTTTTAAATTTTGATTCATATGCCATTATACCAACACTCCTTCCTTGATAGAATTATATCATTCTCATTCTTCTCCGTCAAACTGTATTTCGCTGACAAGGAATTGCAGACGTTTTTTGCCTTGCCATTCCTGGCATTCAAGAGTTCCCAATACATTCACGGGAGTTGTCTTCATCTCCTCAAAATCATAATCTTGCGCCTTGTTAAACATAACACACTGCAATCTTTGACCTTCCTCTCCTATGGCAAAAAATCTTACATGCTGCATTTCATCCCCCATATAACGAACATCGCCTGCTGTGACTCCGCTGCATCTTATAAGAGGTTTGGGATTTTTGTTGCCGAAAGGAGCCATCATTTCTATCTGCTCGGCAAGCTCCATATCAATGTCTTCTATCTTTGCTTCAAGATCTATGTCGTATATCTTTTTGAAAAGTTCTGAATTTTTTGCTTTCAGCTCGTCCATCTGCTGCGCTATGCGAGTTCGGAGCTCCGGAAGATTACTTTTTTTCATGGAGAACCCGCATGCTCCGCTATGGCCTCCGAACTTGGTAAATAAGTCTTCGTTCGGTTTTAATATTTCGTACAGATTAACGCTTTCTATGCTTCTCCCCGTGCCCTTGATCTCATCCTCACCGGTCGGTGTAACTATTACGGCAGGCCTGTGAAATGTTTCTTTGATTTTGCCTGCAACTATTCCGGCGATTCCTTCATACCCGGCATCTGCCTCTATTATTGCAAAATCGTCCGGATAGTCTTTGTCTATTTCACAGCAGCATTGTTCAAATAATTCCGCTTGCAATTTTCGTCTTTTAATGTTTTTATCCAAGATATCTTTTACGATTTCTTCCATTCTATCTGAAGAACATTTTCCATGCAGCAGTTCTACTGCCTGAGAAGCATCTTCGATTCTTCCCGAAGCATTGAGATGCGGAACTATTACAAAACTTATGTTTCCGGATGTTATTCTGCCCGGTTTAAGAGATGTTCCGTCTATAAGCTTCTTAAGACCTGGTCTTTCACAAAGGTTAAGGACTTTTATTCCAAACTTTGTGATAGTTCTGTTTTCATCGAGCAGCGGCATTATGTCTCCCACTGTTCCTATGGCAGCCAAATCTAAGGATTCTGTAAGTATGTGTTTTGTAAGACCTGTTTTTTTTTGAATAGCCTGAGCCACCTTAAAGGCAACTCCGCATCCGGACAGTTCTTTAAAAGGATACAAGGAATCAGGCCTTTTGGGATTGATAAGAATACAGTCTGCCATCGTGTCAGTTATATTGTGATGATCTGTAACCACAATCTTCATTCCCAGTTTTTTGGCATATTCCACTTCTCTAAAGGATACGCTTCCGCAATCAACAGTTATTATAAGGTTAAATCCCAGCGCTGCAATATGCTCTATAGCCTCTATATTGAGACCGTATCCTTCCTCAAATCGTGAAGGTATGTAATAATCAAGATTTTCATCGTCGGTAAGATGACTAAGCACACCCATCATCAGAGCAGAAGAAGTGATTCCATCAGCATCATAATCACCGTATATACAAATTTTCGATTTTTTCTTTATTTCAGATAAAATCAAATCCACCCCTGCTTCCATATCGGGAAGCAGGAATGGATCATATGTTTTTTGCGGTTTATCGGACAGAAACTCGACCATATCGGCCGGTTCTGTTATTCCTCTTTTTTCTAAAAGTTTTTTAATTATCGGATTTATTTTCATAATATCAGCCTACATATTTGAGAGGATCGACCAACTGATTGTTTTCACGAACCTCAAAGTGAAGATGCGGTCCTGAGGATACTCCCGAGCTTCCCACAAGACCTATAACATCGCCTGTGCTCACCGTCTGTCCGACGCTGGCTTTTCTTACGGACATATGACCATACAAGCTTGTGATACCGCCTCCGTGGTCTATTATTACACACTGACCGTATCCTCCATATTCCTGGGACAGAATCACAGTTCCCGAGTTGGCTGCTATTATATTGGTTCCGTAACCGGCGCCTATATCAATACCGGTGTGCAAAGCCCATTTGCCTGTAACAGGATGCTGTCTGTACCCGAAATATGATGTTATGTACCTGCTTGCCGGAGCCGGCCATGCCCATGTTCCGCCTACATATTCCTTGTCCTGGTCAATCATATCCTGTATCTTACTGTTTAAGCTCTCTGCCTCTGCAACTAACTGCGCTTCCTTGGCATCCAGTTCAGCTTTGAGGTTTTCAAGCTCCTGCATATCTTTATCAAGTTCTGCTTTCTTTTTGTCAAGTTCTGATTTCTCCACCTCAAGTCTGTCCTTGATTTCCTGAAGTTCTTTTTCTTCCTTTTCAAGAGTTTTAAGGACGTCCATATCATTTCTGTAAATTCTCTGAATCATGTCTAAATTTGAAATGAACTCGGATATGCTGCTTGAACCTAAAAGTACATCTATGAAACCTACCGATCCATTTTTGTACATTACTCTAAGCCTGTCGTTTAAACCGTCTTCCCGGTTTTTCATCTCTTCTTGCTTTTCTGCAATTTCTTTTTCGGTTTCACTTATCTTTGCAGCAGCTTCGGCAACCTCTTTGTTAAGGCTGTCAACTTTTGGCTGCATTTCCTTTATCTGCTTTGTCACCTCTGTAAGTCTCTGACTCACCTGATCTTTTTCTTTGTTTATACCGTCAAGTTCAGTCTGCAGATCATCTTGCGTTTCAGCAAAAGCAAAGCCCGAAAACGCAAATCCGGCAACTAATATAAATATCAGGAACAGACATATACTTTTCTTTTTCATATTTTCTCCTTATGCGTCAAGGAACTTTCTCATGGAAACTATGCTTCCCCATGCACCTATACTGATTCCGAGGGCAAGGAATATAATAAGCATATTTCCGGCAAGATAGCTCACAGAAATAAGCGGCGATGAAACAATTGCTATAACCTGCGTTCCTATGGCGGAAACGACTTTGCTGTACAAAAGAGTCATTAAACCTGATGCTGCAAGTGCTGCTATAATTCCTATGATTATGCCTTCTGCCATAAACGGACCTCTTATAAACCAGTTTGTAGCTCCTACATATTTCATAATCCTTATTTCTCTTGCTCTTGCAAAGACCATCAGCTTAATGGTGTTTGAGACCACCACCACGCAAACAACTATCAGGAATGCCATAACAGCCAATGCGCCTATCTGAAGTCCGTTTGTAACTGAAGTAAGCTTTTCGACGGTTTCCTGATAGTATTGTACATCTTCAACTCCATCGAGATCGGCGGCAGTTTCCGATATATCAGTGGCATCCTCAATTGTATTTACTTTTACAAGTATAGATGAGGGTAGGGGATTTTCTCCGAGAGAATCAAGCAGATAACCGCTTTCTCCCCATCTCTCTTTCATTATTGTAAGTGCTTCTTCCTTTGTTCTGAAAGCAACGCTGTCTACACCGGACTGTTCAGAAAGCCTTGCCATTGCACTGTCTATCTGCTCCTGTGAAGCTGAATCTTCTATAAATATCTCGACCTGGTCATAATCCTGCTTAACAACTTCTGTAAAGAGGTTCAGATTTACCAATATAGCAAAGAATATTCCCAATATAAACAGCATTGCCAATATTGAAAAGATTGAAGCTATGCTCATTCCCCTGTTTCTGAAAATCTGAGTAAATCCCTGTTTAACTGTATATGAAAAGCTATTCAAGAATATCCACCCCCTCTTTAATTATATAACTTCCTTCCTGGTCATGGACTATTCTTCCTTTTTCAATAACTATGACTCTTTTCTTCATTCGGTCTACTATATCTTTTGCGTGGGTAACCATTACTATTGTAGTTCCGCGTTTATTTATCTGGTCAAGTAAATCCATGATTTCCGCTGCGGTAACAGGGTCAAGATTGCCCGTAGGCTCATCGGCAATCAGCACCATGGGATTATTTATTATGGCTCTTGCAATCGCTACCCTCTGCTGCTCTCCTGCGGAAAGCTCATCCGGATACTTGTCGGCCTTATCAGATATACCTACAAGGCTCAAAATCTGCGGAACCTGTTTTCTTATCTGTTTTTTACTCTTGTGCAATACCTCCATGGCAAAAGCAACATTTTCGAAAACAGTCTTTTTCGGTAAAAGTCTGAAATCCTGAAATACCGTTCCGAGCTTTCTTCTAAGCTCCGGTATCTCCCTGTTGCTAAGGGCTGTAACATCTTTATTATCTACAAATATGCTGCCTTCGTCAGCATCTATTTCTTTTAAAATAAGTTTTATGAAAGTTGATTTTCCGGCTCCGCTGGGTCCCACCAGAAATACAAAATCACCTTTTGCTATATCTACGCTTACATCTTCTAAGCCTATATTTGTACGATAAGTTTTAGTAACATGTCTGAACTTAATCATGTACTCCCCTTTCTCTCTACTTTCTTCAACAAATATACAATAATTATACTACATTTCGACGTTAAATGAAATAGAAAATCATGGCAAAGTATGTGTAGTTCTTGTGATTGGCAGAAATGTCAGCATCGAAAAAAGACCTAATACAAGGTGAGAATATATTCTGCAATATCATTGAATGCTTCCACCGTTTCATCTTTAAAAGACGGTTTCAGCCTGCCTGAAGAACCAGAGACGGCAGGATGTGTATGTCTTTTTTGTGCATCATAAAAGAGCTGTTGTTCTTCCATAGGTATACAAAAATCAGCCTTTATTTCGAGAAATTTTTCTGCATATTTAATGTCTTCATTTCTTCCGTTATTGAAGATCCACAAGGTTGTTTCACCAAAATTTTCCTTGAGAAAATTCACATGCTCAGCCGCCGCCATAACCTTGCTCGGCAGCGGGTCTATGACACACATTATGAGATCAGGCTTTGATATACAGCATGCAGGTTTTCTCCCGGCGATACCGCAAGATTTGTTTTCTTCATAATGTAAACATAATCTGCTGTCTTCAAAAAGTGAAGAACTGTCCCAAAGTATATATCTGCCGGCAACTTCATCCGGCATAATATTTGTACATGACAGGCTGCCGGGCAATTTTACGACCCAGTTCACATTGGAGTACAGATTTACTCTGTTATCGGTTCTATCGCCGGTCTCTTTTAAAAGAGCAAAGTCCGCAAGCCTACTCTTGCTTATATGCTTGTCCAAAGAAAGCTCATAAAACACTTGAGATTCAGCCAAAAATTTTTGATTATTAACCGGAGACGAAAAATCCTCCATATATGTAACTCTGTCACTGCTGCGTGCCATAAAAATCGCCGTCGTTACAGCTGTAAAAGTAGCTCCGCAGCCTATGCATCCGCCTGTTATATTTATTATCTTCTTCATGTTCCCTGATTCTATATCCAATGTCCGGGTACGTCAATAAGATATTAAAATATTGATATTTCAATGTCTGAATTTGACACTTTCTTGCATTTTTTCAAAATAAAACACCGGCAGGATCTTTAACAATTATAAATCCTTTGCCGGCGATTCGTTTCTTTTCATGTAATTATTGTTTTATTCACTGTACATATTTTGCAATAAGCTCTATGCTGCGGGGAAGTGATGTAAGTTCCGTTTCCGCTACAACATACGGATAGGTGGTAACTTGAGAAACAGCCTTATCCTCATCGGGTTCCGTAAAAGCAGCATGAACTTTCATATTTGTACCCTGCTTTGTCTTTTCAATTTCAATCTTATCTATAGATGCTTCATATCCCGCTGTCGGTTTCTCACCTCTTGTCACAACCACATAAACTTTTCCGTCTATCAAACATCCCAACGCCCGTTCAAGTTCTCTGTACTCAGGTATTACCTCTGTTTCGATGGATTTTGGCACATCTTTCTTGGAAAGCTGCTTGAAATCAATATTCTTATCACCCGCTATACCTTGACCAAAAATCAGCCAAAGCGCTGCACAGGTCACTATGACAGCCCCTGATATAACTACTGTCTTTCTAGATGGTCTTTTGAGTATCTTCTTCTTCACATCATCGGTCATATTAAAAACTCCCTTCACTCATAAGGTTTTATAACATCTTATGAGTGATAAGGGAGTCTTATTCTTGTTATTAACTGCTTCTTAAAAGCAGTGAATTAACCTGTATTACAATACTCGCTTTACCGCCTCTACTATATCTACGGCAGTCATGTGATATTTTGATTTAAGTTCATCAGGTTTTCCGGATTCTCCAAAAGTATCCTGCTGACCTACCATTTCCATTTTTACCGGAAAACGACGGCTCAAAACCTCTGCTACAGCTCCTCCGAGTCCACCTATGACAGAATGTTCCTCTGCTGTAACCACCGGACCTACTGAGGCTGCCTCTATCAAGATGTCTTCATCTATCGGCTTTATGGTGTGAATATCTATAACTCCTATATCTATTCCCTCTTCTGCTAATACAGCAGCCGCCGCCATAGCTTCGCTTACCATTATGCCTGTAGCTATGACCGTAGCGTTACTACCTCTGCGAAGCCAGTTGCCTCTTCCAAGTTTAATATAATCACCCTGCTGATAAAAAACAGGTACTGCAGCCCTGCCGAGTCTTATGTAGCAAGGTCCGTCATAGGCTACTGCCTGGCGGATAAGTTCTGCAGCGGAAACACCGTCACTTGGATTTATAACAGTCATTCCGGGTATAGTTCTCATAAGCGCTATGTCTTCAAAGGTCTGATGACTTGCCCCGTCCTCTCCTACCGTTATGCCTGCGTGAGTTGCACAGATTTTCACATTGGCGTGAGTATATCCTATGGAATTTCTTATTATTTCAAAGGCTCTGCCTGCCGCAAACATTGCGAATGTGCTGGCGCATACAACCTTGCCTGAAAGTGCAAGACCGCATGCCGTTCCGTACAGATCCTGTTCTGCGATTCCCATGTTGAAAAATCTTTCGGGAAAAGTTTTTGCAAATTCCGCAGTCATGGTAGATTTGGACAAATCAGCATCCATTACTACCAGATTCGGATTTTCTTTGCCTATTTCCACAAGTGTCTTTCCGTACGCCTGTCTCGTTGCCTGCTTGTCTGCCATTATCTCGCACCTCCCAATTCTTCAACAGCCTGATTTGTCTGTTCCTCATCAGGAGCCTTTCCGTGCCATCCTGCCTGATCTTCCATAAATGAAACTCCACGGCCCTTGTGAGTCTTTGCAATAATCACAGTAGGTTTTCCCTTACATTCTTTAGCCTTATCAAATGCATCGAAAATTTGCTCAAAATCATGTCCGTCTATCACAAGTACATTAAATCCAAAGGCTTTGAACTTATCGTCTATAGGCTTTACAGTCATTACATTGTCATTATCTCCGTCTATCTGAAGACCGTTCCAATCTACAATTGCACACAGGTTGTCCAGTTTATAATGACCAGCCGCCATAGCAGCCTCCCATACTATGCCTTCCTGTAATTCTCCGTCACCCAAAAGCACATATATTCTTCCGGGATCGTTATCCATTCTGTTTGCCAGAGCCATTCCGATACATACAGAAAAGCCTTGACCCAGAGATCCTGTAGACATCTCTATTCCGGGCACCTTATCTCTGTTTGGATGACCTTGCAGCCTGCTTCCCAGTTTTCTCAAAGTTAAAAGTTCTTCCTTCGGAAAATATCCTTTTTCTGCCAGTGCGGCATACTGAACAGGAGCCGCATGACCTTTAGATAATACAAATTTATCACGACCCTTCATGTCCGGCTTCTTAGGGTCTATATTCATCTCTCTAAAATACAGTGCCGTTACTATATCGGCTGCCGAGAGCGAACCTCCCGGATGTCCGGACCCTGCACTATGTACCTGATTTATCACATCAATTCTTATCTGTGATGCTATCTCCTGATATTTTTTAAAATCCATTGAATTCCTCCGGTATGCAAGATTTATATTTTCAGGGCATGCCTGCCGTATAAGAAAAGCATGTTTTTCTTTTCTTAACGGCAAGACTTCCCTTACTGACTCTTATTACTATTTTAACGGTTTTCCATCGAATTGGCAATTCCCAAACTTACGCTCAACGCTTTTTCCACATCGGGAATCTGCTTTTGGCTCAATGAGCCTATTCTTTCTTTTAACCGCTGTTTATCTATAGTTCTTAACTGTTCTAAAAGAACTACTGAATCTTTGCTGAGCCCTCCCTGTGTAGCCGCAAGCTGTACATGCGTAGGGAGCTTAGCCTTTCCGGTCTGAGAAGTGACCGCAGCCACGATAATCGTCGGACTGTATTTATTTCCCACATCGTTCTGTACTACGAGTACAGGCCTTACTCCCCCTTGTTCAGAGCCTACAACAGGACTTAAATCAGCAAAAAACAAATCCCCTTTTTTTACTATCAAGTCCAACACTCCTTTTGTTTTTAATCTCTGTAGTGTGGATGTCTAACCTGAAATTTTCTTCAAAGCATATGCCGTGTAATCGGCTATATCTCCGGCAATAAGACCATATTCCCCTATCTTATCTGCCGCCAGGTCTCCGGCCATGCCATGTGCAAACACTCCGCAAACAGCAGCTTCTTCTGCACTTATCCTGCGGCCGCAGAACTTTTTCTGACCCATGAGTCCTGTTATAATGCCCGTGAGTACATCTCCGCAGCCGGCAGTCGCCATACCGGGGTTGCCTGTAGTATTAATATATGTCTTACCGTTCACTGTGGCTACAATTGTTTTATGTCCTTTAAGCACAGTTACCGCACCTGTTTTCTTTGTCAGAAGCGCCGCTGCTTTCTCTCTTTCTTCTTGTAAATTTCCTATCTCTCTTCCTAAAAGGCGCTTTGCCTCTCCTATATGCGGAGTTATAACAGTGGTTCCCGAAGTCCTGTTTTTTAAAATGTCAAACAGATTATTGCGAGCCGTTATATTGAGTCCGTCAGCATCCAACACTATCGGGCCGTCAAAATTTTTTATTACATGAATGACCGCCTCGACGCTTTCCTTTCCTTCTCCAAGTCCCGGACCTACAGCCACCGCGTCATAGCGACTGAGATCTATTTTTGAAAAGTCACGCTCCAGACATGTTGCCTCCGGAATGCCTATCTGGACTATGGAAAACAAATTCTCCGGCAAGGCTGCCTGAACCAAGCCGCACCCGGCTCTCAGTGCTCCTCTGCAAGCAAGCACTGCAGCCCCTGCCATACCGGATGAGCCTGCAAGCACAAGAACCCTGCCGCAGTCTCCTTTATGTATTTCCCTTTTGCGTCTTTCGATTATATTCTGGACAAAATCGAGAGTAATAATACAAGATTTCATAAAATAATTTTCCTTTTTATGCCTTTATTTATATTTTAATCCAATACAAAAGAAAAAGCAAGGCAGCCCTCTGCCGTTACCATTTTAATTTAATGGTAACGGCAGGGGGCTGCCGAGGTACAAGGTGTTGAATGTATTTTAATTATTTTTTTCTAGCCATTCCATTGCACAATTTGCATAAACAGCTGCTCCAAATTTTAGCGTACTTTCGTCAACTACCATATCAGGACTATGCAGTGGTTCTTTGCCTACTCCTCCTGTCCCCAAATAAACGAGCATTCCCGGAACATTTTCTGTAATATAGCCAAAATCTTCCGTTCCTGTTGAACAATCTACAGCTTCAACATTTCCGGCACCTATTATTTGCTCTATATATGGTATCATTTCTTCACATAGCTTTTCATCAGCATATGTAGATGGAGTATGAAAATCTATAAGCTCATATTCGCCTCTCCACATTTTTACAGTATGTTCAATTATTTGTGGTACCCTTTCCAACATATGTTCTCTTACCACTCTATTAAATGTTCTTATTCCTACTGCTATTTCTGCTACATCAGGAATTATATTTGACGCTGTTCCTCCGCAAACCTTTCCTACTGTAAGGGCAACCGTTTCCCGTGGATCAACTTCTCTTGCGCCTAAAAGATTAAGGGCGGTATATAACTGATTGGCAATGAGGAGGGGGTCAATACAAATTTGAGGCATCGAGCTATGCCCGCCCTTTCCCTTTATCTTAAGCATAAAAGTATCCATAGCAGCAGACATTATTCCAGAAGTATATACAATTTTCCCCACTTCAGTCTGAGGGTCTATATGTATGGCAAATGCTGCATCAACTTCAGGATTTTTCATTATATTATTTTCTACCATTAACCGAGCTCCGCAACCACATTCTTCCCCGGTTTGAAACATTAGTTTCACTGTTCCTTTCAGCTGAGCTTCCTTGTCTTTCAATATTTTAGCTGCACCCAATAACATAGCAGTATGTGCATCATGACCGCACATATGCGCTGCATTTTGTTTTTTTGATGCAAATTCAACAAGATTATCACTTTCATCCATAGGTAATGCATCCATTTCTGCTCTAAGAAGAATGCATGGCTTACCACTGCCTATAGTTGCTACTACTCCTGTGGAAAACTGCATATCAGGGTACCCTGCAAAAATGAAGCTTTTCCTTGTTTTATTATCCACAGTTCCACCGCATAATTTAGATGGTATCCCCATTTCAGCAAGCTTTTCTCTAACATAATCTGCTGTATTTGGTAAATAAAAACCGACTTCCGGGTTTTGATGTATAGTTCTTCTATCTATTATTATTTGGTTTTCTATCCTAACTGCATCTTCTAAAATATTTTTCATTTGTTTGCCACCTTTTCAAAAGGTATATAATCAAAGTCGAATCCGAAATATCTTGGACTAAATACCTCTAAAGCCTCATCTGTAAGATATTTGTCATGTATTGGAGAAACAACGATGCCTACATTCAATCCATCTTTCAAGTGAGAATTAAGAACAGGTTGTCCTGTATCAATGTCTATAACAGTTATAAGATCCGGGCTCGTAGCCATAGGTTCTCCATTTTTCCAAAGAATATGGTTTTCATTTTTAAACCAAATTTTATACATATCTGTTCCTGTATATATCTGGTAAGTTCCCCACCAGTAGCCATCATGATCAGATGTATCAAGCACGGTAAGCTTTCCTTGATCTATAACTAAGCCCCCCGATTTAATTGCTGCCGCCTCCAATACTTCACTTAATGACGCATCATTCATTGCTTTGCCAACTTCATAAGCTTTAGATAATGAATGTTCAACCAATATTTTTCTTACATCATCCCCCTTAAGTACATATCCCGCTTCAGCCATTTCTCCAAAAGATGCTTGGCTAATGAATTTTCCTATTCTCTCAGTTGCCAAATCATTTAATGTATGTGTTGTTATACTACTGTTTCCCCACGCATCAAAATAAGCTACCGGCAAACATGGCATCCCATAAATTTCCGGCAACCCTTGGGTTGCTTCAGGTATTGCTCGTCCTGCCGGATCTCCATCAATAATAGGAACTCCCATTTTCATAGCAGCTGCTATACAGCAAGCACCATTAGTACCTCCAGGCTCAGCTACAAATAATCCGTCTACTTTTTTGCCAAGGAACTCTTCCATATTTCTAACTGCGCCTATAAGAATATTATCGGGATCATATAATCTTTCAGTATAACCAATTCTTTCCATTTCAGCCAAAGTCTCAGGTGTTTTAGGTGCTATACTTCCCATAAAAAAAGCACAGCAATAGGTTTCTTTTTCTTCAATATCTTCAGGGTTTTTTAATGTAATGTTAATACCTTTATCTAAGCAATCCATTAAAGATGCTCTCCCTATATCTACATTACCACCGCCGCCCGTGCCATAGAATGCACATCCTGTCAAAAAATCATCTATATCTTTAGGAGTTTTTAATATGAGTTCTTTCATTATGCCTCCCCTTTCGGTTTGCACATATGACATCTAACCATATGCTTTTCTTCATACTGAATCATTACCGGATCTTCAGTTTTACATTTTTCTGTTGCAAAAGGACATCGTGTATGAAAACTACAGCCCCTTGGCAGATTTACCGGGCTTGGTATTTCTCCTTCTGACGGAACTTGCTTAGGCTTGTAGTTTTCTTCTTCTTTACTTACAACCGGTATGGATGACAGCAACATCTTTGTATATGGGTGCTGTGGATTGCTAAAAAAGCTTTCTGTAGGAGCAATCTCGGCTATTCTTCCCAAATACATTATCGCTACCCTATCCGCTACATTCCTCATAAGGCTCAAATCATGAGTTATGAATAGGTATGCCAATGACATTTCTTTTTGCAATTTAATAAGAGTATTTATTATTTTCGCTTGAACAGATACATCTAATGCGCTGGTAGGCTCATCCAATACTATCAAAGATGGATCTGTTGCCAATGCACGAGCTATAGCAACCATTTGTTTCTCACCGCCACCCAAACTTGAAGGGTACTTGTACATATAATCATACGGCAGTTCAACTATATCCATGAGTTTTGCAACATACTTGATATAATCATTTTTATCGCACATATTGTGTATTTTTAATGGTAATTTTAAAATATCGAATATGGTTCTCTGTGGATTTAGAGATGTCCCCGGATCTTGAAAAACTATCTGGATCTCCTTTTTTAAGTCCAACGGCCGTTTTGCCAATGGCATACTAATATCCTTCCCTAAAAAAGTAATTTTACCGGCTGTCATTGTTTCCATTCCTACAACATTATAAGCTGTAGTACTCTTTCCAGAGCCGGACTCGCCTACAAGACCTAATGTTTCACCTCTGCAAAGGTCAAAATTTATTCCGTCTATAGCTTTCACATAGGTATCACTTTTACCCCTTACGGGAAAATACTTCTTAAGTCCTTCGACCTTAAGTATTTCTTCACCTGATTTAAATTTCTTATCCATTGAAGTTCTCCTTATTTAGAATTACTCCTTCCCTCATATAGGTAACAAGCTACATAATGTCCCGGCGCTGCTTCAAACATAGGTGGCTGTTTTTCGTTACAACGACTATTCGCATAAGGACATCTTGGTGCAAAACGACAACCTGTTGGCGGTTCCATATAGTTCGGTATATGTCCTGCAATGCCCTCTGCAATACCTCCGCCTGCCAATTTAGGTATACAACTCATTAAACCTTTGGTGTACGGATGGAGACATTCCTTAAAAATCTCATTTGATGCAGCGTTTTCAACCATATTACCTGCATACATTACATATATCCTGTCTGCCATTTCTCTGGCCACTCCGAGAGAGTGCGTTATAAGTATCAATGCGCTTTCCTTTTCTTCAACTCTTTGACGTAATGTCTTCAGCACTTGATCCTGAATAGTTACATCTAAATTTGTAGTTGGTTCATCAGCCATTACCAAATCCCTTGGTGTAGCAAGAGACATTGCTATACATATTCTCTGTCTCATACCACCTGATAATTGAAACGGATAACTCTCCATTATACGCTCAGGGTCAGGAAGCGAAGTTTCCTTTAGCGCTTTTATTGCTCTCTCCTCTTGAACCTTTTTATCATCTGCGCCTTCTACACCTGAATACTTAATTACTTCTTTGAGTTGTTCGCCGATTGTAAATACAGGATTGAGAGATGCTATCGGATCTTGAAAGATTATTGAAATATTCTCTGCTCTCACCCTTTTCAATTCCTTTTGTGGCATTGTGAGAACATTTTTACCTTTAAAATATATTTCCCCTTTATCTATTCGGGCTTGTCTCGCCAATATTTGCGCAACCGCATTTACAGTAGTCGTCTTGCCGCATCCCGTTTCGCCTACTATGCTTATCCTTTCCTTCTTGTTTACATGAACATTTACTCCGTTTAATACATGAGGATATCCTTTAAAAGTACGGAAAGAAATATGTAGATCCTTCACATCGACTACTTTTTCCAGTGTCTTTTTGTTTTCCATGTTTTTCTCCCTTACTCCTCGTTTGACAGCATATCTTTAATACCGTCACCAGCTAAATTAAAACCGAGTACAATTATCATGATAGCAAGTGCAGGGAAAACCGACATCCACCACTGGTCAGGTAAGAAATTTACTCCACTTGAAACCATCGATCCCAGTGAAGGAGTTGGCGGCTGTTCGCCCATTCCTACATAACTTAATGTAGCACCTGCCATTATAGCCCAACCCATATCCAAAGTTACCTTTGTGAGTATTGGTGACAATGTATTAGGTAAAATTTCTTTAAAAAGTATATGTGCCCTGCTTGCTCCAAGGACTTCTGCTGACCGTATATAAGTTTCATTTCTAGTTGAAACAACTATTCCATATACTAGTCTTGTATACCATGGCCAC
This sequence comes from uncultured Eubacteriales bacterium, assembly GCA_900542295.1. Lineage (GTDB taxonomy): Bacteria > Bacillota > Clostridia > Peptostreptococcales > Anaerovoracaceae > Fimisoma. Next base: position 119,727 of record UQNJ01000003.1, on the reverse strand, counting down.
CATGAAACACTTAAAGCCAACATTGCATTAGTCATACTTGGTTCCATTATTGATGACACGCACATTACAAGAATAAGTGCCGGAAGGGCTAAGAACACATCTGATAGTCTCATTATAAAATTGGATATAAACTTACCATTCCAATAACCTGCTATAAGACCTAAGATTCCGCCAATAGGTACTACCAATGCAAGGCAACCGACACCCATTGTTAAAGCACCTCTGAAAGCATATATTATTCTGCTGAATAAATCTCTGCCTGTAGCATCTGTCCCTAAAATATGTTCTGCAGACGGAGCTTGAAGCGCTTCCGAAAATTTCACAGTAGCTCCTATGTCTTCCGGATATGGTACTATGAATTTATAAAATACTGCCAAAAACACAACTAAGACTATTATTACAAGACCTACAACTGACATCTTGTTTAAAGAAAACTTATACCATGTCTTTTTTATTTCTGTTAGCCGATCTTTGTGCGGCAATTTTGTGCTATCAACAGAGGAAATGTCTATTCTTGATTTATTATTATTCATTTTATCATTCCTCCTAATTTACTTTTCTGCCAACCGAACACGTGGGTCTAAGGCTCTTATCACTAAATCGGCCACAAGATTAAATATTATTACTATAATTCCCAAAACCATTACAACAGCTGAAACAGCAAACACATCCTTATTTAGCATAGCAGTAAGTCCATAATTTGACAGACCCGGATAGCCAAATATCTGTTCTACCAAAAACGCACTTCCGAATATTCCGGCTATATCTAAAGCCATAACGGATATTGTAGAATTCAACGATGGTTTCAGCAAGTACTTATGAAGTATTTTATTCTCTGGTATTCCATATGCTCTTTCAGCATAAGCATATGGTTTGTCCAAGTTTTCTACCATACTAGACCTTGTTATACGAGCAGCTTGGCTTATACCTGCAAAAGACATTACTACGGCTGGAAGTATAAGGTGTTTTATTGCATCGAGTGCACCAGCTACATCTCCTTGTATAAGAAAATCTATAACATACATTCCGGTTATCATTTCAGGTGGACTAACACCTGCACTTAATCTTCCTGAAATAGGTAATACCGGTATCATATATGCAAATAATAGCATGGCGAAAACCGCCCACAAAAATGCTGGAGCACAAATGCCAAAATATGATAATGTTCGTATTATTCCATCGAGCCATTTACCTGAGTATTTTGTAGATACAACGCCAAGTAATATGCCAAATACAATAATCAAAACCGCTGTTATAAGTGCAAGTTCTAATGTAGCTGGAAGATAAGATTTTATATCATCAAGAACGGGCCTTTTCGTAACAATTGACTCGCCAAAATCTCCCTCCAATATACCGGATATCCAATACCCATACTGCACTATGTATGAGTCATTTAGGTGCATTTCCTCTCTTAATGCCTCAACAGCTTCTTCCGGCGCTCTCGGACCTAACGCCATTCTGGCCGTATCGCCCGGCATTATCCGGACGATAACGAAAATCAGAATGGACAGGCCAACAAGTACGAGGAAGTAGGCAATGATGCGTTTAAGCACCGTCAGTACCTTTGTTTTCATTTCTTTTTCCTCTTTTTTAAGTTGGCTAATATTAACAATTCTTTTATAATCTAAAGTCCATGAAATACATCTGGTATCCTGGAGGATAGATTGATTCGACTTCATTTTTATAATCTTCTGCAACAGGCATTGAAGTTATGTAATCTGAGCGATATACAAAACTTGCAGATACATCTGCTGCCCAAATTGTAGGACAAATGTCTATAAGCTTTCTCGAAATTTCTTTATACATCTCATTTCTTTCATTTTCATCAACTACAACCATAGCTTGTTCAATCATCTTGTCAATTTCATCATTCTGAAGCCATTCCATTTGTTCCCAGGTACCACATGACGATGAATGATATCTTGGTTTCAGTGCTGGACCACCATCTGCATAAGCAGGATTAAAGCTTACAAATGAAGCATTCGGTGTGCTTTCTATAGTAGAAGCATCAGTCATCATAGTAGCAAAAGGTTTTCCTGTAATTTCTACTGTAACTCCAAGCTGGCTCATTCCCGCTTGCATAAGAAGTGCTAATTTTTCCTGTTGTTCTCCACCTTCTGTACAATATGAAAGAGTTACTTTCATTTCCCCGCTTATAAGCTGATCATAATATGGCGATTGTTTCAACTCTTCTTTCGCTTTATCCAAGTTGTAATTATATGGATTTTCATCCTGTGATAGAGCAGATGCCATACCGGAAATAATTGGACCTGAAGGTTTTACACTGCCTACATATATATCATTGCATACCGCATCATAGTCAAGCGCATATGCCATAGCCTTACGAAAATGTACATCATCTGTAGGCGCTAATTTTGTATTAAGTGATATATTAAAATTTCCTCCACTTAATACTCTTACAAGAGAGGCTCCTCCTTTTTCCACCATTGCATCTAATGTATCCGGAGTTTGTGCCGTATCTGTTACATCAAGCTCGCCTCTTGAAACCATGGTTTTCATTGTCGAAGTAACAACGCCGCCTAAAAGTTTTGCTTCCTTTGGAGCTTTTTCGTCTATTTCGCGCCAATAATTATCACTCTGTTCCATAAGAACATATTCCTCAGTCCTCATTTCCTTTACTTTATATGGACCGGAACCTGCATCATGGGTGTTTAGCCATTTCTTTCCATAGTCACCAAATTCGCCATAAGAACCACTTGGATCTATATTCTCTGTAACTAAAGCACTGTCTAAAATGTAAAGTCTCGTCAAAGCTGTAGGAAATGTACCTGAAGGCTCACTTAATGTAAATCTCACTGTATAGTCATCTACTACTTCTGTAGATTCAACCATGCCATGATATAAATATGCCAAACCCTCACCCATAGCAAGCATCCTGTCCATTGTAAACTTTACATCTTTAGCGGTAAGTTTGTTGCCGCTATGGAAAACAACATCATCTCTAAGATAGAATGTATGCACCTTTCCTGTACTATCGGCCTCCCACTTTTCAGCTACTAACGGGCTTATCGTTCCGTCGTTGTTAGGAAAAGTTAAAGTGTCATACATGTTTACTGCTGCCATCATATCGGCATCCTTACTGGCTACGCCGGGATCAATATAAACCGGCCAGTCAATATTTACTACAACTTGTCCTTCCTGATGTTCAGAAGCCGTTTCTTTTTTTCCGCAGGCAGCCATAGAGATTACTAATGTCGTAATGAGTGCACAAACGGCAAATTTTTTGAACATACCTTTCATAATTGTTCTCCTCTCTTTTAATATAAGGGCATTTATACCATCACCTATTATAGTGATTAGGTAACAATTTTACTTTTTGAATACACTTCTTCTCCGTCTATATATGTTTTTTCAACGAAAACCTTATCTATTCTGCTCTTTTGTATATTCAAAATATCTTCAGATAAAACTATAAAATTCGCTTTATATCCTTCCTTAAGCTGTCCTATTTTCCGGAATCCGCAGATTTCTGCACCTTCCTTTGTGTACATTTTTATTGCATCCTCAATATCTATACGATTTTTTTGTCCACACTCAGTACCATCATATGCATATCTTGTTACTGCACTTTTTATATTAGGAAATGGGTCTGATGGAATCGCCCATGATGTAGCCGGAGCATCAGTAGATAATGCTGTTTTTACACCTGCTTTAAGCATATCTTTCATAGGATATGTCCTCTCTAACCATTCCTTACCAAGATTATTAAGATAACTTTCTATTTCCGAATAAATAAATATTGCTTGTGTAGATACTGCTATACCCTTTTCTGCGGTCATTTGAATTGCTTCCTCAGAAGGATCAGTAAAATGTTCTAATCTCAAACATGGTACATCTTGAGTCCAAGGGCTAATATCATAAAATTTTCTAAGAATTCTATTTATTGTCTTTCTTCCCATAGCATGAAATGAAAGTTGACATTGATTTTCCTTGCAAAATTCTATTGCGCTATCTATAAGTTCTTCACTGCATACAGACATTCCAAACTCATTTTTTGAACCTTTATATGGTCTTTCCATCCATGCAGTTCGACCACCCACACTTCCATCACCTACAAGTTTAAGTCCCGCATTAAAAACTTGATTTCTCTTATCCTTTCTTACTTCATCCCAAGTTAACTCTTCTTTTAACAAGTCCCACATATAATATAATGCTACCGATTGCTTTAAACCTTTTTCTGTAGCTTTTATATAATATTTGTAGTAATCTAATATTTCCAGACTACCCATATCTGCAAATGCTACAACACCCTGGGATAAAAGTAAATCACCTAATATCACTATACTATCAACTATATCTGATTCCGATTTAGGTGGTAATATATCGTCTATAAGATGTCTTGCATTTTCTCTTAAAATTCCTGTAGGTTCTCCGTTTTCATCTCGATCTATCTCACCCCCCTGTGGGTCAGGAGTGTCTCTATTTATTCCAGCCAGTTCTAAAGCTTTACTATTTACAGTTCTTATATGCGAACACGATCTCAATATTTCTACAGGATGTTCCTTACTTACTTCGTCTAAATCCCATCTGTTGGGGGCTCTATGCTCATCCAATTTTTCTTCATCATAACCCCAGCCTCTAATCCATTCTCCGTTGGGAATGACTTTCGTTCTTTCTTTTACTGCTTCTTTAAGTTCTTCAATAGAATTTATTTCCGGAGGAAGACAAGAAATTTTATCCATACAATCAGCCAAAATTATAGGGTGCATATGACTGTCTACAAATCCCGGAATTACACGCTTCCCCTGTAGATCAATCCTTTTCCCCATAACTTCAGGCATTTCACTTTCCTTACCTATCCATATTATTATTCCATCTTCACTGATAAAGCTATTTGCAAAAGGCTGTTCATCATCAGATGTAAAAACAGAACCATTTACGAAGATTTTCGCTGTCATAAGCAATTCTCCTCATTATATTTATTACAATATGATAAGTGTCCCGGCATCACCATCCACTTCTACCAATGTTCCCGTTTCTATGGCCATAAGCTCTTCCTTTTTTATACCGTCTATCATTGGAATTTCAGCGTCGTAAAAAGTTTTTGCCATTACTCCGCCACCTGCGGTTATAGTTTCTATATTACAATTCACTATGGCAGCAGGCGCACAGCCTGTCCTTGCTAGCTCAAGGATTATTGCTGCGCCTACAGTAGAGCCTCTTCCTTCAGGATAAATAAACACCTTTCCCTTTATGCTTTCTCCAAACAACTCATGCCATTTGTCTATAATAACTCCGGTTCCTGGATTGACTCCACCAAAGAAGCCAAAGGGCTTTTCCGAAACTATAGCCTCACCCTTAGCCTTTCCTCCTACTCTTCCTTTTCCCTGAATGGTCTTCATACAAATTCTCCTTATCTAAATATCTCAAGCTTTCCTGAGACAGCAGATTCTATACATTCTTCAACGCTTGCAAATATCATTTCCGTTCCGCACTCAGCCGGTCCGTAATATGAACATTTCCCTGAATCTGTCATCATTGTTTTGAATCCCCAATCTTTTACAGGCGATATAATCATGCATGTTTCTGCTCTTATAACTACTCCCAATTTTTCAAGATCTTGCCTTATACCCATCTTTTCAGCCAGTCTTAACGCATAAGAGTTTGCATATATCCAAAATGCTGTATCAGGATGTACTTTCCTGCCTTTAAGAAGCTTATGAACCTTAACTATTTCATTTATTGTATAATGTGGGCACCCTAACGCCACAAAGTCCACTTTATCGGTAGTATTGCTGCACATGGATTTCCTTGTATTTCTTATGTCCTCCTCAGTCACATCTATTATTTCCTGGGGCTCATTTCCTCCAAAGGCTGCTTCTATATTCGGCGCTTCCGGGGTAACTCCTACTATATGCATAAGCGCTACTGAACCAGCTGCAGCAGCTGCTCCACAAAAGTTTTTTAAATCCTCGCTGTTTGGGCTGCCATACATTCCATCAACAACACCTATTCTTGCTCCTAATTTCTGACCAAGCAAATATCCAAGCGCTGGATATTCCCAGTTTTCGAGTGTTCTTTTTACTTTAAGGTTTATAAGCACCTGCCCTCTTCTGTTTTCGTCCTTATGAAGGCCCATAAATGGTGCTCTTCCGACAATTCCACAGAAAATATCTACTATCGCCGTCTGTCTGTTTGTTCTTGCTCCACAAGCAGTATTTGCATATGCGACTGCTGAGCTTTCTGACCATGCTAGATGTTCCCCCATTCTTGGTGCAGTAAATCCATAATACGGAGTGCATGTCCAGTTAGGAATAACCCCCATCTTCATCACTGCTCTTTCGAGCCTCATCTGTTGCTTGGCGTAATGTTCGGGAGTTTTCGCCGCTTTCCAATCCTCCGCATCCATTCCGTAAGGATCAATAGTTACAGGCACTGAGAAACGGCCACCTATATTAGCTATTTTTTCAGCAATTTCCACCCCTGCATCAAAGGCACTCTTATAAGCATGCAATACCAGATGTACATTCTTAATAGGTACAAATTTTTCTGCGCCATTGAGTTCTCCAATCTTCACTAAGGTTTCCATCGCAAGCTTCGCCGCTTCGCCTTTTTGACCCGACAATATAGTTTTTTCCTCAGCCGTCAAATACATCTTCCATCACTTCCCTTCACTGTATTTTTCAAACAGCAGCTGGGCATATTCTATGCGCACTTTCTTTTCTCTGACCATCTGCTTGACAATAAGTTCTAACATCTCTCCTTTTGCACCTACTGTGGTTGCAAGGTTTCTTGCATGCAGAGACATATGACCTCTCTGTATACCCTCAGTTGCCAGAGCTTTCATTGCTGCCATATTGTTGGCAAGCCCTGCGCATGCTATGATCTGCCCAAGTTCTGCGGCAGTTTCAACACCTAACATCTTTACTGCAACCTTTGCAGCCGGGTGTATCTTGGTTGCACCACCTACGAGACCCACTGCCATTGGCATTTCTATTGCACCGACCAGATCACCGTTCTCATCTTTTTCCCATGTAGTAAGCGATGTATATCTGCCGTTTCTTGATGCATAGGAATGTGCTCCCGACTCTATTGCTCTTGTATCATTTCCCGTAGCTATTACTACCGGAATTATTCCATTCATAATTCCCTTGTTATGTGTAGCTGCTCTGTATGGGTCTGCGGCGGCAAATGCATAAGCATTCAATATCTTATCTACTACCTCCTGTCCGCCTATATCCTCCTTTCTCCATACTGCTCTTGCCCTCACAATGCGGTGATCTGCCAGATTTGACAGTATCCTGAGTTCTACATTGCCACCTGTAATTTCTTCGATATAAGGTGCTACAGCCTCCGCCATAGTGTTTACCGCATTGGCTCCCATAGCATCCTTGGTGTCAACCAAAAGATGGACTACAACCATTGTACCTGTTATAGTTTCGATAGTTCTTACCTCTACGTCCCTGACGCCCCCGCCCATCTTTACAAGCATAGGATCTTTTTCATTGCATATTCTCATGATTTCATCTTTTCTCTCCAGAATCATGCTCTTTGAGGCATGCGGTGTAGGCACATCAATAATCTGAATCTGTGCAATCATTACATTCCCGGATGATGAAGTCTTAAATCCGCCTGAAGTGCGAGCCATCTTTGCTGCATTTGAGCAAGCCGCCACTACTGACGGTTCTTCACAAACCATTGGAATCACTTTATCTTTACCGTTAATAATAAAGTTTATTGCCACTCCCATAGGTAATGCAAACTTGCCTATTACGTTTTCTATCATATGGTCTGCCTTATCATTGTCTAAAGAATCTGCAGATGTAAGAACGTTTTTTTCCTCTTCTGTAAGGGATGCAAATTCTCCTACTTCCTCAAGCCTCCTTTCCATTGGAAGTTTAAAGAAACCAGAATAGCTGCTTTTTATCATTTTTACAATATACCTTCCTTTCTTTTTATCTTATAACGCTTGTAAATGAATCTAACTTTCTTCCCAGGATCTTGCCTACCATGTTTTCAATCTTGTAACATGCCTTTTCATCTATTCCTGTCTTGATATTCATGTTGTTGAGCATCGTTACAAAGTCGCAGGTTTCCACGAGACCTGTTCTGCCGGCTTCGAAATAATATTCCCCCGTGCCTTTGACCGGTATGTTATCTACTATGTTGGCCACCTGACCGCCTATTCCTCCCACCGAGGTATCGAACACGCTTATACCTGCCTGCATTGCTGCATAATATGATGCCAGTCCCATGCCTCTTATATCATGTGCATGAAAAGAATGCATATTTGTGTCTGGATATTTCTCCAGCACCTTTGAAAAATATTCAAACACTGCATTAGGTGTTGCAATACCATCCGGATCAGAATGTTCTATTTCGTCAAATCCAATGTCAAAGGCTCTGTCTACAAATTCATATGCCCTCTCTATAGGCACTTCTCCCTGCACAGGGCATCCGAAGATTGTGCCAATATTGGCAAAAACCTTTTTAACTCCTATGTTATGTAGGAATTTGACATTTTTTTCTGCCTCCTCAAAGAGCTCTTCATGTGTTCTGTTCATGTTTTTTCTCGCATATGCTTCACTTGTTGCAAGCTGTCCGCAAAGTACCCGGTCGATTTTGATTCCCGCCTCAAGAGCCTCGGCTACTCTCTCACAAGCTTTGCTGTTTAACGCAAGCACCGTATATTCAAGGTCTTCTTTATTCGGAAGACCTCTGAGCAGATCCAGTATGTCTTTGAATTGCGGAACATATTTGATATGGCTGAATGTTCCTACCTCTATTTTTTTGAATCCGGCTTCAATCAGTTTATTTGCAATCCATATCTTTGCTTCTGTTGGGATAAATATTTCTTCATGCTGAAATCCGTCCCGAAGAGTCACATCCCAGATTTCTACTTTCTTAGGTAATTTATCGTTCACTTATATACCTCTCTCATTTATATCTTTTGCTTCCGAATTTCTCTTATACATATTCAAAACGCAATTACTGTGCCAAACTGCTTTCTATTTCTTTTTTAGTCTTCTGACCATTGAAATTTCAACGAGTTTTACAGACAACAAAAAAGGCACCAACAATTAGTTGATGCCTTTTACTTATGTCTTTACACTATTGTGCCATTTATGTCACTATTTCGTGACTTTTTCGTGCCATTTATGTCACTATTTAATTTTAATGCCATAATTGGCAATTTTTCTGTAGAATGTTCTTTTCGTAAGACCCAGCAGTTCCATTGCGCGGTTCCTATCACCCTGCGAATTCTTAACCGCTGCCGCAATAAAGTTCTTTTCAAAATTTTCCACTTCTTTTTTCAAAGTAGTTCCCTCAGCAAAATTAAAATCCCGGGTTTCATTTATTACGGATTTTTGTATTTCTTCATGTCTGCCTCTTATTCTTTCCGGTATATCCTTTAGAGTAACTATATCGTTATCACAGAGTATAACCATACTTTCTATTGTATTTTTCAGTTCTCTGACATTTCCCGGCCAATAGTATGTACTGAAAGTCTGATATACACTTCTGTCTATTCTCAATTTTCTCTTGTATTTATTTTGATATTTTTCAAAAAAATAATCTGTTAAAAGCAGAATATCATTATCCCTTTCTCTGAGAGGAGGTATATTGATAGTAACGACATTAAGCCTGTAATACAGGTCTTCACGAAATTCACCTTTTTTGACCATCTCCTCAAGAGGTCTGTTGGTGGCCGCTATTACTCTTACATCTATAGGTATATTTTTTTGTCTTCCTACCTTATCTATCTCTCCTTCCTGAAGAACTCTTAAAAGTTTCGCCTGCATAGTATACGGCATGTCACCTATCTCGTCTAAGAAAAGCGTTCCTCCGTCTGCAAGTTGAAATTTTCCAAGCCGACCGCCCTTTGAGGCACCTGTGAATGCTCCTTCTTCATATCCGAAAAGCTCACTTTCTATAAGTGAATCCGGTATTGCTGAACAGTTTATTGTTATAAAAGGTCTGTCCTTTCTGGCACAATGACTTTTGATAAGATTTACCAGCACTTCTTTTCCTGTTCCGTTTTCCCCTCTAAGCAAAACCATAGTGTCTGTATTTGCAACTTTCAGTGCCTTGTTGACACAGTTAATATATGTTTTACTTTCGCCGATTATATGGTTTTCTTCAAGAAACTGCTTCGCCTGAATCTGTTGATTATATTCTTCTGCCACTGCTGACATTTTTTTAATTTCTTTGTTGAGCCTGTTTTCTTTGGTAACATCTGTGAATATAGAGTATGCTCCTACCATTTCACCACTGCTGACAAGAGCATGAGTGCTTATATCTACATACCGGTTAAGTGACTTTATAAGTTTATTCTTTATTTTCTGACCTTCTCCTGTTTTCAGAACATCAAGCAGGGCTGCTTCAGGTTCTACTATACTCAAATATCTGCCCAATATTTTACTTATGTTTATATCCAATATCTTGCCATATGCCGGATTCACATAAAATATACGACTGTCCCTGTCTATTATTACAAGTCCGGCATCCATAGTATCAAGTATCTGAATAAAAGAGTTTTCTTTTTGTTTACTTATGAGGTACACAAGTCTTTCTGTCTTAACTGCGCCGACCGGTTTTCCTTCTTTATCTGTTACATTGACATATTCACTGTGTATGGAATTGAAAACAGACAAGTCTATATCCTTTAAATAGAGGCTTTCTTCCAGCTCTATCTGTGATTCTTTGTTTTTTATATTTGGATTCATCAAGTCTCTGATTGTAAGCATCTGTTATTTATCCTCTGCTTTCTTTTCTCTTAATTTAAAACTGTATTCAGTATTATGTCTGCCGAGGCTCCATATTAAGTAGCGCCGTTTTTAAATATATTATACACTTTGAACTTTTCTTGTAAAGTTATTTATATATAACAAATTTTGCAGTTTCGTTACCCTTAACGCAAAAAAAGACGCTTATCAAGCCGGCGGCCGTCAAAGCGCTCTTTTTATTTCTATTTGTTTTGTTTAAAACACGGAACTGAATATTCGCCGTATTTCTAATAATTTTCGCATCTTACTTCAAAGAAGCTCTGTGGATGTGCGCATACAGGGCAGACTTCAGGGGCTTTCTTTCCCATTACAAGATGTCCGCAGTTTCTGCATTCCCACATTGTTTCGTCTGCTTTTTCAAATACAGCCTTCATCTCAACATTATTCAGCAAAGCTCTGTATCTTTCCTCATGATGCTTTTCAACTTCGCCTACCATTTCAAACTGTGCTGCCAGAGTGTCAAAGCCTTCTTCCTTTGCTTCCTTTGCAAACTGAGCGTACATATCTGTCCACTCGTAGTTTTCGCCTTCTGCTGCTGCAAGAAGATTCTGAGCAGTGTTTCCCAGCTCGCCGAGAGCCTTAAACCACATCTTTGCATGTTCCTTTTCGTTATCTGCCGTTTTCTGGAAAATTGCGGCAATCTGTTCGTATCCTTCTTTCTTTGCAACGCTTGCGAAATATGTATATTTGTTTCTCGCCTGTGACTCTCCTGCAAATGCAGTCATTAAGTTAGCTTCTGTTTTAGTTCCTTTTAATTCTTTCATTTTTTTCCTCCTTATTGATTAGATCGGCACTCATCACAAACATAGTATCCATTTAGCTCATATCGTGCAATCTGACATTTTGCAGACCTTGATAATGCCTCTTCCACCCCGTCGAGACAGATATCCTTTATCTGTCCGCATTTCTCACAAATAAGATGATCATGCGGTATCATAGCCTTATCATATCTGTCCGAAGCGCCGGGTAAAGTTATTTTTCTTATTTTGCCTTCCTCATGGAGAGCATTAAGATTTCTGTATACTGTGCCCAGAGCGATGCTGGGCATGCTTTCTTTTGCTTCAAAAAAAATTTCTTCGGCTGATGGGTGTCTGTGAGAGTTCTCAACTATAGACAACACCAGCTTCCTCTGTTTTGTCATACACCCTCCTTATTTTTAAGAATGGTTCCTATTCTTAAATTTATATTATCTTTTCTTCGCCTATTTGTCAAGAGAAATTTTTTCAATTCTGTCAAAAGCTTCTTTAAGCTTATCGATTCCAACCGTGCATGCAAGTCTTAAGTAACCCTCTCCGCATTTTCCGAAAGCGTTTCCGGGCAGCAGAAGCACATGGGCCTTGTCAAGTATCATATCTGCCGCTTCTGCACTTAAAAGACCGCTTTTCTTGATATTTATGAAAAGATAAAAACTTCCCTTTGGCGGCATTGCAACACTCATCCATGGAATTTCGTTCACTCTTTCAGCTGCATAGTCCATTCTTTTTTTATACTCCTGTATAATAGGCGGCTGAATTTCTTTTCTGTTTCGTAGAGCATATATTGCAGCACGCTGAGATGGTGCAGGAGCAGAATAAATTATATTCTCGCTCATGTCCTTTAAAACCTTTATTATGTATGACGGTGCTATAATGTTTCCCACTCTCCATCCCGTCATTATAAAGTTCTTTGAAAATGAGTTTATGGTAATAGTTCTTTCTTTCATGGAAGGCATAGACATAAAAGGCACAAAATCAGCTTCAAAACTGTAAGATGTGTATATATCATCTGCAATAACTATAAGATCATGTTTCTCAGCAATCTCAGCAAGTTTTTTCATTGTACTTTCGGACAAACAGCTGCCGGAAGGATTAGACGGTGTGTTAATTATAATAGCCTTTGTTCTCTCATTTATAAGTCTTTCAAGACGATTTGGGTCTATCTGAAAATCATCTTCTTCATATGTATCAAGTTCAACGGGAACCCCGCCTGCCATCTTCACCTGTGAAGTATAAGGAGTGAAAAAAGGCGCCTGTATTATTACCTCGTCTCCCGGATCAAGTATGGCCTGCAATACACTGTACATAGCAATGAGCCCTGAAGCTGTAACTATTACTTCATCTTCTTTTATGTTTATATTATATTCTTCTTTATAGAAATTCCTGATTTCTTCTCTCAGTTCAGGATCTCCGTACATGTTGGTATATCTTGTATGACCTTTCAATGCGTCACGATATGCTCCTTCTGTTATTATTTTATCTGTAATAAGATCGGGGTCACCTATGCTCAGGTTAATGCAATCACTGAAAGAAGCTGCTTTTTCGTTGGTACTCCCAAACGGTGTTCCTGTCTCTTTCCAATATTTTTTTGAAATAAAACGGTGTTTCATATCATATCCTCCAAAATTGTTGTCAACATTTAATTAAATAATTTCATCGTTGCAAGTGAATATTCTTACTGCAAATGAAAGTATTTCATAATTTTTTGCTTCAAAAACATTTATTCCCATGATATTGTTTATGTTTTTGAGCCTGTATCTTATAGTATTTTTGTGCTGTGCCATTGAATCTGCTGTTTTCTGTATATCTCCATCATTCATGACATAAGCCACGGCTGTTTTCAGAAGATTTCCCTTAGTCTCAAGGTCATAATCTTCAAGGGGTTTAAGGTACTCACGGCAAAAATCACGCATAACGGGGTCACTGCAATAAGGAAGAATCACTTTATATATCCCCATATCTTTATAAAGCATATAGTCCGAATCGCCGTTCTTGTTCAGTGATGCTGCATACCTGCTCTCCTCGAAGCAATTTTTAATCTGCCATAGCAGATGGTGTACTGCACTGACTCCTACGCTGAAGTCATCAAGAATATCACGGAAAATATCAATAACCGGGCTGCTCAGTTTTGCTGCGTCTACAGTTGTAAACATGTCGCTTGAGCGAACCACAAAAAAACCATCTTTATAATAGAACAGAGAATCAGAAGCAGTTAAAATATCGCTTTTTTCCGCAATCTTTTCTATTTCAAGATAATCTTCTGCTCCAAATACACCTTTTGCTTTGAAGAAAAAAGCAATCATATCTGTTTTGAATGTGGGATTTATATCATAGGCTATCCTCTCGCACATCTGATGGTCGCTTCCGCTCCTTAATATTTCATCTACCTTGCTCTCCCTGTAGTGAAGCAATTCGTAATGTTTTATCCTCTCGCTGATAATTACTATAAGATCTTCAAAATGTATATTGTTGTTTTCTATTATCAGTATAGGAAAATTCATGGTGTCGGCATATCTTATGACATTTTCATGTATAGGCAGGCGAAATATATTTTTTATTATTAAACCGCTGCACTTTCGAGATGCCAGATTTTTAACCGCATCCATTATCAGATACTCATTATCTTTAGCATATAAAAAGCTGGTCATCACTATCATGTTTTCATCTCTGAAATTGGTGCTGTACCATTTTTCTCTTACGCCGTCGACAAATTCGTAATCAAGAATCCCACATTTTTCTACCACCTTGTTTAATCCGCCCTGTCCTGCTATAAGTTTAAGGCTTGAAAATTCCGGAAAATTACTTATATCCTCAACTGTTACTTTCATTTTTGCCTCCGAATACATATTTAAAGCATAAAAGCTTATGAGCTGTTTATAAACCTCGTTATTTTTGTATTATAGCACAATTTCTTTTAATTGAAATTATATTTTTGCATAGTTTATTGTAATTTTATAAAACATTATAAGATTATATAATTAAGAAAAACGATATGCTTAACTAAGAGAGGAAATACTTATGAAATTAGATGAATTTGTACTTGAAAATTGGTTAAACCCCGCTGCAAACAGTCCAAAAAACCGTATATATCTAGGCGGAAGCTGTGTTTTGCCTATGACAGTTGAGGAGTTATTTGATCTTACAGGAGAAAGCCTTGACGACTTTCTTGAAGAACTAAAAAAAATGAACCTCGGCTATGGATTCTTTGCCGGAACGCCAAGGCTTCGCCGTGCTGTAGCAAAGCTTTATCAGCAGGTTATTCCTGAGGATGTCATTTTGGTTCACGGCGGAACAGGTGCCAACAACACGGTAGTATATACTCTGATTGAGCCCGGAGACAATGTGATTTCCATAATGCCTAACTACCAGCAGTATTATTCCATACCCAAATCCATAGGAGCAGAAGTAAGAGAAATAGATCTCAAGCCTGAAAACGGCTACAAGCTATGCCTTGATGAGGTCAGAAATGCCGTTGATAAAAACACAAAAGCGATAATGCTTACAAATCCCAACAATCCTACAGGCTCGCTGCTTGAATTAAAAGAAATGCAAGAGCTTGTCGATATTGCCAAATCGGTCGATGCATGGATAGTATGCGATGAGATGTATAGAGGATTAAAACAAGAATACATGCCTTCCATGGCAGATATCTACGACAAATCTATAGTGACATGCAGTTCATCCAAAATATACTCCATGGCCGGCACAAGATGTGGCTGGATAATATGCAAGGATCCCGATACAAGATGGGAGCTTTTTAACAGGCGGTCTTACGATTCCATCTGCGGCGGTGTGTTTGATGAATGGATATTTGCAATTGCTCTCGAGCACGCAGACAAAATATTTGAGCGCAGCAGAAGTATAGTCGAACACAATAAGGCCATAGTGGACAAATGGCTTGACGGTCACAAATATCTTCATCAGTACGCAGATGCCTACGGTACCACATATCTTATTCATTATGACCTCGATGTTGATTCAGAAAAATTCTGTGATGACCTCTTAGACAACAAAGGCGTTCTGATATGCCACGGAGACTGTTTCTATCTGCCGCACACATTCCGTCTCTCTTTGTCTCATGCAGAGGAACTGGAAAAGGGTATTCAGCTCATCGACGAGTATATAGAAGAGCTTGTTGCAGAAGGAAAATATAAAAAGCACAGTATTTAGTGTTCCATTCTTTAAACACAAAACAGGTATCACCATTAAGATGATTCCTGTTTTGTCTTTGTTGGCTTTTTTGCCAAAAACATAACTTCAGCCAACAAATCTAACTGCACTGTTGTACCTTATGCAAATCAAAGACCGCACACAATAGTTAATAACAAGTAACAGGGCGTGCTCATACAAGGCACGCCCTATTATTATTATTGTAATTTAAAACCGTTTCTGTCTTATTTCAGTTTTGCAACCATTTCTCCTGCTTTTACCTGCTGACCTTCTGAAATATAAATTTTCTCAACTGTTCCCTTGGCAGTAGCAAGAATATTGGTTTCCATCTTCATAGCCTCAATGACTGCAATCGGCTGTTTTTCTTCAACCACATCGCCTTCCTTTACCAAGACTCTGATTATGTTTCCTGGTATATTTGCGCCTACTTCCATAGGATTATCTTCATTGGCATAAAGCACGGAAGTGTTGGAGTTCACTGTAACATCAGTATCCTTAATCTTGATTATTCTGCGGTTGCCGTTTACTTCAAATATGGCTTCTCTGAAACCTTCGTTGTCTACAGGTCTAACCTCATGCAGCTTAACCATAAGGATTTTTCCTTCGCCTAACTTAACTTCGCATGTCTCGCCTACCTCAAGGCTGTGGAAGAATATATCCGAACCCATATAACGGAAGTTTCCTTCTTTTCTTACAGTCTTGATATAGTCTTCAAATACTTTAGGGTAAATTGCATAGCTGATGGCTTCTCTGTCTGTTCCTTCAAGATCTAAATCTTCTCTCAGATGTTTCTTGATAGCATCAAAATCTTCAGGCGGCAGAAGTTCTCCCGGTCTGCATGTGATTGCAGGCTTGTCTTTGAGCACTAATTTCTGAAGTTTTTCAGGGAATCCGCCGTGAGGCTGACCCATCATACCTTCAAAGTATGAAACTATTGAATCCGGGAAGTCTATTCCCTGTGCCTTCTCGTAAATGTTCTCCGGAGTCAGATCATTTTGTACCATAAATATCGCCATGTCTCCCACTGCCTTTGAAGAAGGCGTTACCTTTACTATATCGCCAAGCATAGCATTTACGGTCTTGTACATGTCTTTAACTTCTTCAAACTTATGACCTAATCCGAAGCTTTCAACCTGCGGCTTCAGATTTGAATACTGTCCTCCCGGAATTTCGTACTTGTAGATTTCAGCTGTTGAAGTTACAAGTTCTGATTCAAATCCGGCGTATACAGGTCTTACATCTCTCCAATACTCAGAAATCTTCTGTATCTTATCACTGTCGATTCCGGTATCTCTGTTGGAATTCTGAAGTGCAGCAACTACCGAATTGAGTGCAGGCTGTGAAGTCAGTCCGCTCATAGAGTTGAATGCTGCGTCTACAACGTCTACTCCGGCCTGTGCTGCCATAAGAATAGTAGCTACACCGTTTCCGGAAGTATCATGAGTGTGAAGATGAATAGGAATACCTATTTCTTCTTTCAGTGTTTTGATCAGCTTATATGCGGCCATAGGCTTAAGAAGTCCTGACATGTCCTTGATACCTAACATGTGAGCGCCTCTCTTTTCTAACTCTTTGGCCATATCTACATAATATTTGAGATTATATTTTGTCCTTGATTCATCAAGAATATCTCCGGTGTAGCACAAACATGCCTCTGCTATCTTGTTCTGATTAAGAGTTTCGTCAAGAGCTACAGACATACCGTCAAGCCAGTTTAAGGAGTCGAATATTCTGAATACATCTATTCCCGATTTTGCAGACTCTTTTACAAATTCTCTTATTACGTTGTCAGGATAATTCTTGTAACCAACTGCATTTGCTCCTCTTATAAGCATCTGGAACAATATATTAGGCATCTTTTCTCTTAAGGTGTCTAATCTTTCCCACGGTGACTCCTTAAGGAACCTGTAGGAAGTATCAAATGTAGCGCCTCCCCACATTTCAACGGAGAACAGATCTTTGCCGTATACGGAAACTGCCGGAGCAATCTTTTCCATATCTACGGTTCTTACTCTTGTTGCCATCAGTGACTGCTGAGCGTCACGCATGGTAGTATCGGTTATAAGAAGCTTCTTCTGATCCTTAACCCAGTCTGCAACTGCCTTAGGTCCTTGTTCATCCAGAAGCTGCTTAGTTCCTCTCAATCCTTTAAGCTCTTCTTTTTTGAACTTAGGGAATACAGGCACATTAAACTGAGGTTTGTGACCTTTTGTCTCATTTACAAACTTGTTTCCTAAGAACTCGATAACCTTAAGTTCATTATCCTCTACCTTTTCGATATGCAGAAGATCAGGAGTGTTTGCAATGAATCCCGTATCACACATACCTGCTGCAAATGTAGGGTGATTAAGCACATTAAGCATAAATGCTATATTGGTTTTAACTCCCTTTATAACCATCTCTGAAAGCGCTCTTATAGCCTTTCTTCTTGTATCTTCAAAAGTCCTGCTGAATGCAGTAATTTTTACAAGAAGGCTGTCATAGAAAGGCGTTATCTCAGAGCCTTCAAATCCGTTGCCTCCGTCAAGACGGATTCCGAAGCCGCCCGGACTTCTGTAGTTTTCTATGATACCGGTATCAGGCATGAAGCTGTTTGCCGGATCTTCTGTAGTGATTCTGCACTGTATCGCATGCCCCGTGACCTTTATGGATTCCTGATTAGGAATTGCAATCTCAGGTGAATCAAGAGCATATCCCTGAGCTACTAAAATCTGATCCTGAACGATATCAACTCCGGTAACTATTTCCGAAACGGTATGTTCAACCTGAATTCTTGGGTTCATTTCTATAAAGTAGTGCTGTCCTGTCTTGTCAACTAAGAACTCAACAGTTCCCGCACTTCTGTAA
This sequence comes from uncultured Eubacteriales bacterium, assembly GCA_900542295.1. Lineage (GTDB taxonomy): Bacteria > Bacillota > Clostridia > Peptostreptococcales > Anaerovoracaceae > Fimisoma. Next base: position 101,207 of record UQNJ01000003.1, on the reverse strand, counting down.
TCTACGGCATGTGCAATCTTAAGTGCGTCCTGACATATGGTTTCTCTCTGCTCGTCAGTCAGGCAAAGTGCCGGTGTAAATTCTATAACCTTCTGATGTCTTCTCTGAATTGAGCAGTCTCTTTCAAAGAGATGCACGATATTGCCGTATTTGTCTCCAAGTATCTGTACTTCTATGTGCTTAGGATTTTCAAGATACTTTTCGATAAATATATCATCTATACCAAATGCCTTTGCGGCTTCACTTCTGGCACTTCTGAACTGAGGAAGAAGTTCTTCTTTGTTCTGAACGATTCTCATTCCTCTGCCTCCGCCTCCTGCTGCTGCCTTGAGCATTACAGGATATCCGCATTTTTCTGCAAATTCAACGGCTTCTTCCTCTGTGGCGATTGCTTTTTCAACGCCCGGAATAGTGGGAACACCAACTTCATTGGCTACTATCTTAGATTTTATCTTATCTCCCAATCTATCCATCATCTCTGCTGTAGGTCCGATAAACTCTATTCCTACATCTGCACAGGCCTTAGCGAATTCTACATTTTCTGCCAAAAATCCGTAGCCGGGATGGATTGCATCTACACCCTTTGCCTTTGCAAGAGCTATGATTTCATCTATACTCAGATATACTCCTACAGGTGTTTTACCCTTTCCTATCTGGTAAGCTTCGTCTGCTTTAGTTCTGAACAGAGAATTCTTGTCTTCTTCTGAATATATAGCCACCGTTCTTATTCCAAGCTCACGGCAGGCTCTGAAAACTCTTATTGCAATTTCTCCTCTGTTTGCTACCAATACTCTTTTGAATTTTTTAATTTCTCCCATTTTACTCTCCCTAAAAAATCACTCTGTCACACGTACGTCCATTCGTGGATACGGTATTGTAATATTTGCTTTATCAAATGCTGTTTTGACTTCCTCTTCCAAATAGTATCTTACATCGAAATATTTGGAGGTTTCACACCAGACCTTAAGATCCAAGTCTATGGAACTTGCCTGGTGCTGATTTACGCCCACCACAGGTTGCGGCGTATCAAGTGAATCCGGACATCGATCTGCTATGGCAAGCAGGACGTCTTTTGCCTCTGCAATATCGGTATCATATGCCACACTGAAAATGCAATCTACTCGCCTTGTTTCTTCTTTTGAGTAATTTACTATCACAGATGTGGTGATAGTCCCGTTGGGTATGGTCACGACCTTGTTGTCATAAGTCTTTAAAGTTGTGACAAAGAGGTCTATGCTATCTACCATGCCCTCAGTTCCGGATACATCTATAACATCGCCTTTTTTAAAAAGCTTGTTAGCTAATATAAGTACGCCTCCGGCTATATTCCCGAGGCTGTCTTTTAGTGCCAGCGCAATCGCAGCACCTGCGGCACCCAATACTGTCACAAGTGGTGCGGTTGGAACATTCAGTTTCCCCAAAATCGCTACCGTTATGACAATATACATTACAACTTTCATAACATTTATTATGAATTTGTGTACTGACTCATCGAGACGAGTTCTCATCAAGGCTTTTCTTAGTATAGCCTCTAAAATCTTTACAAATATTAAGCCTATGATAAGAATTATCACTGCGCCCGGAATATTACCCCAAATGCTTCCCGATAAAAATTCTAAAACCTCAGACATATACTTCTCCTATTCATAAACTCTGCCACTTCTGCGTCTCTCAAGCTCATGCAGGAGCTTTTTGCGAAGCCTTATGTCATCAGGCGTTATTTCAACCAGTTCATCATCGTCAATAAATTCCAGCGCTTCTTCAAGGGTGAAAGTCCTCGGCGGCGATAATTTAATGGCTTCATCTGAACCTGCGGCTCTCATGTTGCTTACTCTCTTTGCTTTACATGGATTAACGACCATGTCGTCATTTCTTGAGTTCATGCCTACAATCATTCCCTCGTACACACGAGTGCCAGGTTCTACAAACATCTGAACTCGCTCGCCTATGTTAAACAAAGCGTAAGGCGTGCATTCCCCTTCTTCTTGGGCTATAGCAACTCCGTTAGTTCTCTGAGGTATCTCCCCCTTATATTCATCAAAGGAATCGAACCTTCTGACCATAGTTCCCTCTCCCCTTGTATCGTTTATGAATTCGCTTCTGTATCCAAGCAGTCCTCTTGTAGGTACCATATATTCAAGCCTTGAATATCCATTTTCCGTTGCCATCTGAGTCATAAGTCCCTTTCTTATATTAAGCTTATTGATAACTGTTCCCGAATATTCATCAGGAACGGTTATGACAACTTCCTCTATAGGCTCAAGTACCTTGCCATGCTCGCCCTTTCTTAATATTACTTCAGGCTTTGATACTGCAAGTTCATATCCCTCTCTTCTCATATTTTCTATAAGTATGGAAAGGTGCAGTTCACCTCTTCCGGAAACCTTGAAACAATCGGTTGAATCTGTTTCTTCAACCATAAGTCCTACATTTACTTCAAGTTCCTTATTGAGTCTTTCTCTGATATGTCGGCTTGTGACAAATTTGCCCGACTTTCCGGCAAATGGTGATTTGTTTACCATAAAGTTCATACTAAGTGTAGGTTCTTCTATGTGTATCATATCCATAGGCTGCGGGTCCTTTATATCACATATTGTTTCGCCGATTGATATGTCTGAAATGCCTGATACTACCACTATGTCTCCGCATTGAGCTTCAGGCACTGCCACTCTCTTAAGTCCTCTGTAAACAAAAACCTGATTTATTTTTCTCTGGACTATAGTTCCGTCAGCCTTTGCAACTGCTACCTGCTGACCTTCTTTTATTATTCCCTTGGTCACCCTGCCTATTCCCAGCCTGCCTATATAATCATCGTAGGCAAGAGTGGAAACCTGAAACTGAAGAGGCTCGTCTGTTAAATCCGGATATGGCGTGCAGTGCTTTGTTATGGTGTCAAACAATGGGGTTATATCAAGACCGCCATAACCGGCAGGACTCTTTTTAATCTTTTCCTCTCCCTCTCCTATAGTCATTCCGTTGATATCGCCCGGCTCATAAACTGCTATACCCTGTCGGGCTATACCATATAATATAGGGAAGTCAAGCTGTTTGTCGTTTGCCTCAAGATCCATAAACAGTTCATATACTTCATCTACGACTTCATCAACTCTTGCGTCTTTTTTGTCTAATTTGTTTATAAACAATATCGGATTGATACCTTGTTCCAGTGACTTCTTCAGTACAAACCTGGTCTGCGGCATAGGTCCCTCACTTGAATCCACAAGGAGTATAACAGTGTCAACCGTTTTCATGATTCGTTCAACTTCCGATGAAAAATCAGCATGTCCCGGTGTATCTACTATATTTATCTTGACATCGCCGTGCATTACCGAGCAGTTCTTTGAATATATGGTAATGCCTCTTTCTCTCTCTATGTCATCGCTGTCCATAACGCAGTCCGCAACCTCTTCATTAGCTCTGAACACTCCGCTCTGATTGAGAAAAGCGTCGACTAATGTTGATTTTCCGGCGTCTACGTGGGCAATTACAGCAATATTTATTATCTTTTGCTTTTCGCTCATACAAAATTTACCTCTTTTTAGTTTGATATATTATTTTATCACAATATACAGCTAAAAACAATGGGTGTCGCCTATGTTAAAAAAGTATTTTACCTGCTGAAACTTAGAGGTTTTGGATTAAAAGTATCAATGGCTGATTAAAAATATGGCAAAATACTGTGTAAAGAAACAAAAAAGCGGAATACAAAAAAGAATAAAGGCAAACGAATAATATGAACAGCCTCATCACCGCCGTAAAAAGCTGATCGCAAAATCAAAAAACTGCAAAACCCCGCCGAAATACTTTCAGCGAGGTTTTTGTCTTTATAGTCTAACATAATCAATCTACATCAGATACATGAATCGCCGGATTTTTTTCCAAAGCAAGCTATATGACCTTTTCGGCATCGGAAATCGGGAAGTCCAGTCTTCCGGACAGGACCTCCTTAAGAATATGAAGCGTAACTGCAATTTTTTCTTAATAACAATTACAGCAAAAAGAAAAATGCCTGCCACTGCTGTATACAGCGTGTATCGGGATATTTTCAGCTCTGTTTTGCCACACACTTTTTTATCTGAGACATATAATAATATATGAAATTTTAGGAGGTGCTTTGATGGCTTCAGTTTTTTTGAGTCCATCCACTCAGGAATACAACATAACCACTACAGGACAAAGTGAAGAATATTACGCAAATCTCATTGCTGACGCAATGATACCTTATCTTAATGCCAGCGGCATAAGCTACGGCAGAAACAACCCAAGCGGCAATGTAAATACTTCCGTGGCAATGTCAAATTCAGGAAGATACGATCTGCATCTTGCCATACACTCGAATGCTGCGCCTGAGAACCTTGCAGGAATGTTGCAGGGCTCAGATGTTTACTATTACAAGGACAGTTCAAAAAGTAAAGCAGCCGCAGAAATATTCGCAAATAATCTAAAGCTGATCTACTGGAATCCTTCCGATGTGACCATAGTTCCCAATACGACGCTTGCGGAGCTTCGCAGAACAAAGGCTCCTGCAATTCTTCTGGAACTTGCTTACCATGACAATGCCGATGATGCACAGTGGCTTGTCAATAATATTGAATCCATAGCAAGAAATCTGTCCCTTTCAACAGCTGATTTTCTGGGTGTTACTTTTATAGAGCCCTAAGTTGCGGCACATAAATCATATTTCATATATGAAAGCAAAAAAGAGGGGTCTTTTTGATATGCCCCTGTCAAGTAGACAGGGGGCATATCATTTATAAAGAATCCCTCTTTTTCGCTGCCATATGCTTTATTGTAATATCCGGTAATCCCCTGCCGGTTAACTTATAACCGTAAATAAAATTAGTGCATTTGCTCCTTCATCATGTTATTATATTAGCAACAGTTAAATCTCCTTTATTATTTTAAAATATAAAATTATGGATGAATTAAAAAAACTATTTGAACAAATTTTTTCAGAAGAAAAACTAATAAAGGCTGTGTTTTCAGCAAAAAGAGCCAAGTCTCTGCCTTACAGCAGAGTTACACTGCGCCCGGTTATGATATCTGAAAGCTTATGCTATCAGGCAGAATACACATACGAGAAAAAGGCAATTCACAAAAATATAGGCTGCGAAAGTGCTGTCGGATTTTGCACCGAGCTTATTGAATCGGACTTTAAACAAGCAAACATTTTTACAAATCAATACGACATACAGGTTTTAGCTTCCAAGCCTCAAAAACCAAGAATAACAAAAAAGGCTTCTTCTCTAAACTGCATACCGGTTTCTCACAACAGAACCAAAAAATACATAATTCCTGACGGAGTACCTTGCGATTTTTTAATCAAGCTTGGCGTCATGGATCGCCAAGGCAAGGTTATACAGAAACATTACAGCAAATTCAGACAAATAAACCGCTATCTTGAAATAGTAGAAGATTGTATGCCTTATCTCAATGAAAGGAAGAAAACAAGTGTGCCGCTTAAAATCATAGACTTCGGATGCGGAAAGGCATATCTTACTTTTGCGATATATCATTATCTCAAAAACATCAAAAATATGGAAGTAAATATAATAGGTCTGGATCTTAAAGATGATGTAATCAACTTCTGCAATAAAACAGCAGCAGATTTAGGATTCGACAATCTTAAATTTATGATAGGCGATATTGCCGATTATACAAGCGATTATGCCGATATGGTTGTTACTCTCCATGCCTGCGATACTGCCACCGACTATGCTCTTATCAATGCAGTAAAATGGAACACCGGAGTTATCCTCAGCGTTCCATGCTGTCAGCATGAACTTTTCAGCCAGATAAAAAATGATATTCATCAGCCTATACTTAAATACGGTATATTAAAAGACCGGCTTACAGAGTATCTCACCGATGGGCTTAGAGGGCTTAAGCTTGAAAGCTGCGGCTACGACGTTTCTATGATAGAATTCACCAGTCTTGAACATACAGCACGAAATATCATGATTAAAGCAGTTAAACGGCCGGGATCAGATCCGTACGACGTCAAGTCAAAAAAAGCCCAGAGCCAGTACGAACAGCTCCGGGACTTCTATCATGTACACCCTTCAATTGACGCTCTGTAAATATGCTATTCATAATCCTTGGGATTGAATTTTTCAAATATGGCCGAAGCTCCCTCAGCTTCGGTCTTTTTCAAATCACTGTACTCTCTCACAGTCCACAAGAATTTAGCTCCTTTAAATTTAGAAAAAGCCTCTTCTTTACGATCTTCAAACCTATATGCCACAAAATCCGGCCTGCTTAAAATATTTACCCAAAGGTTTTTCAGCAAAAACTCCTGAACACTGTTTACGGCACCCTCACCCTTAAGAGAACCGGCAAGCTGTCCCCTTATAACATCAGGTCTGTTCTTTTTAAGCCACCTTACAGCCATCGGATCAAAGGACTCTATGCAATATAAACCGTCATAATGCTGCAAAACTTCCATCACAAGTCTGCAAAGGGATTCATAATTTTTACCTGCTGTTTTAAGCTCTATTATAAGAGGGCTTCTTCCCTTGACAAGCTCAAGTACATCATCAAATGCCGGAATCGTTTCATTACTTTTTTCAAGAAAATAAACCTGAGCTTCAGAAAGGCTTATGTCTTCTATCTTTAGATCTATTCCACATGTGCGTTTAAGGCTTGAATCATGAATCACCGCAAGCTTATTGTCTTTAGTAAGATGAATGTCAAGCTCAATTCCAAAACCTTCTTCAACTGCAAGACCAAATGCTGCCATTGAGTTTTCAGGAACAACCGGCTTGTCATGAAGTCCTCTGTGCGCATATCTGTATTTTAACAATTCCTGCAAAATTTCTTTTTTCTCCATCTCAATACCACCCCTTAGCTTTAATAATTATAATTTAATCACCTACATCGAACGCCTCTAATTTGCCTTTGTTTTGTAAAGGCTTGTTATCCCCATGCTTAACTCCAAGCATAGTTAAAAATGCCAGCACACAGAAAGTGAATGCATACGGAAACAGTGTACGGTATCCGATATGTTCAAGAAACCATCCCGACAATATCGGAGTCAGCACCTGGGCAGCCATGGAGAATGTATAATACATACCTGTAAATTTACCTATATCACTTCCTCTGCACATTTCCACTACCATAGGATAGGAATTTACATTTATGGAGGCCCATGCCACTCCAACTAAGAAGAAAACGATATTGACTGCAAAATTAGGATGCACAAACAGCGTTCCTGTAAAGAAACTTGCGCCTAACAGTATTACTCCAAAAAGAATAACTTTTTTCCTGCCGAATTTTCCGGAAAGTATTCCTACGGGAATAAATGATACTAAAGCTCCGGCCGAAGCAACCATAAGCGCACCTGCAAAAGAGCCTCCTTCCATTCCCCACATCTGTATTGCGTATCTTGAAAAAGCTGTAGTTACTGCATTATATGCCATATACCAGAATGCCACTGACAGCAACAGAAAAACAAGGCTTTTCTTTACCGGAGCTGTAAGTCCGAAGCTGCTGTCTGCATTTTCATCATCAGCCTCCTCAACACCCCATTTTCTCTCCGTTTCAATCCTCTCGGCTCTCATTTTATTTTCATCCACCATGAATATAATTATCAGTAGCGCAGCTGTCATAACCACAGCTATAGATATGAATACCGGCTCATAATCAGGAGTTTTTCCCTCCCCGACAAACAGCATAATAAAACCCAATGTCATTATGACACCTATAGCTCCCATAAGATTTATTATGGCGTTTCCCTTTGACCTGAGGGGTTTTGGAGTCACATCCGGCATCAGCGATACTGCCGGCGAACGATATATACTCATAGATATCAATGTAGCAAGAAGAACTGTTATAAACATAGTCAGACTGCGACGATTGGCTGCGGCAGGAAGCAGAAGCATAAATACAACGGAAAGAACAGTTCCAACCAGTATAAACGGTGTTCTCTTCCCCATTCTGCTGTTTACCCTGTCAGACCATGCGCCGAAGACAGGCAGTAAAATCAATGCAAACACATTGTCAAGCGCCATTATACCACCTGCCAGAGTGTCTCCGATATTAAAAAAGTATTTTAAAATCAATGGAACTATATTGTCATAAAGTTGCCAAAATGCACTTATAGCCAAAAAAGCAAATCCTACTGCTATAGTTTTTCTGTTATCAAGTTTCATCTTCAATTCTCCGATTCAATTCTTTTATATTATCAAAAACATATGTCGGCTCTATACCGGTCAATGATATGTCATCCACAGACCCCTCGCCGGAAAGCACAAAACATGTATCTATACCGGCGTTGATACCGCAGGCTATATCGGTATAAAGCCTGTCTCCCACAACCAAAGTTTCTTCCTTTGAAAACTCTGTCCGCTTTATTGCAAGCAACGGCATATCTGCCGCAGGCTTTCCTATAAATTGTGGTTTTCTTCCCGTTGCCTTTTCTATCATGAAGCACATGCTTCCACAGTCAGGCACATAGCCGAATTCCACAGGGCATACCCAGTCCATGTTGGTAGCGAAAAAGTCTCTGCTGCCTGTGGAAAGAAGCTTGCATACATCTTCAAGCTTCTTGTATGTAAGTTCTCTGTCAAATCCGCAAAGGACTATTTCGACATCTTCATCAGGTGTATCAATTATATTAAAGCCCATATCTTTCATCTGCTTTGTAAAAGATGCCGTACCCATCATATAAATTTTCTCATCTTTTCGTTTTTCTAAAAAAGCAGCCGTCGCATCTACCGATGTCACAAAATCTTCCGGCAATGCATTTATACCCAAACGACCGAGTTTTTCAATGTATTGTTCGACTCCTTTGGAGGAATTGTTGGTCATAAATATATATCTTCCGCCTCTTTCATGTATTCCGTCAAGGAATTCCAAAACCCCATCAAAAAGTTTATCATCAATATATATTGTTCCATCCATATCAAGCAGAAAAAGCTTTTTATCTTTCAGTTTCATTTATCGGTAAAACCTTTCATATCAGAATATATTAAGCGGCTTTCTCCTTGCCTTGACCTCTTCCGGTATAGGCTTCTTGTTTTTTCGTCTTGTTGCCCACCACACTCGGTTAAAACTTATTCCAAGGCACATTACCCATGCAAGGAACCAGAACCAGAACAAGAGGACTACAATGTTGGAAAATGAACCGTACAGTATATTGTAATTAGCCGATATGTTGGTATATCGGCTGTAAAAGTAAGTGACCAGTAAGAACCCTACCGCAGAAAATATGCTTCCGGGTACAATATCCCTGAAGGGTACTTTTTCCGTCGGAAGTATATAGTAATTGTAAGAAATCATCAGGAAGTAAAGAGCCATGGCAACCGGCCATCTTATTAAGTTCCATGTTATCTCTGACACTTCCTCTCCTACTACAGCTCCGAATACCAGATTAAGCAGTATCTCACCATAAACAAGAACTATGAGCGAAAACACTATGGTGAAAATTGTCATTAGTATGGTTCTGACAGACCTCAGTCGATCCCTCACGTAACCCTTTCCTAACATCTTTCCGTCTGTAAGTGTGTAATTTGTCACTCTCATCATTGCAAACTGTGCTCTCGAAGAGGACCATAATGCTATTATCGCCAGAAATATATTGTTTGCTCCCGATGGCTTATATTCAAGCATTGAAAGAAGCATGTCTGCACCTTCCATAGTAACATTAGCTTCTATCCATTCTCTCAGCTCATCAACGGGGAGAGAAAAAAGTCCTAAAAGCTGCGAAAGCAAAATAAATATAGGAACTATCGACAAAAAAAGAGAGAAAGCTATCTGTGCGGCTACTCCCTGATAAAAGGGATCTGAAAACTGATCAAGCATCATGACCACCATCTTCTTTATTCTTATTCCCACATACTTTAACTTTCTCTTCATAATTCTACCTTTCTTTAAGTAGTTTCTCCAGCGTTTCGAGCGCCTTTGCCCTGTGGCTTATCGCATTTTTTTCTTCCTCGCTGAGCTGTGCAAATGTCTTGCAATACCCATCAGGCACAAACAGCGGATCGTATCCGAAACCATTTTCTCCGGCTTCGGCTCCTATTATTCTTCCGCTGCATTCTCCTCTTGCTGTTATAGTTTCACCATCCGGGAAAATCAGTGTAATTACAGATACAAATTTAGCCTTTCTGTCATCTCCCACCTGATTTTTCAATAGTTTGAGCAACTTTTCATTATTCTTTTTATCGTCACATTCTTCTCCTGCGAACCTTGCAGAGTATACTCCCGGAGCACCGCCGAGATAATCCACCATAAGCCCCGAATCGTCTGCTATTGTGGTTTTGCCTGTAACTTTCATTATCTCATATGCTTTTTTATAAGAGTTCTCTTCAAAAGTCTGCCCATCTTCTTCTATTTCAAAAGCCGGCACACCTGCTTCATCCCTTGAAATAACTTCCATATCAAATTTATTCATTATCGCCTGAATTTCTTTTATCTTATGCGCATTTGACGACGCCGCTATTATGGTTTCCATTTGATTATAATTCTCCTATTATTTCTTTTTGTGCCTGATGCAGTTTTCTGCATCCCTTTTCAGCCAAAGTTAAAAGTTCCGAAAGCTCTTCTCCGGAAAACGGTCTTGCTTCTCCCGTACCCTGTATTTCAATATATTCACCTTTATCTGTCATTACTACATTCATGTCGGCAATGGCACTTGAATCTTCACTGTAACAAAGGTCCAGCATCGGCCTGTCACCAACTATACCAACACTTACCGCAGAAACAAATCCGGTAAGCGGTACTTCCTCTATCATTCCCTTCGTCACCATCCACTTCATCGCTTCTGCCATTGCGATAAATGCTCCTGTTATAGATGCAGTTCTCGTTCCACCGTCTGCCTGAATAACATCACAGTCTATCCATATGGTTCTTTCTCCTAACTTTGCCATGTCCACTACCGAACGCAGACTTCTGCCTATAAGCCTTTGAATTTCCACACTTCTGCCATCGGTTTTGCCCTTATCTCTCTTTTTTCGTGTAGCCGTTGAGCCCGGCAGCATTGCATACTCGGCAGTTACCCATCCTTTACCGGTTCCTGTAAGGTGTCTTGCCGTCTGTTCTTCAACAGTTGCGGTGCATATAACCTTGGTGTTTCCCATCTCTATCAGAACAGAACCTTGTGGGCTCATAAGATAATTATTGGTAATTCTGACCGTTCTTAAACAGTCTTTTTCTCTTCCGTCACTTCTCATTTTCTATCCTCACATATCATATATATTTTATCTTATTAAAAAGTTTCTTAGCGGTATGCTTATTGTACCACATATAATCGTTTTTTTCAAAGTCTTTGAGAGTCTATCACTTGTATTCGGCTTCTGCAAAATATATAATGTAATCATATTGTAAAAGGAGGAAATTCAATGAAATCAGTCATTTTGGACAGTTATACTGTAGACTTGGGAAAACTTTCATGGGAAGGTCTTGAGAGTATAAGTGAACTTACGGTATACAGCAGAAGCAAGGCTTCTGAAACAGTAGAAAGAATCGGGGACTGTGAGGCAGTCTTTACAAGCAAATGCCATATAACAAAAGAAGTTATCGATTCATGTCCGAACATCAAGTTTATCGGTGTTACTGCAACAGGATATGATAACATAGATCTCAAAGCTGCAAAGGAAAGAAATATTGCAGTTTGCAATGTTCCGTCATATTCAACCGAATCAGTGGCACAGCACACCTTTGCGCTGCTCCTTGAGCTTTGTAACCGTGTCGCATTGCACAATGAAGCTTCACAAGACGGCAGGTGGACTTCTTCTCCCGATTTTTGCATGACTCTTTCAAATATGTATCAGCTGAGCGGCAAAACTATGGGCATAATAGGATACGGTTCTATAGGCAAACGAGTTGGTCAGATAGCGGAAGCTTTTGGTATGAAAGTAATTCCTTACAGCCAGAATCCTCAAGAAGCGGTAAAGGCGGATGTAATTACTCTGCATTGTCCTGCTACCTCTGAAAACAAGGGCTTTATAAACAAAGAATTTTTAAATGAAATGAAAGACGGTGCTTATATAATAAATACTGCAAGGGGTGCTCTCATAAATGAAGCGGACCTTGCCGAAGCAGTAAAAAGCGGCAAACTGTCAGGTGCCGCTGTAGATGTAGTTTCCTCTGAGCCTATATCAAAAGATAATCCGCTCCTTGGAATAGAAAATCTCATTATAACTCCCCATATGGCATGGACTTCTGATGAAGCAAGAAAGACAATATGCGATATCTGCGCAGACAACCTGAAAGCATTTATAAAAGGGGAAAAACTGAACAGGATAATATAATCAAACAACTAAAAATGCCGGTTTAATTACCGGCATTTGTTTATTCTTTATTTTCGAGCAGCCTTTTTATCCTGACTGCCATAGCCTTAAAACTCTTGGATATATAAGTGTTTTCCATAGAAACGATAGGAACCCCTAAGTTAGTGGAAACATGTATGTTTTCATCTTCCTGTATAATACCCACTATCTTGTCTCTTATATTCTTGGTGACTTCGTCAAACGAAGGCGCCTTGCCTGCTTCCATAAGATTCAAATCTATTCGGTTTACTATATAACAGATATTTTTTATTCCCTGATCTTCTATGGTGTTTTTAACAGTTTCTGCATTTCTCAGAGATGCATATTCAGGCGTCACCACTATTATTCCCATATCGCAGCCACCTGTTGCTATTATCATTCCGTCATCTATTCCGGCAGGTGCATCTATAATTACATAATCGTATTTACTCTTAAGCTTCTCACAAAGCACCTTTATATGAAGAGGCGTTATCTCTCCATTGGGTTTCTGCGGCGATGCCGCCATAAAATATAATCCCGGAAATGCCTTCACCTTTACCAAGGCCTGTCTGATGCGGCAAACGCCTGTCAGAACATCATTGACATCATAAACTATATTGTTTTCAATTCCCATATACAAATCAAGATTTCTCAATCCTGTATCCAGGTCTATTAGAACTACTTTGTGCCCCTGACCGACCAAAGTAGTGCCTAAATTAGCGGCGAACATGGTTTTACCGGTACCGCCTTTTCCGGATGCAATTACAATGGCCTTACCCATGGGTTCCTCCTGTTCCTACTGCATTTTAGTCGTGAAATCCGCTGCCTCGTATTCTTTCTGAAGGTCGAGATATTTTCCTATAATTTCTCTTGCTACAGGACCTGCATTATATGAGATACCTCCCTGTACCAGCATAACAACAACGGCAATCTTAGGGTCGTCGGCCGGAGCCATTGTAACAACCCATGCAAATTCATCGTAGGTATCCTTGTACCGATCTATTTGAGACTGGGTGATTCTGTTACCGCTTGCCTCTATCAACGCATCGTCAACAGCATCGTTTTCAGTCGGATATCTCTCCGGGTCTTCTTTCATCAGCTGCTTCATGGTGCTTTCCACTTCTGCCCAAGAAACTCCTGATGCTATTGAAGATAAGTGGCTCTTAACATATGAGACTTCGTCAACAGGGTTTATATAACCGTCTTTTTCCGCAGTGCCGGTCTTTCCTGCAACATCTACAGGGAAATTTCTAAAAATTCCCGACAGTGTTCCCTTTTTAACTACTCTTCGCATACCCTCGATAACGCTGTCCATGTCTTCTTTATCTACATTTATTACATACGGCTCTTCCTTCTGGGTCTCACCTGCTCCTTCTATGCCCTTAACTATACTTACCTGATTGCGGACACCATAGTTTCCTAATGTAGCAACATAATTGGCCATCTGAAGCGGCGTATACGCATTGTCACCCTGCCCTATGGAAATATTAAACTCGTCGCCTACTGTCCATTGTGCCTGGTTAAAATAAGAGTATTTGCATATATCCGTAACTGTCTCTACTTTATCTTCTTCTACCTTCGTCTGTTCTTCTATTCTTTTTATGATTTCGCCTCTTGACGGATTTTCTTCTGTCCAGCTTACTATTGTATCTATATCTTTTCTTAAAGCTTCTTCATCTTCCGTTACAGATGAAGGCCAATAATTAACCGCAGTGCTGTAAAGATAATACCAGAGAGAATTCTTCGTAGCATCCATCTTTCTTTCGGCAGAAGCAAGCGGTGTTATAGTTTCATCAAGCTCTATGCCGGATTTTTGTCCGAGACCGAATTCTTTTGCAACTTCCATAATCTTCTCTATGCTTATATCCTCTTCATATCCTAAAGAAGCTCCGCTGCCCCAGTCTTTCCCGGTAGCGATACAATAGAAATAATAGTTGCAGGAGTTTTGAATTCCGGTAGCCATGTCCTGAGAACCATGCGTTCCTCTGTAGCTGTTCCATGCGCTGCATCCCCATGTTCTGTCCCCTACAGTTATATGTCCTGCATCACGAATAACTCTCTTAGGATCAAGACCACACTGGAGTGCAGCTACAGCAGTTACCGGCTTAAATGTTGACCCCGGCTGTACTGATGCTTTCGCAGCCACATTATAAAGAGGCGTAGGCGCAAGCAGATCTCTCGGATTTGTGCTTTGCACGGAAGCCCAGTCCTCTGTGGAAATTCCCTCTGCAAATATGTTAGGGTCATAATCCGGATAGCTTGCCATTGCAAGCACGTCTCCTGTCTCAACATCTATTGCAACAGCCGCTCCGGAACCGCAGTTAGGGAATTTGCTCATACCTGTATTACCATACTCACCCCGAAATACGCCGCCGGTGCTTACTGCATTTATTGCTTTTTCAAGACTTTCTTCAGCAGTCTTCTGGAGTTCAAGATCTACAGTAAGGTATACATTCTTTCCGGCAACAGGATCAGTTTCACTTATAGTGCTTATATAATCTCCTCTGCTGTTTACTCTCACAGATTTGATACCGTCTGTGCCTCTGAGGTATGACTCCATAGAAGCCTCTATTCCATCCTTGCCTATAAGATCAGTGGCATTATATCCCTTTTCTTTTACATATTCTTCATACTGATAATCGGAAATACTGCCCATGTATCCTATTACATGAGAAAGAGTATTTCCGTTAGGATAATATCTTACCGTCTCTGAACCGATTTCCACACCCTTTAAATCAGCCGCATGTTCCTCAACATAAACAACAGTATCATTGGAAACATCTTTGGCAATTGTGCTCGAAAGATATTTGTTGTATCCTAAAGTCTTTATTTCGTCTCTCACCCTGAAAATCTTGCGGGCATCCTCGTCTGAAAGACCTTTGTCGATTTTATACTTTTCTCTAAGCTCTGCAAAAGCTTCGGCCGCACTTAAATCAGTATCGAGTTCATATTTCTCGAGAAATTGCTCTTTATCCGAATCATAGGTATATGTCATACTCCTTATATTTATGGGAGGATATACACCGTAAGTAGTTTGCAGTTCCTCAACAGCCTCATATCTATCGACATGAGGGTCTATTTCATATTGGTTTCTCAATGCATTAAATGCCTGCTCTGCCGTCATATCAGACGGGAAATTTTGTTTTGCCAGCCAACCGGCCTTTTCGTCATCATAAGAATATCTGTATTCTTCCTCATCTATCACTATGGGAAAGTTATCTACATATTCATCTCCGTTAACTTCAAGTATATTTACCAGATTATAACTTGCACTGTTGATTTCTTCCGTGGAAAGACCGCTTATATTAAATGTGACAGTAAAAATCTGTCTGTTTGTAGCTATTTCACGACCGTAACGATCGAGAATTTTTCCTCTCGGCGCTTCTGTAGTTATCTCCTTGGTGTTTTGACTGTCAGCAGATGCATTCCATGAATCATGCTGTATTACCGTCAGCACAAAAAGTCTTATGCATAATATAAGCACAAGAATTATAACTAAAGTTAATATCTGATAAAACCTTGAATCAAGCAATCTCTTGTTCATCTAAAATACCTGTCTTTGTGATATTTAACCACTCTTTTTATCATAAAAATATAAAGTATCGTAATTACAATGAGGGAATAAAGTATAATCCATACCGAATGTGAGAATACATACGAAAGACCTAAAGGTGTCCCCGCTATCTTATAAAGTCCCCAATTTACGAGATAATAAAAAAAGAATGATAGGGTCGATACAGTCCACATGCTTATTATATTCTCAATATTAGCATACTCTCTCAAAACCAGAACCAGTACGGCTGTCAAAAGCAGTGCAATAGGTGTCGGTCCTATGACATAACTGTAGCATGCATCATATATCAATCCGAATACAGCGCCATAAACCAAACCGTACATATCCTTTTCATATAAAAATGAAAAAATCACAACAAGGCAAAGGAGAAGGTTAGGTGTATAACTACCTACGCTTATTAAATTAAGCAGAGATGTCTGTATGAAAAAAGCTATCAGGAAAAATATTCCTGCCTTCCAGTATTTCATATTATCACCGCAACTTTCCTAAGACTTGCAAAATTAACCGAAGGTTCCACTGTAATTTCTCTTATAAGCTTATCACTGTTATATTTTACAGATTTGACGCTTCCTATTTCTATGCCCTCCGGATAATTCCCCATACCGGAGCTTATCAGAATATCGCCTTCCGCAACGGTTGAACTATCATCCAACATATATCCCGACAATTTGCCCTTTGAATTTCCGGAAACTATGCCGAGCTGGCTTCCGTCACGAGCCATCTTAAAGCTCATCTTATCTCCGCTTGAAATAACCGGTCTGACTTTAGCCCATCCGTCTCCTGCTTCTGTAACTGTTCCCACAATTCCGGCTCCGTCAATAACAACGCTGCCTGATGATATTCCGGATTCAGTTCCCCTGTCTATAGTAAAAATTCCTGTCCAGTTAGAACCGTCTTTAAGCTTTACATCAGCAGTTACAACATTAAATACCTGCGATGTATAATCATAATTCAATATTCCGGATAATTCCTGGAGCTGCCCAAGCTGCCCCTCTTCCAACTTGGCCTGAGCTAATTCTCTCTCTAATCTGTCAATCTCTTCCTCAAGCTTATCTATTTCCTTTTGTTTACTTGCACCTGAAAAAATACCGCCGATTCCATCTCTTACACTTCCTCCTACAGAAGAAAGAAAGCCTGAAACCTTTGTAACTCCGTTATTTACAAATGAAGCAAAAGATTTATCCCCCGTACCTGTAACCACAGACAGCACAAATATCATTGCCAGAACAACCAGCAATGATAACAGACTGGCTATCAATTTGTGTTCTCTAATCCATTTCATATCTTAATTTTCTGTTCCTCTCCTCTTTGCTTTTCTTGTATATACCTTGAGTTTTTCCACATCCTCGAGGCCTTTTCCCGTTCCCAATGCTACAGCTTCAAATGAGTTTTCTGCTATAGCAACATCCATGTCTGTCTTCTTCTTGATAAGCTTATCAAGGTTATATATGTTTGCTCCTCCGCCTGAAAGCATCATACCGTTTTCTGCTATATCGGCTGCGATTTCAGGAGGAGCTTTTTCGATAGTTGCCTTTACGGCATCTACTACTATATCCATAGATTCCTGAAGAGCAATCATCATGTCCTTGTTAGTAATCTCAAGAGTTTTCGGAAGTCCCGAAATGATATCCCTTCCTCTTGCATTCATGGTCTTAATAATTTCATTTCCAAATTCATCTACATCCATGCATGCACATCCCAAGTTTATCTTAAGCTCTTCCGCTGTTTTATCACCTATAAGAAGTGCATGACGCTTTCTGATATACTGCACTATCGCATCGTTAAACTTATCTCCCGCATGCCTTATAGAAGTGCTGGCTACCACTCCGCCCAGTGCGATTATGGCAACATCTGTTGTGCCTCCGCCTATATCTGCAATCATGCAGCCGGTTGTTCCGTCAACAGGCAGCCCTGCTCCTATAGCTGCTGCCATAGGTTCCTCAAGTATATATACCTCTGTGGCACCCATCTGTCTTACGACTTCCTCCACAGCACGTTTTTCAACTTCTGTAACACCTGTAGGAACCCCTACCGCTACTCTGTAATTTCTCATTTTTTTCTGCTCCATAGCTCTTTCTATGAAAGTCTTGAGCATATCGGCGGTCTTGTCAAAGTCCGAAATAACACCGTCCTGAAGCGGTCTTACCACTGATATATTCTTAGGTGCTTTTCCTAACATGGCTTTTGCATCGGCTCCTACTGCCAATATCTTTGATGTATCTGAATCTACTGCTATAACTGAGGGTTCGTTTAATATTATTCCGCTGTCCTTTACATAGATCAGCGTATTAGCTGTTCCCAAATCAATTCCCATATCTTTTGCTTTAAATAAACTACACATATCATTACTCCTCATTTTTAGATTTTACCCATGGCTCTAAGACTCATATATTGTCCGTCTCCTATAACCAAATGATCCACTACTCTAATGCCAAGAAGCTCTCCGCATTCTATAAGCCTATTGGTTGTGGCTATATCCTCCCCACTGGGCATAGGTTCACCGCTGGGATGATTATGTACAAAAACTATTGCAGCAGCACTCTTTCTTACAGCTTGGCTGAAGACCTCTCTTGGATGAACAATCGTGCTGCTAAGCTCCCCCACGGAAACGGTTTCCACTGATATTACGCCGCCCTTGGAATCAAGCAGGACAGCTTTGAACACTTCCTTCTTAAGTCCCCTCATTTCTTCCATAAAAAGCTTTGCAACATCTTCGTCGTCTTGTATTTTCATTCCTTTGTGAACAGGCGTTGAAGCTATTCGCTTTCCAAGCTCAACTGCCGCCATTATCCGGGCTGCCTTTGAGCTTCCTATCCCCTTTATATTCATAAGCTCCTGAACAGAGCTCTCTCTGAGATATCCTATGCCTGAACGGTCCTGCGCCAATATTTCTTCTGCCAACGCAACGGCAGATTTTTCCCTTGTACCTGAATTTATCAACAGGGCTATAAGCTCACTGTTAGTCAGGCGTTCAACCCCTATAGAAAGACATTTTTCCATAGGGCGCTCATATTCCGGCAATGCTTTTATTTTCATTTTTGCTCCTTTTTAAAATTTTCAAAAAAATGCAAAATGAAACTCCGGATCAGCTCCTTAAAGTTTTTAAGTCATGTGCCTATTATCGGCTAAAATTATATCATTTTATCTCGTAAAGTACAAGTATCACTCCCGTAATAATTTGTGAAGTTTTCGGTAATAATAACTTTGTGAGCTTAATAAATAAGGAGGTCAATTAAATGGGATGTAAAAAACACCAGACTATAAGATGCACTGTAGACCAGTGCAGACATCACGAAAAAACAGAGAATTTCTGCGCTCTTGATTCAATAACAGTCGGAACACACGAAGCCAACCCCGCAATGGATCAATGTACAGACTGCCTATCATTTGAAAAATAATCGTATACCGATTCACAAAACAGGTCGCTTAAAAAGGCGGCCTGTTTTATTACTATATCAAATAGGTACTTGCATTTTTGTATATTGCCAAGCACCGGACATCTCCTTAATGCATATAGTTTAAATCTATAGAGGGGGTTACATATATGAGTACTTCTTTTCCAAATCCACTTACAGAAAAGGAAGAACAGCATTTCGTCAAATTACTTGAGCAAGACGATCCTACGGCAAAAGCCGTACTTATAGAACACAATCTGCGGCTTGTAGCTCATATAGCCAAGAAATACACAAGTTTCAGCAATAATCAGGATGATATAATTTCAATAGGCACCATAGGTCTAATAAAGGCGGTAAATACATATTCAGGCAAAAAATCAACAAGACTTGCAACTTATGCTGCCAAGTGTATAGAAAACGAAATCCTGATGAGTATAAGAGCTTCAAAACGTATAAAGCAGGAAATTTCCCTCAGCCTGCCCATAGGCATAGATAAAGACGGCAATGAGATAAGCTTTAATGATATCCTGGGTACAGATACAGATGAAATCGTAGACTCGATAGACCTTAAAATACAGGTCGGCAATCTTAAGAAAGCTCTTAATGAAGCACTTACGCAAAGGGAACAGGCCGTAATAAATGCACGGTACGGTCTTGACGGAAGCGAACCGAAACCTCAGCGCGAAATTGCCAAGGATCTTAATATCAGCCGTTCATATGTGTCTCGAATAGAAAAAAAGGCATTAGTCAAACTGAAAGAATACTTAAAGGAATGGGAGGACTGACTATATGCCCTCCCTTCTGATTTTCTATTTATTCTCTGATGCTTTTTTAAGGAACTCAGTTATTTCTTTAAAAACAGGCATTGCTGTAGCCGAACCCGATACGCCGTTCTGAGCAAATACGGTAACAGCATACTTTTCTGTCCCGATACTGCAATATCCGGTAAACCAGCAATTTTTTTCCTCTCCTCCGGCTCCTGCTTCGGCGGTGCCGGTCTTTCCCCAGACGGGTAATTGCCAGTCTGCACTGCCTGTTCCCATATCCATGACGCTTGCAAGCATATTTTCAATTGAATGTGCAGTTTCAGGCTTTAATATTTGTCTTGGCTGCTGCTTGTTCTTATGTTCTTCATCGCCTGTAACAATCCTTGCCGGTATCAGCTTTCCTCCGGATGCTATCAGTGATATCATATTGTTTATCTGAAGCGGTGTTGCAAGTATTTCACCCTGACCTATTGCAAGGTTTGTTACATCCCATGAGCCAACCTCAGATACATCCGGTATATTTCCGATGCTTTCTTCGGGAAATCCGTCAAGCACAGTTCTGCCAAACCCCATTTTTTCTGCCTGCATAACTATGTTTTCACTGCCTATTTCTTCTGCAAGCTGAGCAAAATAGCAGTTGCATGAAACAGCCATAGCCTCATTCATGTCTATTTCTCCATGACCTTCCGGAGGAGCATTGGAACAGCCCAATGTAATACCGTTTACAGTCACGGTTCCTTTACATTCAAATGTTTTTTTATCATCGCATATATTGTTTTCCATTGCTGCTGCCGCAGTTACCACCTTAAATACAGAACCCGGCGCATAAGCCCCCTGACTGACCTTGTTAATAAGACAGTCACCTCTGTTCAGATAAGACTCAATATCATCGGGATCAAATGAGGGCACGGAAGCCCATGCCAAAATTTCGCCGGTGTCACAGCGGCTTACTACAGCTGCGCCTGACGTTGTATGTTCAGATAGAGATTTTTCACACATATACTGTAGCCTTCGATCCAATGATGTCACAACCGAACGGCTGTTCATAACACCATTTCCTTTGTCATTGCAGCAATCGGTCTCTATAACCGGAGAAAAGCCTCTCAGTATATTTCCTCCTGCATCAACTCTTATCATAAGATTGCTGTTGTCAGAGCAGAGCGTCTTCTGGTACATCTTCTCTATACCGGAAACACCTACCTTTTCATCTTCGTTCAAATACCCTATAAAGTGTGCGGCAAGCTGATTGTCGGAATATCTTGCCGCTGTGGAAAAAATATACGCTTCATAATCATTCTCAAGTATTTTACCGTTCTCATAATCAAATATTCCTGTTTTGTAGACTAAATATTTAGAGCCGTCTTTAGCTATCTGCTTTGCTCCCATAGCTTGCGTAATCTCTTCAAGACGCTTATTTTTAAGACTTTCAGGTATTATATAATAATATTCCTTTACACCTCCTGTAAGCGGCATAAGATTCCTGTCTAAAATCATGCCTCTTGTATCAAGTCCTTCTATAGCCATTTCCTGCTGCATCGATGCCTCGCTTTCAAATCGCTCATGACAGAAAATCTGTATATACGCAGTCTTTGCCGCAAGTAAAATAATCAATATTAAAAATAATAAGGCTATTCCTTTTACTCTCTTGTCATGAATCTTTTCCATAAAAAAACCTCCAACGGTTATTTTCTCCATTGGAGGTCTTTATTATGCTTCTATATCACTTAAAACTTTATTGCATATATAGTCCACAGCTTCTTCAGCAGTCATATGTGTAGTGTCTAAAAGCTCCGCATCAGGAGCTTTTTTCATAGGACTCGCAGACCTCGTAGAATCTTTTAAATCCCTTTCCCGTATCTGCTCCAAAACCTGCTCATAGCTGACATTTTCACCTTTTGCCGTCAACTCTGAATATCGTCTTTTTGCCCTTTCCTCTGTATCTGCCGTTACAAAAAATTTGTATTTTGCCGACGGAAATACCACTTCGCATATATCCCGTCCATCCATTATAACGCTCTTTGTTCTGCCCATATTCTGCTGAATCTCGACCATTTTTTCTCTTACTGCCGGAAACGCCGAACATCCTGATGCTGCCATCGAAACTTCCTGTGTCCTTATGAGATTGTTTACCACCTCTCCATCCAGAATCGTATTTCCGTTTTTAAAGTCTATAACCGTCTCACTAAGCAGCTGTCTAAGCTTTTCATTATCTTCCATAGCCATACCAAGCCTGAGCATCTTAAGGCCAAAAGCTCTGTACATTGCTCCTGTATCTATATATTCTATATTCAGTTTCTGTGCAACGGCCTTTGCAACAGTTGATTTGCCTGCTCCTCCCGGTCCGTCTATTGCAATTTGAAAAATATCCATTATTATTCTCCGGTTTTTTCTTCTTTATTCTGCCCGGCGTTTTTTTCTTCAGACAGCATCGCAGGGCCTATCAGCTTTTCAATCTCTTTTATAAAAGTGCTGACATCTGTAAACTGTCTGTACACCGATGCAAATCTAACATAAGCGACCTCATCCACATTCTTAAGGAGATTCATTATCAACTCTCCTATATTATAACTTTCCACTTCCTTTTTCATGGAATTGCTTATGGTTTTTTCTATTTCGTCTACTATGCTTTCCATCTGCGCCATTGAAACAGGGCGCTTCTCACATGCCTTTATAATGCCGTTTAATATTTTGTTTCTGTCAAAAGCCTCCCGACGGCCATCCTTTTTCACTACCATAAGAATTGTTTCCTCAACTTTTTCGTAAGTAGTGAATCTTCTGCCGCATTGATCACATTCTCTTCTTCGTCTTATGGCATGTCCCTCTTCTGTGGGTCTTGAGTCTATAACTTTAGTATCGACATTGTCACAATATGGGCACTTCATAGCAGTTACCTCCCGTTTAATGTTATATATTATCGGCTTCGGCCCAATGTTTTTCAGAAACTGTCCAGATCCACAAGAATCACATCATCTCCTACAGTCCTTACTCGTTCCCATTTTATCACCGTATCTCCCTCTCCTTTGGAGAACAGTCCCATAAAGCCGCGGCTTGCCGGTATCACGATACCATCTATCGCACCTTTGTCCAAGTCTACTTCAATATCATATACAAATCCCAGACTTCTGCCGTCTCCGATGTTTATAACTTCTTTATTCTTAAGTTTGTCTGTACTTATCATCCCCGGTACCTCCCATTTAGACAAGTATATTCTCCGAGGATGATAAATATTACATCACAGATTTATTCTTCACCGGCTGTTTCTTCATTGTCAGAAGAACTGTCTGATGCCCCTGTGAGCCTGTCATAAATTTTATCAAGTTCCTTTGTCAAAATTAAATCTCTGTCAAGTTTATATGTTTCGGCATACTTTTCCAAAGACATTCCGGTATATTCCTTAAATGCCTTTTCATCCTCGAAATTTGAAGAAGCCAGCATGTTTTTAAGATATTCGTCATACTCTTCTTCAGTTACTTCAAGGTCTTCCTTCTTGGCTATTTCATAAATTATCATTTCCTGCTTTATCAGTTCCTGAGCATAAAGTTCTATTTGCTCATCGTACTCTTCCTCATTTACGCCAAGAGTCTCGTCTCTGTATTCTTCCCAGTCCTTGCCGCTGTTTTTTGCAAGTTCCTTATAGCTCTTATTAAGTTCCTTTATCTGCTTTTTAAGTTCTTTTTCAGGATATTTGATAACTTCCGTCTCGCTTACTATCTGAGAGTAAAGTTCTGATTTAATCTTATAAAGTTCTTCATCATAGGCTTTCTGTTCCAGTTCCTTGGCAACTGCGGTTTTGTAATCTTCCACCGTTTCCTGTTCGCTGTTGGCCTTTACAAATTCTTCATTCAGTTCAGGAACATTTTTTACATTCTTGCTTAAAACAGTAACCTTAAAATTTACATCCTTGCCTGAAAGTTCTTCATTATTTGTATATGGATCAGGGAACTTAAGATCAAGAGAAACTTCTTCACCTATTGTTGCTCCAAAAATACCTTCCTCAAATCCATCTATCATGCTTCCTGAGCCCAGTGTGAGATCGTAGCCTTCGGAGTTCATGCCCTCAGGTGAGCTTCCGTCAGCAAGGGTTCCTTTAAATTTTACGGTCACACTGTCTCCCTTTTCAACAGTTCCTTCTGTTATTTTATCAGTAGTCGCCGCTGCTTCAAGTCTTGAGTTTATTTCCTTCGAAATATCATCATCGGTAATTGATATCTGAGGCAGTGAAGTTTCAAATGAATTATAGTCAGGAAGTTTGATATATTCAGACAAGTCATATCCGCTGTAAGGCTCTGAACTTCCACATCCTGCGAGGGATAAACTCATCCCTGCACACATAGTTAAAATCATCAATGTAGATAAAAATTTCTTCATGTTTTTTCCCCTTTTATATATTTAATTAAGCGCTTTCGCTTATTTTTAATTGATTCTGTGCTTTTCTTCTCTTTTTCTTTCCTGTACTCACTACAATATACACAAGCATCAAAACAGTCGCTATATATGGCAATGTAGAAGTTAAATCCGATGGTATCCCTATACTTTGCAGTCTAAGTCCCAAAGCATCCAGGAATCCGAACAGCAGCGCTGCCAGAAAGACTTTAGGCGGGTTGGCCATTCCGAATATAACACATGCAAAAGCAATAAAACCTCTGCTGTTGCTCATTCCCTCAGTAAACATAGTCAAATACCCTAAGGATAAATGTGCACCGGCAAATCCGCAAAATACTCCGCAAAGTATACTTGCAAGAAATTTCATTTTCTGAGCACTTACTCCGGCTGTTTCCAGCGATTCGGGATGTTCACCCGCAGCCCTCATCCAGAAGCCGTAAGGAGTTCTGTACAAAAAGAACCATGCTGCAAATACAAATATCCATGTTATGTATACAAATATGGAGTTGTCGTTAAGTAAAGGTCCCAGAATGGGAATCTTATCAAGAAAATCGATATGTACTGTCGGAAGTGCAACTATGCCTGTATTTGAGAAGGTTCCTTTAACTCCGAAGATAGATCTGAGCAAATATACTGTCAGTCCTCCTGCAAATGTATTGAGTGCCATTCCGATGATAAACTCGTCACTTCTGAATTTCACTACAAACAGAGCGAAAAACAATCCTATGAGTATGCCGCACAATACTGCAACCAGCACTCCCATAGCTGCACTGCTCATGGTAAAGCTGAAAGCCACTGCCACAAACGCACCTATCAGTATCATGCCATCCATTCCGATATTCATTATACCTGCCTGTTCAGTCATGAGACCGCCCATAGCTGCCAAAATAACAGGAGTCGCAGTTCTCAAAGTGTTTTGAAAAAGCCCTATATTAAAAACTTCCAAAAAGCTGTCCATCAGTGCGCCTCCTTTCTAAGTTTCTCTCTAAGACGTCTCTGAGAAACTTTCTGGGTGAGAGCCTTGGTTATGCCGCTTTCTGCGGCCATCAGGAATATAATTACGGCAAAAATTATATCTGATATTTCTCCCGATACTCCTGTTGAAAATTCCATCGCATTGGCTCCTATATCTATTACTGCAAAAAAGAAACTCATTATTATTATGCCTATCGGATTATAATTCATTATCATTGCAACAAGCATTCCGTCATAATAAAATTCGTTACTTATGCTGTCCTGAAATCTGAACTGATAACCATATACTTCGAACATTCCAACGAGTCCGCATATTGCCCCTGAAGCAACCATTGACCATATCATTATCTTCTCTTTAGGCAGTCCTGCAAAGAATGCAAAACGTTCGTTTTCACCTGTAACTTTTATTTCAAGACCTATGCTTGTTTTCTGCATCAAATACCAGCATACAAACGCTATAAATGCGCTGTATATTATGGCGGTGCTCAAGTTGGAGCGAGGTATTATCTGTGCAAATCTGAAGACTTCCGGTATTGCTTCCGTACCTCCCAAAACTCCCGGATCATCGGTAGCAAGCGGTCCGCTGCTGTTTACAAGATAGGTACATACATATATGGCCACGGAATTCATCATAATGGTCGTTATAACTTCACTTACTTGCAGCTTGACTTTCAGTACTGCAGGTATCCATGCATAAAATCCGCCGACTACTATTGCCGAAAGGAATGCGGCCGGTACAGCTAAAATCGGCGTAACGCCCTGGAGATATACACCTGTCATGGTTGCCGCAAGTCCGCCAAGAAAAAGCTGGCCTTCTCCGCCCACATTAAACAGTCCGGCTTTTGCTCCCACTGTCATGGCTAATCCGGTCAAGCAAAGGGTAAGCATCTTGGCCAAAGTATTTCCAAATACTCTTGATGAGCCGAATACTCCCTTAAGCATAGCGCCGTATCCCTCCAAAGGATTAAATCCGGTGATTGCCATAAGTATTCCGCCTATTATCAATGCTATTGTGATACTTAACACAAGAGAAGTAAGATATGTTTTGTTTTTCCTGATAGAATTCGTAAGTTTATTCATTTACGAGACCTCCTTTCCTGAGGCCGGACATATCATCAGAAGATTCTTTCTCTTTGCTTCTGTCCCCTGTCATATAATAACTTATACCCATCTTATCTATCTCACCCGGTTTAAATTCTCCTGTTATTTTTCCTTCATAAAGCGTTATGATTCTGTCTGAAAGGCGAAATACCTCATCAAGATCTGCACTTATAAGGAGTATGGCACAGCCCTTATTTCTTTTTTCTATTATCTGCTTATGTATAAACTCTATCGCTCCTACATCCACACCTCTTGTGGGCTGAGAAATAACAAGCACAGGTGTATCTAAAGAAAACTCTCTTGCCACTACAACCTTCTGCATGTTTCCCCCCGATAAAGATCCTACCTGAGTACCTATTCCTGCGCCTCTGAGATCGAATTTGTCGAATAACATTTTTGCATATTTCGTTACACTTGATTGACGAAGGTGAATACCCTTGATTGCAAATTCTTCGCTTCTCTCCTTGCCTATAATCATATTTTCTGCAATAGTTGACGGCATTGCTACACCTGTGGAAATTCTGTCCTCCGGAATATGAGCCAAGCCTAACTTTCTAACTTCTCTCGGGTTTTTGCCGGCGGCACTTTGTCCTGATATATAAAAACTTCCCTTCTCAATCGGACGCATGCCGGTAAGCGCCTCTGCAAGTTCGCTCTGCCCATTTCCCTCTATGGCTGCTATTCCCAATATTTCTCCGGCTCTTACAGAAAGGTCTATGCCGTTTACTGCCATAAGCCCTCTGTTATCTGCGACAAAGAGATTTTTTGCTTCTATAAGCACATCTCCGCAGACACCTGTTTTTTCTATATTATCAAACAAGACTTCTCTTCCTACCATCATAGAAGAAAGAATTTTCTCGTTAACATTCTCAGTTTTTTCCACGCCTACTAATTTACCTTGGCGCATTACACCTACCCTGTCGGATATAGACATAACCTCATAGAGCTTATGGGTTATTATAATTACAGTCATACCCTTTTCTTTTACTATTCTTCTTATTACATTAAACAGTTCTTCCGTCTCCTGAGGAGTCAAGACCGCAGTAGGCTCATCAAGTATCAGAATGTCGGCTCCCCTGTAAAGAGTTTTCAGGATTTCAACTCTTTGTTGTATTCCTACGCTTATCTCTCCGACAATAGCTTTTGGGTCTATCTTCAGTCCGTATTCCGCAGACAATGCCGAAACTTCACTGTCAGCTTTCTTCAGGTCGTACATAAAGCCCATTTTTTTAGGCTCTTTGCTCAGTACGATATTCTGTGCAACTGTAAAAGATGGTACCAGCATAAAGTGCTGATGTACCATTCCCACGCCTCTGTTGATAGCTTCCATAGGCTTAAACTTTTCAATTTTTTCGCCCTTAACATATACATTCCCGTCAGTGGGTCTGTGAATTCCATACAATATATTCATAAGCGTGCTCTTGCCGGCTCCGTTTTCACCTACAAGTGCGAATACTTCCCCCTTCTTTATTTCAAGGGAAACATTGTCATTGGCAAGTACGCCCGGAAACTGCATGGATATATTCTCGAATTTTACTATAGTATCCTGCAAAACTTTACCTCTTATTATAAAAAACGGCGTAGCGCATTTAACGCTACGCCTCATGTGCGGATTTATTTATTTTCTATAATTTCTTTAGATACATTACTGTCTACTGTCTTGTTGTTGAAACCTTGATTTCACCTGCAACGATCTTACCTTTTACATCGTCGGCAGCTGCCTTAAGCTCATCGCTCACCTGCTGAACCGAATCTTCATTACCGTAAGCTATAGAAACGTATCCGGTAGCCATATCGGCAGTCCATATTCTTCCGCCATTCCAAGTTTCTTCTTCAATAAGAGCCTTGATAGTATCATATATGGAAGTTCCTACTTCTTTTTTCATCGAGCAGATAATCTGTTCGTCGTACTCAGGAGCAGATATTTTCTGATCCTAGTCAACACCGATTACCTGGAATCCTTTTTCTTTAGCTGCTGCAAATACACCGTTTCCTGTGTTTCCTGCTACAGCAAAAATAACATCGGCGCCCTGACTGTTGAGAGCTAATGCACATTCTTTGCCCTTTGCAGGATCTTCATAAGTGTTAGCATAGTTTGTAACTACTTTTACATCAGGATTTGCATACTTGGCGCCCTCTGTATATCCAACGAGGAAGTCATTTATAGTATTATTGTCTTCTCCTCCTACTGCTCCTACAACGCCTGTCTTAGACATGCTTGCCGCAATATATCCTGCCAGGAATGAACCCTCGTTCTGTGCATACAGTATTGAAAGTACGTTTGGTAAGTCTTCAATTCCCTCTGCCGGGTTGTCTACCCAGATGAACTTAGTATCCGGATATTCCTTTGCAACATCGGAAATTTCATAGAATTCCCAACCTACAGGAACTACAACATCGGATTCTTCCGCAGCTTCCATCATACGCTGTTTGAAGTTTTCCTGCTGACATTCTATTGTCTTTACGTTGATTCCGTAGTCTTCTTTAAGCTTGTCTACTCCTTCTTTAGCAGAATCGTTAAAGGATTTGTCTCCAAATGCCGAAGATACTACTACACAAACTGTCAATGCGTCACCTTCGCCTTCTGTCTTGCTTGAACATCCTGCCAGTGAAAATGCCGACAGTATAAGCGTCAGTACAAGTAAAAGTGAAATAATCTTTTTCATTTTTTCCTCCATATTTCCGTATTAGAAAATAAATTAATGCGTAATAATTTTAGCATTATCATGCAATAAAATCAATACTTCATACGATTATGTTATGTGTTTTTTCTGTGTTTATCTTGATTCTTCAACTGCTACTGCAACTGCTACAGTCGCTCCTACCATCGGATTGTTCCCCATTCCTATGAATCCCATCATTGCAACATGGGCAGGAACTGAGGATGAGCCTGCAAACTGAGCGTCAGAATGCATTCTTCCCATGGTATCAGTCATTCCGTATGAAGCCGGACCTGCTGCCATGTTATCTGGATGAAGCGTTCTTCCGGTGCCTCCTCCTGAAGCTACCGAGAAATATTTTTTACCCTGCTGAACACATTCTTTCTTGTATGTTCCTGCAACAGGGTGCTGGAATCTTGTCGGGTTTGTGGAATTTCCCGTTATGGACACATCTACCTTTTCAAGATGCATAATTGCAACGCCTTCTCTTACGTCATCTGCTCCGTAGCAGCGGACCTCAGATCTTTCACCTTTGGAATACGGAGTTTCTTTAACTGCTTTTACAGTACCTGCCGAATAATCAAATTCAGTCTGGACATATGTAAATCCGTTTATTCTTGAAATTATCTGAGCCGCATCTTTCCCAAGACCGTTAAGTATTACTCTCAAAGGGTTCTTACGTACTTTGTTTGCAGATTTGGCAATTCCTATTGCGCCTTCCGCAGCTGCAAATGACTCATGACCTGCCAAAAATGCAAAGCACTGTGTTTCTTCACGAAGCAGCATAGCCGCCAGATTTCCATGTCCAAGCCCTACTTTTCTGTCTTCAGCCACCGAACCATCAAGACAGAATGCCTGGAGTCCCTCGCCTATAGCTTCTGCTGCATCAGCTGCCTTGCTGCATCCTTTTTTTATTGCTATTGCTGCGCCTGCTGTATATGCCCAGCATGCATCATCAAAACATATCGGCTGTATTTCCTTTACTATCTTTCTCGGATCAAATCCCGCCTTCTCACAGATATCTGCTGCTTCTTTGAGATCCTTGATGGAATACTTTCTAAGAACAGCCTGAATTTTATCAATCTTTCTGTCGTAATTTTCAAAAGTAATCATTACTTCCTCCTATTCCTTCCTTGGATCTATAGTCTTAACTGCTTCGTCAAATCTTCCGTAAGTGCCGCCTGCCTTTTCAAGAGCTTCGGCAGAATCTTCGCCTGCTTTAAGTGCATCCATAAGCTTTCCTAAATTTACATATTTATATCCTATAATGTTATTTTCTTCATCAAGGCCTATTTCTGTTATATATCCTTCTGCCAGCTCAAGATATCTTGCACCCTTCGCCTTTGTGGAATATATGGTTCCAACCTGACTTCTGGTACCCTTTCCCAAATCTTCAAGACCGGCGCCTACAGCAAGTCCGCCCTCAGAAAATGCCGACTGGCTGCGTCCGTAAACAATCTGAAGAAACAACTCTCTCATAGCTGTATTTATAGCGTCGCATACAAGGTCTGTATTAAGAGCCTCAAGAAGAGTCTTTCCGACAAGAATTTCTCCTGCCATAGCTGCTGAATGAGTCATTCCTGAGCATCCCAATGTTTCTACAAGAGCTTCTTCTATAATTCCGTCTTTAATATTTAAAGTGAGCTTACAGGCTCCCTGTTGAGGTGCGCACCAGCCAACACCATGCGTAAGTCCTGAAATGTCCGATACTTCTTTAACCTGCACCCATTTTCCTTCCTGGGGAATAGGGCTGGGACCATGGTACGCCCCTTTGTTAACGGGACACATATTCTCTACTTCTTTTGTATATATCATCTTGCCCTCCTAAAAATCAACCGCAGCTCTTACTGTCTGCTCTTTATATTTAATCACAAAGAGTAGTATTTTTCAAGTAAAAAGCGGACATGAACCATTTCATATCCGCTTTTGTAATCAAATTTGCTTATTTAGCTTTATTGTTCTTCTTTTTTAACTACTTTTGTTACACCTGCAATACATGCTGATGCAAGTATCATTGCCATCAAGTACATTCCCATATGACTGTTATCACCTGTTTCAGGAGTTGTCTGCTGTGAACCTGCCGTCTGAGCAACTCCGCATCTTATACATTTTCCGTCTTTGTACTCATGACCGAGAGCTTTTATTACTTCGCCCTTGATTTCTTCTTTGCATGTAGGACAAACTTTATCACCGGTATATCCGTCTTCAGTGCATGTAGGCTTAATTGCTCCCGTAACTGCCGCATCTTCCACATCATGGCTGCACTTAACAGATATACGTCCCTCTCCCGTAACTTCGCCGTAAGGAGAATTATATGCTGTTATTGTGTGCAATCCTGTTGCTTCGTCTATAGGGAATGATTCGATATAATTGGCCAGTACCATGTAGTCTTCCATTACATAGTCAAGAACATTTACTGCACCGTCAAACATTGCAAATCCATCTCCCAGGTCACGAAGAGTATAGTTGTATCCTGCAAGATTATATTTTGCATTTAAATCGATAGGCTGATAGCTGCCGCTTTCCTTATCGTAAATCTTTACGTTTCTTACTCTGTATTCACCTGTAGGGCCACCTGTCCATACGCCCTTTTCATCTTTCTGCACTGTTGATTCTATATAAGGATTTATTTCATAAGTCAACCCCGATACATGAAGGAATCCGCCGCATTCTGTAGGATAATCCTTTGCACCCCATTCCAGCGCATCAAGAATCTGCTGTCCTGTAACTGTCTGTAAACATGCCACATTTCCGAAAGTATGTATTGATTTACAATCAAGATAGGAAAGTTCGCCTGTAACGGCTTTATTCCTTACTCCGCCTCCGTTCATGACGGCAACATCAACATCCAAATCCATGTTGTCAAACAAATAATAAAGTGCGTCTGCCGCAAAGTCGCCGGTATTTGTTTCTTGCTTGCGAACTAAACGGTTGCCGTCTTTATCATAGTTGTCAAAAACAACCTCAGCCTTTCCTATTACTACTCCCAGCTTTTCTTCGATTTCTGCCATCCAGTTGTTTTCTATAGCTGCAACGTCTGCATCTCTTTCAACACCATCGGCATAGTTTATTAGTTCTGTAGTGATTTCTCCGTCTGCTGTAATGGTCATCTTACCCACTGCTCCCAGATATGAGCCTGACTGGGTTAAAAGAACATCATTACCGCCTTTATCCTTAACTTCCTGACCGATTACCGTACTGTGTGAATGTCCGTCTATAAAAGCGTCAAATCCGGCAGTATTTGCTATGACATCTGTAGATCTCCAAGGAGCCGAGCCTGTATCCAGTCCCAGATGTCCCAAACCGATAATATAATCTGCACCTTCCGCCTTAGCCTCGTCTATAGCCTTTTGCACATCATCATAGAGTGCTCTGCCGTCTGTTCCTCCGGCAATTCCATAGATATATTTTCCGTTTTCATCTTGGAAATATGAAGGAGTTGACTTTGTAAATGATTCAGGAGTAGTAACTCCTACAAAAGCAATTTTAACTCCGTCTTTTTCAAATATCTTATAGCTGTCAAGTACATTAGTTCCTCTTACGCCGTCTTTTTCATTGTAAAAATTACATGAAACATAAGGAAATGCACTATTCTGAGCAACATCCAATGCTCTCAGCATACCGTAATCAAATTCATGATTACCGAGAGTTGCAAGATCGTATCCTGCTGTTTCCATCATTTTTATGATGTTTCTGCCTTGATCCATCGAGCCATAGGCAGTACCCTGGATATGATCCCCTGCATCTACAAGCAGAGCATTCTCTCCAAAACTATCCTTAAGCGCTGCCAATCTTGAATAACTCCACGCAATATGTTCCTGTCCATTATCATCCGTAACATTTCCGTTGTCGATATAAGTATGCACATCGTTAGTATAAAGTATTGTTATATCTTCTGTCTGTGCTGCTGCTGACATAGGCACCGCCAGAGTAAAAAGCATACAAAATACTACAAGTATACTTAACCAACGCTTAGTCCTACTTTTCATTTTGTTTCTCCTTTCAAAATAGGTGTTTTGTTATGGCTTTATCTAACATTATACATAGTAAGGTGTCATATGGGCAAGCTATTCTTTGTAAAATTTCTGTCAAATACCCATGTATACAAAATACATCAATGTTTACAGCCGTATTTTTTATATCATTTTAACAGTCCTCAGCTGTCATCTAAGCTCCTTTCTCATAGACGAAAGTGCATTTTTTTCAAGTCTGCTTACCTGTGCCTGTGAAATGCCTATTTCCTTTGCAACCTCCATCTGCGTCTTGCCTTCAAAAAAACGGATGTTAAGAATATGTTTTTCTCTCGGGCTGAGCTTGTCCATTGCCTCTGAAAGAGATATATTCTCAATCCATTTAGTATCGGTATTTTTAGTGTCTGAAACTTGATCCATAACATAAATCGCATCACCGTCATCATGAAAAACAGGTTCAAAAAGAGATACAGGTTCCTGTATGGATTCAAGTGCTGTTACCACATCCTCACGGCTTACTTCCATTGAAGCTGCTATTTCCGTTACAGTAGGTTCCCTTTGAAGACTTCTTGCAAGAACTTCTTTGGCTTGCAGAGACTTATATGCCAGATCTCTTAAAGAACGGGAGACTCTTATTGAATTGTTGTCACGCAAATATCTTCGTACTTCTCCTATTATCATAGGCACCGCATAAGTCGAAAACTTCACACCGTGACTCATGTCAAAATTATCGAGGGCTTTGATCAGACCTATACATCCAACCTGAAACAAATCGTCCGGATTTTCTCCTCTGTTGGCAAAACGCTGAATTACACTCAGCACCAGTCTGAGATTGCCTTTTATGAATATATCTCTGACAGAATTGTCCCCATCCTTTATCTTCTTTAACATTTCTGTCATCTGTGCCTCTTTATATATAGGCAGTTTGGAAGTGTCAACACCGCATATTTCGACTTTATTCGCCATAATACATACCCATCCCATTCACAAATATTTTAATTTTAGTTATGTACTTGTGATTTAAGGCTTATGTATGTCAAAGTATGGCAATTTAGAAGTGTGGCAATTTGTAATCGGGCACACCTCAGCCCAGTTTTCTTATTTCCTTTTGAAGTCTGGATATTATTCTTTTTTCAAGACGTGATATGTAGGATTGTGAAATCCCCAATTTATCGGCAACCTCCTTCTGAGTCATTTCTTTGCCGCTTCTGAGACCGAATCTCATCTCCATCAGTTCTTTCTCCCTCGGCTCCAGCTTGTTCATAGCTCCATACAGAAGAGTCCTGTTGACTTCGTCTTCAAGTCTGTGATATACAGTGTCATTTTCAGTTCCCAATATATCCGAAAGCAACAGTTCATTTCCGTCCCAGTCCACATTCAAAGGTTCATCAAGACTCACTTCGCTTTTAATCTTTGTATTTCTTCTGAGATACATCAATATTTCATTTTCTATGCACCTTGAAGCATATGTCGCCAACTTGATATTTTTCTCCGGTTTAAAGGTATTTACAGCCTTTATCAGCCCTATCGTTCCTATGGAAATAAGATCCTCCACATTTACTCCCGCATTTTCAAATTTTTTGGATATATAAACAACAAGTCTCAAATTTCTTTCTATCAGTATGCTTCTGGCGTCCATACTGCCTGCTGCATATTCTGCCAAAAGGCGACTTTCTTCATCTCTGTCAAGAGGCGGCGGAAGCACATCGCTTCCACCTATGTAAAAAATATTTCTTATTTTTCCGGTTATCAATGCCTTGAGCCGTTTTATCATCCGTTCAAATGTTATTGTAGGCGAAAACCCGAAAACTTTATACATTATGAAGAACCCCTCCCTCTAAAAACTCTCTGCTCATCAGCACTTCAAAATCATCAAAATCACCTTCATAAAAAGCTATATAACCGCCGTCAAATATATGCTCTCCGAAAATTATCCTATCTGTTCTAACTGCTTCAAGACTGCCTGACTTAACGCCTACAGACCTGTATGGAATCAATCTGTACCTACTCGGCATATTTTCAGCCTTGAAAGGCAATCTTGAAGCGCCTTTTCTGTCCAAAAGAATCACAGGCTTGCCTGTCAGAGGTTCTTTAAGACAGTTCCCCGAATCTACAAAAGCCCTGAAAAAGTAGCTTTTGCCATCTATAATAAAACACACCTTTCCTTTTATGGCTATATCACGGCCGTATCTTCTTATGAGCTTTACAAACCAGTATACAAATCCAAAAATAAGTATTCCGAAGCACAGAAGCCTCAGATATGTCAGCGCATCCATGTATATTATCCCCTGATGCGAAATAACAGGCGTCTTACGCCACAGCAGAAGCATCATAACTCCGCCGGCGCTGGCAAATGTCAGTATAAGAAACAGCCCCGCTGTCTTTACAATGTCCTTTATGCCGAAAACCGAAGCTACGCATGCGAAACATGCCGCAACACGAAGAACCGATGACAAGACACCGCTCGCAGGTAAAAATATTATAAATCCACTGATTCCACACAGAAAAGCTCCCATAATTATACGTATTGCAGCAGGTTTTTGACCTGTAAGTCTCGCTGTCATAATTATCAGAAAAATCCCTGCAACGAAGTTCTCAATGAATAAATATTCTCCGTATATAACCATCTCTCACCTCGCCTTTTTATAATACATCACTGTATTCTAAAAATATGTCGAATCCTGCTGTTATTAAAAATTTTTTTGTAATAATCAAAACATATTGAAATACAAAAAACTTTATATTTTATATTCTGCAACAAAATCAGGCGGACCGCCGCTCTCCCGGTTTCACTCATACGAAAAGGCTCCGAAGCCGATATTCTCCGGAGCCAATTCACATACTTATAAAATTAATTTTTAAATACAGCTAAAGGCTTATATTATCTGATTATATTTTATTGTAACTTCTGCCGCCTTTTTCTCCGCTGACAATTTCATAAATCCCCCTCGTACTTATCTGCCGCATTTCAAGAACTTTCAAAACTTCACCCAGCGAATCCGTTTCAAGATAAATTCCCGTTCCGCACGATCTCAAAAGTTCCTGCGGCAGTCTTCTTATAACCGCCCTTATACCTGCTTCACTTAATATATCCAATGCATAAGATGCCTTATAAAACGACGAAAATGCCATAAGATATTCTTTTGTCATTATAAAACAGCCCCCTTGCCTGTTTTTTAACAGATTTTTTTCTTTAGTATGTATTTTCATGTTTTTAACGCAATAAGAAGGCCATCTGTCCCCATTCATTAAAATATCTTTTTAAATAGTCTCGACACAAGCTGTTTAAAGGATGCTTTTTTCACATCGCTGTCAGCAACAAGGGTGTATTCTCCCACCTTTTCATCGCCGTTATACACACGGAGTTTTCCTATTTCATCTCCCTTTGCTAACGGCAGTTCTATCTTATCTTTTATGATCACTTTTGTTTTGATATTTCCGGAACTGCCTTTTTCAGTAAGTACAGTTATCCTTCTGTCGGCAACTGCTTTAACCTTTTGCGGATTTCCTCTCTCCACATCAAGTTCCTCCATATAAGTTCCCTTTTCCGCAACTACATAAGTCTCATATGACGCAAATCCGTAATCTAAAATCTTGCTGATTTCCTTATTCCTTATATCAGCAGTTTCACATCCCAAAGCAACTGCTATCAGTTTAGTATCTCCCCTTGAAGCAGATGCCGAAAGGCAGTAGCCCGCATCACTTGTAAATCCTGTCTTTATTCCATCGCACCCCTGATATTGCTTTATAAGTTTATTTGTGTTGGTAAGTCCAAACTCTTTTTCTTTTCCGGGCAGACCCACAGTTATATTGTCCTGCCATGTTGTAAACCACTTTCTTATTTCATCATATTTGTATAATTCTTTAGACATTATCGATATATCATATGCGCTCGAATAATGTTCTGCCACAGGAAGCCCGTTGGTATTAACAAAATGGCTGTCTCTCATTCCCAGCTCTTTTGCCTTTTCATTCATCTTCTCAACAAAAATTTCTTCACTGCCTGCAACATATTCAGCTAAAGCAACGCAACCGTCATTTGCACTTGCCATCGCCACCCCCTTGAGCAGTTCGCTTACCGTATGTGTTTCTCCTGCTTCCATATACATCTGGCTTCCACCCATAGATGCTGCCCGTTGTGAAATTGTCACTTCATCGTCAAGTGTGATTTTACCTGAATCCACAGAATCCATAACTAAAAGCATTGTCATCACTTTCGTTACCGAAGCAAGAGGCAGTTCCTCATGAGCATTTTGCTGAAACAAAACACTTCCTGTATCCGCATCTATCAAAACAGCGGCTTTTGCAGCAACTTCAAAGGGTTCCGTCTCATTCTGCTGCTTTACATCGTCATTTACAGTCTCAAGTTCTAAAGGCTCGTGCTTGGGCAGGTTTCCGGCAATTCCTGCACATGCACCCAGAACTGCTGCACAGCCCAATACGGTAACAAATATTTTTCTTTTGTACTTTAAAAGACCCGAGCCTTGTTCAGATTTTCCGGTTCTATGTTTTTTTTCATCTGCATCACATCTTACATCTGCTGTTTCCCGTCGTTTCCTCAGCTTCATAAAAAGCGCCGTCCTTTCTACATATATGGTCTCTAAAATATATGTACAAAGACTCAAAATATGCACTGAACCACCTTCATGCATATGAATATTTTGCCGCTTTACAACTCTTTTTTACCGACATGTCGGCTTTTCACCTTAAAAAATAATCCGAAATTTTTTGCTGCAAAAAATACAGACTGCCGTTTCAATAACATGAAACGGCAGCCAGTGCGGTTCAACACTTATGGGATTATTATAGCTCTTGTTATCTTTCTGTCGGCTGACATCTGCAATGCCTCTCCAATTTCATCAAGGCTGAATTTTCTTTCCGAAAAGTCTTTAAAAGGATACTTGTCCTGATATTTTTCGAGGAATTTTAAAGATTTATGTATGTACTCAGGCAGATACCTGACTACGCCATAAACGGTAAGTGCTTTTCTTGTTATATATCCGGGAGAAATAACAGCATTTACTGCCGTGGAATTTATTCCGATAACTACATATCTTCCCATAATTCCAAGGTGTCTGATACCTTCTTCAAAAGCCCCTGCAAATCCTGTAACCTCGAGAGCCACATCTGCTCCATCTCCGTTGGTAAGTTTTTTTACAAGGTTCTCTCTCTCTCCGAGATCACTTATTTCTGAGATATTTACAGTATAATCAGCTCCAAATTTTTCAGCAAGTTCAAGTCTTTCTTTTACACCATCCATGAGAATCACTTTTGCGCCCTTTTCCTTTGCTATAGCCGAAGCATAAAGTCCGAGACCGCCTGCGCCCTGAATCAGCAAAGTTTCTCCCGATTTCAAGTTTGCTCTTTCAAGACCGTAATACACCTGAGAAAAAGCACAGTTTACACCGACCGCAAGCTCATTTGGCACGCTGTCAGGCACCTTATAAAACATCTGCTCGGGATAAATATAATAATGAGAGGCAAAGGTTCCTCCGAAGTGAGGCCATTCAGACGGATTGTTTCCAAGATGTATATATGCATTTTCACAAAGATCATATCGCCCTGCCTTGCAGGCTTTACATTCGCCGCATGTTATAAAATAAGGGGCTACTATTCTGTCTCCTACTTTTACGGGCTGTCCCATGCTGTCAGTTTCAACACCTTTTCCAAGTTCAAAAATTTCTCCGACAAACTCATGACCTTGACATGTAGGCTTATCTCCCATTCCGACAGACGATGTGCCTTTCCAGTTCTTTATGTCGGAACCACATATGTTGGTACAAAGTACTTTAGTCAGAACTGCACCATCTTCAACTTTCGGCAGAATCTCTTCTGCAAATCCGAATTTTTTTTCTCCTTCAAAAAAAACAATTTTACCTTTCATTTTTCTTCTCCTCAATCAGTAATAATCAGTCGGAGGGATTGCCGCTGAAAAGCAGCTTGTTCATTACATGCTCATACTTGTCCACATCGGTGGCATAATCAAGAAAGCATGTGCATGCTCTCGTCTTATATTCGTTTTTCTTAGTAATAATTCCTATATCCCTATATCCGATTTTTTCGTCAAGCTTAACACAGGTAAGCCCCGGGCTGTTGAACTTGTTATATATGTAATATGGGCAAAATACTACTCCCATGTTATTTGCGACCATATCCAGTATAAAATTCCACTGAGTGCTTACCAAAACAACATTGGGTGTAAACCCAAGCTTTTTAATTTCAAGCTCAGTCTGACTTCCTATCTCTTTGCCGGCATTGTATAGAATCAGCCTCTGATCGTGCATATCTTCATATCCGACATTGTGCTTCTGCGTTATAGGATTATCAACACTTGCCACAAGAACATTCTCTGATTTCAGGATAGAATAAACCTCGAAATTCTCCTCATCCTCTTCTTCTTTCAGATGACGCAGATCTATATATGCAAGATCCAAATTTTTCTTGAGGAGTTCTTCTTTAAGAAGATTTGTCTCTTTCTCAAATATTGAAAATGTTATCTGTGGATAAGATGCATTAAAGCCCGGTACTATATGTGAAAACAATGCTCCTCCTCCCGCAACGGAAAGCCCTATCCTCAGGTGTCCCTTATCAATTCCTTCCTCAGTATAGGTTGTCTGAATAAGATCATTGTAATTTTCAATCAATCTTACCGCCTTTTCGTAAAACGCCTGTCCTGCATCAGTGAGCTTTTGCTTTCTCTGATATGTATAAAAGAAAGTGAATCCCATCTCTTCTTCCATGTTTTTAATAACCTTGCTCAGCGCAGGCTGAGAAATATAAAGCTTCTGTGACGCTAACGAATAACTTCCGTATTTGGCAATCTGCACAAAATAGTTCAGCTGTTTAACATCCATGTTTTCACCTTTTCCTTTACTTAAAATAATAGCTTTATTTTTTACAAAAAACAAATTATAATATGTTATACTTTTACATAACTTTAATATATTTCAGATTGAAAATCAATTGTGTTATAGTTTTATTACAATATAATTGTCTTTCATCGGCACTAAGGAGGATAAACAAGTATGATGACATCGGCATAATATATTGAAAGCCTTAGAAAATTAAAAACCAAGGTTTATATGTTCGGAGAAAAAATAGACAACTGGGTTGATCACCCTATAATCAGACCATCTATAAGCTGTGTGGCTATGACTTACAGTCTTGCACAGAATCCCGAATATGAAGAGCTTATGACAGCTACTTCACATCTTACGGGAAGAAAAATAAACCGTTTCACACACATTCATCAGAGCACCGAGGATTTGAAAAACAAGGTTAAAATGCAGAGACTATTAGGTCAGAAAACTGCAAGCTGTTTCCAGCGCTGTGTAGGAATGGATGCTTTCAATGCCGTATATTCCACAACATACGAAATAGATGAAAAATACGGTACCAATTACCATGAAAATTTCAAAAAGTTTCTTATATATGTACAGGACAACGATTTAGTAGTAGACGGTGCAATGACAGATCCTAAAGGCGATCGTTCAAAAGCGCCTCATGCGCAAAAAGACCCTGATATGTTTGTTCATGTAAAAGAAAGAAGAGCAGACGGCATAATCGTCAAAGGCGCAAAGGTTCACCAGACCGGTTCTATCAATTCTCACTGGCACATAGTAATGCCTACTCAGGCTATGGGCGAAGCGGATAAGGATTATGCAGTTTCTTTTGCATGCCCAAGCGATGCAGAAGGTGTTTTCATGATATACGGAAGACAGTCATGTGATACAAGAAAGTTAGAAAGCGGCGCCGATGTGGATCTTGGAAATAAAAAATTCGGCGGTCAGGAAGCACTTGTGGTTTTTGACGACGTATTTATTCCAAACGAGTACATATTCATGAACGGCGAATATGATTTTGCCGGAATGATGGTAGAAAGGTTTGCCGGCTTCCACCGCCAGTCATACGGCGGATGCAAGGTGGGTGTAGGAGATGTGGTTATAGGAGCCGCTGCTCTTGCTGCCGAATATAACGGTGTTGAAAAAGCTTCCGCAGTAAAAGATAAACTTATAGAAATGACTCACCTCAACGAAACTCTATATGGCTGCGGCATAGCATGTTCTGCTGAAGGCTGTCCTACAAAATGCGGTTCATACATGATAGACCTGCTTCTGGCAAATGTATGCAAGCAGAATGTAACAAGATTCCCGTATGAAATCGTAAGGCTGGCGGAGGACATCGCAGGCGGTCTTATGGTTACTATGCCAAGTGAAGCAGATTTCAAGTCTGACGCAGTAGTAGGCAGAAACGGCGAAACAGTTGGAGAAATCTGTGATAAATACTTCGCAACTACCGACATATGTTCAACGGAGGACAGAATGAGAGTTCTCAGATTCCTTGAAAATATATGCTTGGGTTCTTCTGCTGTAGGATACAGAACGGAATCGATGCATGGTGCAGGCTCTCCTCAGGCTCAGAGAATAATGATTCAGAGACAGGGCGATATCCAAGGCAAAAAACAGCTTGCAAAAGATATAGCAGGCATAAAATAAACATTACTCCTTTTTTCATATAATATATCACCATAAAAATACACCCTTGCCGATATGGCAAGAGGTGTATTTTTGCATTTAATGAACTTTTAAACTTTCTATATTTTATCGTTTTATACAAATTATCACAGCAGATATCACTTCGGCTCATATGTAAGCAGACTGCCATTGGTAAATACAGTCTTGTATTTTTCCCAGTTTCGCAGTGCTCTGTCTCTATAACCAAATCCGTCTGAATACTCGCTGGGCAAGTGGTAAAAATAGATGTTATCGTATTTCATCTCCATAAGAGAATTCCTCCACTTGCGATGAAGCATATTCAAGTGATTTACAAATACGGCAGATTTCTCCCTCCTTGTAAATTCACCAAGGTTCTGAATATAATTGAAATCCATGTCTGCCGTAAATGTTATGCTTTCATGAGGGGCTGCTATATTTATGCAGTAATGCTCCGGATAGTCAAAGGTCAAGTGCTTAATCTTAAGATACTCTATGGTAATTTCGCCAAAACAGAAAGATACCATTTCTCCTTCTCCCGTAGATATATTATACGGCTGTGAGCCTTTTCCTTTTATAAAATCTTCGGATATTCCGCTGTTTGAGGGGAGAAAAACCTTGATTCCCGAATTCTTACTTAAAAATTTTCTTGTCTTGCTGTTGCTGAAATGATCTCCGTGGCAGTGGGTAAACAGAAGGAAGTTAAGATTTTCAAATATTCCTTCTCTGTTCATCAGAGCATGCTCCGTATGATTGTCCATAACATCGAAATGCTGCTTATCTGAAACTATCCCATCTACAAGAAACTTATCTTCTCCGTATCCGATCAATACGGCACTGTCTAAAAGATATTTTACTTTGAATTTTTTATCATCGCTCATTCTGTCAGATCACTGTCCCATGCTGCAATTATTTCGGGAACAACCTTCTTCAGATCACCTTCTATAGCATAATCCGCCAATTTCATCATCGGAC
The DNA here is from genome assembly GCA_900542295.1 of uncultured Eubacteriales bacterium. Lineage (GTDB taxonomy): Bacteria > Bacillota > Clostridia > Peptostreptococcales > Anaerovoracaceae > Fimisoma. The sequence continues at coordinate 58,666 of UQNJ01000003.1, read as the reverse complement.
ATTCCGGATCTTTATTTATTGCAACTATTATCTTTGATGATGACATACCTGCCTGGTGCTGTATAGCTCCCGAAATGCCGCATGCAAAATATATTTCAGGCTTAACCGTTGTTCCTGTCTGCCCAACCTGGTGAGAAGGGTCTATCCACCCTGCGTCAACAGCGGCACGGCTTGCTCCCACAACGCCTCCAACCTTATCCGCAAAAGCTTTTATCAGACCAAATCCCTCAGGCCCGCCTACTCCTCTGCCTCCTGAGCAAATTATTTTAGCGTCTGTAAGAGATACCTTTTCCTTAGCCGCTTTAACCACTTCCATAACTTCCACATTTATATCACATGGCTTTAAATCTACGGCTGCCCTTACAAGCTCTCCGGAAGCACCCTCTTGTTTTTCTCTCTTGGCCATTACACCCGGTCTTACTGTAGCCATCTGAGGGCCCACCTGAGCGGTGTCTCCGTCTATGGCCTGTCTTCCTGCAAATATCATATCGAACTGTCCTATTTTTCTTATTCCCGCTGCTATAGCATTTGATGTCGCCCATGTATCCGATCCGCCAAGAGCACGGTCAGAAAGCAGCACAGCATCATCTGCTCCCATGGCTATACATTCACGCAGCATATCCTTAGCCTGAGGAGGTCCCATTGTTATAACAGTCACCTTTGTGTCCGGATATGAGTCTTTTACTTTTAATGCTTCTTCAAGTGCATTAGCATCATCAGGATTCAATATCGAAGGGACTCCATCTCTTATAAGCGTGCCTGTCTCCGGATTTATCCTTATCTCTGTTGTGTCAGGTACTTGTTTTACACATACTATTATTTTCATTTTACGGCTCCCTCCTACTTAAATATCTCTCCGGACATTACCATCTTCATAACCTCAGATGTGCCCTCGTATATTTCCGTTATCTTAGCGTCTCTGTACATTCTTTCTACAGGATAATCTTTAATATATCCGTAACCTCCGTGGAACTGCACAGCTTTATTAGTAACATAAGATGCAGCTTCCGAGCATGCAAGCTTTGCTTCTGCTGCCGCTACTGTTGCCGGCAAGCCCAAGTCTCTCCTGTTACATGCATCATAAAGCAAATATCTTGCTCCGTCGATTTTCACTTTCATAGAAGCCATCTCGAAAGAAAGTGCCTGGAATCTGTCAAGAGTCTTGCCGAACTGCTTTCTCTGCTTCATGTACTTTACTGTTTCATCAAAAGCCCCCTGAGCGATTCAAAGAAAGTACAATTCATGTTTTTTTATTATACTTATTCCTTTTTGTTATAGGTCATAGATTCAATACAAAAGGACAGCAAGCAAAACATGCTTACTGTCCTTTATGTTAAATCTTCTATAACTACAAAACCTGCTTAAAAGCTATCTTTCATCTCTTGGTATATATTCACGCTTTGAAACGAGACTCTTATATGCCGGCCTTATTATCTTGCTGTCAGTTATGAGTTCTTCCATACGGTGAGCGCTCCAACCTGCTATTCTTGCCACTGCAAAGAGAGGCGTGTACATCTCTCTCGGGATTTCCAGCATATCATATACAAAACCGCTGTAAAAGTCCACATTAGGGCTTACTCCTTTGAAAATCTTTCTCTCTCCTGAAATTATCTTAGGCGCCATTTCTTCAATATTGTTGTAAAGAGCCATATCTTCATCACGCCCTTTTGCTTTTGCAAGTTTTTCAACAAAGCCTTTGAAAACCTTTTCTCTTGGGTCGGAAAGAGAATATACAGCATGACCCATTCCGTATATAAGCCCTTTCTTGTCAAATGCCTCTTTATTTAAAATTTTATCTAAGTAATAGCCTACCTCTTCTTTATCATAATAATCCGATACATGTTTTTTGATATCGTCCATCATATTCATTACCATGAGGTTTGCACCGCCATGCTTTTTACCTTTGAGGGAAGACATTGCCGCAGCTATTGCAGAATATGTATCTGAACCTGCCGATGTTACTACCCTTGTAGTAAATGTGGAATTGTTTCCGCCGCCGTGTTCCATGTGAAGCAGTAATGCTATATCAAGCACCTGCGCCTCAAGTTCTGTAAATTTCATGTCAGGTCTCAGCATCTGCAATAGATTTTCTGCAAGAGACATATTAGGCTTAGGTCTGTGTATATACATGCTTCCGTCATTATCATAGTGATTATGTGCATGATAAGCATAAACAGCTAACATGGGGAACAGCCCTATAAGCTGCAAACACTGGCGAAGAACATTATCAAGTTCCAGATTATCTCTTTGCGGATCATATGAAGCAAGAGTCAGTATGCTTCTTGTCATTGAATTCATTATATCAGGGCTTGGTGCCTTCATTATAACTTCTCTTGTAAAGTTCTTCGGCAGTTTCATACACTGAAAAAGAACATTCTCGAATTCAGAAAGCTGCTCAGCCGTAGGCAATTCTCCAAACAATAGCAGATATGCTCCCTCTTCAAATATATACTTTTTGCCCAGACTGCCCTCTACCATTTTTGTTACATCATAACCACGGTAAAGCAACTCGCCGTCACAAGGCACTTGTTTACCGTCAACCGTCTTAAATCCCGTCACATGTGAAATATTGGTAAGTCCTGTCAGGACACCGTGTCCATCTAAGTCTCTCAAGCCTTTTTTAACCCCGAATTCCTTAAAAAGCTCTGCCTTTATACGGTCGTTTTTAACACATAAATTTTCTTTTTCTTTAGCATATTCTGTCAAAATGCTCATTTTATTTTCCCCCTTATAAACCTATTATTTCTTTTATAAGAACCGGTGGTTCGACCGGTGCCGTGCCTATTGAGAAAGCTTTGCCCGCTTCTTTTAGCGCATTTTCTATCTTTGCTGCATCGTTGCCGTAAAATTCTGCAAGAATGTCACCGCTTTTAACCTTATCGCCTACCTTTTTACATATATAAATTCCTGCCGACAAGTCAAGGTCATCTTCCTTGGTAGCTCTTCCTGCCCCTGTATGTTGAGATGCAAGCCCTATTCGCTTCGCTTCAATTTTTTCTATATAACCATCTTGACCGGCCTTAAGCTCTCTTTTTAAGGAATGCTGCGGAAACAGAGAATAATCTTCTGTGACATCAGGATTTCCTCCCTGTGCAGCTATAAATTCTCTGAGTTTTTTTAGACCGCTTCCATCCTCCAATGCCGCAGAGGTCATTTCCATACCTTCCTCGGGAGTACTGGCCTTTCCTCCTAAATAAACCATTATTCCGCTTAATTTGCATGCTAATTCTGTTATATCCCTTGGACCGTTTCCTTTAAGAGTTTCTATAGCTTCAATCACTTCTATACTGTTGCCGACCGCTCTTCCCAACGGCTGTCCCATCTCGGTTATAGCTGCAACAGTTCTGCGGCCTGCATTGTTTCCTATCTTAACCATCAGCTTTGCAAGCGTCGAGGCATCTTCATGATTTTCCATAAATGCGCCGTCTCCTACTTTTACATCTAATACTATGGCGTCGCTTCCGGCAGCTAGCTTCTTGCTCATTATACTTGAAGCGATAAGACCGAAGTTGTCAACGGTAGCAGTCACATCACGCAATGCATATATTTTTTTGTCTGCCGGAGTCAAATGTCCGGTCTGTCCTATTACAGAAATCCCTATATCGTTTACTTGCGATAAGAATTCTTCACCGCTTAACGAAGTTCTAAAACCCGGAATTGACTCCATCTTATCTACTGTTCCGCCTGTAAATCCCAGTCCTCTTCCGCTCATCTTGGCTATAGGAACACCACAGGCAGCTGCAAGGGGCGCTACGACAAGTGTTGTCTTATCTCCGACTCCCCCTGTGGAATGTTTGTCAACCTTTATTCCTTTTATAGATGACAAGTCGATCGTGTCTCCGGAATACCTCATAGCATCAGTAAGAGCAAAAGTTTCTTCTTCATCAAGTCCCTGAAAATAAATCGCCATTAAGAGAGCTGAAGCCTGATAATCCGGTATAACGCCTTCTACATATCCGTCTATAAACCATTTTATTTCTTCGGCAGATAATTTCAGTCCGTCTTTTTTCTTTTGAATAATTTCTACCATATTCATTACAAAATCACCTCTTTAAAGCTTTCGCCTATCTTTGTAGGTTCTGCTCCCAATATATCTGCTACAGTTGCTCCTATATCTGCAAATGTTTTTCTTATTCCGAGATCGACTCCTGCCTTGACTTTCTTTCCGTAAACCAAAACGGGCACATATTCTCTTGTATGATCAAACCCGGTATGAACAGGATCATTGCCGTGGTCTGCACATATCATAAGAACATCATCATCAGAAAGCGCTTTCATCAATTCCGGAAGTCTTGCGTCAAATTCTTCTATTGCCTTGCCATAGCCTAATGCATCTCTGCGATGACCGTACTGGGAGTCAAAGTCTACGAGATTTGTAAATATAAACCCATCAAAATCCATGCCTATAGCCTCTATGGTTTTATCTATTCCGTCCATATTGCTGTCTGTATGAACTGCATCTGTAACACCTTTTCCGTTAAATATATCGCTTATTTTACCTACGGCATAAACTCTTTTTCCGGCAGCTTTTACCTTGTCCAGCACCGTATCTTCTGTTGGTGAAACCGCATAATCCCTGCGCTGCGAAGTTCTTGTGCGTTTTCCGTCTTTTATTATATAAGGTCTTGCAATTACTCTTCCGCAGGCAACATCGCCTATCAGCAATCCACGAGCCTTAAGGCATATGTCATAAAGTTCCTCTAAAGGAATTATATCCGTATTTGCTGCGATCTGGAATACGCTGTCGGCAGAGGTGTATACTATAGGCTTTCCTGTCGCTTCATGCTCAGGTCCGAGCTGTTCTATGATTTCTGTTCCCGAAGCCGGGTAATTTCCAATTACTTCTCTTCCTATGGCTTTTTCAAAATCTCTTATAAATTTATCGGGAAAACCGTCGGGATAAGTTTTAAACGGAGTATCTGTATATATCCCCGCTATTTCCCAATGACCTGTTATAGTGTCCTTACCCTTTGAAATTTCAGCCATCTTTCCGAAAGCACCTATTGGAGATTCAGATTTAAGATGATCCCAAAAAACACCCTCTATATTGCCTATACCTAAATTTTTAAGATTTGGAATTTCTAAATTCTTGTTTTTATCAAGAATATGTCCAAAAGTATCAGCGCCATTATCTCCGTATCCTGCGGCATCAGGAAGCGCTCCCACTCCCATGCTGTCTGTAACTACCAATATAACCTTGCTCATATTATTACCTCCTTTGGTCGGGCGTTCAAATAATCAAGTGATACAAGTTCATACCGTACACCGTTTAATATCCCCTGAAGCCCGTTTTTAAATGCATCTGTACCATGAATATGTCCGTATACACATGTTTTTACGTTGTAATTACTCATAAGCTCAGTAAACCCGGAGCTTTGTTTATTATCGTTTGTCGGCGGAAAATGGAGAACTCCTATTATGGAATCAACCTCCCTGGATGCACCTTCTTTAAGAGACATTTCAAGCCTGATAAGCTCCCTGCGGTAAATTTTCTCATCTTCCGCAGAAAAGCCCTCGCTTCCGGGGCATGTCCAACCGCGGCTTCCGCATACCGCCACGCTTTTTTCTCCTCGCTCGCCACATTCTACAACCACTGCATCGTTCTGCACAAATATCAGTTTGTCGTCTCCATAAAGTTTATTGAGTTTTCCGGCCGATTGCCACCATAAATCATGGTTCCCTTTAAAAATAAGTTTTCTTCCGGGAAGCGACCGTATCCATTCAAAGTCGCTTGCTGCTTCTTTTAGCCGAAGGCCCCACGAAATATCTCCGCATACTATTACAGTATCTTCTTCATTCACCGTTTCAATCCAGTTTTTTTGAAGCCTGTCGGTATGGTCATGCCACATCGGACCGAATATATCCATAGGTTTCTGCACACTCTTGTCAAAAGAAAGATGCAAATCCCCTATTGCAAATATTTTCATAAATTTACCTGTTTTTCATTTTGATATCAAGCTTATTGTATACTGCTTCTCAACAGCTTTTATTCCGAATCGGATTCTATATCAAGAAGCTCTCCGGAAACACTTTCCGGCAGCTCAGTGACTTTTTTAAGTTTGCTGATTATTTTGTTTGTTCTTGTTCCTATCAGCTTATCTAATTCATCTCCCGCCTGAGTGAGCCTCTTCTGCGTAGCTTCAAGAACTTCCCCGAATTTTGAGAACTCCGTTTTCACAGCCCCCAGTATATTCCATACCTCGCCGGAATGTTTCTGGATTGCAAGAGTTCTGAAGCCCATCTGCAAACTGTTAAGCAACGCTGCCATCGTTGTCGGCCCTGCAATGTTAACCTTATAATCTCTTTGAAGTTCTTCTAAAAGTCCTCTTCTTACTACCTCTGCATAAAGTCCCTCAAACGGCAGGAACATAATCGCAAAATCTGTAGTTTTAGGAGGCTCTATATATTTGTTTCTTATATCTTTAGCCTCGCTCTTTATAACTTTTTCAAGGTTCTTGCCTGCTTCCTCCACCAATGCGGCATCTCCGGTCTCATATGCATCCATAAGCTTACCATAGGCGTCTCCCGGAAACTTTGCATCTATAGGCAGCCATACTTCTCCGTCATCATTTCCCGGCAGTCTGACCGCAAATTCAACTCTTTCTCCGCCGCTGCCCTTTACATTTATGTTTTCGGCGTATTGTTCAGGCGTAAGGATCTGCTCAAGAATTGCACCGAGCTGTACTTCCCCCAAAATTCCTCTTGTCTTGACATTGGAAAGAACTTTTTTGAGATCTCCTACTCCGGCAGCAAGATTCTGCATTTCTCCAAGACCTTTATATACGGCTTCGAGTCTATCGCTTACCAGTTTAAACGACTGATTTATCCTGTCATTTAAAGTCTTCTGCAGCTTTTCATCTACCGTATTTCGCATCATCTCAAGCTGTTTGTTATTGTCCTTGGTCAAGTCTGAAATTCGCTCTTCCATAGTCTTTCTTATATTTTCAAGCTTCTGCTCATTTTCGACAGCCATGTTGGAAAATCGATGATTAAGGTCTGCCAGCCTTTTATCCATTGCGTCGGCTGTATCTCTTTGGTTCTGTGAAATTATATCACTGAAATTTTTTAGAGAATTCTGAACATCTTGAGCAGTTCCTCTATCGTTCTTATTCATATCACTGATTTTTCTGTTTAATTCTCTGTTGCTTATGAGCAGTATTATAATGCAAACAGCCGAAACTGCGGAAATTATTATAAGCATATATATAAATAGCGGTTCTGTCATGTTTTTATTTTATCCTCTTTTCCATACATCTTTGTTTCTCATGATATCGAAACATATAATAGATATATTTTAGCATAGCTTCAGCCTTTTAACAACTGTTTCAAATACTGTAAGAATCTGATTTTTTAGTTAAACTTTACATCAATTATATGTAGTTTTTATGATAGACAAATGGTGGACTTATGGCTTAGGGGGTGTATATGGATTCCCTTTTCAGATTGCTGCAAAATGAACACTATGCAGTCATGTTCGGCTTGCTGATAAGATATTATAATACAAAAACCATCTTGCGAAGCCCCTCGTACTGTGGTATAGTAGTAAAGTCATGGAGACGTATCGAAGTGGTCATAACGGGGCGCACTCGAAATGCGTTAGCCCTTACGGGCTCGTGGGTTCGAATCCCACCGTCTCCGCCAGAATGCTCAGTCTGCAAGCGGTTTTTACCGTTTGCAGGCTTTTTTCTTTTTATCCACTCTGGAAAGATTTTTCCGTAAGTTCTCTCCGTGATTTGAACTCCGGATATGTAGTTGGCGTATCCTTAGTAAAGCGATACGCCGCAGAGGCTATGAAAGAGCCTCTAATGCACCACTCAGACCGTTTACCATTGCGTCAGCCGATGACAGCTTGTAATTGTAATCCAAATGGGCATATACATTTGCCGTAGTGAAAAATCGCTGTGTCTGAGCCATTCCTGTATCTGCTTCATAGGAACACCGTTCGCAAGAAGCAGCGAAGCACAACTATGTGGTAAGTACGATAGTCGGCTTTGCGATTTCCAACCATTGAAGCAGAAAATCCTAAAACAGCACATCTTCCTGTATGGGTTTGCACTCAGGCACAAAGGTCTGTCTTGTTTCCATCAGCATCTTTTCCGCTTTCTTTTTATTGCCCTTGACAGACAATCCTGTCGGCAACTATTTCGTTTTTCTTTTTCCCGCAGCATCGGGATAGCTCAAAACCATATAAAGATAGCCCTTTTGCTCTTGCGGATGTCCTTCTACCATAAATATAACCTCCTTTGCGTAGCACCGACTTCTGCTGTTGACAATATACATTGCAGCAATTTAAGCCAAAGAATTCGAATGTGCAAATTCTTTAATTTTCCGCATTTCGCAGAACTAACCTCAAAGAAGAAAGAAGATGGGCTTTCGGTACTTTGTACGCTCTGCCCACCTTCAAGTGTTCTATTTTATTTTCACGGAGTAATTGATAACCTGTTTTTATGCTAACACCAAGAGCCTTGCTCATTTCATCAACGGTTAAAAGGTCCGGGTATTCTTTTAAGGCTAACGCATGTTCTTTAAAACGCATTGCTCCCATATCGGTTTATCGTGATATAGCGTCGCAAGCATTTTGCTTGAAAATTACGGTTCGATATTTCTCGTTTTATCATATAACCATGAAATTATCTTTGCAAAATGTATCGATTTATTCTTTATTTTTTTAAAAAATCATAATATTTATTTCTCCATTCAAGATTACTACGTACCTTATAATAATTATTAAAAGTTTTTAACTCTTCATTCTGATAAACATTTTTTTCATATAATGTTCTCATATTTTAGGGGTACGGTTCAAAGAGCCTCTTTTTAGAGAATTCGCCGATAGGAGAGTAACCCGGCGCAATCCGGGTTACTCTCGGTTACGCCCTCCAGTGATAGCCACAGCGCAGGCAGTAATCAATATTATTTCCGGGACTATAAATTTCATGTACAGCAGCGTTTCCACTTCCCCCAACTTCATCCACAGGAAGAGTCCCGTAGCCGCCAGCCCTCCAGTGACTGCTATAATTCGCTGCGCCTTGCTCAGTCCACCTGACTGAGACTTAGCAAGCATCGCTACCATCAACACAGCCGCCATACATACGACCAATACGAGTATATCCCAAAACAGTATGGTTGCTTTTTCACCGTCTGTGGTCGGGTACATCTGATTCAGCGGATCCAGAATTTCTTTAAACGAATCATAGTGCCTCTCATAAACCCATTTCATCGGAAAAGGCTTCTGATGACTGCAAATAAGATGATATACAAATATCGGCTGAAAAGCCCCTGCAATCAAGTATATAATCTTTTTATAAATCAAAATCACCTCATTTTTTATCTCTATTATATATGTGTCTTTTATCAAACAAGTTTTCACCTGTTTGATATAAAATCAACATATGCTTTTATTATTGTCAATAATATAGAACGATGTATACATTATTTTATAAAGATTAATATTTTTCAATATATATCCATACCCCATTATAAAATCACTTTTAACCATGTAACTTCTTTCCTTGCATTCATCGTTGCTGTTTCCCTCAATAGTTTTGACTAAATCGTTTTCTGCAGTTTTAATGATTTCGACATGATCCGATTGTCCATCTTTATTCCAGTCAAACAAACTATCATACCTTCTTTAGGTTTAATATCTTTTTCATACCAACTCCTATTATTAACAAGCTTTACTGTCATATCTTTATTAAAGGTTGCACCAAAGATGACTATGATGAGCTCTTCCGGGCAATCGATTACATATCCGGTACGAGAGGGACAGGTACTATCACATCCAAATTGCCTTTGTGTGATTCAGATGAGTGTTGCAAATACGATATGATACTCGCAGCGATAACTTGAATGTGATGTGTGTTTTCTTTCATTCTTCATTGTCAAAAACCTCCTGTTACATCTCAGTGATACGGTCGCCAAACCAACATCATTGTAACACGGAGGTTTTATTTACATATACTAAAGTTTCTTTATCCGCCCCTTGTAAAACCATGGGTATTGCCTCTAAAGCACCAACAAAAAATCAGTGCAAACGATGAATTAAGTTCAAAGTTAGCACTGATTTTAATTAGATAAGCAGACAATATGGCTTATTCGCTGTAATTGCCTATATATGACTTCGTTATTTACTATTTCGATTGTTTTCCATTTGCTTTCAAACCTTCCGTTCTCAATCACTGTAAATCTGCTTTCCACTGCCTGTGCAGATTTTATCTTTCCAAGTCATAAATATCTTCGAAAAGATATTGAGGAATTGCCGCAAGTTCTGCAAATGTATCGACATCAACGGTTTCTATCAACTTTCGGTCAAATAATTCTTAAGCTTTCTTTTGGATGATTTGTTCTCCTTTATATACACGAGAAAAAGTATCCACAGCCCCGATGCAAGAGAAACCTTTTCCTGTATTCTTTGGGCTAAAAATCTCACGCGAACAACCTAAATCTCATCATCATTCATCGAATACGTCTTGTCGCCGGGACTATCTACATATGCAAAGCTCCTGTCTCCCGACATTATTGTCTGAACCGTAAGTTCCTTTACACTGCCGTCTGCCATAACCACACATAATATGGGATACACAAAAGGCTCATCAGTACAATAACAGTCACAGAGCATATCCGTAAATGCAAATACTCCTTCAAATACCCTACCCTCCGGTATACTCACCGGCAAGCGACACCACTCCTGTCACATATCCGATAATTGCGATAACCATTGTATAATCCATATCATTCCCCCTACATTGATAAATCACGGTACAATAAAATTAACAGCTTCCGGGATTATTTCCATGCAGACCTTCCCTGCATTTCTTATTTCTCCGTCTATGCATAATTTCATACTACCGTCAAGAGGTGTAATGACAACTTGTCGGCACTTTTTATAGCACAGAAAATCGCCCACATTTGAAAGCTCCATATGGGTCCCTTTCGCATAATAAGGCAGTTTTTTTATAAATTCACGACGCGTTATATCATATATTACATTTATGTCCATAAATCCGTCATCAACAGATGCTTTCGGAACGCCCTTAAATCCTCCGCCGCAAAAACTGCCGTTAGCAATTGCAGTCAAAAGAAGCGGACCCTCATGTACAGTTTTTCCATCTACATCAATTTTAAGGTCTGCGCCTTTCTTCTTTATCAATGTTCCTGCAACTGCGGCAACATAAGCCAAAGAGCCCTTAAGTGCAGGATAGGTTTTAAGCCTCGCTGTCAAATCAACCACATTGCAATCAAAACCTATGTTAAACATATTGACACAGTATCCCGATTTTTCTTCCCCCTCAATTACTCCGGAATATTTTATAACATCACATTTTACAGTTTCCCCAAGAATCTGTCCCTTGACATCTTTGAACCTGTCTTTATCCGGAAAATTCCTTACAAAATCGTTACCTGTCCCCATGGGGATTACACCTACAGAAGCAGATTCAAAACCCATGATACCGTTTAAAACTTCATTTAAAGTTCCGTCTCCGCCACATGCAATCAGCCTTACCTTTTCCCCTGCTCTTTGAGCCTCAGCTGCTGCAAGTCTTGAAAACACTTCTGCATCGCCTATCGACTTTGTAATATATACTCCTGCATCCAAGCCCGTTTCCTTTGAAGCTTCCAAAACAACATTCTTTATTTTGTCAAACCCCTTTCCTTTACCGGCTTTAGGGTTAAGTAAAAAAACAGTCTTCATCAAACTCCTCTTATTAAAACAAATTATAATATGTACATTTTACATTGATTCCGTTCATAGTGCAATACTTTTGCAACATAAACGATTTCCTCCGCCATACTCGTAAAACAGTCGCTTAACAGGTATTGAATACTTTTTGTTTTAACTTTTAATTTTTCAAATTCTGGGTTATAATATTGTATAATAATTTTATAAAAGCAACAATCAAAGGAGATTTATATGGATACAAGAGTAAAAGAATTATCAAAACTTTTAACCTCATATTCTTGCGACCTTAAAAAAGGAGAAAAAGTTCTTATAGACTATGAGGGCGAATGTTGCCGTCCACTTGTCAGACAGCTTATAAAAGATGCTTATGCACTTGGAGCAAAGCCTTATGTAAACCACCGTGACGGTTCCGTACTGAGAGAAATACTTTTGAATGCAGACGAAGAGCAGATCGAGTTTTTAAATGATTATCAGCTCTACCAGATGAAAGGAATGGATGCATATATCGCCGTAAGAGCAGGGGAAAATACTTCAGAACTTTCCGATGTGCCTTCTGACAAGCTTAATATGTATTACAAGCTGACAAGTCCTACTCTTGACTACAGGGTAAACAAAACTAAATGGGTTGTTCTGAGATATCCAAATGCTTCCATGGCTCAGCTTGCAAATAAATCCCAGGAAGCCTTTGAAGATTTCTATTTTGATGTCTGCACTCTTGACTACAAAAAAATGAGTGATGCAATGAATCCTTTAGTAGAGCTTATGAACAGAACCGACAAAGTAAGAATTACAGGTCCGGGCACCGACCTTGAATTTTCCATAAAAGATATTCCGGCAGTAAAATGTGACGGACTCAGAAATATTCCCGATGGAGAAGTTTATACGGCTCCGGTTAAAGAGTCGATGAACGGAACAATAAGTTATAATACTTTCTCAGAGGAGCAAGGCTTCACTTACGAAAACATAAAATTCGAAATAAAAGACGGAAAGATTGTCAATGCTACAGCCAACGACACGGAAAGAATAAACGCATTGCTTGATACCGATGAAGGAGCCCGTTATTTCGGAGAGTTTGCCATAGGAGTCAATCCTTATGTTCTCCATCCTATGAAGGACACACTTTTTGATGAAAAAATATGTGGAAGTTTTCACCTTACACCGGGAAAATGTTACGAAGATGCATATAACGGCAACCACTCCGCTATACACTGGGATCTTGTCATGATTCAAAGAGAAGAATACGGCGGAGGAGAAATCTACTTCGACGATGTTCTCATCAGAAAAGACGGAATTTTTGTAATAGACGAACTAAAGGGGCTAAATCCCGAAAATCTCAAATAGCAGCAAACTTGATTTATAAGGAGCATGATTATGAAAAAAAAGACAATAGCAGTGCTGTTCGGAGGCTGCTCCAGCGAATACGGAATTTCTCTGAATTCAGGCTATGCCGTTTTAACCAACATCGACAGAGATAAATATGATATCATAGCTGTAGGTATTACAAAAGACGGCAGATGGTTCCGCTACAACGGCGATACGGAAAAAATAAAAAATGATACATGGCATGAAGACCGCAACAGCTGCGTACCTGCTTATATAGTTCCCGACACTTCCGTTCACGGCATGCTGGAAATAAGAGAAGAAGGTATTTCTTTGACTTATCTTGACGGCGTTTTCCCTGTTCTTCACGGAAAAAACGGTGAAGACGGAACAGTGCAGGGGCTGATAGAATTGGCCGGCATACCGGTAATGGGATGCGGAACATTATCTTCTGCCTTATGCATGGACAAATATCGAGCTCATGTAATTGCCGAAGCGGCCGGTGTATCTGTTCCTAAGGCATGCAGCATTACAGGAAAACTTCCTGACGAAGATTTGCACAATGCAGTTTCATCCCTCACTTATCCGCTGTTTGTAAAACCGGTTAACGCAGGTTCATCTTATGGCATCAGTGTCATTGAAACCCCTGACAAACTTGTTGAGGCAGTTGACCTTGCCCTTGAATATGATGACGAAGTAATAATAGAAGAAAAGATTAACGGTTTTGAAGTGGGATGTTCAGTCATAGGTGACGGCAAGGGTAACGAAATTGTGGGCAGAGTTGACGAAATCGAATTATTTAACGGCTGCTTCTTTGACTACACCATGAAATATACCGGTGTTGATTCCAAGATACACAGCCCCGGCCGCCTTGACCCTGAAACAGAGAAAAGAATAAACGAAACAGGAAAGGTTCTTTTCAGAGCACTGGGCTGCAAAGGTTTTGCAAGAATAGACATGTTCCTTACTCCTGAAAATGAAATAGTTTTCAGCGAGGTAAATACAATTCCCGGTTTTACTTCCGTAAGCCGTTTTCCTAAGATGATGGCAGGCGTAGGTCTTGAATACAAAGATGTCATAGACAAAATAATAGAATATTCTTTTAAATAATTATTTTAAAAAGTGCCGGAAAATGCCGGCACTTTTCTGTAATCTCAAAAAATATAAAAGTCCGAAAGACTTTACTCAAAAGCTTTTCGGACTTTCCTTTTATATTATTTTTTAATTTCTTTTTTCAATCTTACATCAGGCTCCTGTGGCAGCTTGAAAAGAGGTACAAATCTGTCAAGTCCTGTAAATGTAAGTATGAGAAGTGAGAATACCGCTATATAAGCCATGAAGTTATACTTCAGGAAGTCTATCTGAGAAAGCTCTATAAGCGGATATACTCCGACTGCTATTCCTACATAGTAAGCAAGATATACGTGCCAAGGTATGAGCTGTGAACCGAATACGCCCATAGCGTCTCCGAAGGTAGCATTTCTGAGATGCAGCTTGTACATATCTTCTTCACTTCCTTCTACATTTTCATCAAGGATATCTTTGATAACAGGTCCGATAGTTACAATCTGTGCCATCTCATCTGAAAGTGTAGCATTTCCAACCAGGGAAAGTATCGCATTCCATGTCATAAGATGTCTTACCTTCTTTGAACATTTTACAACGAATTTTGCAAGAGGTTCGAAAGCATTCATCTTCTGCATTACTCCTCCGAACGCAGCTACCCACATCATCATTACAACTACCCATTCACCGGCACCTGCAAAGCCTGCCATACACTGGTCAAGGAATTCATTTATTGTTCCTGTAGTTCCTGCAAACTGACCTAAAACATATGACGAAACAAGTCCTGCTCCAATACATACAAAAGTATTGAGCCCAATTATAGCAAGTACTATTACAAGAACAAGCGGAATTACCATATAAAGCTCAACACCGCTTGCAATCTGTTGAAGAAGCGGAATCGCATCAGGTCTTTCTACCTCCAGCACTTCCCATACATTGTCAGGAATCTGTGATACTACAGCTGCACCATCTACAGATTCAGAAGGCAGTTCCATAACTACACCGGCAATGTAAAAAGCAACTGAAGCAAGTATCAGACAGCTTACAGACCATACACCCTGATGTCTTATTCTGTCAACTACCTGTACGCCCTGAATACCAGAGGATACTATGGTTGTATCGGAAATCAGTCCTATATTGTCACCGAAGCAAGCACCGCCTGCGATAGCGCATACTGTTAAATAAGGGTTTCCGTCAACAATATGGCTCAACCACATAAAGATAGGTGCACATGCCGCAAATGTTCCCCATGAAGTACCTGTTGCTACAGAAAGAATTCCTGTGCAGACAATACCTACAACTGCAACAGTTTTGGCAGTTACACCAAGAGAAAGAGCAATATTAACTACAGAAGCGCCTACTCCCGAGCTCATAAACATGCTTGCCATAGCATAAGCAAACATAAGTATGAAAAGCGCAATAAGTATATTGCTTACACTTTTCATCGCAGCATCCAGTGAATCCTGAAATTTGATTTTTTCAGTAACTCCTGCGATTACGAAAGCATAGATTGCCGCAATAGGAGCTGCTATAAGAGCGTCATATTCAGCAATCATAAGACCTGCAAGAAGAAATACAGGTGAAAATTTTAAAAAGCCCTTTATAAAGTTCATTATGTCCTCCTGATTTTTTAGTGTTAAGACTCCGTATATTTTTATAAGCAATAACTGTGCCAATTCGTTAAATTTGGCACAATTGCTGAAATCATCTCACTCTCAGGAGGCAGCTCTATCAAAGTTTGATTCAAAATTGATTAAATTTCGACATTTTTCGACCCGAAATCGAATCACTTCAACTCCCAGTCTATCGGTGTTTGCCCTGTAAGCTCCAAAAACCTGTTGGCTTTGCTGAAATATCCTCCTCCGAAAAAACCTTTCCATGCCGCAAGCGGACTTGGATGCGCCCCTGTTATTATCATATGGTTTTTATTATCAATCAATCCCTGTTTTGATTTCGCATTAGCTCCCCACAGCATAAACACCATTGGCTTTTCCCTCCTGTTAAGAAGCTCTACAATCCTATCGGTAAAAATTTCCCAACCTTTACCCTTATGAGAATTAGCTTCCCCCTTCCTGACTGTAAGAACTGTATTCAGAAGCAGTACGCCTTGATTTGCCCAGCCTACCAGACAACCATGGTTCGGAGGTTTTATTCCCAAATCCGATTCAATCTCCTTGTATATATTTATTAGTGACGGAGGAATCGCAACTCCCTTGTTCACAGAAAAGCAAAGGCCGTGAGCCTGTCCCGGTTCATGATAAGGATCCTGTCCCAATATTACAACTTTTGTATTTTCATACGATGAATACCTCAGTGCATTAAAAAGATCCTCAGCAGGAGGATATATTGTTTTTTCTCTGTATTCCTCAGCAAGAAAATTTCTCAGTTTTATATAATACTCTTTTTCAAACTCATCCTGTAGCAATTTGTCCCAATCGTTACATATTTTAACCATGTTTGATTACTTATTCTCCTCTCCCAAGTATTTTCGACATATTTCGCCATAATTCGACAAATCCTTTATTTTTAGCCTTACTAAGCATCTAAATTATACCATATTTATCCTCTTTTTTTCTCACTTTGTCGAATAAATTCGCTATAACTTTTGTAACTTTTAGTGTATAATAAAGCCATGAGTGTGGTCTATGTCAGTTCAAAAGCTAACGCTATATTAAAAAAATACCTGTCAGATGTAGGTCATAATGTAAAAGAAGTCAAAGAAACGGTCAAAATGGATCCTACAATAGCAACTCATCCCGATATCTATATGTGTGCTCTCATGGATTCAGTCTACCATGGTGAACTGTTCCTTCTTAACCCCCACTATCCGGCTCATGCCATATTCAACGGATGTTCTACAGGCAAGTATTTTATACACAATTTAAAATATACTGCCCCCGGGCTTCTAAATGCAGTAAGAGCAGAAGGGCAGACTGAGCTTCACGTTAAACAGGGCTATGCAAAGTGCAGCTGCGTGGTGGTTGATGAAGATTCAATCATAACAGCTGACAGGGGCATATGGAAAACAGCAGCAAATGCCGGTATGAACGTATTGCTTATAGAAAAGAGCCAGGTCATACTGGAAGGACAGCCTTACGGTTTTCTTGGTGGGGCTTCCGGAAAAGTCGGAAATTCCATAATATTCAACGGTGATATAACAAGGCACAGCGATTATGAGGCAATCAGATACTTCATAGAAATCCGTGGCCTTGAAATAGTCTATTTCAAAGAATATCGCCTTACGGACATCGGTTCTATAATTGAGGAGAAATTATGAAAAAACATGCCATAATTCCAATATTCATACCTCATAAGGGCTGCCGCAACGATTGTGTCTTCTGTAACCAGAGGAAAATCACCGCCCATGCAAAACCTCTTCTTCCGGAGGATATTCACAAGACAGTATCCGAATATATGTCCACTCTTTCCCATATGAACATGGAAGAGATAGAACTGTCATTTTTCGGCGGCTCATTTACAGGTATACCTTTAGATGAGCAGAGGGCTTTTTTATCGGTGGCGAAACGGTATAAAGATGAAGGAGTTGTACAAAAAATCCACCTTTCAACAAGACCTGATTATATTGACCATAGAATTCTTGACACCTTAAAAGAGTTTGAGGTTGATACCATAGAGCTTGGGGTTCAGTCATTTGCAGAGCCTGTTCTAAAAGCATCAAGACGTGGTCACAGCGTCGAATGTGTCTTTGAAAGCAGCCGCCTTATTAAAGATTACGGCTTCACTTTGGGAATACAGCTTATGATAGGCCTTCCCGAAGATACATACGAATATGATTTGTTTTCCGCGAAGCAAACTGTTTCCATTGCACCTGCCATAGCACGTCTTTATCCTACAGTGGTTATTCCGGACACATATCTTTACACCATGTACCTTGACGGACTTTATGTACCTCTCAATCAGACCGATGCCGTTATGCGCACTGCTGCTATGTATCGCATACTTGACGACGCCGGAATCAATATCATCCGCGTAGGTCTAAAATCCAGCGACATTATAAATGGAGAGGATATTACTTCAGGCACATTTCATCCGGCTTTCAGGCAATTGGTGGAGGGTACAATCGCAAGAGAAGATTTATATTCTCAGCTAAAAAAATATCCGCCTGATACATCTGTACTATGTGTATCAAATCCAGGCTCATTTAATAATATGATCGGACATAAAGCAGCAAACAAGGCTTATTTTAAAACTGCCTTTCCCAATATGCAGATATCATTTGCATCGGATCAGACTTTAAAGAAAGGCTTTTATTCAGTAAAAACAAAAAAGGAGATTTAATATGAAAGCAGTTGTTACAGTAGTAGGCAAAGATATGGTAGGAATACTTGCAAAAGTTTCCACCTCCTGTGCAGAAAAGGAAGCTAATGTGCTTGAAGTAACTCAATCAATACTTGATGGCTACTTCTGCATGGTCATGGTAATAGATATAAGCAGAATGCCTTGTCAGTTAGACGGGCTTGAAGCTGCCCTCAAAGCATCCGTACCGGACATGGTAATCCATGTAATGCATGAAGATATTTTCAATTCAATGCACAGAATTTAACTATAGAACGGAGGATGTAAATGGTCAATTTTAACGATATCATGGAAACAATAACCATGATTCAGGAAGAAAATTTAGATATCAGAACCATAACGATGGGTATTTCACTGCTGGACTGTGCCGACAGTGACATTGATCGTTCATGCGAAAAGATATACAATAAGATAACTGCAAAAGCCGCAAGACTTGTTGCAGTCGGTGAATCAATAGAGAAAAAATACGGAATTCCAATAGTAAACAAGCGAATAAGCGTAACTCCCATTGCAATGCTATTAGCCGCCAGCGGCGGTGATCCTGTTAAATACGCAAAAACTCTGGACAAGGCTGCAAAAAAAGTCGGGGTCAACTTCATAGGAGGGTTCAGCGCACTGGTTCATAAAGGTTTCAGTGCAGGAGACAGGGAACTTATAGAAGCCATCCCAAGAGCACTTGCAGAAACGGATTTTGTATGCTCTTCCGTAAACATAGGCTCAACAAAGGCAGGTATCAACATGGATGCGGTAAAGCTCATGGGTGAAGCAGTCAAAAAAACTGCTGAGCTGACAAAAGACAATCAATGTATAGGAGCGGCAAAGTTAGTGGTATTCTGTAATGCACCGGAAGACAACCCATTCATGGCAGGCGCATTTCACGGTCCCGGAGAGCCTGATGTGGTTCTCAATGTCGGAGTTTCAGGTCCCGGCGTAGTTCGTGCAGCCCTCGCCAAATTACCTAATGATGCTCCGTTGGATGAAGTAGCGGAACTCATCAAAAAAACAGCATTCAAAATCACAAGAATGGGACAACTGGTAGGAACAGAAGCATCCAAGATGTTAGGTGTTCCTTTCGGAATTATAGATTTGTCTCTCGCACCTACTCCTGCAGTAGGCGATTCGGTAGCATATATATTGGAAGAAATCGGACTGGAACAATGCGGAACTCATGGAACTACCGCCGCCCTTGCTATGCTTAACGACGCCGTCAAAAAAGGCGGTGTTATGGCTTCTTCAAGCGTAGGTGGACTCTCAGGAGCTTTCATACCTGTAACCGAAGATGCCGGAATGATCGCAGCTGCAAGAAGCGGAGTGCTCTCAATAGAAAAACTTGAGGCAATGACAGCAGTATGCTCCGTAGGTCTTGATATGATTATTGTCCCGGGAGAAACAGATTGCTCAACCATATCTGCAATAATAGCAGACGAGGCAGCTATAGGAATGGTGAATTCCAAAACCACAGCCGTAAGAGTAATTCCGGCGATAGGTCTTTCGGAAGGAGAGGAACTGGATTTCGGCGGACTATTAGGTCAGGGTCCTGTGATGAAACTCCGTCCTCAATCATCATCAAAGATGATTGCAAGAGGAGGCAGAATACCTGCACCTATGCAAAGCCTAAAGAACTAAACAAAATGCTTGAACCAATTGTGCAGTAACTGTGAAGTTTTGGTGGTTTATCGTCAAACCCCATTGACAACATTCCCAGGTAAGATTAAATTAAATTATAAAGAAATTTCAAGGGGACACTAATGGGAAACTTCAGATACCGTATGTTACAATTTATGATAGGAAGAAATGGCTTTGATGCTTTCTCGAGGGATTTGCTTTTTTGGGCTATGATACTCATTTTTGCCGATATAATAATTCCCGGAAGAATCGTCAGAACCATAGGTATTATTCTTATGATGTATTCCTATTTTCGAGCATTTTCAAGAAATACAGAGAAAAGAAGTGCCGAAAATTTATGGTATATATCTTATGTACAGACACCTTTTCGTTCCTATATGAATCGTGACAGAAAAAATTATAAATATTTCAAATGTCCTGCCTGCGGTCAAGTTCTCAGGGCTCCGAAAGGCAGAGGACGAATAAGAGTTACTTGCAGCAGATGTCACAATGTTTTTGAAAAAAAAATATAAACAATAAAAACAAGGAGAGGTCAATAATATTCCTCTCCTTCTTTTTTGTTTAAAAAATATGTTTCTGTCAGAATATTCCACCAACCCAGTCGAAGAGCGGAACTACAGCTATAGGCATAAATATTGCCGGAGTAAAGTTCATAACCTTTATCTTGGTAGCTCCTATGAGATTCAAAGCCAATCCTATCAATATGAGTGATCCTACACATGTCATCTCGGCAATAACCGTCTGGCTGAGAAACGGCTCCACAAACTGCGCCAAAAGAACTATAGCGCCTTGAAATACAAATACGAACACTCCTGCCGCAAGGACTCCAAAGCCCAGCGATGCTGCAAAGAATACAGCTCCTATTCCGTCCATGGTTGCTTTTGTGAAAAGCATTGTATTATCCCCTGTCAGCCCTGCCTGAAGAGATCCTAAAATCGTCATGGCTCCTACACAAAATATCATGCTTGCTGTTACAAACCCTTCGGTAAAGGATGCACCGCCGCTTTCGGAAGGTTCCTTGATAAATCGCTTTTCAAGCTTTTCAACGCCGCTGTTTACTCGTCTGTCGATATCTGCCGCAAGGCCAATTACAGCCCCCACTGCCATTGAAATTACTGCTACAAGCGTATTTTGTCCTTCAAAAGCACCGCTTATTCCAATATATATAGTGCAAAGCCCCATACCGCATATTATAAAATCCGACCAGTTTTTAGGTATGATTTTTTTCGCCAAAAGTCCTATACTGCTGCCAACAATTACAGTAAGGGTGTTTACTATTACTCCAATCATCAGTCTTCCTTACCGCTAAATGTGTCAGAAAGATTTTCACCGCTCCTTTTGGCTTCGGCTCTCAGTTCTTCAATGTTGGCATAATATCCGTCAATTTCAGCGCAGAAGGCTCTGATTCTATCCATGTCCAATTCACCTGCTTCATTGACAGTTTCATAAACATAGTCTCCTATCGCTTCTTTAACATCCTTGATCCTGCCCTTTTCCAACACAACTTTTCCTTTTGCTTTTCCGTAGTCGAATGTATCACCTGCTACTTCACCGACCTTATTAGCCATCTGACCCAGTTTATCCATAAATGCCATATATGAAATCTCCTTTCACGAATTATAAAAATGCGTTTATATTATATCACGATTATGGTAAAATGAAAATAAATTAAAAGGAGGATTTGTCATGTTATTAAATCACGAAAAAGAAAACTTTCTGCATCTTCCTACGCCTATTGAATATCTGCCGCAGATTTCAAACGAATTAGGCATAGAACTTTATATCAAAAGAGATGATTTAACACCTCTTGCAATGGGCGGCAACAAGCTTCGCAAGCTTGAATTTCTTTTAAAGGATGCCATAGACCATGGTGCTACACTTCTCCTTACAGTAGGAGGTGTTCAGACCAATCACGGCCGCCTTACATGTGCAGCCGCAAATAAATACGGTCTCAAGGGGGCTGTAATTTCCGTAGGCGAATATCCGGGAGAACTCTCTGCCAACCTTCTACTCGACGGAATGATGGGTTCAGATGTCTGGATAAAAAAACCTGAAGCGGGAAAGACAGAAGATGAACTCTATGCTTCTTCCATACAAGAAATAACAGCGCATTACGAGGCTTTGGGTGAAAAGGTCTATTTCATCCCACTTGGCGGCTCAAACGAAATAGGTGCCCTTGGATATTATGAATGTGCGATGGAAATATCAGACCAGATAAAAGGTACTCACCTTCAAAACTGCCGCCTCGTTTCAGCAGTTGGCAGCATGGGAACATACATGGGGCTGTTTGCCGGAATAAAAAACGAAAAACTTCCTATCAATCTGACCGGCATATGTATATCTCCAAAAAACGATGCAGCCGGAATCGCAATGAACTATTACGAAAAAATTGCAAAACGCTTCAATCTCGGCTATATGGCTTCTAAAGAAGACTTCATGCCTTCCGAAGAAAGCTTCGGGCTTCTTACCGATTATGATCGCGGCGCTTATAACAATCCTTGTAAAGAAGTGCGTGAGGCAGTATACTATATGGCTCAGAAAGAAGCAATTATACTCGACCCTTGTTATACAGGAAAAGCTTTCGCAGGTCTGCTTGAAATGGTAAAAAGCGGAAGAATCAAAAAAGGAGAAAAAGTTATATTCCTGCATACAGGCGGAGCTCCCGGTATCAACACACCTCATCACAGAGCAGAAATAGAAAAAGAGCGTGACAGATTTATACATATCATCTAACAGCAAAAAACCGACCTCATAATTAGGTCGGTTTTATTTTCATGTATTATTCTGAATGCATCTCTAACATATCCAGCAATCCGAAAACAGTCTTGTTTCTTATTCCTTTCACGGTATGCGAATGATAAAGAGAGCTTATTACCGATTCTTCTACAGTTTCAACAACCGCTTCGAACACCTTGTCAATACAGTCGTCAGAAATCATTCTGATTTCTATCGGCCGATTTCCGTTATAATGCGGTATTATATTAGCTGTAGAAAATGCTATTGCTATATCTCCGCTTCCGTTTCCTAAATACGAGCCTGCCCTCCCAAGCCCGATGGAAGCTCTCTTGGCTACTCTTTTAAGCTGTCTGCTTGTAAGCGGCACATCTGTTGCAATTACGACTATAACGGAACCTTTATCCTTCTCTTCCTTGTCACCGGATATTTCTGATAAAACATCTGAACTCACCGCTTTCCCGTTTATGCGCAAATTTCCTGCAACACCAAAATTTGACATTAAGATAGTTCCTAAAGAGTATTTATTATTATTTATTTCTATAATTCTTGATGCTGTACCTATTCCGCCTTTGATACCCATACAGCACATCCCTGTGCCTCCCCCTACGGCGCCTTCTTCAAATTCTGAACTTGCATTATCTATAGCATCGAGGACATCTTTTTCCGTCACGTGCATCCCCCGTATATCATTGAGAGTTCCGTCATTGCACTCTGTCACAATACAGTTAACAGTACACGTATCAACACCTATATCCTCATTCCTGTCAAGCATGTATTTTACAGATGCATTTAAAGCTGTTCCTACACCGAAGGTATTTGTCATTATTATTGGCGACTCAATAGTTCCCATCTCTTCTATCTGAACAAGCCCTACACTTTTTCCAAATCCATTTATTATGCTGACTCCTGCTGCTGTCTTTTCCTTAAATAAATTTCTTTCATGAGAAAGTACAGCCGTAACACCTGTATGTATATTATTTGACTGGTCATTAAGTGTAACATGTCCCACTTTCACTCCCGGAACATCTGTAATCTTGTTTTTATTTCCTTTCGGATACTTATGATCTAATTTTACTATATCGTTTTCAGGCAGCCCCATGCTTTCTCGCCTCCTACTTTTATATCAAAATAAATATATCACTTTTTAATCATATTTTCTATAGTTTTACTTTTTTCCCACAAAAAACTATCGCCTTCTCAGCAAGAATCTCCAATGGGTCTACAAACATATCCGGCAAACAACATTGTTTTTTTATTACAGATAATTCCGTGCATCCCATTATTGCCGCAGATACATTTTCTTCTTTAAGTCTTTCTGAAATTGTTTCCCAAACTCCAATATCTCCGGGCAGGCCTTTCTTAACCCTGTCATATATCTGCTCCGTTATCATGCTCTGGATTTTTTCTTCCGGAATATAAACTTCCATGAACGCATCTTCAAGCCGTTTTTGATAAAGTCCCGTTTTTACTGTTCCTTCTGTTGCAAGAACAGCAACCTTTCTTCCCATGCCTTTATTATGAATTTCCTTAACGGTTTCATCTATCATGTGTACTATCGGAATTTCAATCTTGTCAGACAACATATCTAAAAAGAAATGAGCCGTGTTGCATGTGACAAAAATAGCTCTGCACCCCGCTTTTTCAAGAATTCTTATATCTTCCATCATTTTATCTGCCACATCATCAAAACTCTGTCCAAGTATAGCTTCTGTTCTGTCCGGCATAGAAGCATCGCTGTATATAATCATATTTATATGATCCTGATCCTTATACGCCTCTGTTTTTTCTGTAATCATTTTGTAAAATAAACATGTGGCCGCCGGTCCCATTCCCCCTAAAACGCCTATCTTAAATGTACTTACTTCACCCATAACACTTTTGCTTGTATTATTTCCTTTCCTGACAAATAAATAAGAAATCATTTGAGCTGAATCTCATCAATAAACATTCAAGCAAATTTCATGCCACCAAATAATGGCTAAAAATAAAGGTTTTGCTCTGTTTTTCTCAAGTTTATACGGAATTAAACCGTTTTAATCCGTTTACATCTGTATAAAACTCGTCATATGGGCTTATTTTTAAAATTTATTTTACAAGCAAAGAGCACAATATAAAAAAGTCTGACCGATACAAATCACAGCCAGACTTCTTTTTATATCTATGCATATTTTTTAAGTTCTTCTTCTTCCAAAATTCTGTATGCCACCTTTCCTACAAGTGTTTTTGGAAGATTGTCCCTAAACTGAATTGATGAAGGCATTGCATACTTGGCAACATGCTTGCTGCAATACTTCAGAAGAATTTCTTCTGCTTCTTCGTGCGAAATTTTTACATCAGGCTTTAACATCACAAATGCAACTACTTTCTGCATTTTGTAAGGGTCCGGAACTCCTATGACACAGCTCATGTGTACCAGTTCATGTGAGTCCAGAATATTTTCTATTCTTGAAGGATATACATTATAACCACTGGTAATTATCATTCTCTTTATTCTCTGACGGAAATACACAAATCCCTCTTCATCCATCATTCCAAGGTCTCCTGTATGTACCCATGTCATGCCGTCTTTATGTCTGCGCAGGGTGTTTGCTGTTTCTTCCGGATTGTTTATGTATTCCATCATAACCGTAGGTCCTGCAAGGCATATTTCTCCCTCTTCACCATACGGAACCTCCTCTTCGCTTCCCGGCTTAACTATCTTGTAAAAGGTATCAGGAAACGGCAGACCTATGCTGCCCTCCTTTTCTCTGTTTATAGGAGTGAGGCAACTTGCCGTTACACATTCGGTAGTTCCGTAGCCTTCACGAACCGGAATACTTGCATTATGACTTTTCAAAAATGCATCGAATCTCTTTTTCAGTTCTACAGAAAGAGAGTCTCCACCGCTGAAAACGCCTTTTAGACATGACAAGTCTACGTGAGAAAGGCTCTTGATTCTAAGTAACGCCTCATACAAAGTAGGCACTCCCGCAATAAAATTAGGTTTATGCTTTTTTAGAAGTTTTGCATAACTTTCAGGGTTAAATCTTGGTATCAGCAAACATCTGCCGCCGTTAGCAAGCATCGAATGTATACATACGCCAAGCCCAAAGCCGTGGAAAATAGGCATCACAGCTAACATTTTATCACCCGGCTTAAACATGGGATTAGTTGCTATTATCTGCTGCGCCAGAGCGTTAAAATTCAGATTAGAAAGAAGAATTCCCTTCATAGTACCTGTAGTTCCGCCGCTGTATAATATTACCGCAGGTTCATCTGCTTTTGCCGGAGTATGAAAAGAACCGTAATATTTGCGGCCATCCGCTAAAAATTTATTCCACCATATTATTTCTGCATTTTCAGGGACCTTTTTTATCTTTCTTCCCTCTACAAGATAATATCCTTTTCGTTTTATCGGGCTAAGAACATCCTTTACGCTTGTGAGAATAAGATTTCTAAGATGAATATTTCTTTTTATGTTTTCAAATTTCCCATAGAACTGATCCAGCGTAAGACATACTACACTTGCCGATTCTTTTATGCAAAATTCAATTTCCTTTTCACTGGAAAGAGGATGAACCATGTTGGCAATTGCACCTATCTTATTTACTGCATAAAACATTATAACTGACTGAGGCGCATTGGGCATACAAATAGTAACGCTTTCCCCCTTCTTGACCCCTATCGCCGCAAGCGCTCTTGCACACCTGTCAACCTTGGCTATAAAATCTTTATACTTTATTCTTGCACCCATAAAATCATAGGCTATATGGTCAGGGTAATTTTCAGAAACTTCTGCAATTTTTTCATACATCGAGCCCTTGTAATATTCAAGATGGGCCGGTATACCGTCAAGGCTTTTAAGCCACGGCATTTTTACATTCATATTATTTTCTTTTATCATAATCTACTTCCTCCCCCGCCGGAAGCTCAAGAAGCTCCGGATTTTTCAATAAATATTTAAGCAGTTTTATTGTTTTGGAATAGTAATATCCATCTGCGATACGCTCATCAAGAGTAATTCCTATATCCAATGTTTCTGTCATATTCATATTTCCATGTTCATCATATACGGGTCTTATCCTTTTTTCGCCTAAAACAATGAACAATGAGTTTGTTCCCCAGTTTGAAAGATGGTGGTATCCTGACTTAAGCCCTATAGACCCCAGATTGGTTACAAAGCATGAAGCATGATTGGGATCGGTTTTAATCAGGAACTCAGGTACTCTTCCGTAAAAATCCAACTTATGCAGTATCCATACAACAAACCTCAGTAAAAATCTTGGCATTTTCGTGAGTATATCCATTCCTGCCGTGGAATTATCAAGCGCCTCACCTCTGCATGTGTTGATTTCCTTGTAAATCTTTTCTCTAACCGTTTCTATGGTATCGTTTTCATCAAACTCCACAAAAGCCAAGGCCTCTTTTCCCTCGTCGGCAAACCGTTTTTTCACAACAAATGCAATGGTAAGTTTTTTTCGCTGATACATTCTGTAGCCCTTTATAAAAATATTCATCTTAGGTCTAAGCGCTATGGTTTTTACTATTGCAGCAATAAGAACATGAAACAATTTATAATGTTCTTCCACGCCTTCACTGTTTTTTCTTTCGATATAACTGTTGATATTTTTTAAGTCTATCCGCTCGCTTATAAAAGCTTCGTTATCACTTCTGTCGGGATACAGGTACGGCATAAACGCATGCATTGGATCCACATTTTTAAGCCATACTCCATCTCTTCTGTCTCCCCATTTTTCTCTCTTTTTACTTTTCATAATACTTCCCCCAAAAACAAAAACAAGGTGCAACTTTATCACACCTTGCAATTTTATCATATTTTGGGGTTGTATACTTTGTATGTCGCTGTTTTTTAACGTTTTCTTAACTATATTGTAAGAAACTTCATTCAGCCTTGTACTTTTTCCAATATGTGCTGTACATATCGTCAGCTTCACTGCCAAGATTCCTCAATGTCTCACACCTTGATAAGATTTCCTGTGACGGATTCAAAACAGGATTATCTGTCAAATCATTTATATGGATATTAGGTATTGCATATGTCAAATATTCAAAATTTATTCTTGCCACCTCACCGTCCAGCATGAAGTTCATCCACGCTTCTGCGGCCTCTTTATTTTTTGCTGTCTTAGGAATAGCCCAGCAATCAGTCCAAACTTCAGTTCCCTCCTCAGGCACTATGAATTCAAGGTTTTCATTTTCTTCCTGAGAGTACAAGACTTCTCCAGAAGTAATAACTGCCATTGCCGCAGAATCTCCTATCATAATTTCCCTTGCCCTGTCGTTGTCAAAACTGTATGCAAGAGGTTTCTGTTCTATAAGCGCATCCGTAATGACTTTTATCTCATTTTCATCGGTGGTATTTATTGAATATCCGAGCTTCTTTGCAGCCAACATAAAGCCTTCTCTCATGGAGTTCGGCATGACTATCTTGTCGTCATATTTTTTATCCCAGAGAACATCCCATGATGTTATTTCTTCGTCAACCATAGTCTTGTTATACATAATCCCGTATGTTCCCCATGTATGCGGCAGAGAATGTTTCATGCCCGGATCGAAGCCTTCCATAAACGGTTTTATAACTTCACTTATATTTTCAGCATTCGGAACATTATCGTAATTTATTTCGTCAAGTACACCCTCTAAAACAAGCTTTTCTATCATATAATCAGAGGCACAGATGACATCATAATCGGCAGTATTGTTCTTTACAACAGGGTACATTTCTTCATTCGTGTCAAATAAATCAACAACTACATCATACCCCGTTTCCTCTTCAAATTTTTCTTCAAGATCAGGGTCAAAATAATCGCCGAAGCAATATACGTGCAGAGTCTTTCCTTCATCCTTGGAATCTCTGCCGCCGCATCCTGCAAGCAAAGATATCATAAGCATCAGCGAAAGGACCAGGGTGATTATCTTTTTCATACTCTTTTTTCCTCCTTTTTATTACTCATAATGTTAACTGCTATAAGTATTATCAATACCGTTATAAATATAACTGTAGAAAGGGCATACAGCGTAGGTCTGATTCCAACCTTTACCTGACTGTATATAAGGGTTGAAATTGTGTTGATTCCAACACCCCTTGTAAAATGGGTAATTACAAAATCGTCTACAGACATAGTAAAAGACAACAAAAACCCCGATAAAATACCCGGCATTATGTCCGGCAGCACCACCTTTACAAATGCATAAAACGGAGATGCTCCAAGGTCGAGCGCCGCCTCGTATGTGTGATTTTCAAGCTGCCTGAATTTTGGCATTACGGAAAGTATCACATAGGGTATGCAAAATGTTATATGGGCAAAAAGAACTGTTCCGTAATTAAGTGAAATTCCAAAAAGCAAAAACGACAGCATAAGAGAAATTCCCGTAACTATATCTGCATTTAAAAGCGGTATATTATTAAGTCCCATCAAAACAGCCTTGCTTTTTTCTCTCATACTGCTAATGCCTATACAAGCTGCCACACCCACTACTGTAGCTACGGCTGCCGCCCAGAATGCTATTGTAAGAGTATTTTTCAGCGCATCCATTATCTGCTCGCTCTGAAACATCTCTTCATACCAGCGAAGAGAAAACCCTTTCCATGAATTCATGGATCTTCCGCCGTTAAAAGAAAGTACCATCAATGTTCCTATAGGCATGTAAAGAAACAGTAGTATAAGGGTAATGTAAATACCTTTTAAAACCTTTTTCATATCAGATTACCCTCCCCGTTTCTATCAAATTTTTCTATAAGAGCCATGCTTATGACTATAAAAATCATCATTACAAGGGAAAGCCCCGCACCCAAATTCCAATTCGAGCTTGCTGTAAATTCCTGTTCTATGATGTTTCCTATCAAATTAACCTTTCCTCCTCCAAGCATATTGGATACGGCGAAGGTAGTCAGTGACGGAACAAATACCATTGTTATTCCGCTTACTATACCCGGAACACTCAACGGAACTATTATTTTTCTCAGGACCTGAATATGACTTGCGCCGAGGTCATAAGCAGCCTCTATGACATGCCTGTCTATCTTTATCAATGCATTGTAAATGGGAAGAACCATAAACGGCAGGTAATCATACACCATGCCCAAAACAACTGCATAAGGAGTATTGATTATATTCAGAGGGTCTATTCCTATCATTCCAAGAACCTGATTTATAATTCCGTTCCTCTCAAGCAAAACCTGCCATGCCATGGTCCTGAGCAAAAAATTCATCCACATAGGCAATATGAATATAAATACCATAAAGCCCTTTTTCCCAAACCTGCTGTCTTTGAGAATCAGGCTTAGAGGAAACGCCAGCACCAAACATATCACAGTGCTTATAACGGCAAGTTCAAGAGCCAGTACAAGAGCCTCCCAATGCTCAGCAGTCACTATAGCTGTTATGTTGTCTAATGTGAAATTGCCGTTTCTGTCTGTTATACCGTAAAAAGCAATTACGCCTAAAGGGACTATTGTACCGCATAACATAAATATAAGAAACGGGCCGCTGAAAATTTTTCTACTCATCCAGAACCAGTGCCTCCTCATCTTCAGATTGAGGCTTATTCATTATCTGAATATTTTCAGGTATTACATCTATGGATACATGGCTTCCTACCGGATAGCTTATGGTATTCTGAGCAAGCCATTCAAAACCTCCTGCCTCTATGCACATCTCATAATGTACTCCTATAAAAACATTAGATGTAACTACTCCGTTCATTGCCCCGCTTCCGGGCTTCCCTATTATTATATCTTCGGGGCGGATAACGACATCGACCGGTTTGTTTTTGCCGAAGCCTTCATCTATACAAGGAAATACATGTCCGCAAATTTTTACAATTCTGTCCTCAAGCATTACTCCGTCTATTATATTGCTGTCACCTATAAAGTCAGCGACGAATGCATTCTCAGGCTCATTGTAAATTTCTTCAGGCGTACCCATTTGTTGTATATATCCTTTATTCATTACAACAACCTTATCTGACATAGTAAGCGCTTCCTCTTGATCATGAGTAACATAAAGAAATGTTATTCCCAGTTCGTTTTTAAGCCTGATGAGCTCATATTGCATTTCCTGCCTTAATTTTAAATCAAGTGCTCCAAGAGGTTCATCAAGGAGAAGTACCTTGGGTTCATTAACAATTGCTCTTGCAATGGCTATACGCTGCTGCTGGCCTCCCGAAAGAGAATCCACCTTTCTCTTTTCGTATCCACTCAGATTTACAAGCTTCAATGCATACTTCACCTTATCTTTTATATATTCTTTGCTCTTTCCGCTGATTTTAAGTCCGAACGCTATGTTTTCGGCTATATTCATATTGGGGAACAGAGCATACTTTTGAAAGACTGTATTTATATGGCGCTTGTTAGGTGCAAGATCTGTTATATCTTCCCCCCTAAACATTACACGCCCTGTATCCGGGGTTTCAAACCCTCCCAAAATTCTCAATGTGGTGGTCTTGCCGCAGCCTGACGGTCCAAGCAATGTGATAAATTCGTTTTCCTTAATACTGAGGTTAAACTCATCAAGCACAAGTTCTCCATCAAATGATTTTGAAATATCTATA
This sequence comes from uncultured Eubacteriales bacterium, assembly GCA_900542295.1. Lineage (GTDB taxonomy): Bacteria > Bacillota > Clostridia > Peptostreptococcales > Anaerovoracaceae > Fimisoma. The sequence goes on along the minus strand of UQNJ01000003.1, from coordinate 27,369 downwards.
AGTTCTATAAGTGCCATTTGTAAATTAGAAACTCGGCGGCGTAGTCACCCACAGAATTTCTGCTCCTTTCTTTGATGTTATATAATGTTTTCTGTCGGGAGTATAGTAAAATGCTTCTCCTGCCTTTGCAATATGCTTTACATCACCTATGACAATAGTTATCTCACCCTTAAGCACATATCCAAGTTCTTCACCTTCGTGCGGATTATCGGGATAAGTTGAACCTCCTGCTGACAAAGTCATTCTTATCGGCTCCATCATATTTTTTTGGGCATTGGGAATTATCCACTCCGTCTTGTTCTTAAGCTCATCATCCACTTTCTCAAAGTAGTCATCTTCTCCGAACACCACCTGAACAGGAGTTTCCTCCTTTGCAAAAAACTCATTTATGGTAACTCCAAGGCATTGCAGAATATCTTCCAGCGTAGATATGGAGGGCGATGTCAAATCATTTTCAAGCTGCGAAATAAATCCTTTTGAAAGCTCGCTCCTTGATGCAAGTTCCTCCTGAGTAAGTCCTTTAAGAGTTCTCAGTTCCTTAATCTTAATTCCTATATCCATTTTAATTCCTTTAATAAAATTCTTGCGCTTTAATCAGAAAACCAAGTTCGTTTTAACATCCGAACCTTTTCATCAGTGCTGCGTTTTATTTTAATAAACTAAAAGTTTAGAAATACTAAACCAACCATGCAAAATAATTATATACGAAATATGGTTTATGTCAAGTGAAAGTGCAGAAATAAATTCATTTATCGGTGACAAGTTTCCTGAGTAGTGATATAATGTTTTTATTATGACTATAATTTTATCAAAAATCACATCAATTTTCTTAATAATGGCAGTTGGGTTTGCCATAAACAGGCTGAAAGTAATCCCGAGCAGCGCAACAAAATTTTTCGTGGATCTTCTGCTTATGGTAACGACGCCCTGTATGATTCTCTCGTCAGTAACCTCAAAAGAATTCAACAGCGATACTGCAAGAGCAACAGTCGAGATATTTATTTGCGGTATAGGTTTTTTCACCGTATCTTTCATCGTCGGCTGGTTTTTATGCAAAAAAATCATAAAAGTTTCTCCAAAAGAAGATCTGGGAGTTTATATAATGGCTTTTTCCACCGTAAATAACGGTTTTATGGGTTTCCCAATCACAAATGCAATATTCGGCGGTGACATCTTGTATCTTATGATTTTGCAGAATATCTGTCTGACACTTTATATGTACTCTGCAGGTCCTTTCGTATTTAATATCAATTCAGGAAACGGAAAATTCAATATCAAAAGACTTTTGAAAACATTCTGCAATCCATCTACGATAGTATCAGTCATAAGCATTCTTATGCTGTTTGCAGGTTTTCACCTTCCCGGTCTCATTTTTGACAGCGTAACACTTATAGGCGATGTAACAGTTCCTCTATCTATGCTGGTTGTCGGTATGCAGCTCGGAGAAAGCAATATAAAACGAATCATCAAAAACAAGCAGCTTGTAGCAAATTCCCTTATCAAAATGTTTGCCCTGCCTGTAATAATATTCTTGGCAGTTAATTGGCTGCCTGTTTCGACAGATGTAAAAATAACAACCATATTTGCTGCCGCTTTCCCTACAGCTGTAGTTACTTCAGCTCTTGCTGTCATGGAAAACAAAAACTCCCTGCTTGCAGCAGAGAGTATTGCTTTTACTACTTTGATTTCCGTAGCGAGTATTCCTGTCTTTGCCTTATTCCTTACAGGTTTTTACAATGTATGATTCATTATCTCGTAAACCTGTTCATCCGGCACTAATATATGGCCACCCATTACGACAACCCTGTCCGCAGAAATACTGCGGACATATTTTTTTGCATAATAAATATTTTTTTCAGAAACAAGCAGTACAGGAGAATTAACTGATTCAGCAACTGCTCCGCCCGTCAATCCGTCAGGATAATCATAGCCGTATGCCAAAGTCACGACCTTACTTTCTCTGTCAAAAAACTCATTTGCAATGGCAAGAGATGTCTCGAATCTATTCTGACCTCCAAGTCTTTCAACTGACTTAAATATGCCCTTAAATTCCTGCTCGGCAGTCTTGGATACCGCTCCCTCTCCACCTATCAGATAACATTTTTCAAGTGAAGAGTCGCCGGCTGCACCTTTTAAGTATGCTTCCTGAATATCGTTCAGATTTTCATCTATAAGAAGAATCGGTCTGCCTGCCGAAGACGATGACAGGCTGTCAGCATAGTCAAAGGCAGAGCATACCAGTAAATCTTTCCCTTTAACTCCTGCTTCTTCAAGAATAGCTATATTTGTTTCAAATCTTGTGCTTCCGCCGAGTCTGATTGTTTTATATTCCAGAAAACTATCTTCAAAGCCTTTTGATACGGCACCTTCTCCACCTAAAATATATATTGTTCCATCATTTTCAAGGTTACCCTCTATATAATTTTTTACACGCAACTCATTATATCGGTTTACAAGAAGTACCGGCGCTTTTTTTACAGATGCCAGATAACTTCCGGAAAGTGCGTCGGCATAATCATCGCCGCAAGCTATAATTACTGAATCAAACTTGTTCCTGCCAAGACTTATTTTTAGAGCTTCCGCTGCATTAATAGCTGTTTCATATCTGTCAGAACCGTAAATTCTTACTTTGTTGCTGTCCTTAAACAACGCTTCTGCACCGGTTTTAGTATCTTTAATTACAAAATTTGTTATTATGACTCCCTTATAATTTCCGGTTCCTGTAATCGTTACCGCAGCAGTGCCTACCCGGACATTATCGGAATATGTAACGTTAAAATCTCTGCCTAAGGCAAGTCCCTCAACTGATACTTCAGGCTCTTTTGCATTTCCGTCATACTCGATTTCACTGTATGAGAGCGTCACATTTCTGTCTTTGATATCGGCAACTTCTATATCAAAAGGAATTTCCTTTCTGCCTTTATATAATCCTTTACCTGTTATTGCAACCCTTGCCTCTCCTGCATTTATATTATTTTTATATTCCAATGTGAAATCTACATTTTCCTTGAGATCAGATATCGTAACTTCAGGTTTCTTCTCCTCCCCATCATATACAGATGAAAGGAATGACAGCTGAACATCAAAACCGCTTATATCAAGCTTGTATTGGAAATTGCAGTCTACTATGCCGTTTATTCCGTTTACTTTGCCTTTACTGCTGTACTGCCAGATACCGTAGTCATTTTCATAACTGCATTTATTATTATATTGTGCTGCCCAAACATGATACTTTTCTCCGATGGTCTTTCCGTCTACGGAATTTCGGAGAAATAACAAATTTGAATAGAACCCGGCCTCGTAACCTGATTCTTTTATTCTTTCACAAAATGCCATGACATTTTTTGTGCGTTGTTCTTTTGTAAGGTTTTTAATCCTTCCTGGGTTCAAAAGATCACTTGCATGTTCATAATCCATATAAACAGGCATATCTATTTCATAATCGCCCAAAAGGGATAGACAGTGTTCTGCTTCTTCAACGGCTTCCGCCTCCGTCTTTGCTTGCGAAAAATAATAAACACCCACATCAATGCCTGCCTTTTTCGCACCTTCTATATTTTTCTTGTAATAGTCGTCAAAGTACATTCTTCCCATTTCCGAATATCCTCTGCCGCCTACCCTTATAACAGCAAACTCTACTCCGTCATCTTTTACCTTGTTCCAATCTATTTCATTCTGATATTGAGAAACATCTATGCCGTTTATGACATCTGCATTTTCAAATTTTTTATTGTGCTCATATGTAGCTCCTGTATATTTTGAATCTGTCGACGCTCCACATGCTTGTACCAAAGAGCCGGCCGTCAAAACAAACAGAACTAAAAGAGCTAAAACCTTCCTGTTCATAAAGAATAACCTCCCGAAATTATATTTTATCGTTCTTCACAATATAGGGCAAGTTCTCTTTCAGAATTCTTTCAGTTGCTGTTTCCTTTTCTAAATCATTATTATAGCTCTGACCGGACATGCCGCCGCACAGTATCCGCATGTCAGGCACAGTTTTTCATCTATCTGTGCAAGACCTCTTTCGTTATAATATACTGCCTGAGACTGACAAGCTTTGAGACAGCTTCCGCAGCCTTCACAGTCACTCTCTTCTATCCACATTTTTTTTGAAGATATATCGGGATTGTAATCAGGTGCCATCAGACCTTCAAAATAATTTATTGCATCATCTATTTCTTTTAAGGATGAAAATCCTATCATTACAGAAGAAATATCATCTATTGAAAGTACATACTTTAGAGCCTTTTGATATGAAGAGGTCAGATTTCCTCCTCCGAACGCTTTCATGGAAAATATGCCCTTTCCTGCCGCCTTGCACTTTCTGATTGCTGCAAGCATTTCATCTGCGCTTCCTGCTTCAAACCCTTTTCGCACTCCCAAGCCCGCATAGTTTATCAGGGGGAAAACCACATCGCACTGCGCTTCTTTGCTCATTTCTTCTGCAACATCTATGTTATGAGTCGATACTCCGATAGCCCTGACGAGACCTTTATCCTTTGCATAGTTAAGATACTCCCATGCACCCTGTCTATCGGCAAACTGCCCGGTTCTGACCTCATGAAGCAAAAATATATCTATAACATCTCTGTCAATTGCTTTTCTTGCTTCTTCTACCGCAGCCTCCATAGACCTATAATCAGTACACAAGCTTTTTGAGCATATTACAGGCTGTTTTCCGCTAAGAGAAAATGCCCTTTTCAGATAAGGATATGTCTTGTAATACTGAGCCGTATCAAAAAAATTTATTCCGTTTTCCAAAGCATATTCTATTATCTCTGCTCCCTTTTCAATAGGAAGATTCCTCTGATTTGGACCTATAGGAAGAACTCCCATACCTATTTTGCTTACTGATAATCCTGTATTTCCAAGTAATGTGTTTTTCATGTGAAAATCCTTTCTTTTTAAATTATAATCGAGTATAATGACTATGTAAATAACCATTTGGGGGTATATTCGGTGTCAGACTTAAAGCACCTTGCAGAAAGTCAAGGCTTTGAAACTTTCAGGCATGCATACAGAGCTGCCATAAAAGAAGTTAGAACTAAGATTGAAATTTTGAGTGAAGACTTTGCTGTTCGCCACGACTACAATCCAATACATCATATGGAGAGACGCCTTAAATCTCCGGAAAGCATCGAAGAAAAGCTCATACGCTACGGCAAAGAAGTATCAATAGAATCCGCCAGAGAAAATATAATGGATATAGCCGGCATAAGGGTGGTATGCAATTTTATAGATGATGTATATGCCATAGCTGATATGCTGATAGAGCAGAATGATATAGCACTTATAGGGAAAAAAGACTACATAGAGAATCCAAAGGAAAACGGCTACAGAAGCCTTCACCTTGTCCTTTCTGTACCTGTATTTTTATTGAACGGCTGTGAAAATGTACCGGTAGAAGTGCAGATAAGAACTGTGGCGATGGATTTCTGGGCCAGCCTGGAGCATCAGCTGAGATACAAAAAAGGTAAGGAATTCGCCAACAAAATAAATGTAGAACTTAAGGCATGTGCAGAAGTAAGCGCAAAGCTTGATAAGCGAATGCAAGGTCTGTTTGATGAAATAAACAGCATGAATTAAAAAACTGCCCTGAAGGTCCGTATTTATTAGGATCTTTGAGGGCAGTATTTATTTGGTCCATTTAATTTTATGCAAGCAGATAAAGATCATCAAGACCCTGCATGTCCATAAGCACCCATATGGCGTCATTTACTTCCATTCTTGTATTAAAGTATCCGAAGCTGAATCTAACAAGACTCTCTCCTTCCCTTCCAAGCGATTTCATAAGACGAGGTGCATTGAAATCACTGCTTTTTACGGCAATACCATTTTTTCTCATGAAGTTTTTAACTTCTTCCGCTGTAAATCCTTTAACACTTATGGATACGGTAGGTATTCTTGTGTTTGTTCCGAAATCGCCATACACCGTAACATTCTTCATAGAGCTTACGGATTCAAAGAATCTTTTCGCAAGCCTGTGAGGGAATATACTTATTCCGTAGATACCCTTTTCCAGGATAAAGTCCACCGCTGCACAAAGCCCTCCCAACTTGTTTTCATCAGGAGTTTCTATTTCTGCAAGAGCTTCTTCATTCAGAGTTACACCTTTTCTAAGGCATATTCCGCCTATTCCGTAAGGCCCCATAAGCTTCTTATGTCCTGTAAAGCAAAAAGCGTCTATCTGCATATCATCCAAGTTTATTGCCGTGGCTCCAACCGTCTGGCAGCCATCCACGATAAGCTTGAGATGATTTCTTCTCGCTATCGCTCCAACCTTTTCCATATCTGTTATATTACCTGTAACATTGGACCCGTGGCTGCATACAATTGCAGTCGTCTCCGGGGTAATCGCCTTTTCTATCAATTCGTATTTCAGACTGCCGTATTCATTAACCGGTATATACGTTGTTTTGCAGCCTTCGTTTTCAAGCTCGTCTAAAACATCCAGCACAGCTCCGTATTCTGAATCGGTTGATATTATATGATCTCCCGGTTGTATCAGCCCTCTTATTGCACAGCCGATCGCCTGCTTACCTCCGTTGGTAAAAATTATCTCTCCCTTACACCCGAGCAGTTTGGCTATCTTTGCTCCTGCCGTTTCTGCCGTTGCAGGAGCTGCATTTTTAACGGTTTCAGGTTTTACTGCCGTGGTTGCGGCATTGTTTAAATAAGCCATAATTACCTCTTTATTTCTACATGTATAGATTCCATTACTTCAAAAGCTGCTTCCTGAAGCTTAGGATCATTGCTTCCTACGCATGATGCATCCAATAAAATAGGTACATTCGGCATGGCCGCTTTAGTAACCGCTATATTGGAAATTACGCATATGTTTGTAACTACCCCTGCGAATTCTACACTCTCATATTCGTCAGCATGATTGTGCAGGTATTCTCCCAGCTCATATGAGCCGAATGTAGGTTTTGAAAATACAAGGTCATGTGCCTGCTTCATCTTTGCAATTTTCCCGTAAAGCTGCCAGCCGTCTGTTCCTTCCAGACAATGCTCAACAGGCAGGTGCACCCCCTCCTGAGTTTCCATATAATGACGATCGTGAGTATCCATTGTGAATATTACCTGTCCGTTTTCACCAAAACCACGATACTCTTCAATCTTTGCCGCTATAGGTTCTTCAAGAGCTGTCGCCCCTTCAAATCCCAAAGATCCCGTAACAAAATCATTCTGGTAATCAACAACAATAAGCAGTTTTTTCATTTTTACCTCCTATTTACTTTGCCGCAAGGCAACTCAGTTTGCAGACGGTTTCCCTTAACCTGCATTAGTTTTCTATTGCTTTTGTCAAAATCCAATCTTTCCAGTTGACATAATATTTGCCCAAAACATGAGTGTTATCACTTGTATATTCAGCACCTAAATTTCCGTTTTCATCGTCAAATATTTCATTGGCATCTATATAAAAGGTTTTCTTATTGTCTATTAACTCCGATATTCTTGAATTAAATTCATTTATGTTATTGTTATTGAATATTTCGTCATTGTCGGAACGAGCCGCAGAAACATGAAGATTTGCCTGTATAAACAGCAATGAATCCGGAGCCTTGGTTCTTATATATTCTACCAGTTCTTTATATTTCTGCACCGTATTGTCACGATTATATCCCAGTTCATTTATTCCAAGCATAAGATATATCTTTGCATATTGTTTGGAGGAAAGAAGTTGTTCAAGATTAACATCACCTGCGCCGGGTACATTTATAACCTTTTCTCTGACATTATACACACTCATGCCTGTATCGGCAAAGAACTCCGCACCTTCCATCTGTCCGTATTCTTTAAGACCCATTGTTCTGGAATCTCCTATAAATAAAGCATCATTAAGATATGAAGCCTCTGCAGAGGTAAAAGGTGCATCCTCAGGTTTTACCGTTTCCGGCTCAGCCTGTTTGTCATCCTTTTCATTTTCTTCGGCTTCTTCAACATGCTCCTGCTGTGCAGGTTCGTTTTTGTCATCTTTTCCTGAAATGTCCCCGAATACTATTGTTTTAAATGCCGTTATAGTAAATAATATAAGGCAAGAAATCATTATTAAAATTGAAAATGAATATTTTATAATATCTTTCATATGTCCCCTTAAAACTTAAAATCTAAAATACAAGAACGGATCGTCCAAGCCTATATAAAGCAAATATACCGAAACCCAAAATACTACAAACAAAATCACAGATCCTGCTAACTTATCTTTTATAAAGCTAAACAGTTTCTCAGGTAAAGATGTACTCATAACCAAACATATTGCCATGAGCACTCCGTACATGTCCAGGAACTTTGTAAAATCTCCTTGGAAGACAGTGTCACTTTTAGTTCCTGCAAAGTCGAACAATCTCTCTATATATATTCCAAGCTGTCCGATATCAGTTATTGCAAATATCATCCACGATAATGGAATCAGCAGCAACATGTAAAAGTGTCCCAGCGGTCTGACTCTGTCAAGTATATTTTTCAGTCCGGACTTTTCTATAGCGATAATTATAAACAAGAACATTCCCCATATTATAAAGTTCCATCCTGCTCCGTGCCAAAAACCCGTAAGAAGCCATACTACGAAAAGATTAAAATATACCTTCGGCACAGATCGTCTGTTGCCTCCCAGAGGTATATATACATAATCTCTGAACCAGCTGCCCAGTGTCATGTGCCATCTTCTCCAAAATTCCGTCATCGACAGAGATTCATATGGGTGCTCGAAGTTTATAGGTATCGTATTAAAGCCCAGCATTTTGCCAAGGCCAACCGCCATCATTGAATAGCCGTAAAAGTCAAAATACAACTGGAAGCTGTATGCAAAAATTCCCATCCATGCTACAGGTGCGGAAATGCTTTCAAAACCGACAGCCTGTATATCACTCCAACAGCTTCCTATTCTATTGGCAAGCAGAACTTTAAAGCCAAGTCCGAGAGCAAAATATTTGAGACCCTGATCAAAATTTTCCATTGAAAGGGTTCTTTTTTTAATTTCTTTGCGCATATCCTTATATCTTGCTATAGGTCCCATCGTCAGTTTCGGAAACATTGTCAGATATGCTCCGAAATCGGCAAAAGACCTTTCAGCCTCTACATCACGCCTATATACATCTATAAGATATGATATGCTCTGAAAAGTGTAAAAGCTTATACCTAAAGGAAGGAGCAAATTCCAAGGTTCAAGCAGCTGCCCGTCTCCTCCCAGTTTCCCGAAAATAAAGTTTATATTTTCAAAAATAAAATCGGAATACTTGAATACACAAAGCCATATTATATTATATGCAACTCCTGCCGCAAGCAGCCGTCTGCGCTTTTGGGTCCTCCCACGTTCTATAGCCTTTCCAACAAGAAAATTCACTATTACGGAAAGAAGTAAGAGCAATATGTATTGCGGCTCTTTCCATGACCCAACTGCATAAAATCCTATGCTTCCTACAAAAATCCAAAGATTTCTCCATACTCTTGGCAAAACAAAATATACAGCCAAAAATATCGGTAAAAAAATAAAAATAAAATTTATACTACTAAATGCCATATAGCAACAAAACTCCTAACCGTCATCTCAATAATCTCTAAAATACCACCGCTAAATCAGCCTCTTAATTGTATCATAAATTCATACGCTAATATAGTATTATTTTTATTTTTTCAAACAAAAATGGAGCCTATATTAGATAGAACTCCATCATATTATTTCATGTCTGAACCGATATATGATTATTAAATATTTTCATCTTCAATCATTCTGTATCCCACACCAAGTTCCGTAAAAATATACTCCGGCTCACCGGGATTTTTCTCTATTTTTCGCCGTATATTAGCCATATTAACTCTTAAAATCCTGTTATTGTCATCCGCATAAGGACCCCAGACCTGTTCTATCAAGGATGAGTATGTTATTACCTTTCCCGAATTCTGAGCAAGCATACTTACTATTTTATATTCAACCCTTGTCAGGTGAATCTCATTTCCTGCTACTGTAACAAGGCGTTTATTAAAGTCAACCGTAAGGTCCTTTGCCGAGTAAGGTCTGGTGCTGTTAACTCTATCGTCAACTATCTTGTTGCTATGTCTTATAGCAGTTCTTATCCTCGCCATAAGTTCTTCCGTTCCGAAGGGTTTAGTTATATAATCGTCAGCTCCGGCATCAAGAGCTGCAACCTTTTCCTTTTCCTGAACTCTTGCCGAAATTACTATTATAGGCAGGCTTGACCATATTCTTGTCTGTTTTATTATGTCTATTCCGTCCATATCTGGCAGCCCCAAATCCAAAAGGACCAAATCCGGTAAAGCAGATGTCATTATAGCAAGTCCTTCTCTCCCCGTCTGTGCGGAAACCACCTTATAATCCTCCGCCCTGAGAGTTTTCGCAACAAAATCGCATATATTTTTTTCATCTTCAATAATAAGCACCGATAATTTCTGTACCATATTTATTCCTCCGTTTCTTTAGGCAGGCAAAAGAATACTTCACTTCCGTCGCCGTGATTTCTTGCTCCTATTGTGCCCCCATGAGCAGTTACAATGGTTTTGCATATGGAAAGACCTATCCCCATTCCTTTATAACCGTCTGCAATGCCGCTGTTTTTTTCCTTATAACTTACACCGTCGAAAATGGTCTGCAAGCTTTTTTCATTTATCCCTATTCCATAATCTTTAACGCAGAACCACACTTTATCATCATCTTCTTTAACTCTCAGCTCAAGAGGTTTTTTACTATGAGCATGAACCTGCGCATTTTGCAGTATATTGGTCACAACCTGCTCTATTAAAAGCGGATCCATCATTACCATAACCACATCATCAGGCAGAAAAACTTCAAACTGTGCAGTGGGAAAATTCTTTTTAAATCTTGTTATTGCTGCCGATACAACCTCATCTACCGATTCTGGTGATTTGTTAACCTTAGAAGTCTCATTATTGATTCTTGTTACGGAAAGTAAGTTTTCCACCATATTCAGCAGCCAGTCGGCATCTTCTCTTATACTTTTTACTATTTCTGTTTTTTCACTGTCGGAAAGTTCATTATCCATTTCAAGATAAGAATCGCTGTTTCCAATTATTCCCGTCAGCGGAGTTCTCAGATCATGAGATACTGCACGAAGCAGATTGGCACGCATCTTTTCTCTTTCAATCTCCATAAGTTTCTTTTCCTGCTTTGAAAGCATTCTGGCCTGTTCTTTCATGTTTGTTGTCATAAGCGAAGTTATTATGTAAATAACAAACATGGCGGCAAATGTAATCGGATATCCTTTTAAGATAAGATTCAGTTCATGATACGGATAGGTAAAGAAGTAGTTCACACTTAATACTGATATTGCAGCAAACATAAATCCCCAGATATATCCGTCAGTATATCTTGCCACTATAACTATGCCAAGAATATAAAACATGGTTATATTGACATCGGGATTGGCGATTATTTCCCGAAACACTAATGCACCTGCAGTTATTATGAGTATTGTAAATGAAAAAATCAGAAAATCATGCTGATTGATTTTTCGTAGTTCATCATAATCGTAAGGCTTAGGAAAAAAGTAGTCTTTATTTCTGTTTATCTTTTTCAATTCCATGTCCTCCTATCTTTATAATATATTCAATCTACGCTAAATTACTGTTAAAATTCATAATATATATGTAGGCCGTCTTTATTTATAACTTCTAATATAATTTTATCAAAAATATCCGCTATATTTCAAGGTCATTTCACAATAACCTCATGTTTTTCATATTATAAATCATAAATCGGCAAAAGAAAGGAGTTTTATTTTGATCAAGAATCCTTATATAGGTATGCCTATAGAAATAATATCACGAGAAATGTCTTACGCTGCAAACAATTCCTCATCGAGCATGAAACGCTGCAATTGCCAATGGGATAATGCAAAGCAAAACGGTAATAACGACAATATGCGGCAGGGTGACAATACTTTTGACAGTATGTGCCTCGGGGACCTTCCTCCTGCAATGTGTTATGTGCCTTATCAACGCTGGAAAAAAACTTATTCTGCAGAACAAGCTCTATGCGCAGGAACACTTTTCCCTGAGCTGAACCTGCCTTTCAAAGGAGGTATGCAAAGATGAGTAAAGAAGAGTTAATGCGAAAAATTCAAGAAACCGGCTTTGCCCTTTATGATCTTTCATTGTTTTTAGATACCCATCCTAACAATAAGATGGCCTTAGATTATTTCGCTGATGTTCAAAAGTCTCATACTGAGCTGAATGCTCAGTATGAAATTATGTTCGGCCCACTTACGGCCTTCGATACCAACACTGAAAACGGCTGGACATGGATAAACGATCCATGGCCTTGGGAACTGGAGGGTTAATATATGTGGAATTATGAAAGAAGACTGGAATATCCGATCAAGATAAAAAATCCAAATCCGGCATTGGCTAAATTTATAATAAGTCAATATGGAGGTCCGCATGGCGAGCTTGGAGCCTCGCTTCGCTATCTGTCGCAGCGCTGTTCAATGCCTTACAGAGAAGTCGCAGGTATTTTAAATGATGTAGGTACAGAAGAGCTGGCACACCTTGAAATGATATGCACCATAGTTCACCAGCTTACACGCAACATGACTATCGAACAAATAAAAGCTGCCGGAATGGAGGATTACTTTGTAGACCATACAGCAGGTGTCTATCCGCAGTTCGCTTCCGGTGTCCCTTTTACTGCGGCAACTTTCTCAGTTAGCGGAGACGCAATAGCTGATATTCAGGAAGATATGGCAGCAGAACAAAAGGCTCGTCTGACTTATGATAATATTCTAAGACTTGCCGACGATCCCGATGTAATCGACCCTATACGCTTCCTCCGCGAGCGAGAAATCGTACACTACCAGCGTTTCGGTGAAGGACTCAGGATCATCCAGGATAAGCTTGACAGCAAAAATTTTTATGCAATAAATCCCGAATTTGATATACCAAGATAATTTAAGTTTCGATAAATGTTATAACAGCCAATCATTACAATAACCATCCACCGGCTAAGCCGGTGGATTTTCTTCTGAAGTATAAATCGCTCTGTTTGATTATCTCTAACAAGCTTTTTCAATCATTCCTCATATTTTCTGAATCAGCCGGTCTAATAATGACTGCAGAAAATAAAATAAGCAAATCAGATATCGGAACAGCCCAAAAAACAGAATTTGTTAGCTGCGGAAAAAGATTTGGGAGCAGATAGACCAGCGGCAACAATAAAATCAATTGTCGCAATAAAGTAAGCGTCACCGCTTTTATTTCATGCCCTGTTACTTCCAGTAAAGTCACTACCGTGTAGAAAATTCCGATAATCGGAAAAGTGAGGAATACAATTTTCAATACCGATGTACTTTGTGCGACTATTGTATCAGCACTGCCGAAAATACTTAAAATCTTATTTCCAAAAAGAAACACCAAAACTGCAATGATTAAAACATATATTACTGTGCAAAAAACAGTGATACGAATGGTATCTCGCTTCTTTGATTCTTGTTTATTTCCGCCGTAATATGCAATAATAGTCTGAATTTCCTGTGTTATTCCAACAATCGGCATGAGCAAAAGTGTATATACCTTCTGAACAATATTCCAGATTGCCACATAATTTAATGTGGTATTGAGCATCAGACTGTTATTAACAAAAAATCCTGTACAGCCGGCAAGTGCCTGTATCACAGTCTGTACAAAACCGAGACGAAACAGCTCCCATGCTTTAAAACATAATGTTTTGCAATGAAAATATCTGAATGACGGAAAGAATCCTTTTTTCAGAACCCACCATAAGGCCAGCAGCATACATACGATTTCACTCACCAGCGTTCCCAAAGCAAGACCGACGAACCCCATTTGAAAACCAAAGGCGAAAATCGCATTTGCAATAATATTCACTCCTACCGCCAAGATTGTAATAACCATTTCCGTTTTGGGATAGCCAAACGCTCGAATACAGCTTGTCAGAGTATACCCCATTGCACTAAAAATATTGCTGACCAATTGAACTTGCAGATATTTTTTAGCCAAGTAAAAAACTTCTCTCTCTGCGCCCAACACATATAAAATATTGTCTATGCCCCAAAACGAAAGAATAGATACAGCCAAACTTACAAGAATCGTAAACAAAACTCCGGCAGTGAAGTACCCGTTTCGTTCTTCATTGTTATTCAAATAGCGTGCAGTCAAAATCGCCGTAGAAACTGCGTACAACGCTTGAAATGCAGTGAAAATGTTTAATACCGGAGAAAGCAGACCCATTGCTGTAAGTGCATTTACACCTGTTGCTCCCAAATGTCCGGCAAACACTGTATCTACAACAGCTGTCATTATTTCCACTAACAGTGATAGAATTGCCGGAACAGAAAATGTAACAATTAAAGCAAGCGTTGACCTTGATTCATAAATATTTTTTTCCATGTGAAATAACCTCCTAAAAAAGAATACCAGATAAAAGTGGACATGATATGTCTCCTTCCTTCTGGTATTTTTACTTTTTATAAGATTATGCCAGATAATCTGTCCGGCTAAACTCCCGGGTTGTCTTTTCACATCGAGATATTTGTTCTATTTTCAGTGTAAAAAAGCTGTTTTCGTCTACACAGTACAAATAAAGTCTGTCTGAACGCAGAATATAATACAATGGGGCTGCAATATACCGTTTTCCGTCAACTGTCATATCAAGAAATATTTCATCGTCTAACCCTCCATTGATAACCTTACAAACCGATGTGCGTGCAGTAACAGGCTTTTGAAGCAGCTCTATCTTCAGATACTCGGTAAAATCAAACTCTTTTAAGAAAGTCAATTCCGGTATAAGCAATTCCAGTTTTTTCAGCGCAGATCTTTTTCCTGCTTCCGGATCCAGATGTTGTACAATATGAAATGCCAGAATTATGTCTTCGATTTCTTCCGCAGTAAAAAAGCTTTTGTCAAACCTATAATCCGATGCAAGAAACACACCGCCTTTATATCCTGTCTGCGTGTAAACAGGAATTCCCATGGCGGAAATCTTATCAATGTCACGCATAATTGTTTTTTTGCTTACTTCAAACTGAGCTGCAAGTTCTGCATAAGTGGATTTTTTTCTTTCCATAAGGTAAAGCAGAATTTCAAGCTGTCTGCTTTTCATAGCGGTGCCCCCCTTTATATTTCATTTCAGTCTGCGTTTATATTATTTACTAAGGATTACAGTTCCCGCACGGTTCGAACCCCATATTTATCAGGCTGCTGCGAGATGTTTTTGTTTCCTCTCTGTTCTCAGGTTTTATTTTTTTAACACTGCTGCAATCAGGTAAATGAAATTTCTTGCTGTTTACATTCAATACATAAAGCTGGTCTCCCTGCTCAATCAAATTACTGTCTTGATCTTTATCATCTGATTCCTGAATCTCTTCTTCGGCTCTGCTGCTTTCCCCCGTAGCATAATCTATATTTATGCCGGGCTGTACATTATATACAAATACATTAAAGGATACTCCTTCTCCTTCATCCTCAACGGAATATGCCTCCATCACAACGCCCTTTGCCAATAGATCGTCTCCATCATATACCGGAGTAACACGATACATAACATGGTTTCCTGTCGTTCTCACATATTCTGCAACCTCATTTTCAAATGGAAGCATTCCATCCACATTCATATATCGAGTACCGGTAATTAAATTTTTTTCATTGGCATTTTCTCCTGCAAGCTGAAAACCTATCAAATGGCACCTGTTGTATAAATACTTATCCTTAATAATATCGTCATATCTTACTGTATGCCAGCCGCTGGGTTTTATTTGCCCGATACTTTCTCTATCCTCATCCGGCATCAGTTCCCTGCCTATCTTTGCATATGCCACACCGCATCGCCCTTTATCGTCAAGCTCACTGTAAATCTCAAAGCTCTCTTTTTTCATATCCTCATCATCGAACTCCGGAATATTTCCGTTCAGCTCAACATATGGTTCGCCGCAATATTTGGGCAAATCAGCAAGACTCCTGTATTCTACGCTTAATTCTGCATTTTCCCCGCCGGAACATCCGGTAACAGCAGCAAAAGCTACTGTAAGCAGCAATGCCGCAATAATTCTTAATGTTTTTTTCATCACTCATACTCCTGAAACTATATTAAATTATTATACATTATAGAGACATTTCTTTCAAAATAAAATAAGAAAAGGAGATTCCTTTTTAATAAAATCTCCTTTATCCTATATTTAGTTATATACTATTCCTTTTTATCTTTTTTATTAACGACAGCGACAATAACCATCAATGCTGCTGCTAATACTGTGATCCATAACAGGATACCGCTTTCATCGCCTGTCTTTGGCATCTCATTTTGCGTTTCTCCTGCATTTCCGTTCTCCAAACCGTTTTGTTCCGTTGTATCGTTTGAACCTTCTTCACTTCCTTTTGGTGCCGATATCCCGTCATACGCAGTTCCGAGATATTTTGAGAAAATAAAATTGCTTATATAACTGTATTCATCTCTCTGATGTACTTTATTTGTAAGAGTATTGGCAAAAACAGCAACATCTATATTATTTCCTGCAACATCAGTTCCTTTATATTCAAACCCCTGTATAGAGCCGTTTATATATTCTTCATATTTTTCTGCCGACTCTTTATCATATGTAGGAATAAATCCTTCCAGCGGAGACTTGGTTCCGTCCATCTGCACTATCACTTTCGCCCCTTCAGGTACAGCCGTAAAATATCCTACGCCATATCCATAAAGGATGTAGTCTTCTTCTGCTATATAACTTGCATTCGTAAGAGTTTCAGACGGATATACGACATAGCCGAGACAATCCATTGCACCCTTTATAGACGTTCTTGCAAATGAATCTCCAAAAATAGAATTAAGAGAGTTTGTGTTTGCACCATAACCTATATAAGGTGTACCACTTTGCACTGTCAAAAGAACATCTCCTTTAAGAGCACTGCTTCCTGCGACAATATCTGCTTCCGAAATATCTCCCGTTACAGTAAAGTTCATTAGTTCCATGGCAGCTCTGTCATAATTCCATGATGATGAAGTTATTCTGCCTGTTTGTACATATCCACTGCCGCTGTCTGATGGTGCTCCTGTTAAATATACAGACGGTGATTTTGTTATTATAAGAGCCTCATATTCATCTCCATATACGCCTGTTGCTTCGATAAGGTATTCATCTTTTATTTTTAAATACTCGCTGTAAGAACATATGAAGTCGCCTTTATTCTCACCCTCAGTTATCATTGCAATAACTCCGCCGTTTTTCAGAATTGAATTTACCGCAGAAGCAGATTCTTCAGAGGTGTTATCAATTATAACATCTGCGTTTTCTATTCCTTTAAATGAAGTTCCAAGGGATGCCGCATAATCGACTGTCTCATCATATGCCATATCCTTACCCTCAACTTTTGAGATTTCTTTGTATGCATTTACATCTGCTACTGTCAGCATATCAAATCCACGAGTTTCATTAAATGCCGTTATGCCCTCTGAGTACAATTCAGACCAGCTCTGAATAAGAGTTCCGTCATAAAGGAGTCCGTTTGCAACAGATCTCTTTGCCTGATACATTGAAATTATCGCTGTCCCCTCAGGATATTCCACACCATTGTATGTAAATGGTTTTTCTGCAATATTTATTTTAACATCATTTCTTGCAAGCAGTACAAGCATATCTGCTGCTGAAGCTATATTCACCTGATTTTCGCTATCCATGGGTATTATATAACACTCAGGATAAAAGTTTCCGTTTTCGCCTTCTCCATCATATTCGGGGCGGAACAGCTCTGCTTCTGCACCCTCAATATCGTACTGGTCGCAGAACCACTTGCCTACTTCTTCAAAGCTGTTTGAATTGTAATTTGTTGCACCACGCTTGTAAATCTCTGTCTGTGCTTTAATATAATCTATCTTTGCTTCCGAAATATAATCAGCCTGTCCGAGTATACCATAGCTTGCCGCAAGAACCGTATCACTGTTATATGCCGGAAGTTCAACGGTATAGGCAACCGTACCCTGAAGCATT
Source organism: uncultured Eubacteriales bacterium (assembly GCA_900542295.1). Classification (GTDB taxonomy): domain Bacteria; phylum Bacillota; class Clostridia; order Peptostreptococcales; family Anaerovoracaceae; genus Fimisoma. The sequence continues at coordinate 9,391 of UQNJ01000003.1, read as the reverse complement.
GCAAACTGTGGTGTATAGCTTGTGGACATGTCATCCCATGGATATTCCCAATATGTCTGAGGAGTTCCGTCATCATTGGTTTCCCCTGTATAAGTCAAATAATCTCTTTGAGGTATTACATAACTGTTATATCCTTCATTATTTGCAACAGCGGCTATGCCAAAGGATTCTCCACCTTTCATAAGGTTTCTGGCAAGGAGATCATATTCAAAATTAGGTTCATGAGGAGGGCTGCAAGGCTCACATTGAAAATCTATTACTCTTCCGTGAAGTTCAGTAAGTGAAACAGGATTAAATGTTCCTATCAGCTTCTGCATGTTTGAAGTTTCTGCAGTAGTCTGAAAAGAGTTGTCACGATTCAAATCATAACCGTTATCTGCGGCACGGGTTACATAAGTACGGCCGTCTACATTTTCTTCAGGAACGAGTATAAAGAAAACATCTTCTAAAAGTTCTGATACCATTACTTCATCTGTATCAATCTCATAATACTTTCCCAAATCAACAGAACCCGATTTGCCGTTCCCCGCCTGTATATATCCGAGGTAAGTGACATCATCCTTTACAAGATCAGGAACTGCCGTATTATTTTGAGCCATTTCTTTTTCAAGCTGACTTTGTCCTTCCTCTGTAAATCCTGTGAGTTTATCGTATGATATTTTTTCATTTTTCACGATCATCTTCGCAAAATTCATTATTCCGTCTGCCGCAGCAACTTCATTCGCATGAATATTTGAATACATAAGCGGAACTTTTATATCATCTGCCTCACCCGATTCTATCATTTTCAAAGCTTTATCGGGATCTTTTTCTGCAATCTCGGTGAATTCCAACCATTCTTTAACAGTATCCTTATCTTTTGCAATAATCATATATGGCATATTTCTTCCACCGGTCGATTTACCCATAGAAAATTCTTCTGCATACAGGCCGTTTTCTTTACCTTCTTCAACAACTTCCTTTATTCCGCTGTAAATTTCATCCATGGTATGAAAACCTTCATATGGAACAATCTTCACATCTGCATATCCCAAATTTTCTTCTCCTGCAAAAGCAATGAGATCAAAGTATCCGCACATATCCATATAAGCTCCTCCGTTGCTGTGAGGAACACTGGTATCGACATTTCCTGAACGGTCATAAAAATAGCAGCTTACATCCATCGTTATATTAAGAAATACTTTTCCGTCTTTTTCATCTGCTTCATATTCCAATTCTGTAAACATGTCGCTTTTGTTCTGTGTTTTCCATTGGTTTAAAGAACCTCCGCCATACTGATTCGGGAAAAGTTCCTTGTCCAGATAATCCCTGTTTTCATTTCTTATGAGAGAAAGTGTGATTTTATTATCTGCTATTAAACTTTGAAGTTCTTCTTTTGTTTTTCCTTCAACAGCTATAACTACTTTAGCGTCTTCTGTATTATCTGCCAAAGGCAGTTCTAATGCAATCTCATAGTCTGTTTGCATAGCTTCCGGTGATTTCTCAGAACCATATGTATATGCAGGCATAAGAAGTGATAATATCATAATAACCGATAATACTTTTACAGTTATTTTTTTACAAACCTGTCGCATATTGTTTAACCTCCATAATTTTTCCTGCCAATTTAGTTCGTGTACACAATTTTATGTTCGAATTATAACACCGGCAAACTACTATTGCAACACTTTTTTAAATTTTTATTCATATTTTTTTATTTTTATTCAACGGCCGCCGTTGCCACCTTTTAAGATGTGCTTAATGTAAAAGCCCCTGACTAAAAAGTCAGGGGCTTTTACATGTGTGATTGATGTATTAAAATCATTTATTCCACATGCGTTTTCATATGTGCTCAGTGTCGGTGTATATAGTATATATGATAACGCTTATGAAATCAGAGGACTTTCTTAAGAAAACTCTTTGTCCTTTCATGAGACGGATTCTCAAATATCTGCTCGGCGCTGCCGCTTTCAACTATTTCACCATCCGCCATAAATATTATATCGTCTGCAACCTCTCTGGCGAAACCCATTTCATGAGTTACTACCAGCATAGTCATTCCCTCTTCGGCTAATTTTTTCATTACATCAAGAACTTCGCCGACCATTTCAGGGTCTAATGCCGAAGTGGGTTCATCAAAAAGAATGATTTCGGGATCCATAGCCAAGGCCCTTGCTATAGCAACCCTCTGCTTCTGACCGCCTGAAAGATTTCTCGGATAGGAATATGCCTTTTCTTCTAATCCGACAAGTTTAAGAAGTTCTTTAGCTTTTCGTTCAGCCGCTTCCTTTTCTATCTTCTTAACATGAACAGGCGCTACTGTTATGTTATCAAGAACATTAAGATGGCTGAACAGATTGAAATTCTGAAACACCATTGCCATCCTGGTTCTCATCTGCTGCAGGTTTTCTGTATCAACAATCTGTCCGTCAACCTCAACTGTACCTTCATCCGGAATTTCAAGCATATTAAGACATCTCAAAAGAGTACTTTTTCCTGAGCCGGATGGTCCTATAATGCATAGAACTTCTCCGTCATTTACGGTTATATCAACGCCTTTAACAGCATGGAAATCGCCAAAGCTCTTATGTATACCTGTAGCTTTTATCATCTCTATTCACCCTCCTTGTTCAAATGCTTCTCAAGTGCAGCAACACCCTTTGAAAGCGGGAATGTCAATGCCAGATATACTACCGCAGCTCCTATATAAGCCGGGAAAGTTGCCAATGTTGCCGCATTCCACAGCTGAGCACTTCTTAGGATTTCAACTATACCTACAAATGAAAGAACTGCCGTTTCTTTTATCAATGTTATAAATTCATTTCCAAAAGACGGAATAACAATTCTAAATGCCTGAGGAAGCACTATAAGTCTGTTTATCTGTCCCTTGCTCATTCCTAAAGAATGAGCTGCTTCAACCTGACCGGGATCTACTGCCTGAATACCTCCTCTGATTACCTCTGCCATATACGCAGCACTGTTAAGCCCGCATACCAGCATCGCCGGAATTAACAAATCGGGCCACTTGAAGGCTATTCCGTGCTGCTGAAGCAAATAAGGTATTCCAAATGCCATAATCAACGCCTGCACTATCATAGGCGTTCCTCTTACTACTTCTATATATATTTTAGAAAGTATTCTTATAAGCTTATTCTGAGACTGTTTCATAAGTGCAAAAGCCAAACCGACTACAGCACCTACTATAACTGCAAATAAGCTTACTCCTATAGTTGCAGGCGCTCCCTTCAGCGCAATCAATATTCCTTGTAAATATAATTCCATTTTTCCATTCCTTTTTCTTTACTTTTATGAACAATAACATAATTATACATAATTTTGCATAAAAACGCCACCCCTTTTTTTGAATTTCAAAAAATAAATACAAGACCCCCTGGGTCTTGTATTTTTTATAAATAATCACACACCGTACTCTTAACGCTATATAAGACAAATAAAAAATAATTCCGGTATAAAAATAATGTCTGAAATCGTCCCTCGCATTTAGTACAATACTACTATATCACACTATTTTATATTTATCAAGTTAAGAGTTTGTCAATCTCGCAAAAATTATATCCTTCTTTTTTCCAGCCTTGTATAAGTTCTTTCAGGATTTTACAATTAGTCTTGGAGGTACTGTGTAAAAGCACCACTGCTCCCGGATGAATTCTTTCATTAAGCTTATTTAAAGCATCTTCTCTTGATGGCTGTTTATCTTCATACCAGTCTACATATGCAAGACTCCAGAACAATGTTTTATACCCCATTTCATGAGCCTGCTTAAGATTTGCTTCGCTGTACTTTCCCTGCGGAGGTCGATAAAGCTTCTTCATTTTCTTCCCTGTGGTTTCGGCATAAAGATCTTCCAATTCTTTAAGCTCCGTCTCAAAAGCTTCTTTTTCTGCGATAGATGACATATCGGGATGATGCATTGTATGGTTTCCCACTGTGTGTCCTTCATCTGTCATTCGCTTAACCAGTTGGGGATTTTCCTCTATATAATTGCCTACAAGGAAAAATGTCGCAGACACTTCCTCTTCTTTTAGTACATTCAGGATTTCCTCCGTATATCCGTTTTCGTATCCGGCATCAAAGGTCAAATATATATTTTTATCCTTGATACCTTTTTCATCAATATAGTATGCATCATACTTTTTAAGATATTCGGCATCAGCATTTCCCACAGGGGCTTTTCCCTCCTGCTGAAATGACAACCCCCAATTTTCCTCAGAAAACCTTTCCTCTGCTTCTTTTTCTACTGTTTTTTCATTGCCTGAAACCGCTTTACTGCCCTCGCTTATCGCACCGAAGATAAATGCCCACATGCTCATACCTACTAAGGCAACTGCAGCAAAGCCGAAAATAGTTCTTTTTTTCATATCAAAATCACCTCATAGCAATTTATGAGGTGACTTTGACAATTATTATATTTTCTTATGTTTTACTCTGCCAACTACACAGATTATCATAACAGCGCCGATTCCCGTTATAACAGTCGATACAAGAAGAAGCATGTTTGCACCGCTCATATCAAGAATTTTTCCACCCAAAAGAGTTGCAAATATTGTGCCCACAGTTGTCATGATAGTATAAAGAGATTGTCCTTTTACTGCTTCACCCTTTTCCATTATTTCGTCTATAAAGCACACCATGGCCGGAAGAAATATTCCAAAGGCTGTCGGCTGAAACAGCTGGGCGACATAAAGCATAGTAACGCTGTCTGCTATGTATGCACAGAAAATTTTAAGAGTAAAACTTACAGCTCCTACCTTAAGCAAGGTTTTACACGAAATTTTGCTGTGTATTGCATCAAACAGAAACATAGCCGGTATTTCAAGCATTGCCATTATAGACAATATACGCCCCATATCTCCGCTGTCTCCTCCGACATTTTCAACCATCTGAAGCATGAAGTTGTTAAATACCGCATTGCTGAAAAACAGTCCTGCAACTCCTACGCTTGCTACCACAAACAGCTTGTTTCTTTTTATAAACTTTCCGAAATTTATATCATCATTCTCACATACAGCCACCTCACACTGACTGTCTGCTTTCTTGTCATCAGTATCAGCAAACATTGAAGCTGCATTTTCGGCGTCTCTTACAGCACATGCCTTTTTAAAATGCTTGCTGACAAAAATCAATGTAATCATAAGCATTGCAAGAACAACTTCTCCCGTAACCGGCAATATCTGCGTTCCGGCCTTGGCTGTAAGTGTCCCGAGAAATGAGCACAGAATCGAATAAAAAAGCGACCCCATAGCTCTGTTTATGCCAAACTTAATCTTATGTCCGCTCTCCTCAAGCTTAAAAGAAAGAGAATTAAAAAGCGGATGAAGTGCAGTATCCCAAGCCACCAACATTACAAAAACCACTGACAGCGCAATATTGGCTTTGTGCATTACAAAGCTGAGAAATGTAAGCACCATAAGCACAACAGTTATTATCTGAGTAAGACTTATCAGTGAAATTTTCTTCGACCTGTCTGCAATATCTGCCAATATCGGCTGCAAGAAAACTGCAACCACGCTTCCTGCTGCCAGTATAACTCCTATATCGGAATTGCTGTAGCCTCTATCTAACAGGAATGCAGATGCAAAGCTTGAAATTATGGCATATGTCATCCAGTAAGTGGCATGTATACTGCCATACTCTATATTCAATATTCTTTTCATTTAGTTTTAATTGTCCTTCCGTAGTTACAGAAATTTTTTGAGATATTTTAAAGTTCTTATCATTTGGGATACATAGCTGTTTTCGTTGTCATACCAAGCTACAACTCTAACTTCGTATATCTTTGTTCCGCATCTTTGTGCCAAGGTTTGAGTAGCATCGAAAAGCGAACCGTATTCCATACCGACTATATCTGAAGAAACAAGCTCTTCCTCTGTATATCCGAAGGATTCGTTTGCAGCTGCTTTCATGGCCTCGTTGATGCCTTCAACACTTACGCTTTCTGTTTCGTCTTTAAGCGTTGCATCAAGAATCGTAATTGAACCCGATGGAACAGGCACTCTCTGCGCCGAGCCTATAAGCTTTCCGTCAAGCTCAGGAATTACAAGTCCTATAGCCTTTGCTGCGCCTGTGCTGTTAGGAACTATATTTATCGCTCCGGCTCTTGCTCTTCTCAAATCTCCCTTTCTGTGAGGTCCGTCCAAAATCATTTGATCGCCCGTATAAGCATGAATAGTAGTCATAAATCCCGTACGGATTTCTCTGTACCCGTTCAAGGCTTTCGCCATAGGTGCAAGACAGTTGGTAGTGCATGAAGCTGCCGAGATAATATTATCATCGGCTGTAAGCGTTTCATGGTTCGTACCGTAAACTATCGTAGGCAGATCGTTTCCTGCCGGCGCCGAAATCAAAACTTTTTTGGCACCTGCTTTTATATGTGCGGATGCCTTTTCTTTTGAAGCAAAAAAACCCGTACATTCAAGTACTATATCTATACCCATATCTTTCCATGGAAGCTGCTCCGGATCTTTTTCAGAAAGGATCTTGATCTCCTTTCCATCAACGATAATCGAATTATCGCTGTTTGTAACAGTATGTCCCTTATATCTTCCCTGAACACTGTCATATTTAAGCAGATGAGCAAGCATCTTCGGCTCTGTCAGATCGTTGATAGCTGCTATTTCTATGGTATCATCCGCAAATATCTGTCTAAATGCCAGTCGTCCTATTCTTCCGAATCCATTTATTGCAATTTTAGTCATGATAACCCTCCTTTATATAAAAACATTATACCCGTTAAATTCCAGTTTGTCTATTCAATCCTCTATAAACCCTGTATTTTCAAGGCATATCGCCTATTAAATGTTCAAACCTTATGTATTTTCCCTTGTTTTTGCCCTTATGAGCCGAAACAAGGGAAATTTTTTATTCTCCTCCGATTACCTTATCCAGCAGTCTTGCGGAAGTACGCTTCGCTTCCCTTGTAGCGTGAGCGTAAATGTTCATTGTGGTACTAACATCAGCGTGTCCGAGAAGTTCCTGCACATCTTTAGGTGCTGCACCGTTTGAAAGCAGATTGCTTGTATAGGTGTGTCTGCGCATATGGAAGTGGAAATCCTCCAATCCCTCCACCTTTTTTCTTGCTGTCCTGCACATAATCCCCACCTTACTCGGTGCTTCAAATGCCCCGTCAGGTCTAAGGCAGACAAAGGATAATTCCTTGTATCCCTCTGGGACTTCTTCCGACCTCGGCAGACTGTAAACCTCATAATAGGTGCGGTCTTTTTCTTTGATCTCCAAATAGTAATTAAGGCTGTACAGTTCCCCGTATCGGAAACGGTTTTTGTGTTGTTCTGTTTTCGCAGTTTTCAGGATTGCGGCAAGCGTATCGCAAAAGTCCACGGTGCGGATTTTTTTACGCTTTGTTGCCCCTATTTCTGTTTTGTGCCTTGCCCCGTTGTAACGCATACTGCGGCGTACTGTCAGATATTGTTCTTCAAGGTTGATGTCCTGCCAAGTCAGACCACAGACCTCTCCAATACGCAAGCCTGTATAATAGGCTATCTGTATAGGAAGAAGTGCAGGATTGTTTTTCTTTTTCAGGAAGTCCTCTAATCTCTGATACTGTTCGTAGCTGAGCGTTGGTGTGGAAGCAGTTTCTCCGTCCTCGTCCGAGAACAGTTCGTATTCTTCTTTCTTTCCTCGCCATACCACATACTGCATCGGGTTAAAGGTTATCAGCCTTTTCGGGAATACCGCAAAACGGAACGCCCCTTGTAAAACAGCTGAAAACAATCGGAGATACCCTTTGCTGAGTGCTTTTGCGGTTGTACCGTCAGGATTTGTGCCTCCAAAGCTGAGAAAGTCTATATATGCCTGTAAATGGTCGGCGGTTACTGTTTTCAGTTTTCGGTTTCCTATCGGGTGCTGTTTGATACGATTGACCGTTCCTTGATAGGACATTACCGTACCATTGCTGAGATTGCTGGGTTTCAGTTCTTCCTCCACCCACAGATCGAGCAGCATACCAACCGTGATGTTTTCAGACTTCGCAACGAATTTCTTTTCCTCATAGTCAGCGATTGCTTTTCTGAGCAGGGCTTCTGTTTCAGACTTACTTTCTGTTCCCACAAACTCTTTCTGTACTTTTCTGCCGCTTTCATCTTCGATGTAGAAGCGTGCGTACCACTTTTTACCTTTTTTTCTTACAGAACCTTTTGCCATAGATAAATTTCCCCTTTCTATCCGTGGCAATCGGGACTGTGACATATGGTGTGCGTAAAGTAATAAGGTTACTTATGCCGATGAGTGTCAGTCATCGTTTTCACTTGTCAAAGAGCCACGGAATTTTTCTTTTTCAGCAACCCTTTCTTCGGCTGCTGTCACTATCCCGAACAGGTCACCCATCTTTACAGCGGTGCGTCCCTCATCGTAGATATGTAAAATCCCATCTAAAAACTGCTTCATATCCTCGATAGGAAGTTCCATTTCTTTACGGTAAACCCTTTCCATAATTGCCCCTGACTCAATCGCATAACGGCGTAAGGACTGCTTTAAGCCCTCGTCCTCCGCTACACGGTCAACTTCAGCCATAGCGTCTGCAAAGTGATAAGTCATAACCGAATAGAGGTCAATCATCTTTCCGAGGAATGTCGTGAGCAGCTGTTGGTGCGGTTCTCCCTTTACCACAGAAGAAACCGTATCAAGATAATTTTTGATATGTTCCTCCATATCCCTTGCACATAAAGTGCGGCTGTCATATTCCTTATCTTCGGAAAGTCCTGTCAGCCATTCGGGAGTGGTCAGGAGTGCTTCTGCCAGCCCGTTGATAATCATTGTACGCTTCGGGTCTACACCGTCCGCTTCATATCTTTGAATGGTAGATTTGTTTACCCCGACACGCTTACCAAGTTCGGGCATTGTTAAGTTTAATTCTGTTCGGCGTTCTTTCACTCGTTCACCGACCTGTTTTGCGGTGAATACAATTTCTTTTTTCAAGGTTTTCACCTCCTATTGCTGATAGTATAACATAGTTAAGCCTATTTTGCAACCATAAATTTAATAATAGGCAAAAATATTTCTTGATAAGTTGCAAAACGAGTCGACAAGAGATAGCAAAATAAGTATAATTACAGATACATAGTTGCAAAATGCGCATTTTGAAAGGAGACTGATAAAATGAGCAACATCAAAATGGGTTTAACCATAGAAGAAGCAGCAGAATGTACGGGTATCAGAAGAAATACAATGCGTAAGTTGGTAGACTGGGGCAAACTTCCCGTCCTCAAAGTCGGCAGAAAAGCGATTATCCGCAGGGATACTTTAGAGCGATTTATGAGCGTCAATCAGGGAAGAAACCTGCTCAATGAAAACGATGTCCGCAAAGTAGAATAACTGTTCTCCAAGCCCTCGGCGTTTGAGAGCGAAATACACCCCTCGCACAAATCTTCGATTTGTA
>UQNJ01000002.1 GCA_900542295.1 uncultured Eubacteriales bacterium | reverse complement strand
TCATAATGGTTCCGCAGGTTGCAGCACTCCAGAAAGAGTACTTCAATACTCCGGGCAAATACTATTTAGCTGACAAGGAAGCAAAGAAAGCTAAATAGGCTGCAAAATAATTCGACTCAGCTAAACGCATAAAATATAAATTATAAATTATAATCAAAAACATAAAACTATTACTGGATTATATTGATTCTAATTTGATATGTGTATTCAGACCCCATATCCTAATTGGATATGGGGTCTCCGTTTAATAACTAAAGGATTGATTTATGAGTAACGAAAAAATTACAAACAACAAAAAAAAGAAAGCAGCACCCGCACAGAAACCTAAAAAGAAAAAATATGCAGATGACCGTACTCCTACAGTAAAAAAAGTGGACAAGGTATGTAAAGCATTGGCGGTAGTGCTGTCACTTATGTTTTTTGCCAATGTTCATGTGCTGGTAAGAGGAGGCGGATACGATGACACAAAGGTGGTTACCGTATTGGGCTTTGGTGCCAGCAAGATTGAATCTTCGATAATGGAGCCGGAAATAGAAGCGAAGAGTGCTGTATTTATAAAAACACAAAAGGAATATTCCGAAGGAGATGCAGTGCAGTATTTTGACGGCAAGTATAATCCTGTCAGAAGGGTGACAGATATTTCCGATGATGGGGAGACATATACTGTAGTGGGTGATAACGAATCTAAATCAGAAGCTGTAGAAATTAAGGCTGATGATATTAAGGGAAGAGTGTTTTTCACTTCAAAAATGCTCTACGGCTTTATTAAGGTGTATGCGACAGCCTTTGGAGCTGCCATAACTGTAGTTCTTTCGTTTCTGCTTTTAATGATGTCTGATATACTGATGTTTAAAAAGAGAAGAGCAGCGGCACAAGCCAAGCGCGAGGCTTATGCCAAAAAACAGGCTCGCAAGCTTCAGGTTAAACAAGGCCTGGAGGCACCGGCTGAAGAAGAACTTAATCCTATTGAAAAGAGAAGAGCCGAAAGAGAGGCAAAACTTGAAAAAGAACGTGCTGAAATTGCTGCTGAAATGAAGGCTATCCAGAAGAAGATGAAGGCGGAAGAAGACGAATTGAAGAAAGGAAAGAGAGGTAAGAAAAAATGATTGTTGACTTTCTGATGTATTTCTGCTGTTACCTTTCAGGATTGTTTTTTGGAGTAATGTTTTTTACTATTATAGAAAATGCTTCAAAAGGATTCAGGCAGTTTGTTCGCAAACTGTGTCACAAGATCCCCTTCCTGTATAGACGCATCATCATGTGGGTAATGTTGGTGCTTACGGCATTTGTCGGTTTCCAATATCTACCATGGGGGATTACTTTTAACGGTCTGTCGGCAGGACTGGTAGGCGGCATATTTATGTATTTCAAGGCAGGAGTTACTATGGGGAACAATCCTGACCCATATAACAAGGCACATAAGAAAAAAATGAAACAATTGAAAAAAAAGTAGAATAGCTACATAATATAAAAACCCCGCTTTAAAGCGGGGTTTCGTAATATAGACAACTTTCCGGTCTTCTGATATCCGGTACAGAACGGGAATTACCATTATCCCATAATAAGCTGAATAAAACTCCAGAAAAGCTTTCCACCATAGAATATGATTACTGCACCGCATATTATATTGATGATACGCAGTGTCTTATTAGTGAATTTAGCACTGAATAATGATATTATCGTAGATATTGAAAGAAACCATATCACAGAGGCAGAAGCAAAACCTCCCACAAAGAAAAAGTCTGTGCCTGCGGGCAGGGTAGCTTTAAAGGCACCGAGCATCATGCTGCCGTCTATGAGCGCCTGGGGATTGAACCATGTGACTACACATGCCGTTGTTATAACTTTTATTATAGGTACATTTACATCTTTTCCGCCGTCAAGCGTGTCATCTTTGGAACGAACAAGCCCTATACCTATCCAGATAACTATGAGGCTTCCGACAAGCAGTACTATCATTTCAAGCCATGCGGAAGCTTGCATAAGAGCACCTATACCAAAAAAACAGGCAAGACCGAGGGTCACATCGAAAAAGATTACAATGAGTGCCGTTGCATATACTCGTTTTTTAGGCTGGGTAAGAGCAGTGTTTATTACGAAAAGGTTCTGAAGACCAATTGGGGCAACATATGCAAGTCCCATAGTCAGACCTTGAAGGTATATTTCCATAAAGTATCCTCCTAAAAATATATTTACTCTGTTTTTATTACCTGATATAATTATATTACTTAAGTGAAAACTAATCAATAACGAAAAAAATACTTATTAAGTAAGGAGAAACTGACTATGGTAGAGACTCATTATGATTGTCCATGCCTTGAAAATTGTCCTCTCAGTTATGCGATGTCTATAATAGGCGGAAAGTGGAAGATGCAGATAATATGCACGTTGAACAACAAGGGACCGCTTAGATATAATGAACTTAGAAAAAGGTTAGGAGGCATTTCGAATACGGTGCTTGCATCTTCGCTCAAAGAGCTTGAAGAAAAGGGATTGGTATTGAGAAAAGAATATCTTGAAGTACCGGTAAGAGTAGAATACTCATCGACTGAGACTTGTGATAAGCTTATGCCTATACTTGAAGAGCTGAGCAACTGGGGAGAAGAAATGATGCTTACTGTGGGAGGGATTAAAAAATGAGACTGATTTCGTGGAATGTCAATGGACTGAGAGCCGTAATGGGCAAGGGTTTTATGGAATTTTTCAATTCACGGGATGCAGATATTTTTTGTATTCAAGAGACCAAATTACAGGAGGGTCAGATAGATTTGCAGATACCGGGTTATTATCAGTATTGGAATTATGCACAAAAAAAAGGATATTCAGGAACTGCGGTATTTACTAAGAGAAAACCCCTTGAAGTAAGCTACGGAATAGGAATAGAAGAACATGACAATGAAGGAAGAGTAATAACTCTTGAATTCCCGGAGTTTTATTTTGTTACAGTTTACACTCCCAATTCTCAGGAGGGTTTAAAAAGAATTGAATATCGTATGAAGTGGGAAGATGATTTTTTTGCATATATTAAAAAACTTGACAGCGTTAAACCTGTAATTTATGCTGGAGATCTTAATGTGGCAAGACTTGAGATTGACATAAAAAACCCCGGGCCAAACAGAAGAAATGCAGGATTTACTGATGAGGAGAGGGGTAAGATTCAGCATGTAATAGACAGCGGGTTTATAGATACTTTCAGATATTTTTATCCTGAAAAGGAAGGTATGTATTCTTGGTGGTCATATAGATTTAAGGCACGTGAAAGAAATGCAGGATGGAGAATAGATTATTTTATTGTATCTGAGGCTCTTAAGGACAATATCCGGGGAGCGTCAATACAGACGGAAATAATGGGCTCCGATCATTGCCCTGTGGAACTTTCAATAGAACTTTAGGAGGTATTGAGCCGTGAAAAAAATAGGATTTATAGGAATGGGTAATATGGCACAGGCCATGGCAGAGGGTTTTATCAAGTCAGGAATGGTCAATAGCAATGATATTTCAGGTTTTGCTCCAAATCAGGAAAAGCTTGCTTTGAACTGCCAAAAGTTAGGAATAAATCCATGCAGTTCATTGGAGAGTCTGATTGAAAAGAGTGATACTTTATTCATGGCATGTAAGCCGTACCAGATAGATGATGTTCTTGGTAAAGTTAAAGACAAGCTGAACGGAAAGTCTATATTATCTGTAGCCGCAGGATGGGATTTTAAAAGATATAAGGAAGTGCTGCATGACGGAGTAAGGGTTCAGTGTATAATGCCGAACACGCCGGTTGCAGTATCAAAAGGAGTACTTCTGGTAGAAGAGGAAAACGATTGGGATGATGAGGAAAGAAAACAGCTCTTTAAGTTGCTTGATGCCGTAGGAAAGGTTGTAGAACTTCCCGGCAGGCTTATGACGGCCGGTATGGCGATTTCCGGATGCGGTCCTGCTTTTATGGATATGGTTATAGAAGCGTTAGGAGATGCGGCAGTAAAAAACGGAATCCAGAGAAAACAGGCATATGAGATTGCATGTCAGACTATGGCGGGAAGTGCTGAACTTATGATGGCAACAGGAATGCATCCGGGACAGCTCAAAGACAATGTCTGCTCTCCGGGAGGAACTACGATAAAAGGCGTTGCCTCATTGGAAGAATCGGGAATAAGATATGCATTTATTAAGGCTGTCGATAATATCGTGAAAGGATAGGCTTTTGTTCCTGTATAATCTTTTGCTTGACGGAAAAAATAACATTGCAGAGATTATTTAGGAGGAACAGAAATGAAACTTGAAAATTCCAAAACAGAAGCCAATTTGATGGCTGCATATTCAGGTGAATCCCAGGCGAGAAACAAATACACATACTATGCGAGTGTAGCAAAAAACGAGGGTTATGAGCAGATAGCTGCAATATTTGAGGAAACAGCAGACAATGAAAAGGAACATGCTGAAATCTGGTTCAAGCTTTTGGGAGGCATCGGTAATACGAAAGAAAATCTTCTGGCAGGTGCTGCAGGAGAGAATTACGAGTGGACAGAAATGTATGATAAGTTCGCAAGAGAGGCTGATGAAGAGGGTTTCACGGAAATTGCCGCAAAATTCAGAATGGTAGCTGTTATAGAAAAAACCCATGAAGAAAGATATCGCAGACTTATAGATAATGTGACATCCGAAAGAGTTTTTGAAAAAGACGGAGAAGTGTTATGGCAGTGCCGAAACTGCGGACATGAGTATTATGGAACTGCGGCTCCGTCGATATGCCCTGTGTGCGAGCACCTGCAATCATATTTTCAAGTCAAGCCGGAAAACTACTAAAAAGAGGAAGCGGCCGGGCAATATTATTTGCTTTGTCGCTTTTACATATTTGCTGTATTTTCTGCTTTTTAAAATTATAAGTTTAAAATAACGTTAGGGGGTAAGGTATTATGAAAGAATTGTATTTTGAAGAAAACAGATTGGATACATATAGATGCGATAACAGAAAGATTGCTAAGCTTTCCGGAATATTGCAGATTACTCAAGACGCAGGGCGCAGACAGATGGCGCTTGACAGACCTTCATATGATGAATTGCTAAAAGAAGGCAAAGCTATGATGCTTAACAGGCTTGATCTTAAAATATATGATACTTTGTATTTTGATCAGCCTCTTAAGGTATATTCATGGCCTTGTACAGCTGTAAGAGCCACATGGCCGAGAGTATATGCCATAACCCGTGACGAAAAACCTGTTGTGGATGTGATGTCACAATGGGCGCTGGTAGATATAGAAACGAGAAAAGTACTCAAGGTTGATGCTATTGATAGTTCCAACTATTCAATAGGCGAAAGCAGAGAGATTTTTGAAAATAAATTTAAAATTCCCAAGGAACTTGAATTGGAAGAAGTAGGAAAGTATAAGGTGTCTTATACAGACCTTGATTATAACGGTCATATGAACAATACATATTATGCGGATATATTGTGCAATTATATTCCGGAGCTTGCAGAGGGAACCCATAGGGTAGAATCTTTAAGAATACACTACAGCAAAGAAGCTCCCCTTGGAGATGTTCTTACAGTTATGAGAAACAGAACGGACAGTTGTCACTATGTATTTAAGACGATTAAATCAAGCGGAGAAGTAAATATTGCAGCAGAAGTCGGCATAATAAAGATGTAGTGAATAACAAAATAAAAAAACGGATGAAACGAGAGTCTTCAGCACTTAATATAATGCAAAGATAGACTTGTACAATTTCATCCGTATTTTTTATTATATAGCTTTGTTTTTATTCTATAGATTTAAGTGATTCTGTCATGCTTATCTTATCTATTTTTCGTCTCATCACAAGATTTATTATTGCAGCGAAGGCGAAAGTACCTGCTATTGCAAGAATGTAACTCAACAATGAGATTCGGACATCAAAGCTTAAAAGATCTACTTGTATTTTGCTCATGGCAAATGCATGAAGCATTTTGCCTAGGGGAAGACCGACTATTGCAGCAATTGCCGTCAAAGCTATGTTTTCTCTGAAAACATAGGAGGAAGTTTCCCTTGGATAGAATCCCAAAACTTTAATTGTTGCTATTTCGCGAATTCGTTCCGTTATATTTATATTTGTCAGATTATAGAGAACAATGAATGCCAATGCAGCTGCTGACAATGTAATCAAAGCAACTACATAATCAAGACTTACCATCATATTGTCTATGCGGTTTCTGAAATCCTGAATTATCGTTACTGCGGATACATTGGAAGAGTTCATGATTGCCGAACCTGCTTCATGAGGGTCGCCGGCAAGCTGATCATCATCGGTTCTGATGCCTTTTACATATGCAGAGTTGATTTCAGGAGCACCCCATACAGATTTGTAAGTGGACTCATTTATATAAAGATAATTATAAACATAGTTATCGCAAAGTCCGATAATTTTTACAGTGAGAGGATTCATTTCACTGTCGTATACCGTAAAGCTGTCTCCTACCTTTATATTAAGATTTTCTGCAAGGTTACTGTTGATTACGCCCTCGCCGTCTCCCGGATATTCAACAGAACCATCATCATTATGAAGGCTTATGAATTCTTCAAAATGTGAACCACCGTCACTTACAACAAGGTTTACGGATTTTATAAGGTCATTTTGTCTCGCATCGACGGAGCCGGTATAAAGGAAGAGACAGTCATCTGCATATTCGCTGTTTTCTTCCAGAAACTTTGCACAATCGTTATCGTTCATATTATGGTTAAATGTGACCTCGTAATCTATATGGAAAATTTCATCGTACTGCATTGAAACTACATTTTTTATGGAGTCACGGATACCGAAACCTGTAACGAGAAGGGCGGTGCAGCCGCAAATTCCCAGTACCATCATGAAAAATCGTTTCTTATATCTGAAAACATTTCTAATAGAAACCTTCTGCAAAAATTTAAGACGATCCCATATGAAACCGACATGTTCCAGGAATATTCTTTTTCCGGAAGAAGGAGCTTTTGGTCTTATAAGCTCGGCAGGGACACGAGTGAGCTCATGGTAACATGAATAAAAAGTAGTGCCTGCGGAGCATATTATTGCGGCAAGCAATGCCAAAAGTCCTGTAGTCCAGTCAAATACGAAGATAACATCAGAAAATTCATACATCATTTTGTAGGCTTCCCATATTACCCATGTAAATATATATGTTCCTGCAAAAAATCCTAGAATTCCGCCTGATATAGCAGAACTTCCCGAATAGAACAGATATTTGCTGATTATCTGTTTTTCACTATAACCAAGGGCTTTTAAAACTCCTATCTGTGTACGCTGCTCTTCTATCATACGGCTCATGGTAGTAATGCAGACGAGTGCGGCAACAAGAAAGAAGAATGCCGGAAATACCTTGGCAATGCCTTCTACTATGCTTGTGTCATTATCGAAACATACATAACCTATGTTGGTATTTCTGTCAAGAACATAGGAGTCGGGATATTCGATTTCGTCAATCTCTTTTTGTGCATCGGCAAGCTCAGCCTCGGCTTTTTTTAACTCTGCTTTTCCGTCATTTATTTTTTTGAAGCCGTATGAGATCTCTTTTTTAGCAGAGTTGAGCTGACTTTGTCCTTTGTCTATCAATGATTGACTTTTATCGAGTTCTGATTTTGAAGATTGAAGAGTATTCCAGCTTTTTGCGAACTCATTATCAAGAGCTGCCTTTTGGTAATTGTACTGATCTTCTGTAATCATACCCTGCTTGTAATAAGCTTCAAGCTGGGAATAGGCTGAGGAACGCTGACTGTTATATTCCTCCACTCCTGCATTGTATTTAAGAAGCCCATCGTTTACAAGGGCTTGTTTTTCATTTAGTTCTTTTTCTTTATTTTTGATTTCTGCTTCGGAAGCTTTAAGCTTTTGCTCCGAGTCAGAAAGCTCTTTTCGACTGTCTTCAATTTGCAACAGTCCGTCATCTGTCTGCTTCTTAGCATCGTCAACAACAGACAGATAGCGTCTTTCCGAAGCTTTTCCCAATGCTTCTGTAAGGGGGTTTTCTGAGCGTTCGATGATTTCATCGTATTCTTCGCTGAATATGAATGCGGAGCCGTTAAGCTTAACATATACCTCTGTGAATATGTCTGAGGAAAAGCCCTCTCTTGGCACCATAATAAAAAATGATATACTGCCGTCGCCTATAGAAGAGGAACCTCTTTCAAAGTTGAGATACAGTGGAGAATCGGCAATACCTGTAATAGTATAGGTATCGTAGGCAAGCATATCCATAGTTTCACTGCTGTTTGAGGAGCTTACCTTGATAGTCTTGCCTATGTCGTCTTCTGTAAATTTCTGGGGGTCAGCAAGACATTCACTGCCTGTTTCAGGCATACGTCCGGCTTTGAGAGAAGGAGTGTTTATATGATCGGAAACAGTAATAAATTTAGTTACTGCCTCGCCTGAGTCCGAACCTTCTTCGGTTATCAGCACATCGGCAGAAAACGATCCTTCAGCATATTTGACATCTGAAAGATTGGAGATGCTTTCCACGTCTTCATCTTCAAGTCCTAAAGTTGATACAAGCCGGTAGTCGAAAAAATTATGCTCGTTCAAGTATGTATTGCCTGTTTCGAGAAATGCCGATTTGCATACCTTAAGGCCGCAAAAAAAACCTACTCCAAGAGCGATTATTGCGAAAATTGCAAACCATCTGCCGAAGCTGCCTTTTATTTCCCGAAGGGTCGACTTGAACATTATATTTTTCATAACGAACCTCCTGAAAAAATCACCATTCTATTTGTTCAATCGGCATTGGTTTTTCGTTTTGCTCTACGGAAACAACTGTGCCGTTCTTTACATGAATAACTCTGTCTGCCATAGGCGTTATGGCCTGATTGTGAGTTATTATTATTACAGTCATGCCTGTTTTCAGTGCAGTATCCTGAAGAAGTTTCAGTATGGATTTTCCGGTATTGTAGTCTAAAGCTCCCGTAGGCTCATCACAGAGAAGCAGCTTAGGATTTTTTGCAAGTGCTCTTGCGATTGCGACTCTCTGCTGTTCTCCTCCTGAAAGCTGTGAAGGAAAATTATCGGTTCTGTCTGCAAGACCCACCTTTTCCAGCGCTTCTCTTGAATCCATTGGGTTCTTGCATATTTGTGTTGCAAGAGATACGTTTTCGAGTGCGGTAAGGTTTTGCACAAGGTTGTAAAACTGAAATACGAAACCTACTGCATACCTTCTGTATGTAGTGAGTTTTTTCTGACTGTAGTCTGAAATTTTTTCATTTTCGAGATAGACGCTGCCAGAGGTGAGTGTATCCATACCTCCCAAAATATTGAGAAGTGTTGTTTTTCCGGCTCCCGACGGGCCGACTATAACACATATTTCACCTTTTTCAATTTCGAAAGAAGTATCTCTAAGCGCTTCTATCGAGACTTCGCCCATCTTGTATACTTTTCTTACATTTTCAAATTTAACGAACGCTGACATACTAGCCTCCGGATTTATTTTATTACAAAAATTTTAACACAAGCCGAGTCATTTTAAAAGTACCAAACGGTGTTTCCATGCTGAAAAAATGGTGAAGAAGCTTACAGCTAAAATAAACAACACACTTATTACAGATTGCGATGATAAAAATTCTTCACTGCCCGAATTGTTATAAAGCAGGAGAAAAGCTGCCCCCAGAGGCATAAAAGAAGATATTACACCTAAATTTTTATTATATGATGAGCAGCCCATCATGTAATATACAGAAAGAGGGCATATAACCATAGAAGATGATGCTGCCGCACCAAAGGCGACGCAGCCTATATAAGACATGAATGTCCGGGACGAATAAAATCCCGCGCACATTACAGACAGCTCCGAAAGAAATATGAGAAGCACAGAGCCTGCATATATTCCTTTCTTGTTTATAAACATTGAAGATACAACGGGACCTGCTGCCATACTTAAAACAGTTAAAATGCCATTTACCGAGCTTTTGGCAGAAACGGCAGAAAAGTTAAAGATAAAAGAAACAGAGTCATACCCGATAATGTATGCAAATGTCAGAGATAGGGAAATGAGGAAAAAGAAAGCAGAGAGTTTTATGCGGTTTTTCTTGTTGTGCCTGGTGCCGTCAAGGAAAATGTCCACAGTTATATGGGGAGGAGATTGAATTATGATGAGAGAAGAGAAAACCATTGATATAAAGGAAATAATGATGAATAATGCAGGTGCTGTGTTAAAGAGGAAGGATGATAACAGAGAAAGAAGGATACCTATACTTGTAACATAACCCATGGTTCTTGCTTTATCATAAAAAAACCAGCCTATTATAATATTTGGAGGCAGTATAAATATAAGGCCTCCGGAACAGAATCCAAGAAGCACATAGGATATATATGCTGCGGCATTGTCGGGAAAGTAAGTGATTGTAAGCGCTGAAAAAGCAAAGAAGGATATATTGAAACTTAGCCATAGAGGAAGTGAAAAAATCCTGTAAAGCATACTTTCGCATAATATGCCGATAACAAGAGAAACAGTAAAAAAAGCATTTGAAAGCAGAAAGCTGTGAGAAAAAATAAAACCAGCAGAAGGAACAAATATGAGCAGAAGTCCCAATATATTTTTTGTTTTGTAAGATAGCATAAATAATCCCCACCTTTAAAAAGTCTTTAATATAAGTATTTTTCCTATGAATAAACAATATACTTTGCTTTTTTTGTAAAAACATGGTATAATTTATACAGTTAAGCCAAATTTATAGAGAGGGAGATTGAAAATGAAAGAATTTTTAGACAATCTTCATATTGCCCATGATGGAACTCTTCATGTGAACGAAGTGTTGGGCTTGGCTGTGATAGGGGTGCTGACTCTTATCGTTATTCTGATAATAAGAGATATTATCAGAAATATACATAAACGTTTACCCGGAAGAAAAAAGACGATATTCAGTCATCGCAAGAACAAATATAAGACACGCATAAACAAAAAAAATAAATTCTGATTTCAACATACTATAAAACCCGGAAGGCTCAAAAGCTTTCCGGGTTTTTTGTATTTGAATTTGTCTTTTGAAATTGAATATTTCATCTGTTAAAAACTGTAGCCGTTGGTATCGCAGCACTGACAAGTGATATTTGCGTAATTTGACTGGTTTCTTGCTCTTTCATTGCGGTGGGAAGTGCATCCGCAGCTATTGTCGCCACATCCGCATCCGCAGCCTTTTTCTTGTGCACATCCGCATCCGCAGCTTTCGTCTTGCATGCATCCGCAGGATTGCATATTGTTTCCTGAATAATTAGAATTGCTAAGGATTTCGTCAACCCTGTTTACTGCAGGATGGCCGCAGCAACATTCATCTTCCGGAACTGTCAGGCAATTTGCTTCAGTAGGATTGCAAGGATTACATTGACCCAAGTCATCGCAAGGAGCATTTATTTCCGAAGCATTTATACTAAACAACGAAGGTCTTGTAACCCTGAGCCTTGCCGTAGGAGTTACAACTAAAGAACCTCGCAGCAGAATATTGCAATCGGAGGTTGCAGTAAGAACAGGATTAAGAAGTGAAGCACATGCATCAAAGTCGAACAGCAGCGACGGAGAAATTCCGCCTGTCTGGCAAGGAATTTCCACACCGCAGAAAGCAAATGAAGAATTGCCGGATACAGGCAGAGGTCTTTCATCCAATGTTGTAAAGCACAATCTGAAATTGCAGGCCTTGCCGTTATCGTAAGCCTTACCCTCAAGAACTATCACAGCGCTTAGGTTCCATGGTCCGGTCACCGAAAGGAACACAAAGTTTCCGGGGCAATTATTGAGACAAGAAGAAGTGCATGGGCACTTGGATATTTCTGACATTATATTGCTGATGTCTCCGAGAAACTGCCCTCCCTCAGAGGTCACATTTGTTACAGGTATTCCGTCTACTGTTATTTGAGGGTTGGTTTCAGGTGATGCATTTGCAATATTAAAGGATCGGGTAACTACAAATGCGTTGGTTATTTCAAATGTTGTACACGGAGTAACTTCAAAACCTGAGCAATTATTTCCAGTATTACAGCAGCAACAGCAGATTTCATGGCATATATTACAGCATACAGGCTGTTGAGTTTCAGAGCATCCGCCGCCTATGCTAAGCTGCTGTGTGAATTCTGTATAATTTGTGATAGGCGTCAGTATTGGAGAAGCATTTTCTTCGGCATCAAAAAAGACTTTTGTCAGATATACTAAATTGCTTCCCTTGCTTTTACAAGCGCAATTATTTTTTAAACAATTCATTTTAAACAATCCTCTCTATAAAAAATTGGATATTACATTATATGAAGTTTTCTTTGATGTGGTGAAATAAACTCAAAAAAACCTAAAATAGTATTGTAAAGTGGTTAAAAATGGTGTATAGTGGTATTAATATAAACTCTAAAAATGTAATTGGATTTTTTGAGGAAAGGGGAACAAGTTATGTTCATGGGAACGGTTTACAATTCCATAGATGAAAAGAACAGAATGATTGTTCCCGCAAAGCTTAGAGCAGGGCTTGGAAATAGATGCATATTAACTAAAGGCCTTGACAAATGTCTGTATATATATACAGAAGATGATTGGGAAGGACAGATGGAAAAGATTGCGAAGCTTCCGGAATCTGATCCTAAAGTCAGAGCATTTATAAGGCATTTTTGCGCTAATGCTGCCGAATGTGAATTTGATAAACAGGGAAGAATAGTGATACCGGCAGAATTGAGAGAATATGCAGGTATAGAGAAGGAATTGGTTACCATGGGAGCGATGTCTAAGATAGAAATCTGGAGTAAGAATGTCTGGGAAGCTCCTGAAAATGATAACAGAATGGATGCAGAGGACTTTGCAAATGCACTGGCCGAATATAATTTCTGATAGGGGGCATTTATGGAATTCAGGCATTGCCCTGTGCTGCTTACGCAGTGTATAGAAGGACTGAACATAAAGGAAAACGGAATCTATGTTGACGGAACCCTTGGAGGGGGAGGTCACAGCGAAGCGATATTAAGAAAGCTCAGTGATAAAGGAACGCTTATAGGAATAGATAGGGATAAAGACGCTCTGAATGCATCTTCCGAAAGGCTCAGAGATTTTAATTGCAATAAACATTTTGTGCAGAGTAACTATTCGGATATAAAACAAGTTCTTGAAGAACTTTCTTTAGAAAGAGTTGACGGAGCACTTTTGGATTTGGGTGTATCTTCGTTTCAACTGGACAACCCTCAGAGGGGATTTTCTTATATGAATGATGCTCCGCTTGATATGAGAATGAGTCAGGACGATGATTTTACAGCATATGATGTAGTAAATGATTACAGTCAAAAGGAACTTGCTGAGATTATTTCAAAATACGGAGAAGAAAGATGGGCTTCAAGAATAGCTGACTTTATAGTAAAGAGCCGAAAGGACAAGCCTGTAGAGACAACTTTTGAACTGGTTGAGATTATTAAAAAGGCAATACCGGCAGCAGCAAGAAGGACAGGCCCTCATCCTGCAAAGCGTACATTTCAGGCGATAAGGATAGAAGTTAACGACGAACTTGGTCAGCTTCAAAGGGCAGTGGAAGAATTCTGCGATGTTCTTGCACCGGGGGGAAGACTTTGTATAATAACATTTCATTCTCTTGAAGACAGAATAGTGAAGGATGTATTCAACAAAAGGGCTAATCCATGTACGTGTCCGAAGGAATTTCCTGTTTGTATCTGCGGCAAGAAGGCAGATATAAAAAAGATTACCGGAAAGCCTGTTGTGCCGTCTGAAAATGAGACGGAAGAGAATCCGAGAGCAAGGAGCGCCAAGCTTAGAATAGCAGAGAAAATATAAAATTTGAGATTGAGGAAAAGCAGTATGGAAACAGCAAGAAAGGTTTACACAGCTGAATACTATGATTATAATTACGCACCTGAAACACAGGGTGAAAGGATAAGAAGAACAAGGCAGAGACCTGAAACGGACAGAAATCTGAAAAAACAGCAGCAAGAAAAAGCATATAAGGCCGCAGTTCTTCGCAGCCTTATAGTTGCAGTCATAGCTGTGGGAGTGCTTTTGATAGGAATGATTGTAGTCAATGCCCATGCTGCAAAGCTGCAGTATTCTATAAATCAGCTTAGAAGTGAAAACGGAATTCTCCAGACAGAAATAGACATGCTGACTATCAAGCTGGACAGCAGCAATACTATAAATCAGTTGGAAACTTATGCGACAGATGAATTAGGAATGTATTATCCTCAGGGGAACGAATGCATTCATCTTTCAACAATAGAATCATCTGAAGAAAGCCTGACTGACCTGATAAGACAAAAAGCATATGAATAAGGGCAAGCTCTTTGAAATATACATAGCTTTGTGACATAACTTCATATAGAAAGCAAGCCGGATAACTTAATATCGATAATAGTATTCCGGCTTTATATTATTATTTGGGAGATTTTTTCTTATGAAAAAAAATACTGTAAGTGTAACCAATAAAAAAAGAATAGCGATAGGATTTGTAATCATTGCTGTACTTATGGTACTGCTTGCATTTCGTGTTGCATGGATACAGGTTGTAAATGCTGATGAAATGACTCAAAAGGCAATAGACCAGCAAACAAGCGATATTCCTATAGAAGCCAAAAGAGGTACTATATACGACAGGAACGGCAAGGAGCTTGCAACAAGCGTAACCTGTTATTCGGTGTGGGCGAGACCTGCTCAGATTGCCGAGAATAATCAAAGCGGCGGAGTGGATAAAGTAGCCGAAGATTTAGCCGCAGTACTTGAAATGGAAGCTGCTGATGTAAAAGCGAAAATTACTAAAAGTCAGGCTCTCGTAAAGGTTGCTCAGTATCTGGAGAAAGACGATGCAGATAAGATAAGAGAGCTGGGTATAAAGGGAATAGAATTATCAGAAGATACAAGAAGATACTATCCGCTTGGCAACTTCGCATCGCAGCTCCTTGGAAGTGTTACTGTAGATAACACGGGAAGAACCGGCATAGAATTGGAATATGACCAGTATTTAAGCGGTGTTTCCGGAAGATGGGTTAAAAATACAGATGTGGCAGGCAATGAGCTTGTAGACGGCTCCGAGGAGTATTATGAAGCAAAAGATGGTCTTAACGTAGTCCTCACAATAGACGAAGCTATTCAATATTATGCAGAAAAAGCTTTGCAGGAAGGGATGGAAAAGACAGATGCTGAAAAAATAATGTGTCTTATAATGAATCCCAAGACAGGAGAAATTCTGGCCAGTGCCGTGACACCGGGATTTGATCCGAACAATGCAACAGAGCCGGCAGAAGAAGCTGCAAAAGAAGAATATGATGCGCTCCCTGAGGATGAAAAAATCGCATACCTTAACAAGATGTGGAGAAATCCCATAGTAAGCGATACTTATGAGCCAGGTTCAACATTCAAGCTGATAACAGCCTCATCTGCACTGGAAGAAAAAGTAATATCTACGAGTGACACTTTCACATGCAATACCAAGATAACCGTTGCGGGCGTAACGCTTCATTGCTGGAGTTCAAGAGATCACGGAACTCAGACAATAAAACAGGCCCTTGGAAATTCATGCAATCCGGCTCTTGCTACTGTAGCCGGCAAGATGGGAGTGGATACTTTCTACAAATATATAGATATGTATGGAATAACAGAAACCACAGGTGTCGATTATCCGGGAGAGACCGGTTCTATAATGTATAATGCTGAAGATGTGGGACCGGTTGAACTTGCGACGATGGGTTACGGCCAGAGT
Source organism: uncultured Eubacteriales bacterium (assembly GCA_900542295.1). Taxonomy (GTDB): domain Bacteria; phylum Bacillota; class Clostridia; order Peptostreptococcales; family Anaerovoracaceae; genus Fimisoma. The sequence continues at coordinate 183,937 of UQNJ01000002.1, read as the reverse complement.
ATTTCTTTAACTCCGATACAGCTTCTTACAGCAGTAAGTGCTATAGGTAATGACGGAATTTTGCTTCAGCCCAGATATGTAAAGGCTTTAACTGATTCTGACGGAAAGGTTGTAAAAGAATACAAGACGAAGGAAGTAAGAAGAGTTATTTCCGAGGAAACTGCGGCTGAAATGAGAGAAGCCATGGAATATGTAGTTTCTGACGGAGGAGCCGGAGTCGCAAAAATAACAGGATATCGTATAGGCGGAAAAACAGGAACTGCCAACAAAGTGGAAAACGGGAAATACGGTGCTTACTATTACAGTTCGTTTTTAGGTATGGCACCTATGGACGATCCGCAAATTGCGATTTTGGTAGTAGTAGACAGCCCTAAGGGGTCGTATTACGGTTCTCTTACGGCAGGCCCCATAGCAAAGAGCATATTGCAGGATACATTGAGATATCTTAATGTGGAGCCTGAATATACAGAAGAAGAGCTTGCTGCAATTGAGGGCAATTATACAATAGTTCCGGATGTTGTCGGAACTGAATACAGCGAAGCTGTAGGTATAGTTGCGGGTCAGAGCTTAACATACAATAAGAGAGAAGGAGCAGGAGAAGAATTTATAGTTGCCGCACAGTATCCGGCGGCAGGCACCAAAGTAAAGAGAGGTTCTGAGGTATACTTGTACGAACAATAATTTAATATTTGTGTCGGAAATCCCGACGAGAGGTATGTATGAAACTTAAGATTCTGACGGACTTGTTACCCGATTGCCGCATATGCGGAAGTACGGAAAAGGATGTAAAAAGTATTGTATACCACTCGGATAAAGCAACACCGGGAAGTCTGTTTTTTGCGGTGAACGGTCAGCTTGATGACGGAAGAAAATATATAGAAAAGGCGATAGAAAAAGGCGCAGAAACCATAGTAATGCCGGACAGAGAAGATTATTCTTTTCCCGGAGAAGTCACAGTGGTGAAGACATATGATGTAAGAAAAGCAATGGCTGTTATCAGCGCTGAATTTTACAATAATGCATCGCAGCGGCTTTTGGTAATAGGAGTAACCGGTACAAAGGGAAAGACTTCTGTAACATTTATGATAAGAAGTATTCTTGAGGCGGCTGGAATCAAGACGGGAATAATAGGGACTGTATTTAACGGGTATGAGGGAAATATGTCGGAGGCTTCTGCAACTACGCCTCAGTCTCCTGATATACAAAGACTCATGGCTGAGATGGAAGAAGAAGGATGCAGAGCAGTTGTAATGGAAGTTTCTTCCCAGGGGCTTATGCATAGCAGAGTAGACAATATAGATTTTGATATAGGCGTATTTACGAATATCAGTCCTGACCACATAGGAGATGGAGAACATTCAAGTTTTGAGGAATATCTTTTCTGGAAAAAAAGTTTCTTTTCAAAATGCAGGAGAGCAGTTATAAACTGCGATGATTCAAGACATGAATATATGATAGAAGGAAGCAATCTTGAGAAAGTTGTTTATTTCGGAGAGAGTGAAAAAGCAGATTTTTGCAGTTTTAACCATGGACTGATTACAGAAGAAGGCAATCTTGGAATATTTTATGACTTGAAATCAAAAAAACCATGCGGCGATGATTCGGTGAGACATATCAGGGTGAATTTAGCGGGACACTTCAACATACAAAATACTCTGTCTGCAATAGCAGTAACCAGATCTCTCGGAATACCGTGGAATATTATAGAAGAAACTATAAGCAATGTGAAAATACCGGGAAGAGTAGAAAAGGTAGACATAGGTGAGGATTTTACTGTTTTAGTTGACTATGCACATAACGGTATGGCTCTTAGAAGTCTGCTGGAAAGTCTCAGGGAATACAAACCCAACAGAATAATACTGATATTCGGATGCGGAGGCAACAGAGACAGAAACAGGAGATTTGAGATGGCTGAGGCCGCTGTAAAAAATGCTGACTTTATCATAGTGACATCCGATAACCCAAGGAGAGAGCAGCCGCAGAAGATAATAGAGGATATAACGAGCAAGATGAAATTCTGCGACAAGGTAATACTTGCAATAGAGGACAGGCGCCGGGCAATACAAAGAGCAGCAGCCGAAGCTAAAAGAGGAGATATAATAGTGATTGCAGGGAAAGGACATGAAACCTGTCAGATAATCGGAGATGAAATAAGACACTTTGATGATAAAGAAGTTATACTGTCATGCAAGAGAGGTTCAAAATGAGAGAATTTACAGTGCCGGAAATAATAGAGGCTGTCGGGGGACAGCTTGTGAGAGGCGACGGAAAAAATAAGATAAAAGGAATTTCCATAGATTCGAGAGAAATAGAAGAAAATATGATGTTTTTTGCTATAGTGGGCGAAAACAACGACGGACATGATTTTATATCTCAGGTTATTAAAAAAGGATGTAAAGTTGTTGTAGTTTCCGATGAGAGTAAGGTGCCTCAAACAGAAGGAACAGATGTTATACTTGTAAAAAATACTACGACGGCATTACAGGAACTGGCAAAGTATTACTTAAGGCTTCTGCCGCTTAAAAAGAAAATAGGAGTTACAGGCAGCGTAGGGAAAACCAGTACAAGAGATTTTATGTACTATGTGGCTTCGACCAAGTACAAGACCGGCAGGAATAAGAAAAATTACAACAATGCCCATGGATTGCCTCTGTCGATACTTGAGTTTGATGAAGATACAGAGATAGCGGTTCTGGAAATGGGAATGGATCAGCCCGGAGAAATAAAACTTCTGGCGGATATAGTCAGACCTGATATAGCCATAATAACAAAGATAGCCGAAGTGAATATAGCACTCATGAAAAACTTAGACAACATATTAAAGGCTAAAATGGAAATAACAGAATATTTTGATAGCGATTCAACTCTCGTTGTCAACAGTTCCTGCCCAATGCTTACTCCGGACAGAGTTGGCGGAGAATACAACCTTGTGACAGTAAGCGATGAATCAGGAGATTATTTGGTAAAAGAAATTTGCGATTTTGGCGATAAAGGTATAAAATACATCTTGAACCGAGACGATAAAGATTATAAAATAGTACTTCCCGTAGCCGGAGGTCACAATGCTGTAAACTCCGCATTGGCAATAGCGGCAGGTGAGCTTATAGGAATAAGTATAGAAGAAGCGGCGGAGGGACTTACAAGATCCGAACTTACGGGGAAGAGACTTAAAATAACTGCCGGAAACGGGGTTAAGGTGGTAGATGATACTTACAATGCCTGTGAGGACTCTGTAAAATCTGCTATAGATACATTAACAGCCATAGAAGGCAAACGCCATGTGGCCATCTTAGGTGATATTTTGGGCTTGGCAGAAAGAGCGGAGGCAGGGCATCGTGCTGTAGGAAGACATGCGGCACAAAAAAAAATAGACCTTCTTATAGCTGTGGGAGATGATGCGAGATATTACGCTGAAGGAGCGTCTGAAATCATGGATAAGAATAATATAATGTTCTTCAGCACTAAGGAAGAATTTATTGAAGCAGCAGAAGGCATCATAAAAACTGGTGATATAATACTTGTAAAAGCCTCAAGAGGCATGAAGATGGAACAGATAGTAAACAAAATTTTAGGATAAGAGATAAGGAGAAAAAAATGGAATCGTTAATATTCCCGGTAACAGCACTGATTGCAGCATGGGTTTTGGGAGCTTTGCTCGAAAAAATGCTGATTCCTTTTTTGGAAAAGAAACAATTCAGACAGTTCGTAAGAGATGAGGGACCGAAGTCTCATCTGCATAAGACAGGTACGCCAAGTATGGGCGGTCTTGGGATTATAGCTTCTGCCACAGTATGTACGATACTGATAACTGCCGTAACAGGCAGACTGACAATTGAAGTCCTGGCAGTGCTGGCTGCAATGATTCTCTTCGGTCTGATCGGATTTATAGATGATTACGAAAAGGCAGTGAAAAAAAACAATCTGGGACTCAACCCGAAACAGAAAATAATTATGCAGGTGGGATTTTCGTTGGCATTTGCTGTTTTTGCTGCTTTCTTTTCCGGAGCGGGCTTCATTGAAAGCACTGCCATATGGATACCTGTAGTAAATGTGACGTTAGATCTGGGTATATTCTATGTGCCGTTTGTAATGTTCGTTATGGTTGCTTTCAGCAATGCGGTCAACCTGACTGACGGTCTTGACGGACTGGCATCGGGGGTTACTGCCTTAGTGTCATTCTTCATGGTTATAGGGGCAGTTAATTTCGGATATATGGATCAGTCTGTGCTGTTTGGAGCTGTTGCAGGAGGATGTCTTGGTTTCTTGATGTTTAATAAATATCCGGCCAAGATATTTATGGGAGATACAGGCTCTATGGCTCTTGGAGGTGTTTTGTCCGCCGGAGCTGTATTGATGAAGATGGAATTTCTTTTGGCGGCAGCAGGTCTTATATATGTTATAGAAGCTTTGTCAGTGATACTGCAAGTTGCTTACTACAAAAAGACTAAAAAAAGAATTTTCAAGATGGCTCCGATACATCATCATTTTGAACTGTGCGGAATGAAAGAAACCAAAGTCGTTATGATGTTCTGGGGACTTACAATGGTATTCTGCTTTATTGCTATAGTATTGATGCATCTTTAAAATTCACATGAGGTGATGATATGAGAAATATAAATCTTAATAATATAAAGGGGAAACGAGTTCTTGTTGTGGGAATGGGAAAATCGGGGATTGCCGCTATCCAGGCCATGCTGAAGCTTGGAGCTGATGTAACTGTTCAGGACTCCAAAAGAGCAGAGGATATGGACAGCCAGCTTTTGAGCTTTCTGACGGGAAAAGGACTTAAGCTTTGCCTCGGAAAAGTCCCCGATGATTTAAGCTGTTTCGATATGCTGATATTAAGCCCCGGAGTTGATCCTGAGCTTGCTTTTATACAGAAAGCAAAAAAAGAAGGAGCTGAAATAGTAGGTGAGCTGGAAATTGCCTACAGAGTAGCGAGAGGAAACTTTGTGGCTATAACCGGTACCAACGGAAAGACCACCACTACTACATTAGTTGGAGAAATATTCAAGAATGCAAGACGCAGAACTTATGTGGTGGGAAATATAGGCGTTGCTGTAATTTCAAAGGCTCTTGATACAGAGGAGGGAGACTGGCTGATAACAGAGACCAGCAGCTTCCAGCTTCAAACGGTGAAATACTTTAAGCCGGTGATATCTGCGATTCTGAACATAACTCCCGATCACCTGAACAGGCATCATACTATGGAGGATTACGGCATTGCAAAGGCTAATGTTTTTATGAATCAGGATGAGACAGGTTACTGTGTAATAAATGCAGAGGACAAAATGTGCGTCAGACTGGCAGAAAAAGCCAGATCTCAGGTAGTATTGTTTTCATCTGAAAGGGAACTGGAAAAGGGAGCTTTTGTTAAAGACGGAGTGCTTCTGATTGCAGACGATGAAAACACTGTGGAGATTTGCAGAGTTGATGAACTTAAAATTATAGGAAAACATAATGTCGAAAATGCTCTTGCAGCAGCAGCCATATCATATTTTGCAGGTATAGCACCTGAAATTATAGGTGAAACCCTAAGAGAATTTGCAGGGGTTGCTCATAGGATAGAATATTGCGGAATGACAGGCGGTGTAAAGTTTTATAATGATTCCAAGGGAACTAATATAGATGCAACGGTTACAGCGCTCAATGCAATAGAAAAAAATATAATTCTTATAGCAGGCGGAGATGGTAAGGGCCAAGACTTTTCGGAGCTCATAAAAAAGTTTGACTCAAGAGTGAAGCACATGGTACTTATAGGAAAAGACGCCCCTAAAATTGCAGAAGCAGCAGACAAATATGGATTCAAGGATTACAGTTACGGGGTAAATATGCAGGAATGTGTAAAAAAAGCGTTTGAAACTGCCGAATACGGGGATACGGTACTTCTTTCCCCGGCATGTGCAAGTTGGGATATGTATGATAATTTTGAACAGAGAGGCGACCATTTCAAAGAGCTGGTTGCAAGATTGGGGAATTAGGGTATATTTGTAATATGAGAAAAGCTAAAGAGAGAGCTGTTAAATCGGAACAAAAGCCTAAAAAAGTGAAAGAAAAAAAGGCTAAGGTTAAAAAAGAAAAAAAACCGCGACGCCATTTCACATTTCTTCCGGAGGGAAAGACGGGGGATCTCTGGCTTATATTGCTTACGGTCATATTGGTAACTTTTGGCACTGTTATGATATTCAGCGCAAGCTATTACAAATCAATAAGTGAAGCTGGGGATCCTTATGTTTATCTCAAGAGGCAGCTTATGTGGCTTGTTGCAGGATTCATAGCTATGTGGCTGCTTGCTAAAATAGACTATCATATATGGGGAAAACTGTATAAGGTGATTCCTGTTTTGTGTGCAGGTCTTTTGCTTATGACATTTACACCACTTGGTGTTGAGGTCAACGGAGCTACCAGGTGGATAGATATAGGTCCTATAACCATAATGCCGGGAGAAGTTGCCAAGCTTGGGTTGATAATTTTCGTTGCAGGCTATTTTGACAGATACCCTAAACGGGCATTTGATTTCTGGAAAGGCGTTGTACCTGTGGTGCTTTTGGCAGGGATATACGCAGGTATAATAATGCTCCAGCCTAATATGTCCACCGCTTTTACGGTTGTTTTTATAGCAGGCGGAATGTTGATAGTAGCCGGAGTTAAATGGAGGCATATGTGTATTCTCGCCGGTACAGCCGGCATTGCAGGTGTGGGTCTGATTCTGATTGATACCGAAGGCTACAGATTTGCACGATTCATCAGCTTTCTTGACCCGTTTGCAGACGCTCTTGGAGACGGATGGCAGGTGGTCCAATCTCTTCTTGCCATGGGAACGGGAGGATTGACAGGCAGAGGGCTTGGAAACAGTATACAGAAAAATTTATATCTTCCAGAACCTCAAAATGACTTTATTCTCGCCATTATAGGAGAAGAACTGGGATTTGTAGGTATACTTGCACTGATGTGTGTATATATGCTTCTGATATGGAGAGGATGTCATCTGGCTATTAACGCTCCTGATTATATGGGAATGATGATGGCGGCCGGTATAACCATAATGATAGGAATACAGGTAGTTATGAATATTGCAGTAGTAACTTCTTCATTCCCCCCGACAGGTGTTATTTTGCCATTTGTAAGTTACGGAGGAAATGCTCTTATGATTTTCATGGGAGCTATGGGAGTGCTTTTGAATATTTCAAAATCATCAGATTTATAGGTGAAAAAAATGAGAGTAATCGTTACAGGAGGAGGAACCGGGGGTCATATATACCCGGCTCTTGCCATAGCAGACAAATTAAAAGAACTTAAACCGGACACAGAAGTTCTGTATATAGGATGCAGTGAGGGAATTGAAAAAGATGTTGTTCCTAAGAGCGGTCACAAGATGGAGCTGGTCGATGCAAGATGGCTTGATCATGTGACTCCCGTGCAGATTGCAAAGACCGGGCTGAAAGTTTCAAAAGGTGTTCTTCAATCGCTGAAGATAATGAAACGCTTCAAGCCGGATGTAGTCATAGGAACAGGAGGATATGTTTGCTTTCCGGTATTGATAGCCGGGCACATGAAAAAAAAGTTATGTTATCTTCATGAACAGAACGCTTTCCCGGGACTTGCCAACAGAACACTTGAGAAGTATGTAAAAAATATATTTTTAGGATTTCCTGACGCAAAAAAATATTTTAAGGAGCCTGAAAAGAATATTGATGCGGGTAATCCGGTGAGAAAGGCCTTTTTTGAAATAAGCAAGAAAGAGGCGAGAGAAAAGCTTAAAATTCCGCAGGACGATTTTGTGGTATTTACATTCGGAGGAAGCCTTGGATCTGTTAAAATCAACGAGGTAGCGCTGGAACTGATCAAATTGTTTAACGCACACAGCGGAGTGAGTCTTATTGCCGGCACCGGAAAGTGGTACTATGAGGATGTCAGCAAGAAGATATCGTCTGAGGGGTTGACCTTAGCTGATAACATCAGGGTTAAAGATTATATAGACAACATGGATTTGCATCTCCTTGCATGCGATGTTGTTATAAGCAGAGCCGGTGCGCTGTCAGTTGCGGAGACTACTGTAAGCAGGAAAGCAGCAATACTGATACCTTCTCCCAATGTTACCGGAAATCACCAGTATTACAACGCAAAGGCAATAGCAGACAGGGGCGGAGCCATTTTGATAGAAGAAAAAGACCTGGATATGAAAAGAGTAATAGAGGATGTCATGAGGCTCAAAAATAATCCGGAAGTTCTCCGGCAGATGTCAGAGGCTTCAGGGAAATGTGCGCCTGACAAGGCTCTGGATATTATATGCAGTAAGATAATAGGCGATTACGAAAAACTTTAAAAGAAATAGTTATAAGAATCACTCACAGCACCTTGCCGGCATACTATGAAGATAGAGTCGGGAGGTGCTTTTTGTTGGAAAACTACTATATAGAGGGAGGCATTCCGCTTAGAGGCGAGTATAGAATAAGAGGAGCAAAGAACGCAGCGTTGCCTATCCTTGCAGCCACTGTATGCTGTGGAGGAATATATGAAATATACGATTGTCCGAGGATAGGGGATGTTTTTGCGATGGAGAATATTCTCAAAGAACTTGGTGCAAAGAGCAGGTGGGAGAAAGACTGTATAATAATTGACAGCAGAGGTATAAATCAGTTCACAGTGCCTGAGAACCTTATGGCAGAAATAAGGTCATCTGTATTTTTGATGGGCAGCCTTCTGGTCAGATGCGGAGAGGCTGTAATACATAGGCCGGGAGGGTGTAATATAGGCAAAAGACCTATAGACATGCACACAGAAGGCCTTTCCGGATTGGGTTTTGAAGTCTATGAGGAGGAAAACTGCATAAGCTGCCGTGGTGAATGTAAAGGGGGAAGGATAACTCTGCCATATCCAAGCGTAGGAGCTACAGAAAACATTATGATGGCGGCTTTGTCCGGAACCGGAGATACTATTATAGAAAACTGTGCAACTGAACCTGAGATAAGCGATCTTCAAGGGTTTTTACGCACATCGGGGTTTCAGGTTTTCGGCGCAGGCAGCGATACGATATTCATAAAAGGCAGCGGTAAAGGTAAAACAGGATATAAGGAGCAGATGTATTTTATACTGGAAGACAGAATAGAAGCGGCAACTTATATGACAGCAGTGATTGGAACAGGGGGAAATGCCGTATTTCGCAACATACGACCTGAAATAATGAAAGAGGTGCTCGATTGCTTTGAACGGATGGGAGCTTTTATAAGAAGTTACGAAAATATAATTGAAGTAAGGGCGCCTAAAAAGCTTAAGAGTCCGGGGATAGTTGTTACACAGCCATATCCGGGATTCCCTACTGACTGCCAGCCTCAGATGATGAGTCTTTGTACTTGCAGCACCGGGCTTACTACTATAAGAGAAGAAATATTTGAAAGCCGGTTTACCCATAAAAATGATCTGGTTAAAATGGGGGCAGATATTGAAACTTGTGGTAAAAATGCTATAATAAGAGGGGTGAAAAATTTACATGGAGCAGAAGTTTCAGCCATGGATCTGAGAGGGGGAGCAGCTCTTGTTACGGCCGGCTTTATGGCGGAAGGAAGCACAACTGTAAAGAATATTTTTCATATACAAAGGGGATACGAAGATCTTGAAAAAGGATTTAAGGCTTTAGGTGGGTTTATTGAAACGAAGAGAGAAGAAACATAAGAAAAAAAGAATCAGTCTGCTGGTTAAACTGATTATCATTGCAGCGGTAGGTATCGGAATTTATTTTTTCGCATCATCACAGCTTTTCGATGTTACCTCCTTTGAGGTTTCCGGAAATGCGTATTACAGTGAAGACGAGATAATGACCATGGGAAACTGCAAGACGGGAAAAAATATATTCTGGGGAGCAGGAGTCGGAGATATAAAAAAACGACTTGAAAAAGATCCATATATGGAAAAGGTAAAAGTAAAGAGAATTTTACCTGACAAAATAAAAATAGAAATAACTGAAAGAAAACAGATATGTGCCGTCGCTTACGGCGAAAATTATGTGGTTTTAGATAAAGATGAGACAGTTTTGAGGAAGACGGAAGTTGAGCCGGAGCTGACTATAATCAAGGGACTTACGATAAGCAAGATAGAGGTCGGATTGCCTATAGAAGTTGAAGAAACCGTTAAGATGAGGCAGATAATGGATCTGATTGACTCAATGGATAAAAACGACATGTATTTTAAGACTGTTGAAACGACAGAAACAGGAGTTAAAGCATATGTGCTGGACAGTCTGATATGTGTAGGAACATCCCAGAACATTACGAAGGCAATGGAGAGCGGCAATCTGCAAAAGGTGATAAAGGGTCTTTTTGATATAAATATAGAAAGAGGTACAGTTAAGGTGAGCGGAGACGAATACATTTCTTTCAGCCCTGCTTTTGACTAAAAAAACCTTAAAAAAACCTTAATTTTTCGTGCAATAGGGTTTCATATATGATAAAATATAAAAGATAATGGGAATACTGAGGAGGAAGGATTTAAGATGCTACAGATAGAGACTGAAATGGAAAAAGCGGCAGTCATAAAAGTCATCGGTGTTGGTGGCGGCGGATGCAATGCAGTTAATCGCATGGTAGAGGCCGGACTCCAGGGCGTTGAGTTTATTGCCGTTAATACAGATAGACAAGCACTCAACAGATGTCTTGCTGAGACTAAGATACAGATAGGGGAAAAGCTCACAAGAGGACTGGGTGCAGGAGCGAATCCTGAAGTTGGTCAGAGAGCTGCCGAGGAAACGTTGGATGAAATATCTGCTATAATTGACGGAGCAGATATGATTTTTGTGACTGCAGGTATGGGAGGCGGCACAGGAACCGGGGCTGCCCCTATAATAGCAAAAGCTGCAAGAGACATGGGAATTCTTACAGTTGGGGTTGTGACAAAACCTTTCTCTTTTGAGGGCGCCAAACGAAAGAAACAAGCAGAGCTGGGAATAGGATTCCTTAAGCGATATGTTGATTCTTTAGTGGTTGTTCCTAATGATAAATTGCTTCAGAATTGTGATAAAAACACTTCGATGCTTGACGCTTTCCGCATGGCCGACGATGTGCTCAGACAGGGAGTACAGGGAATATCCGATCTGATTTCCGACTTTGCTCTTATCAATGTGGACTTTGCCGATGTTAAGTCTGTAATGACAGACAGAGGCATCGCACATATGGGTACAGGTAAAGGTCATGGAGAGAACAGAGCAGAAGATGCCGTCAAGTCGGCAATAGAAAGTCCTATGCTTGAGACTACCATCCAGGGTGCAAAAGCAATACTGCTTTATGTTTCAGGCGGATACGATTTAGGAATGCTTGAAGTCAGCAAGATTGCCGGAATGGTTGAAGAACAGGCAGACAGAGACTGCATACTCATTTTCGGAGCCGCTGTAAACGAAGAGATGGAAGACGAAGTGGCAATTACCGTGATCGCAACCGGCTTCGGTGAAGGACTGGAAAAGGAGGAAGCTGAAAAATCTGCTCCTTCAAGAGGTCTTGAGAAGGAAGAACCGGCCAAGGCAGAGAATTCAAAAAACGATGAGGATGTGGTTTTTGGTCAGGTGGAAGGTCTAAGCGGAACCGAGCGCACTTTACAGGATCTTTTAAGTGACGAGGAAGAGGGGACTTCAAAATTTGAAATTCCGGATTTTCTTAAATAGCAATGTCAGAGCCGGCGCAGCCGGCTCTTATGATAAATTATCATTGAATTCAGGAAATTAAAGTGATAGAAATAACATCTAAAAACAATCAGGTATATAAGCTTTTAAAAAAGCTACAGACAAAAAAATACAGAGATAAGACAGGTATGTACCTTATCGAGGGAGAAAATCTTTTAAATGAGGCGGTTTTAAGCAGTAATACAGTTATAGAATCTGTCGTATGCAGAAAAGACAGTGTCGGAATTATAGAAAATATTGCAGATAAAATAAAAAGTAATATTTTTGTTGCCGATGAAGCCGTATTTAAAGACTTAGCCATGACCGAGACAAGCCAAGGCGTGATAGCCGCAGTTAAAAAGCCGGAAATTTCAGCGGATGAAATTCTTTTTAATTGCAGCAAAGATAGTAATTTTGTGATTTTAGACAGATTACAGGATCCCGGCAATATAGGAACTATAATAAGAACGGCAGATGCTGCCGGTTATGGTCTGGTTATAGCGATGAAGGGTACTGCAGATATTTTTTCTCCAAAGACTGTTAGGTCAGCTGCCGGATCGCTTTTTAGAGTTCCGGTGCTTTTCCTGAATACAGAAGAGGAGCTTATACGATTTATTAAGGCTGCCGGCAAGAAGCTTGCAGCCGCAAGTCCCGTTGGCAGCCGATATTATTATGAGGAGGATATGAGCCGCAATATCGCTTTTATAGTAGGTAACGAAGGAAACGGTGTATCGGAAAACCTCATGGGAAAATCAGAATTGAAAATAAAAATTCCAATGAGAGGAACAATAGAGTCCTTAAATGCTTCGGTGGCGGCAGCAATAATCATGTATGAAGCCGTCAGAATTAAACACGATGCATAGAATAATACAAGGAAATTGATAAACATAAATATTCATATCGAGAGGTCTGAAAAAACATGAAAGAGAAATTGAGAACAATTTTAGAAGAATCAAAAAAACAGCTTGAAAATGCAGCTTCTTTGCAGGAAACAGACGAGACAAGAGTCAAAGTGCTGGGGAAAAAAGGAGCACTTACAGAAATATTAAGATCAATGGGTGGGTTGTCTCCCGATGAGAGAAAAGAACTGGGACAGGCAGCTAATCAGGTAAGAGCTGAGATTGAGGCAATGCTTGCAGAAAAGGTGAACCAACTCAAAGAAAAAGCCAAAGAGGAAAGATTCAAGGCCGAGGCAATAGATGTAACTGAGCCGGGAAAGACTCGCAAGCTGGGAACAAAGCACCCTATAACAATTACAATAGAGGAAATATCCAAGGTTTTCAAATCCATGGGATTTTCGCTGACAGAAGGACCTGAGGTTGAGACGGTTTTCAATAATTTTGACGCTTTGAACGCAGGCCCGTATCATCCTGCACGAGACTGGACTGATACATTTTACATAAACGATGATATACTTCTTAGAACACAGACATCACCTGTACAGGTAAGAACTTTAATGACGCAGAAACCTCCTATCAGAGTTTTTGCTCCCGGTCGCTGCTTCCGCTGTGATACTCCTGATGCAACTCATTCTCCTATGTTCCATCAGGTTGAGGGACTCGTTGTAGATGAAGGAATTACCATGGCAGACCTGAAAGGTGTGCTTGACAGCTTTGCCAAGCAGATGTTCGGTTCACAGACCAGAACAAAATTCAGGCCTCACCACTTCCCGTTTACCGAACCATCAGCAGAAATGGATGTTTCATGCTTCAAGTGCGGAGGAAAGGGATGCAGAGTATGTAAGGGCAGCGGTTGGATAGAAATCTTGGGCTGTGGAATGGTGCATCCTAATGTATTGAAGGTAGGCGGAATAGATACCGAAAAATATACAGGTTTTGCATTCGGTATGGGAGTTGAGAGAATAGCAATGCTCAAATACGGAATAGATGACATCAGACTGCTTTACGAAAACGATATGCGTTTTATTGAACAGTTCAAGTAGGGAGGTAGATCGAATGATAGTTTCATTAGCATGGTTAAAAGATTATACAGATATAAAAGCAGATCCTGAAACTTTCTGCGACAGAATGATAATGTCAGGTTCCAATTTGGAAACTATGGAACATGTCGGCTGTGATATGGAAAATGTAGTGGTAGGCAGGATATTGAAAATAGAAAAGCATCCGGATGCTGATAAGCTTGTGGTATGTCAGCTTGATGTAGGCAAAGAAAAACCTGTTCAGATAGTTACAGGAGCACCTAATGTATTTGAGGGTGCATATGTTCCTGTAGCATTAGACGGAAGCAGAATACCGGGACCTCTTCACGGACAGCCTAAGACAGATGACGGAGTTGTTATAAAAGCAGGTAAGCTTAGAGGTGTGGAGTCGGAAGGTATGCTTTGTTCCTTCGGAGAACTCGGCTTTGCCGATAAGGTTGTGCCTGTAAATCAGAGAGATGGAATCTGGATTTTAAACGGAGAATATCCTGTAGGAAAAGATTTTGCAGAGGCTCTGGAACTCAAAGATTCAGTAATAGATTTTGAAATAACACCAAACAGACCTGATTGTCTTTCCATGGTAGGCATGGCAAGAGAAGCAGCCGCAACTTTTGGCGATAAAGTAAAATATCCTCAGACACAGTGCAGAGACGAGGAGGGGGATGCTTCGGATTTCGTAAGCGTAGAGATAAAATCAGAGCTTTGCAAGCGTTATGTTGCAAGAATCGTAAAAGATGTTAAAGTAGAGGAGTCTCCATGGTGGTTACAGAGAAGACTTATTCATGCGGGTATGAGACCCATAAACAATATTGTTGATATAACTAACTTTGTAATGCTGGAATACGGTCAGCCGATACACGCCTTCGACATAAACAGTGTAGCAGGCAGAAAGATTGTCGTTGATACTGCTGAGGCCGGCGAAAAATTTACTACTCTTGACGGAACCGAAAGAACTCTTGACGACAAAATGCTGATGATACATGACGCAGAAAAGTCAATAGCAGTTGCAGGCGTAATGGGAGGACTGAATTCCGAGATAGAAAAAGACACTTCAACTATAATTGTGGAATCAGCCAACTTCCTTGGAAACAGCGTTAGAACTACAGCCAAGAGACTGGGACTCAGAACAGAAGCATCTTCAAGATACGAAAAAGGCATAGACCCTAATCTATGCGGAGATGCTGCCGACAGAGTGTGCTATCTGATAGAACTTATCGGCGGAGGAAAAGTAGTAGGAGGAAGAGTCGATGTATATCCTGAACCAGAAAAAGCAAGAACAGTTCATGGAAGGGTGAGCAGAATAAACAGCGTTCTCGGTATAGATATAGACAGAGAGCAGATGGTGAATTATTTCGAGGCTCTCGAGATGAAAGTTGAAGGCGACGGAGATGATATGTATGTAACACCTCCTACCGTAAGACAGGATATAGAAATAGAAGAAGATCTTATCGAAGAGGTGGCAAGACTTTACGGATACGATAAGATGCCTGTAACAATTCCAAAAGGAAACAACGAAGCATCTCAGTCATACGAAAGAGATGTAAAGGATATGGCAAGAGAAGCCATGTGTGCCCTTGGCGCCAATGAGATTCAGACTTATTCTTTCGTAAGTCCTAAAGGTGTTGATAACATAAGAATAGATGAAGACTCATGGGAGAGAGCTTTTGTAAGAATTCTCAACCCTCTGGGAGAGGATACTTCCGTCATGAGAACTGTTCTTACACCGGGAATGATTGAGGTACTTGGAAGAAACTATTCAAGAAATACAGAGTCGGTAAGAGCGTTTGAAATCGGCAATACATTCATGGTAAATCTTCTTGATGAAAACGAGCTTCCTACAGAAAGTGATGCGATGTCAATAGGTTTATACGGTCCGGAAGAAGATTTCTTTACCCTTAAAGGTACCATAGAAGAACTTTTAGGAAAACTTGGAATAAAAGAACTTGAATTTATTCCGGAAAAAGAATACGGCACATATCATCCGGGAAGATGTGCAAGAATCGCAGTAAAAGACGATAATTTCGGTTTGGCAGGTTCAGACGAAGAGTTTGTTGAGCTTGGAATAATGGGAGAAGTTCATCCCGATGTAGCCGAAAAGTACGCAATAGGTACACGATGCTATGTTGCCGAGCTTTTCTTCAATGTCGTATCGGAAATGGCAAATCTTGAAAAGGTTTACAGCCCTCTGCCTAAGTATCCTGCGGTTTCACGAGATATAGCTCTTGTTGTTGACGAAGATACAGCTGTGGGAGATATAGAAAGAACTATCAAAGCGGCGGGAGGAAAGCTTCTCAGAGAGGTAAAGATGTTTGATGTTTACAGAGGTCCGCAGGTAGGAGAAAATAAAAAGAGTGTTGCGTTTGCCATGACCTACAGACATGATGAAAGAACTCTCACCGATGAAGATGTAAATAAGGTACACGGCAGAATACTTGACGCACTGAAAGAAAAACTGGATGCAGCTCTCAGAGACATTTAAGGAGAATGGAATGGAAAGCAACAAGGTAAAGGTAAGAATATACGGTCAGGAGTATACTATTGCAGGAGAAAAAGACGAGGAATCCATAAGGAAGATAGCTTCTCATGTAAATGAAAAGATGCGTGAACTGGGACGCAGCTTTTCAAGTAACGGTCAAGGCACTCTGGCAGTATTGACTGCTATAAACCTTGCGGATGAGTGCTTTGAAACTGCCGCCGAGAATCTCAAGCTCAGAGAGGAAAATGAGAAATTGAGGGAAGAAACCGAACATTATATAAAGCTTTGGGAAGAAGCTAAAAAGAATTTTGTTCAGTATAAGGAATCGGCAGCAAGAGCTGCGGAAGAAAAACAGGCGGAAGAAGATAAATATAAGGAACTTGAGGCTCGTTGCAGCGAGTTTGAGAATTCTTTCTTCGATTTGCAGATGGAAAACATGCAGCTGAAAAGAGAGTTGGAGGAATATAAGAAAAACAATGAAGGCTAAGGCACTTAATACTCTTGAATACGATAAAATTCTGCATTTACTTGAGAAACAGGCGAATTCACAGGCCGCAAAAAAAGCACTTCTAAACCTTTCTCCTATGACAGATATAACGAAGGTCAGGGAAGCGCTTGCGGAAACGGATGAGGCTGTGACTGTTATAATGCATAAAGGTGCAGCGCCTTTGGGGCAAATTTATAATATAGAGGAATCTCTGCATTTTGCGAGAAAAGGAGGCAGCCTTACAATGGGGCAGCTTCTTAAAGTACTTTATAATATCAGAGTGGCGGCTGATGTCATAACTTTTTTGAAGAGTGACCTGCCGCCTCTTCCCATATTGGATGGTATAAGAGAAGTTCTTGTTACATTCCCCGGACTTGCAGAAAATATAGACAGATGTATTTTGTCTGAGGATGAGATGGCAGACAATGCTTCCCCTAAACTGAAAGATATAAGGAGGAGCATAACAAGACAGAACGACGCTATAAGGAACAGATTAAATAATATACTGAACTCTTCCGAAAACAAAACATATCTTCAGGACTCTATCGTGACAATTAGAGACGGAAGATATGTTGTTCCTGTAAAAGCAGAGCACAGAGGGAGATTTCCCGGAATTGTTCATGACCAGTCGGCAACGGGAGCCACAGTATTTATTGAGCCCCAGGTTATAGTAAATCTGAATAATGAGCTGAGGGAACTTGAACTGGCGGAGCAGGCTGAAATCGAAAGAATTTTGGCAGAGCTTTCTTCTGCTGTTGCAGAGCATTTTCATCATCTTATGAATAACCAGAAGCTCTTGATAATGATAGATATTATCTTTGCAAAAGGAAAGCTTTCGGTAGCTATGAAGGGTGAAAGTCCTAATATAGCCGATGACGGAGAGCTGATTTTGAAAAAAGCAAGACACCCATTGATAGATGAAAAGAAAGCAGTTCCAATAGATGTTTCAGTCGGGGGAAATTATAAGACATTGGTGGTTACAGGACCTAATACGGGAGGAAAAACTGTAACGCTGAAGACTGTAGGGCTTCTTACTGTGATGGCACAAAGCGGTCTTCATATACCTGCATCTTCTGAAAGCCGTATACCTGTATTTGAGCAGGTTTTTGCGGATATAGGCGACGAGCAGAGTATAGAACAGAGTTTGAGTACATTTTCTTCACATATGAAGAATATAGTTTATATATTAAAAAAGGCAGACAATAAATCACTGATACTTTTAGATGAACTTGGAGCCGGAACCGACCCTACAGAGGGGGCAGCACTTGCTATTGCCATACTTGAGAATCTCAAGTCATGGGGAGCATCAACCATAGCCACAACTCATTATAACGAGCTGAAAAAATACGCACTTTCTACAGATGGGGTGGAGAATGGATCGATGGAATTTGATGTAAGTACTCTGAGTCCGACCTACAGACTTCTTACAGGAGTTCCGGGAAAATCCAATGCATTTGAAATTGCCGGAAAGCTTGGTTTGTCTGAAAATTTAATAGAAAGAGCGCAGCAGCTGCTTGAACAAGGTGATATAGAATTTGAAGATGTTATAGATACCATAGAAAGAGATCGAAAAAAAGCAGAAGAAGAAAGAGATGAAGCAATTCGCATTTCTGCTGAGCTTAAAGCAAAACAGAAAGACATGGAGAAGCGAGAAGAGCTTCTTAAGGCAAAAGAAGAAGAAATAATAAAAAAGGCGAAAGCGGAAGCAAGAGATATACTAAGAGAAGCAAAAGAAGTAGCCGTGGATGTGGGAAGAGAACTGAGAACACTCAACAAGCTTGAAAGCATGGGCGAGCGAAACCGCAGTTTCCAAAGCAACCGGAAACGTCTGGCAGATGCAGAAGGAAAGGTTGCGGAGAAACTTATAAGGAGAATCAACCAAAAACCCGTAAATGCTTCGCAGCTTAAAATAGGTGATAAGGTTAAAGTCCTGACACTGAATCAGGTGGGAGAAATCTTGACTCTGCCTGATGACAGGGGGGAACTCCAGGTAAAGATAGGCATAATGAAAGTCAGCATAAACATAGAAGATTTGATGTTTATGGAAAAAGGAGACGGCGAAAAAAATTCAGGCGGAGGGGCCGGCAGATACGGTCAGCTTTATAAGTCCAAGGCTCAGGCGATTTCCATGTCAGTAAATGTACAGGGTAAGAACCTTGAAGACGCTATTATGGATGTTGATAAATATCTTGATGATGCTTATATTGCAGGCCTCAAAGAAGTGACTGTAATTCATGGAAGAGGAGAGGGAATACTCAAAGAGGGTCTGAGGAAAATATTCAAAAATCACAAGCTGGTTGCGTCTTATCGCAAGGGGAAGTATAATGAAGGCGGTGACGGAGTTACTATCGTTACCCTGCAGGAGTAAAAGATGTATATAGTAAGCGGATGTCTGTTAGGCCATAATTGCAAATATAATGGGGGCAGTAACAAAAATGATGACGTTTATGAGTTCTGCCAAAACCATAAGCATATAGTTGTATGTCCGGAGAGGGCAGCCAATCTTCCGTGCCCACGCCCGCCTGCCGAAAAGGTAGGAAGTAGGATTCTAAATAATAAAGGGGAAGATGTTACGGAAGCATTTGTAAGAGGTGCAAGAATTTCTTTCAATACATGTATAAAGATGGCTGAAATGGCAGGAGAAAAAATCGAAGGAGCCATACTCAAGGCAAACAGTCCCTCTTGCGGAATAGGAAAGATATATGACGGAACTTTTTCCGGCGTCTTAACTGACGGAAACGGAATTTTTGCTGCTATGCTGATATCAAGAGGCATAGAGGTTATTACTGAGAAGGAGAAGATAGAATGGTAGATTTCAAGAGTGAAATTGCAAAAGTAATCGGACAGAATCTTGAAGAACTTACAGAAGCGGAAATAAGAGGTATGATAGAAATTCCTCAGGATGAAAAGATGGGAGACTATGCCTTTCCGTGCTTTAAGCTGGCTAAGCTTTTGAGAAAAGCACCTCAGATGATTGCGGCCGATATTGCTGCAAACATTCAGGACCTGCCAATGTTTGAAAAGGTAGAGCAGGTAAATGCATATGTAAATATGTTCATTTCAAAGGATAAATTCGTAAAAGAATTAGTTGAAGAAGTCATTACTGAAAAAGAAAAATTCGGTACAAGCGATATAGGGGAAGGAAAGAGAGTAATCGTTGAATTCTCTTCACCTAATATTGCAAAGCCGTTCCATATAGGACATATAAGAAGTACGGTAATAGGAAATTCCATAAATAAGCTCTATAAGGCTATGGGATATAATGTGGTTCGTATAAACCATCTCGGAGACTACGGAACCCAGTTCGGCAAGATGATTTGTGCATACAGACACTGGGGAAACAAGGAGGATGTAATAAGAGAACCTATTAAAACTCTTCTGAGTTATTATACAAAGTTTCATGTTGAGGTGGAAACGCATCCTGAGCTTGATGACGAAGCAAGAGAGATATTTGTGAAGTTAGAGCGTGGGGAAAAAGAAGAACAGGAACTTTGGCAGTGGTTCAGAGATGAGAGTCTCAAAGAATTCAACAGAGTTTATAAGATGCTTGGTATAGAATTTGACTCTTATGCAGGAGAAAGCTTTTATTCCGATAAGATGCCACGTATAGTTGAAATGCTTGAGGAAAAGGGACTTCTCAAGGAATCAAAGGGAGCACAGATAGTAGATCTTGAACCTTATGGAATGACGCCTGCGCTAATAAAGAAATCAGACGGCTCATCTCTTTATATTACAAGAGATATAGCTGCATCCGTCTACAGAAAAGAGCACTACGATTTCTACAAAAATATATATGTTGTAGCCTCCCAGCAGAATCTTCATTTCCAGCAATGGATAAAGATAATCGAGCTTTTAGGATTTGACTGGGCGAAAGATAATATACATGTACCGTTTGGCCTTGTAAGCCTTGAAGACGGAACTATGTCAACAAGACACGGCCGTGTTGTTTTTCTTGAGGATGTGCTTAACCGGGCTGTTGAAAAGACAAAGGAAATCATAAGGGAAAAAGGTGTAAATACAGACAATGTAGAAGAAACTGCAAGACAGGTGGGTATAGGCGCCGTAATTTTCCAGGAACTTTCCAACAACAGAATCAAAGACTATGTGTTCTCATGGGATAAGGTCCTTGATTTTAACGGAGAAACGGGTCCTTATGTACAATATACTTACGCCAGAGCATCAAGTGTTTTAAGAAACGCAGGATGCGTAAGTGAAGGTGAGATTGCAGATGTATTTAAGGATGGTCAAATCGTATTTAATCCGGAGTATATTACGGGCGACAGTGCTTATCAGCTTTCAAAACTTATCTATGCTTTGCCGCAGGTTGTAATCGACGCCGGAGAAAAGTATGAACCATCGGTTCTCACAAGACATATAGTTGATATTGCACAGGCATTCAATCGTTTCTATCATGACGAGCACATACTTGTAGATAACGAAGAAGAAAAGAAATCCAAGCTTGCACTGGTTCTTGCAGCAAAGACTGCAATAAAGAACGGTCTTGAACTTTTAGGAATGGAAGCCCCTGAGCGTATGTAAAAGCAGATGAAAGGAAATTAAAAAGCAATGCGTTATATAGGAGATATTTACAGACCGCCAAGTGAGGCATACAGCCTATTGGTGCAGGTAACGATAGGATGTTCTCATAATAAATGTACATTCTGCAACATGTATAAGGAAAAGACATTTAAAGTGCGCAACCCCGAAGAAGTACTTGAAGATTTGGCATGGGCAAGAAGTCATTATTCGAGAGTTGAGAGAATATTCCTTTGTGATGGCGATGCCCTGTGCCTTGCCAACAGCAAATTGATAAGAATTTTAGATTATATAAAAGAAAATTTTCCTGAATGTGAAAGAGTTACCACCTATGGAAGGGCTAAAATAGCGCTTAAAAAGACTGACGAAGAACTTAGAGAGCTTAAAGAACATGGGCTTGAAATGGTATATGTAGGGGCTGAATCAGGAAGCGATAAGGTTCTTAAGATGGTAAATAAGGGTGAAACGAGACAGGAACTTATAGATGGTGTCAGAAAGCTTGAAGCAGCCGGTCTTAAGACATCGGTTACTTTTATAAGTGGTCTTGCAGGCCCTGAGCTTTGGGAAGAACATGCAATTGAGACGGGAACAATGATTGCAGAGATGAACGCATCATATGTAAGCCTTTTGACTCTCATGCTTCAGCCGCCTGCTCCGCTTTTGGAGGAATACCAGTCAGGAAGATTTAAATTGCTTACGCCTGAAGAGGTTCTGGCGGAAACCTGTCTTATGTTAAAATATGCAAAGCCATCCAAATCATGTGTTTTCAGAAGCAATCATGCGTCAAATTATGTTTCTCTGAGAGGTAATCTGCCTGAGGACAACGAAAGTATGATCAAATCTCTTAAGCGATGCATGGAGGATAGAGGATTGCTTAAAGATGAAAGATTTAGAATGTTATAAAAATGAAGATATTACTTGCTGCACTAAATTCTCAATATGTCCATTCAAATCCTGCCGTCAAGTACCTTTATACTGTGACGGCAGATACTTCTGACGAAGTGACCATGAGAGAATTTACGATAAATAATGAATATTCATATATATACGGAGAACTTGTAAGAGCAAACTGTGATATGGTTTGCTTTTCTTGCTACATTTGGAATATAGAAATAATAAAGTCTATAGGAAGCGATTTGAAAAAGGCAAAACCCGGTATTAAGATATGCCTTGGAGGTCCGGAGGTAAGCTTTGACGGACATGTGTTTGCTTTGGAAAACGATTGGGTGGATTTCATAATTTCAGGAGAGGGAGAATATTCTTTCTACAGGCTGTGTCAGGTCTTAAGAAACGAAGAAAATGCCCAAGAACTGCCGTTGGAAACAGTTCCCGGACTTATATACAGAAAAAACGGCAAAATATATGTAAATCAACAGATAGAACCTATGGATTTTAACTCCATACCGTTTATATACTCAGTGCTCGAATGTGACCCGAAGAGAGTAATATATTACGAGTCTTCAAGAGGGTGCCCTTTCAGATGCAGCTACTGCATGTCATCAATAGAAAAGACGGTGCGAGCTTTAGATACGGTGCGTGTTAAGAAAGAACTCGGGTATTTTCTTCATAAAAAAGTCATGCAGGTCAAATTTGTTGACAGAACTTTTAATTACGATGCAGACAGAGCCTGTGAAATCATAAAGTATATTTTAGATAATGATAACGGAATCACTAATTTCCACTTTGAAATCTGTGCGGATTTGTTGAATGACCGTATGCTTGCTCTCTTTGGGCAGGCGAGGGAAGGCTTGTTTCAGCTTGAAATAGGGATTCAGTCTGCAAACCCCGATACTCTTAAAGCCGTTAACAGAAACGAAAATGTTTATCCGGTTCTTTATAATATCGAGAGGCTTGTAGCTCTTGGTAATGTACATATACATGTTGACTTGATAGCAGGGCTTCCTTATGAAACTTATGAGCTGTTTGGAAGATCTTTTAATAAGGTATATGCACTTAAGGCAGACGCTTTCCAGATGGGTTTTCTAAAGGTCCTCAAGGGAACCGTGATGGAACAGCTAAGTGAAGAATATGGGCTTGAGTATAGAGATAAAGCGCCTTACGAGTTTATTTCCAATTACTGGCTAAGCGCAGAAGAAGCAGTGAGGCTTAAAGCCATTGAAAAAATGCTCAACACATATTATAACAGAGGCGGATTTGTAAGAACTATAGACTATCTGATGAGTGCTATGGCAGCAGAGCCGTTTGATTTTTATGAAAAGCTGTCCGGATTTTATTATGATATGGGGTATCATAATGTAAACAGAAAAAAGGAAGAACAGTACAGAATTCTGAGGAAATTTGCGTTAACTGAACTGGGCGAACAAAGCAGAGATGATGTGGAAAAAGTGCTGATTGAGGATTTTGAAGCTTCATTTAATTCCGAGGAAGTCAAAAGATTTTTAAAAAAAGGATGGGAAATATAATTTATGGGACTTAAAAACAGAGATGACAGGGTTTGTGAATATCTGCTGCCTCATCTGAACAATTATCTGTTTGATGAGCTTTCGGAGAAATATCTTAAAAAAGCAGGACTTGATGATATATTGACAGGAGTTCCGATACCTGTAAAAAAAGATGAAATAAATGCTGTATCAACTGAAACTATAGCAAAGGGCATGGCTTTTGTAATAGGTTGTGACCCTAAGTTCAAGTATACAGATAATTATATAGCATACATATTCAGAGTGTCAGATAAGAGTTTTGCTTATGCACTTGTTGCCGAGGGCGTTGAAAATGCCCGAAAAAATGAATATGAGCATGCATGCATCAATTTCAGGGCCGCTATGCTTTTGGATCCGGAGAATGTCGATGCCCTTTATTGTTATGGCCGTGCATGTAAGGATGCCTATGAGAACGGAGAAGACGAAGATTACATTGCAAGGTTCAAAGCAGAGTCTTTGGAGTCTTTTGAAGAGGTTACTCTCTGCCGTCCTGACTTTGCGGAGGCATATTATTTCCTGGGATATGGGTATATCAATCTTGGACTGTACATAAAAGCTAAGCTTACATGGGACGAATTTATTAAGCTTTCAAAAGATGAAGAAAAAAAGAAAGAGATAGAGGAACGCCTCGGTTCTCTTAATGAGCCTGTTGAAATAGAAGAAGGGTACAATCTGATTCTTTCCGGCAAATTTGCCGATGGCATAGAAGTTCTTGAAAAATATACTGATAGTAAATTTAAGGACTGGTGGCCTCTGTGGTATTATCTTGGTGTTGCATATTCATGTATTGAAGAGCCGAAGCAGGCGGAAGAATATCTTAAGCAGGTGCTTAAGCTGTCTCCAAGCAATTCAGAAGCTATGAAAGAGCTTGTAAATGTATATGAAAAATTAGGCGAAGAAAAAATGGCAGAAAAATACAGAAAAAAGATTGAAATCGTGGCTGAGAATGTAGAAAAAGACAGAGAAGAAGCCATGAAAGACAGAGGAATAAAGATAAATTAGACTTTTCAGCGTTTGAAATTTGATAGCTTATGTCGAAAAAAGGGATTGATTACAATAGCAAAATATTATCTAAAAAATTTTTAAAAAAGTTTCAAATTCGCTTGACAGTTTTTTAATATTGATATATAATTATTTGTGTTGTTAGCAATGGCAACCGTTGTTCCAAGGTAGCTCAATGGTGGAGCACTCGGCTGTTAACCGATAGGCTGTGGGTTCGAGCCCCACCCTTGGAGCCATTTTTTTGCCGGAATGGCGGAATTGGCAGACGCACAGGACTTAAAATCCTGCGATCCTTACCGATCGTACCGGTTCGACCCCGGTTTCCGGCACCAGCCGTTTTGTTATTAAGGCTGATTAAGGGGTCTTTCAGAAGATTTATATATTTATTGCATATAAATTGATCGAACCGAATACAATAAGATATAATGACGCGGGGTAGAGCAGTTGGTAGCTCGTCGGGCTCATAACCCGGAGGTCAAAGGTTCAAGTCCTTTCCCCGCAACCAAGAAAGTATGCAGCGCTCATAGGGCGCTGTTTTTGATGTTATGATATAATTGAGATAGCTTGAGAGGTTATTTAAAAGACGAGTTGTTACGTAATAAGAAATAATATATTATAATTATTAATCAGAAAAAATGAAAATTGGACAGGTCAATTTTATTATATACAAAAAAATTTCAAAAAATATAGTTTTTTGTTGACATAAATTGGATAAAATGCTAAAATTGGTTTAACCAATTCAAGAGAAAGGGTTATTGTATGAATGATGACAGGTTGCTATATCAGCAGACTATAGATAAGATATATAATCTAATCGACAGTGGTGAAATTAAGCCAGGAGAAAAATTTCCACCGGAAAGGCAACTCACACAAAGGTGGGGAATCAGCCGAAATACATTGAGAGATGCATTTCATATATTGGAACATAGAGGAATTATCGTATCAAGACATGGCAGCGGCAGATTTCTAAGAAATCAGATAGACATAGGAGAGTCATATGGACCTTTTAAAATAAAATTTGATAACATATCACAAAATTTAGAACGATATTCACTTTGCGATATATATTATACACGACAACTTCTTGAGCCAAAAATTGTTGAAGATGTTGCAAGGAATGCTTCGGATAAAACTATTGTGCAAATAAAAAAAGGCTTTGAAGAGTATTCAAAAATTTTAACTGACAGTGGAAAAACAGATGATGAAGTAGAGATACATAGATTATATACCGCAGGCTGCGGAAATTATTTCCTTGTAGAAATGGCTTTAATTGCTTACGATGCGACGGAGGATCTTATGAGAAATCGTTTTGAATCGGAATATTTTCGCAGACATACTGTAGAGGATAATTTAAGAGATCATGATCAAATTATAAAAGCTATAGAAAGGAGGGACACGCAGGCAGCCAATAGACTTATGTTTAATCATTTGCAGCAAACATTAAATATGATGATATAATAAATTTAGTTCACTGAGCGGAATATGTACATATGAAGCATAGTGAACTAAAAAAATAGACATAATGGTTCACCCAAAATAAGAATAGAGAGAACCAATTTTGGCGGATAAAAAACATTATATTTTAATTTGAGCTTGCAATTAAGATTAAAAAAAGAGATAATAAATTTGATTATGGTTTCAAATAAATTAATCTGGAGTAGAATCCAATAAGAGTCATTTAAATTTTATAAATTTATTTAGCAGTTCACTTAAATCATGGTTAATGATTTATAGTGAACTAAAAAAATGATATTATTGGTTCACCCAAAACGGATATAGGGTAGTCCAAAATTGAGACGAACTAATTTTTCTGTATAATGCATTAGCAAATAAGTACTTTAGGAGGAAAATTCAGTGAATTGGGAAATGATTACAGGCACAATTGCAGGATATTTATGGGCGCTGCCTCTTGTTATATTGGCGCTTACTTCGGGATTTATATTCAGTTTCAGAATGAAACTTCCACAGGTTAGAAAAATTAAGGACATGGTGAAATACCTTGTCAAAGGCAAGGAAAGCAAAGAAGGAATTTCGTCTTTTCAGGGATTTGCAATGACTCTGGGAGGAAGAATCGGGATAGGAAATATAGCAGGTGTTGCTACGGCTATTTTTTATGGCGGTCCCGGCGCAATCTTTTGGATGTGGGTAATCGCATTTATAGGAGCAGGTTCAGCTTTAGCAGAAAGTACTCTTGGAAATGTTTATAAGACAAAGATTGGTGGAGAGTACAGAGGTGGCCCGGCATTCTATATCGAAAAAGGTTTGAAGATGCCGGTATTTGCAATCATATTTGCCGTGGTTTCTATAATCAGCAACGCTGTTACAGGACCTACAATTCAGGCATACAATGTTGCAGAATCATTTAAAAATGCTTGGGGCATAGATTCGGTAATTACAGCTGTACTGCTTACGGCAATATTTGCACTTATTGCACTTGGTGGAATGAAGCGAATGGGTAAGTTTGCTCAATATGTAGTTCCTTTTATGGCATTTGCATACATAATAATTGCAATCATTGTTCTTATTGCGAATATAAGTAAAATAGGAGAGATGTTCAAACTTATATTTTCCTGTGCATTTAATTTAAATGCAGTATTTGGAGCAATTTGGGGGCAGTCTTTTATGTGGGGTGTTAAACGAGGCATCTTCTCCAATGAAGCGGGATTTGGAACAGGCGCTCATGCAGCTGCATCAGCAGAGGTTTCACATCCGGTAAAACAAGGTCTTGCACAATCATTTTCAGTGTATATTGACACACTGCTCGTATGTACAGCAACGGGAATAATGATTTTATCAACAGGAATGTATAATGTCTTGGATGAAAGCGGAACAGGATTTATAGTAGAAAATCTTAAGGGTGTAGATCATGGAGTAGGATACACACAGGCTGCTATAGATTCGTTATTGCCGGGAATTGGCTCGGGCTTTGTGGCAGTGGCAGTTTTCTTTTTTACTCTGACAACGCTGTTAGCATTTGCCTTCAACACAGATGCCGGAATGTCATATATTTTAAGAAATAAAAGTCGAAAAACTCAGAAAATTGCTATAAATATAATGTTAGCTGCAATGGCAGTAATAATTTTCTTTGGTTCTATGACATCTACAACTGTAGCATGGAATATCGCAGATATGGGAACTGCAATACTGGCATGGGTGAATTTAACTGCAATAATATTGCTGAGTCCAAAGGTGATCAGGATATTCAAGGATTACGATAAACAGAGGAAAATGGGTCTTGATCCTGTATTTGAACCTGAAAAGATTGGCATTGAAAATGCAGAATTATGGAACGATATAGTTAAAGAAAAGTATTCGGATTTAGTTATACTTAAGCAAGAAGCTGAGAAGAAGGAAGCAGAAAAAGAAAATAAATAGGAAATCGGGAGGGAAAAATGAACACATTAAAAGAAAAAATTATTGAAGAACTTGATGTTAAGAGATCTATGAATCATATAAGATGGCTTACGGAAAACACTCCGCATAGAATTTCAGGAACGGGGCAGGACAGAACGGCAGCGGAATACATAGTAAATGAAATGAAATCATATGGATGTGAAGCAAAATTGCTCGAATTTGAAACATATAACAGCAGACTGGGAACATCTGAGATGACACTTCTTACTCCTGAAAAAAAGGTAATTGAAAGTATGCCGTGTTGTCATATAGAACCAACATCACCGGAAGGAGATATTTATGAGCTAATTTATGTAGGAGCAGGAGGAGAAGAAGATTACAAAGGTAAGGATGTAAAAGGAAAAGCAGTTCTTGTAGAGGTTTCATATGCACCGGCAACACCTGAAAAAGCCATGATTGCATATAGAAAAGGTGCGAAAGCAATGATTTGCATGAACTGGGGAAGAAAAGATGAAAATGTAATATGCATGCGAGGTCTTAAGGGTGTATGGGGAAATCCCACTACTGAGTCTTTCGGAAAGATTCCTAAGATATCAGGATGCAGTATAACAAGAAAAGATGGAGAATACCTTAGGAATCTTTATCTTTCAGGTGAAAAAATAGAAGTAAAGCTTAAAATTACGGCACAGAGACTATGGGAGAAACTTCCTCAGCCTATAGGAATTGTGAAAGGTAAGGAAGAACCTGAAAAATTCCTGCTGGTAACAGGTCATCTTGATGCATGGGACCCCGGCGTGACATGCAACGCAACGGGCGATGCTACGATGCTTGAGATGGTAAGAGTTTTTTCAAAGTTTAAGGATGAACTTAAAAGAAGTATCTGGTTTGTATTCTGGAATGGACATGAAATTGCTGAAGCAGCCGGTTCTACATGGTTTGCAGACAATTATTGGGATCAACTTTCAGACAATTGTATAGGCTATATAAATATAGATTCAACAGGAATGAAATATGCAGATGAATATGAAGTAGATGTTTCAAGAGAATTAAGTGAATACTCAGCAGAGACGGTAAAAGAAGCTATAGGTCATATAGTAGATGCGAGACCTATGGCAAAAATTGCGGATCAATCGTTCTTTGGCATGGGAATTCCATCAGTATTTGGAAGAGTAGGTTTTAAAAAGGAAATTATTGAAGAAAACCATGGAGCGACTTTGGGGTGGTGGAACCATACTGTAAAAGACGGACTTGATAAAGTCGATGAGAATAATATGGAGCTTGATAACAAAGTTCAAGCATTATCGTTGCTTGGAATGGTTAACAGTGTAATCCTCCCATATAATTTCGACAAGACAGCTAAAGATATTTACGAGAAACTGAAAAATTTTGAACCATATGCTAAAGATACGGTTGATATAACCGCATTGGTAAGAGAAAGTGCGACTCTTGTTGATAATGTTGAAAAGCTTAACTCCGTAATTGCAGGGTATGATGAAGAAAATAAAAATGCAGATAAGATAAACGCAGTTTTGATGAAGTTAAGCCGAACACTTACGAGCCCTTTCTACACAGCATGCGACAGATATTCTCAAGACAGCTATGGTTTGAGCATTTTGTCAAAGCCTATTCCTGCGCTTTATCCTATAGTTGAAATGAGCAAAATGAGTGATGAAGATACCGAATTTAAGCTGCTCAGAACTGAAATGTTAAGAAACAGGAACAGATTGCTGGATTCTTTAAAAGATGCAAATGAGTATATCCTGAGTGTTGTAAAATAGAATTTTAATCGGGATTCATCACAAAAAAGATGAATCCCGGTTGATGTAATAAGGAGTGAAAAATGGGGAAAAAAGAAAAGTTCAAATTATTGGTTTTGATTCCTAACAGTGGTATGAGCAGAGAAATTTTAAATGAAAGAGAGGCTATGCTTTCACAATATGCAAGTGATAACACGATAATAAGTGTTGAATGTATACCTAATGGACCTATAAGTATAGAAAGCGAATATGAAGAAATAGAAGCAGGGATACATATATTAAAAAGAGCTAAAACAGCCTCAAATGATGGGTATGACAGTATGATAGTATATTGCTCAAGCGATCCCGCAGTAAGAGCTGCAAGAGAAGTGTCAAAAATACCGGTTATCGCTCCCGGGTATATATCAATGATGATAGCACAGGAAATAGGAAATCAATATTCTATAATAACGCCACTTTCTGAAATGGTGCATTTAAACGATATTAAAATGAGAAGCTACGGATTTGATTCTACAAGATGTAAATCAATAAGAAGTTTGAATATTGAAGTGGATGATTTGAGAGATGAAATTGATAAAACATATGAAATTTTGTTGAGAGAGGGAAGAAAATGTGTCGAAGAAGATAATGCGCATGTTATTGTTCTTGCATGTTTAGGACTTGCAGGGTTGGGTGAGAGACTGCAAAATGATTTAAATGTTCCAGTTATAGATCCTGCCTCAGTCTCTATAAGGTATGCAGAACTTCTGTATCATTTGAACCTGAATTACAGCAGAGTCAGCTATAAAATTCATGATAAAAAATGAAATTAAAATGGGAGTAAAAGATGATAGATAATTTGATAATAGAAAAGTGTATAAAAGCACGACACAAATTGCACCAAATTGCGGAGCTGTCAAATCAGGAAAAGAAAACAAAAAAATTTTTAATGGATTTTTTATCAGAAAATACTCGGTTTGAGATACATGATGAGGGAGAATGGTTTTATGCGGTTTATAAGTCCGGAAGCAAAAGCAAAATCGCTTTAAGAAGTGAGATTGATGCAGTGCCCGTTACGGAAAACAATGAAATATCATATAAATCTTTAACTGAGGGAGTAAGTCATGCTTGCGGTCATGATGGTCATTGTGCGGCAATGCTCTCGACTGCACTTCATGTAGAAAAAGAAGGAGCACCTTGCGATGTTTATTTTTTATTTCAACATGCAGAGGAAACTGGAGAAGGTGCTGTAAAATGTCTTAAATTGTTTCAAGATAATGATGTAAATGAAATATACGGATGCCATAATGCTCCGGGAATTCCATTTGGAAAAATAGTAATGAATGAGAAAGGCCTTATGCATTGGGCATCAACAGGTGTAATTTTGAATTTTGAAGGCGCTCCTTCTCATGCAAGTATGCCTGAATTAGGCATAAATCCTGCCTTTTGTATCGCTGAAATAATCAGAGAACTTTCTTGTATTGAGAAGGCTTCTTCACATAAAGGACCGGTATTGAGCACAATTATAAACATAGATGTCGGTGAAGATGCATTTGGCGTTCAGGCAAGCACAGGAAAACTGTGTTTAACCGTTAGAGGAGAATTTGAAAGTGATATAGAGTGTTTTAAAGAGATTCTTAAGTCTGCGGTAAAGGAAAAAGCCGATTTATATGGTCTGCGGTATGATATTAGATATCAAGATACTTTTCCAATAACATTAAATGCGATGCAATGTATGGAAATCGTTGAAAAAGCTTGTGAAAGTATAGATTGTGATTTTGAATATACCGAAGAAATGGACAGGGGTTCAGAAGATTTTGGCTGGTATACAAAAAGAATACCCGGTGCGATATTTCATATAGGTGCGGGAATAGATCATGCAGAGCTTCACACAAGTGAATTTGATTTTCCAGATGAATTGATTAAAAATATAACAGAAATATTTATTCAGATTATAAGGGACCGGAGCTGAATATATTTATTGAGATGTTCGTAATTAAATGCGGACATCTTTTTTTGATATAAATTAGGACAGAAAAAGATAAATTGCTGTTTAACATATCTTCAAAACAATTAGACTGCGGAGCATATTTGTTATATACTGAAAGCACAGTATTAAGGGAGTAGAAACAAAATATGGAAAATAAAGAAAAAAAGACGATGATTTTAATTACGGTAATTCTTGCAGCAATTGCTTTGATTTCGGCAACTGTTGCAGCAGACTATTTTTCTGATGCAGAAACATATAAAGATACGATAAAGGTGTTAGACGAAAAGAGAGATTCTGTAGTTGCAATGTCAGCATCATCTGCGGCAGTTTCCACGGGACTGACCTTTATTCCGGGGGATGTTGCCGAGCCTATAGCTAACGAACTTGCAGCCCTCAGCTCAACTCTTATGATTGTACTATGTGCTATATTTTTGGAAAAGTATTTTCTCACTATTTCCGGTCTTGTAACATGTAGAATTTTGATTCCGTTGTCGTGCGTGCTGATAATGATGTTCATATGGAAGAAAAAAGACAAGGCGGCTTCGGTAGCGGCGAAACTGACTATATTCGGACTCTGCTGTATGCTTTTGGTACCGGCAAGCACATGGGCGACAGGCTTTATAGAAAATACATATAATGTGTCAATAGAGAAAAACTTAGAAGAAGCTGAGGAGACTGCTGATGCGCTTAATTCCAATGCTGATAAGGAAGAAAGCACTATAGAGAAATTCTTTTCCAATATAAAGGGCGGACTATCGGAAACTCTTGACTCAGCAAAGAATATTTTAAGTAACTTTATTGAATCAGCTGCATTGCTTATAATAACTTCATGTGTAATTCCGATACTGACATTGGGGCTGTTTTTATGGGGATCTAATATGATTTTGGGAATGAATATAAAGGTGCCTAAAGACAGGCTGCGAAAAATAGGAAGAAGCGGTTCTGCGGTAAGAAAAAAACTCAAGTAAAAGACTGCTCAAATAAGGATTCGCTGTCTGAATGCGAGTTAAAAATTTTCTGATATAACAGCAAAAAACTATTGCAATTTCAACAATTTTGATGTATAGTATTAAGGCGGTTTGTTTATCGCAAGAATAAAAAACAAAAATAACACACCGGTTTGATAATGGTTGCCGCATTTTTCCCTGAAATAAGGGTGCAGTGATAAGATGCCTTAAAAGACGACTTTGCCTCAGACTGTTTATGTAAAGTCAAGTATGGCAATGCTTTTGACGGCAGGTGCATGCGGTGTTGGACAACACGGTGGAAGTTAAAACCAAGGAGGATTAAAATGGCAGTAATTTCAATGAAACAGCTCTTAGAAGCAGGTGTACATTTCGGACACCAGACAAGAAGATGGAATCCTAAGATGGCTACTTACATCTTTACAGAAAGAAACGGTATCTATATCATAGACCTTCAGAAAACTGTAAAGAAAATCGAAGAAGCTTATGATTTCATGAGAAGTGTTGCAGAAACAGGCAAGCCGATTCTTTTCGTAGGAACAAAGAAACAGGCTCAGCAGGCTATCAGAGATGAAGCTTTAAGATGCGGACAGTACTTTGTAAGTGAAAGATGGCTTGGCGGAATGCTGACAAACCACAAGACTATAGCTCAGAGAATCAAGAGACTGGCTGATCTTCATACAATGGAAGAAGACGGAACTTTCGATAAGCTTGCAAAGAAAGAAGTAGTTAAACTCAGACTGGAAATGGACAAACTGGAAAAGTTCTTGGGCGGAATCAAAGACATGCCTGAAATGCCGGGAGCTATATTTGTAGTAGACCCTAAGAAAGAAAGAATTGCAGTTAAGGAAGCAAGAATTCTGGGAATTCCTGTAATAGGTATAGTTGATACAAACTGTGACCCTGACGATGTTGATTATGTAATACCTGCAAATGACGATGCTATCAGAGCAGTTAAGCTTATAGCAGGCAGAATGGCAGATGCTGTTATCGAAGCAAACCAGGGTGAAAGCTTTGATGAGGGAGCAGAGGAAGAAGCTCTGGCAGAAGAAGTTGTGGAAGCAGCAGCTGAGGAAGACGCTGAATAATCAATCAGGAATTTCGGGAGGATAAAAAAATGGCAGTAACTGCACAATTAGTAAAAGAATTAAGAGAAATGACCGGCGCAGGCATGATGGACTGCAAAAAGGTTCTGGTAGAAACTGACGGTGATATAGATAAGGCCGTTGAACTGTTAAGAGAAAAAGGTCTTGCAAAGGCTGCTAAAAAAGCAGGCAGAATCGCTGCGGAAGGTCTTGTGAAGGTTGCTTTTTCTGCTGATAACAAGGCGGCTGCAATCGTAGAAGTAAACTCTGAAACAGACTTTGTTGCAAAGAATGAAGAATTCGTTGAATTCGTAGATAAATTGGCTGATTTAGCTCTGACAGCAGAATCAGACGACATCGAAGCTTTCAAGGCTATGGCTTATGAGGGTGAGGGAACTGTTCTTGATGCACTCAACAGCAAGATTGCCAAGATCGGTGAAAACATGAATGTAAGAAGATTTCATAAGATGGCAACAGATGGCGTTGTTTACACAGGATATATTCACGGCGGCGGTAAAATCGGCGTAGTTGTAGGTATCAAGACTGACGCATCAGAAGATGAAATCGCAGTTTGTGCTAAGGACGTAGCAATGCAGGTTGCTTCAATGAATCCTAAGTTTGTTGATGAAACTCAGGTAGATCAGGCTTGGCTGGAATCTGAGAAAGAAATAGCTAAACAGCAGCTGTTAAATGAAGGTAAGCCTGAGGCTATGCTTGAAAGAATAATTCCGGGAAAAGTTAAGGCTATTCTTAAGGAAGTATGCCTTGTTGATCAGAAGTTCGTAAAGAACGGAGACATGACTGTTGCTCAGTATGTTGACAGCGTGGCAAAAGAAATCGGTAAGCCAATGCAGGTTGTAGAAATGGTTAGATACGAAGTAGGCGAAGGTATCGAAAAAAAAGAAGAGGACTTCGCAGCAGAAGTAGCAGCTCAGATGGGTAAATAATCTGATTTCGTAAAATTTCAAAAAGAATCTTAAAACCCTTGAAAATGCTTATATATCAAGCATTTCAGGGGTTTTTTAGTTATCTAAAGAAAATTCGCATTTTAGCATAAAATACCGTATTTTAAACACTGTTTTGAGTAACTTTTGGGTAGAGGGTCTTTCCCCAAATGCAATCTTAAACTTCGCTTCGTTCTTCAGAAAAGTCGCTTCGTTCTTATAACGCAACTTTTGAAGAGTGTTTTTTAAAACTAAAAAGTGAAGAATATAGTGTGAGGGAGTGCCGGATACAGAGCCGGCAATGAGATTTTGGGCTTATTTTAAGCAATTGAAAGAGCCGGGCAAAATATTAGAAATGATAAAGAAGATTGTTTTGTTAAAAGATTGTATGTTGCAGAATAAATAATGCAGGCGTATAATTTGAAGGAGGTTAATTTGTAAAGTTTTCAACACACAATAAGCGCATGTATGCGTTACCATGCGTTTGTTTTTAAAAAAGTATGAAAAGGATAATATATGGGGAAAATATTGATATTGGAAGATGAAACAAGCATCAGAAGAAAATGCCGAAGGTTGCGCAATGTGGTATTATCGATATTCGGTGGCTCTGATGTACTGCGGCAGGCTGAATGAGGCTCTTGAATATGCCTTAAAAGGTGCGAAAGAAGAACCGGATTATCCGTGGATATGGCTTCAGGTCGGAAAGCTTCTCAGCCATTTCGGAGATAGGAACGGAGCTGTTGAAGCATGTGAACAAGGTCTCGCCCTTGAACCTGGAGATTATGAGTTCCTCACTCTTAAGAAAGAAATCGAAGCAGGAGACACATTGGAACAGATGGAGTACCACTGGATTAACCCGGAGGCTGATAAAGCATTGCAGCAAGGACTGGATGAAGATGCAGATGATAAACTAAGATCAATTTCATGCATAAGAGTTGATAACGATGGGCTGGACAGATTTTGGGAGATTTTCGGACAGAACTCAGATAACTACGTCAAGGATGACCCGTACTGTTATTTCCGTTATATGATTAGAGAACAGTGGGTGGAAATTGTATTCAGAATGAACGAAGCCGGAATGTCAAAGCTGAAAACAGAGTGGCTTGAAGAAATCAACATAAGGCTCATGGACGGAAGACTTTTGGTATATGATGTGTCTGAGGATTTATTCGGAATTCTTGACACTGTTACGATAAACCTTGATTGCAGTACGGAGCTTATATACAAGTTGCCTGATGATGATCGCTATTTCAGAATCTTCCTTAACCCGGACGGAACGATAAACGAGGAGGCTCATCGGATGGAGTTGGGTGCAGATGGCGGTGAACAGACAGGAAGTAGAGAAACTTCCGTAAACAATAGGGTATTTGCAGGATTTATCATTATGGCTGAGGCAGAATGGGACAAAGAGCAGCTCAAAAGGGACTTAAAAGAGAAATGGAATATAACAGCCGAAGAGGATGATGAAGAAGAAAAGCGGGATGATTCTCTTATCTTTGAAACAGATAATATGATGGCAGCCATAAGTCTGGTGCCTGCGCCTGTGCCTGACGGTGAAGCAGAAATAAATGCCGAGAATAATTATATGTGGCCGGATGCAGTAGAAACGGCAAAGAATCACAAGGCTCATATTATAGTTGCAGTATTAAGCCATGGTGAAGATAATTTGATTGAACGAGGCAAACTGTATGCTAAATTGACAGCAGCGTGCTGTCGCCAGAAGTATGCAACAGGTGTCTATACAAGCGGTGTAGTATTTGAACCGCATTTTTATGAAGACTTTGCAGACGTGATGAAGGCAGGAGAACTTCCTTTGTATAACTGGATATGGTTCGGCATTTACAGCGGTGAAAGAGGTATGAGTGCGTATACATACGGCATGGAGCTGTTCGGTAAGGAAGAAATTGAGGTTCTCAATGCTGCCGCAGAGCCGAAAGAACTGCACGATTTCCTGTCGGGAATTGCGGCATATGTGCTGGAATATGATGTTAAGCTTGAGCCGGGCGAGACTGTAGGTTTTTCTGAAACCGATAAGCATAGTATAATTCTAAGTGAGGGTGTGGCGCTGCCGGGAATGACTCTCAAGATTTCATATGAGTCGGCAGAAAATGATTCAGATACACCGAAAGGAAATAAAGATTTTTCAACAGGATTGCTAAATTGAAAATTACAGAAGTTAGGGAAGAAAAACTGAAATATTTAAAGCTGTTGTTATTGGCAGATGAACAGAAAGACATGGTGGAAAAATACCTTGAAAGAGGTGTTATGTATGTTCTTGATGATGACGGAATAAAAGGCGAATGTGTTGTAACAGATGAAGGAGACGGAATTCTTGAAATTAAGAATATTGCTGTTGATGAGATGTATCAGCGGAAAGGGTACGGAAAGATGCTGATTGATTTTGTCATTGATAAGTATCAAAACCGCTACCGCATACTGCAAGTGGGTACGGGAGACAGTCCTTTGACAATCCCTTTTTACGAAAATTGCGGTTTTGTAAGAAGCCATAGCATAAAGAATTTCTTTACAGATAATTATGACAAACCGATATATGAGGCAGGTATTAAGCTGATAGATATGATTTATCTGCAAAGACCTATGCGTTTATAAGGGCTCTTGTATTAAGGTTAAAATAAAATCAAATTGACAGAGGAGTAGGGAATGAGAAAAGTTACTTTGTTTATTGCGATGAGCCTTGACGGTTATATTGCAGATAATAATGGAAAAGTCGATTGGATACAGGGACACGAAGATGATACTGAAAATGCAGATTCATATTCTGAATTTATAAAGGAAATCGACACAGTAATAATGGGGTGGAATACTTACAATCAGACTGTTACAGAACTTTCACCTGATGAATGGGTATATGATGAACTTGAATCTTATGTATTCACCCATAGGAAAGGGTCTTCATCAAAAAATATTACTTTTACAGACAAATCTCCGGCAGAATTAACAAAAATGCTTAAGCATAAAGAGGGAAAAGGTATTTGGATATGCGGGGGTGCAAACCTTATTCACCAACTGATAAATGCACAGGTAATAGATAGATATTATATTACTGTGATACCTACTGTTTTAGGCGGAGGAATCAAACTTTTTGAAAATATAAATCATGAAATCAAGCTGAGATTGACAGACACACATTCATATAACGGAATGGTGGATTTGATTTATATAAATCGGTAAATTTTATTGTTGAATGAGGATTAAAAAAACTTTCCATAACTTACAATAGGAAAGAGGCACGAAATATGAGTAGTTGCAGCGATTTAATAAAACAGATAGAGGATTATTCTCCTTTCAATGAACAGGAGAAAGCAGATAAAATAGAAATATTGGATTATCTTAAAAGCAAGAGCGAGTGCCTTACAAGGCAGAACAAGAATGCTCATATAACTACTTCCGGATGGATTGTTAATCAAAGCAGAACTAAAGTTCTGATGGCGTATCACAATATTTATAATTCGTGGGCGTGGCTTGGCGGCCATGCAGATGGGAATCCGGACTTAAAACATGTCGTTTTGAAAGAAATAGAAGAAGAGTCGGGACTTAAAATGGCAAAGTTTTTATGTGATGATATTTTCTCGATTGAAATATTAGGTGTTTCGGGTCATGAAAAGCGTGGTGAATATGTTTCTTCACATCTCCACTTTAATATTACTTTTCTGCTTGAAGCAGACGAAAATGAGCCTGTTCGCATCAAAGCAGACGAAAACAGTAAAGTAGGCTGGATAGATATACATGATATAAAAAATAAATCTACAGAAAGTTGGTTTGTAGAGCGAATATATTCCAAGTTGTGTGAAAAATTAAATGTTAAGGAATATTGAGATTTTGTGATAATATCACTGAAAATGATATCCGGCTGATATATATTTAAAACACATAAAACACAGGAGGTGTTGAATATGAGACTTAAAGGTAAAATTACTGTAATAACAGGCGGAAGCCGCGGAATCGGTTTTGCTACAGCAGAAAAATTCCTTGAAGAAGGTGCAACGGTTATATTGGCAGCCAGCACACAGCAGTCGGCAGATAAAGCAGTCGCTAAACTCAAGGAAAAGTTTCCGGACAGTTCGATAAGCGGAATAAGCCCGGATTTGGCAGATCTGGAATCTGTAAGAGAAGCATTTGCGGAGGCAACTGCAAGGCATGGATGCATAGATATTCTTGTAAATAACGCAGGAGTTTCAGAAAGCACACCTTTCATGGAATATACAGAAGAAACATTTGATAAAGTAATGGATTTAAATGTTAAGGGCGTTTTTAACGCAACGAGGGCAGCGGCAGAATGTATGGTAGGCAGAGGAAAAGGTGTAATCCTCTCAACCTCTTCTATGGTAAGTATTTCAGGACAGCCGAGCGGTTTTGCATATCCGGCTTCAAAATTTGCTGTAAATGGGCTTACTGTATCGTTGGCAAGAGAGCTTGGACCTAAAGGTATAAGAGTAAATGCGGTGGCTCCGGGAGTAATTGAGACAGATATGATGAAAGCTGTTCCTAAGGAGGTAATAGAACCTATAGCAGCAAAAATCCCTCTTCGCCGTTTGGGACAGCCTGAAGATATAGCAAATGCTTTCGTATTTCTGGCTTCTGACGAGGCATCTTATATTACAGGTGTGGTGCTGAGTGTTGACGGAATGGCAAGGACTTGAAACTGACGGGAGCGAAGCGATGAAAAGAATAGCGGTCATGCTTATTATGCTCATGCTGCTTACAGGTTGTAAAGAGAACGCTGCCGATGCAGGCGGTTACAGGCAGATTACTGAAGATGAGGCTGCAGTAATGATGGAGGAAGAAAGCAATTATGTGATCCTTGATGTAAGAACAGAAGAGGAATATAAAGAGAAACATATTCCGGGAGCTGTTAATATACCAAATGAAAGTATAGGAAACGAAGAAATTGCGCAGCTTTCAGACAAAGATCAGCTGATTCTTATATATTGCCGAAGTGGAAACCGCAGTAAGCAGGCGGCAGATAAACTTGTAAATTTAGGATATACGAATATAGTAGAGTTTGGCGGTATAAATGAGTGGGATGGAGAAACTGTTTCAGATAAACAGTGATAATATCACAGAAAAGTTTAAATCTTTCAGATATAATAAGAATACAAAATAAAAAAGGAAGAAAACAAGGAGGAAAATGATATGTCAGTTGTGAATATAAATATGGACAATTTTAATAAAGAGGTAATGAACTCTGATAAACCGGTGCTGCTTGATTTTTGGGCTTCATGGTGTGGACCGTGCCGCATGGTAGGACCTGTTTTAGACGAAATTGCAGCAGAACATTCGGACATAAAGGTATGCAAAGTCAATGTCGATGAGCAGCAGGAACTGGCAAGGCAGTTTGGAATAATGAGTATACCTACTTTAGTGGTTATGAGAGACGGAAAGGTCGTTAAGCAGGCAACGGGTGCAAGACCTAAGAACGCAATTCTCGAAATGATATGATAAGTTTGTAAAGGCCCTCGAAGACTTATGGTTTTCGGGGGCTTTTTCGGTAAGGAGATAATTTGGGATAATTTGGTGAAATAATTAAAAAGTGATTATGTCACAGAAATTATCAGTATTGGGTGATAAAATATATACATAAGTTTTAGAGGGGAGTATATGAATATGACAAAGAAACAGCGAAAGGCTGCGGCAGACAGCAGCTGTGTCGCATGTGGGTGCTGTATAAAGGTTTGCCCTAAAAATGCCATAGAAATTTTAAGAGGAATAAAAGCACATATCGATAAGGAAAAATGTGTAGGATGCGGCAGATGTGCAAAAGAATGCCCTGCAAGTGTAATAAGTATAGAGGAGGTCACAGCATGAAAAAAAGATGGTACGATTACCTTTGGATAGTTTCTCTTTTGTATCTCATCTTGGGCTTTTTCAATATATTATTCGCATG
Organism: uncultured Eubacteriales bacterium; assembly: GCA_900542295.1. GTDB lineage: Bacteria > Bacillota > Clostridia > Peptostreptococcales > Anaerovoracaceae > Fimisoma. The sequence continues at coordinate 143,430 of UQNJ01000002.1, read as the reverse complement.
GCTTGGGTTGATATGTTTCTTTGTACCGCTACTCATCTCCGTGATAAAGGGTACTAAAGGTTATTGCAACAAATACTGCGGGAGGGGACAGCTGTTTTCTCTGCTTGGAGGACAATTCGGATTGTCTGCAAAGAGAGATATACCCGGGTTTATGAAAAGCAAAGCTTTCAGATATGGATTTCTGATATTTTTCTTTTCAATGTTTTTTATCATGCTGTGGAACACATATCTCGTATTTGCCGAGGCAGAAAGCATGAAACAGGTGGTTACACTGCTCTGGACATTTAAAGTGCCTTGGCATTGGTCATATCACGGAACTGTTTTTCATGAGGGAGTAGCCCAATTCGCATTTGGATTTTACAGTATTATGCTGACATCAACAATACTTGGCCTTATTACCATGGTATTGTTTAAGCCTCGCAGCTGGTGTGTGTACTGTCCTATGGGAACTATGACTCAGCTTATATGCAAGGCTAAAGCGGGGAAAAATCCTGAAATTATAAAATAATCGTAAAATTAAAAAACAGTCCTGCATCATAAAATATGAAGCTTAAGGACTGTTTTTGGCATATGACGAAAATGTTATTGACATATGTCGATAATGAGCGTATACTGTGAACTGTAGAAATAATTATTGTATATGTGAGGTGATAAGTTTTGCCGAGACCTAAGAAATGCAGGAAAGTATGTCAAATGCCGCATACAAAAGAATTTAGACCCGATGGTATAAATTCGGAAGAGAACGCTGTTGTCCTTACAGTAGATGAATATGAGTCTATCAGGCTTATTGACAAGCAGGGATTTTCTCAGGAAGAATGCAGCAGTTATATGCAGGTCGCGAGGACAACTGTTCAGTCCATATACAATTCTGCCAGAAAAAAACTGGCAGAGGCATTGGTAAACGGTCTTACCTTGAAAATTGAGGGCGGAGACTACAGACTTTGTGATGGAGATGAAGAATACTGCGAGTGTGGAGGATGCAGAAAACATCGTCATATTTGCAGACAAAAAAACATTAAGGAGAGTGGAGTTATGAAAATTGCGGTTCCTTTAGATGAAAACAAAAAGGATGTTTGTATAGTTCTTGCTCGTGCTCCTTACTTCCTTTTTAGAGAAGGAGGAAAGAATACGATAGTTGAAAACCCTGCTGCACAGGCACAGGGAGGAGCAGGAATACAGGCAGCTCAGTTTCTTGCAGACAGTGGTGCAGATATTCTTATTACAGTAAGATGCGGACAGAATGCAGCAGATGTGTTCAAAGAAGCAGGAATGAAAATTTATAAATCCGTAAACAAAGCCGCTGCGGATGATTTGGCCGATTTGGATAATGGAAAGCTTGAGCTTCTTACCAACTTCCACGGCGGTTTTCACGGAGCATAATGAAAATAGCATGTTTAAGCGGCAAAGGCGGCGCAGGTAAGACACTTATTGCGGTAAATCTTGCGGCGGCCGCCGGTAATGCCACATATATAGATTGCGATGTAGAAGAACCTAACGGGAAGATTTTTTTAAAACCTGATAATGTTCAAAAAAGTATCGTAAATATGCTGCTTCCTGAATTCGATGGGCAAAAATGTACAGGATGCAGAAAATGTGTGGAATTTTGCCGTTTTCATGCCCTGATGTATATCAGGGAAAAACCGGTAGTTTTTCCGGAGGTATGTCACAGCTGCGGCGGCTGTAAGCTGGTATGTCCGGAAAATGCCATAAAAGAGAAAAAAAAGCCTGTAGGAATTGTTGAAACAGGGAAACATAACGATATATGCGTTGTAACGGGAGTTTTAAATCCGGGCGAAGCATCAGGCATACCTGTTATTCAAGAGGTATTGAAGCAAGAGGGCGATATAACTGTAATCGATTGTCCTCCGGGAAGCGCCTGTTCTGTTATGGAGAGTATAATGGATGCAGATTACTGCATTCTCGTTGCTGAACCCACATCATTTGGGTTTCATAATTTTAAGATGATATATGAGCTTACACAGCTGTTAGGCAAGAAAAGCGGAGTAGTTATAAACAAGCAGGACAGTCCATATGAGCCTCTTGAAGCGTTCTGTGAGGAAAATGGAGTGCCGATACTTGCTCGAATTCCTTACAGTGAAGAGATTGCCTCTATTGCTGCAAAAGGGAAAGCAGTTTACGAGGAAAGCGAAACGGCAGCTGTAATTTTTTCGGAACTGCTTGAAAAAATCGGAGGTGAATTATGAAAAAACTCCTGATATTAAGCGGTAAAGGCGGAACAGGCAAGACAACTACGGCTGCGGCGTTTATAAGGTTTGCAGATGCAAAGGCAACAGCAGACTGTGATGTTGACGCACCGAACCTTCATCTTGTAACCGAGCATAAATCTGTGCCTGAGGTTACAGATTTCTTAGGCGGAGATAAGGCTGTAATAGATACGGAAAAATGCATAGGATGCGGCAGATGTGCTGAAATATGCCGCTTTAATGCTATAAATAAAAATGATGGAGAATACATTGTAAATGAATTTTTATGTGAAGGCTGTGGAGTATGCGAATATATATGTTCAGAAGGCTCAGTGAAACTTTTGCCTGATGTTGCAGGAAGAAAAGAATTATATATAAACGACGGCGTTTTTTCTACAGCCACATTAAAGATGGGTAGAGGAAATTCCGGTAAACTCGTAACAGATGTAAAAACGGCAATGTTGAAAAATGCACCGGATACGCCTCTTGCAATAATAGATGGCTCTCCGGGAATAGGATGTCCTGTTATCGCTTCGGTAAGCGGAGTTGATTTGGCTTTAGTTGTTGCAGAACCAAGCCTTTCCGGAATAAATGATTTGAAGAGACTTATTGATGTTGCCGGAACTTTCGGTGTAAAGATTGCAGTATGTGTAAACAAATGGGATGTAAGTCCGGAAAATACAAAAGAAATTAAAAATTTTTGTGATGAAACAGGAATTCCATTTACAGGGAAAGTACCTTATGACAAAAATGCATCAGAAGCAATAAATTCAGGACTTAGCATTGCTGATGTTGAGTGCAGTGCAAGAGATGCATTAAAAGAAATATTTGAAAATACAATTGAATTACTTGAATTTTGATGAGGAGGAGATTTTTATGAAAATTGCAGTAGCAGCCATGGGAAACACTGTGGCACAACATTTCGGTCATTGTGAAAACTTTATATTCTTCGATACAGAAGATGGAAAAATTAAAGGTGTAAATTCAGTACCTAATCCGGGACATCGTCCGGGATTCCTGCCCAACTTCCTTGCAGATAACGGTGCAGAGGTTGTAATTGCCGGAGGAATGGGCGGCGGTGCTGTGGATATTTTTAACGAAAGAAATGTAGAAGTAATAGTAGGAGCGTCAGGAGACGCACAGGCTGCGGCAGAAGCATATTTGAAGGGTGAGCTTGAATCTACCGGTTCAATTTGCCACAACCATGAACATGCCGGAGAGTGCGGTGAACATAAATAAAAATTAAAAACATTTAAAATCCGAAGGCTTTAAGACAATGCTGTCTCAGTTTGACATCATTGGACTTAAGGCCTTTGATTTTTTTTGCAGAATTTTGAAAAACAGCACCTAAAAATAAAAATGATACGGTATCTATATAGTGAAAGGCAAAGGAGGAACACTGTTATGAGTGAGAAATTAAAAGAAGCAAAGCTTCTTTCCGTATCGAGACGAGAAGTAAAGTATCTCATTTCTCTTGAGGACAGACTGTTTTTGATAGATGCACTTGATAAATTGCTTACACCGGATTCATATGGAGGCTATGACGGATATGTTGTAAGAAGTGTTTATTTTGACAGCTTAGCAAATGACGATTATATAGATAAAAAAAACAAGTCTCCGGAGAAAAAAAGAATAAGAATGAGGGTTTATGACCCTGATGATAAAAAAGTAAAGTTTGAGTTGAAGCGTAAGAGCTATGGCAGAGAACTTAAGGAAAGTCTTATGATAACAAGAGATGATGCAAAAGCACTAATCAATAGAGAGTACGGTGTTTTACTTAGATATGATACTCCGGCTGCAAGGTATGCATATGATTTGATGAGTACAAGAGCGTACAGACCTGTATCTCTTATAGAATATGATCGCAGGGCTTAACACATCGTTGTTTTAATACGAGCGTGACCATGGATCAGCATCTGAGGTATTGTGACTTTTGTTATGATTTGTTTTCGCACAATCTTAATTTCAAATCTGCAATGAATGACAGGGACACAATTCTTGAAATCAAATACGATAGATTTTTATTCAGGCAGATACAGGATTTGCTCAGTCAATGTGATCTTACAGGAAAACCACCAGGTAAGTTTGGCACTTCAAGAAACTTGCTGAAAGAATATTATTACTGATAGAGAGGTAGGAATTATGAGAGACTTTTTTATGGACTTTATAAGGACAATAAATGAAAGCGGCCTGAAAAGGAAACCCTTGTATATAGTTTGATTTTTACATTATGCATGTCAGGTATAATGGCTTTAACATATCGATTTGTTCATACATCGCTGTCATATAATTCGAAATTCAATATAAACCTGATGATGATGGCATTCTTGTCAAATGTGCTTCTGCTGCTCATAAGAGATAATCCTCTTATATCTCTTGGTGCTTTAGGCTCTCTGTCTATATGCAGAATAAGAATGAACACAAAGGATCCAAGAGATTTGGGATTTGTATTTTGGGCACTTTCAATAGGCGTGACCTCGGCTGTCGGGGCATATTTACCGGGAATAATAAGTACAGTAATTTTGAGTTTCGTTTTAATTTTGATGTGTAAAGGCTTTAACAGAAGAAAAAAATGCACATTGGTAATAAGAGGAAACAAGCCGCAGTTTGCATCTGTACAGGATGTGTTCCGTCATTTGAAAGGAATTACCGTTCAATCTAAAAATATATACGAAGAATCTTTTGAACTTGTATATGAGATGCGTGTGAATTCCAAAATTGAAGAGGCGGTCATTACAAAACTTAATCTCATAGATGGGGATTTAGATGTCAATGTTCTGGCTCCGGAAACAAAAGCAGCATAGGATTCTTTAAAGAAATAGGAGGCAATAAAAATGAATGGAATAGATGAAATGATGACACATCTTATCAGTACGACTTATTCGCAGATGGATTCCGGTGAAATATTAAAAACTCTGGGCTTTGCTGCTGTTTTGTCGGCAGCACTTGTACTGACGTACAGAATAGGACACAGCCGAAACGGTTATCAGCCTAAATTTGCAGTAACTCTTGTTATTATGTCGTTTGTATCTACTATACTGATGGATCTTATTATGTCTAACCTTGCTCTTTCATTGGGAATGTTGGGCTCGCTTTCTATAGTGCGTTTCCGTACCAATATAAGAGAACCGAGAGATATAGGCTTTATAATCTGGAGTATGGCTATAGGTCTTACGGCTTCAACGATGAGCTATACAGCAGGAATTTTCGGGAGTGTGATTCTGGTGGTTCTTATGATAATTACCAAAAGAGATGATGCTGCTGCTGAAAACCGTCTGCTTGTAGTGAGGGGAAGCTGTGCAGATATTGACAGCATACAAGAACTCCTGTCGAAAAACAGCAAATATTTGCATATAAAAGCGAAAAATATTCTGAGTGACTCTTTTGAGCTTGTATATGAAATAAGAATTTCTGATAGTGACAGCAATCGTGTGATAGAAAATATTTTTGAATTTGGAGGTATAGATGCAGTTAATCTTCTTGCACCTAATGAGAACTGATTTGTCATAGGGCTGTTTTCGCCATAAAATGTCAGTACAAATGAAAGTAGTAAAAGGAGACGATAAAAATGGTTCCGGGCGAAGAAATCGGCTTAGAGCATTTAGATAAACTTATAGAAAGACATAAAGGATTTATCATAAGAACTGCAAGCAAAGTAAGCGGAAAGTATGTAAATATAGAGCATGACGACTGTTTTAGCATAGCACTTAAAGCGTTTGCAGAAGCAGTAGAAAAATATGATGAAACCAGAGGTAGCTTTCTAAGCTTTGCAAAATTAGTTATGGAAATCCGTATCAGAAATTATATGTCAAAAGAAAGCAGGACAGTAAAGACATCATCCTTGGAAGAACTATATGAAAGCGGATATGATTTTGCATGTGATTTGAGCATAGAAGAAGAAATACTGAAAGAAGAAATCAGAGAATATAAAAAAGAACTGTTCCATTTTGGACTTACCCTTGAAATTTTAGCGGATACTGCACCCAAACATAAAGATACAAGAAAAAATGCGCTCAGAATTGCAGAAAAGGCAGGAAATGACAGACCTACGGCAGAACTGACATACAGCAAAAGAAAGCTGCCTATAAGGGCAGTTGCACGTCTTTGCAGTGTTACTGAAAAAATTGTAAAGGGCAGTAAGAATTTTATATTGGCGGCAATGGTGATTTTTATTAAAAAATATCCGTCATTGAGTTCATGGGTTAAGCCGGCCGGAGGTGAGGAGTAATGTATTATAAAGCACTGATTATGGAAATAAAAGAGGACTGTTGCATAGTAATGTTAGATGACAGCAGGATTGCAAGAATAAAGAAAAAAGAAGGTCTTTGTGCAGGACAGAAAATTTATGTTTTGGATGAAGATTTTTACAACCCGGAGGAATCGAAAAAAAACGCAGTAGTACTGCCTTTTATAGATAAAAAGATTAAAAAATCCGTTTTTACAAAGATAGCAGCAGCTGCAGCAGCATTGATGAGTTCTGCCGGCACAATGGCGATTCCCCAATTTACAGACAGGACATATGCCGCAGTTTCATTTGATGGAAAGCAAAGCGTTCAGATTGAACTTGATGATGAAAAACGTGTTATAAAGGCAGAGTCATATGACAAAACACTTACAGAAGATGAGCTTGACGCAATGCAGGGAAAGGAATTAGATGAAATTTGGGATGAGCTTATGGAACTATCTGATGAAGACGGCACTCTTCTTGTGGCAGGAGCTTATATGAAAAAAGACGATTCAGGAAAGGCGGACAATCTTAAAAAAGAAATATATAAAAGATTTACAGATAAGAGCTTAATATATGTTCAGGGCGGAAAAACAGATGTAAAAGAAGCTGCAAAGCAAGAGAAGAGTCTTGGTATATATATTATGGAAAAGGCAGTTGATGAGGATGCCATTGAAGATTATTTTGATGATGCAGAATTCAGCAGTATTTCTGAATTTATTGAAAAAAACAGAGGCAAAATGCCTGAAACTTATAAAAAGTTTATGATGATTATCGAGGATGATGACGAATCTGAGCAGGATGATCAATCAGATGATGAAACCTCAGATGATGAATCAGATGAGGAAACAGCTGAACAGGATGATGATGCGGACACACCTGATACGGGGGAGCCTGATGACGGAGATGATAATTCTGTTCGCTGAACAAAACTTGAAAAAGCACGAATAGAACTGAATTTTTTCAGCGATGAGGAAAAAATGGAAGTTTACTGTGAAAATGCCGAAAGTTTTTTTGGGATATGACAAATAAATCCGTGCTGTTATCCTGACCACGTCTAAGCAATAAACTTTCCTCATAAAGTGATGATTTCCGTCATATTTTGTGATATACTGTCTTCTATATCAAATTTCTGGGGAGATATGAAATGAAGGGAAGAAAAGTAGGAATAACATTGTTGATTTTAGCTACTGCGGCGACATCATTGATTGCTTACAAAACGGGAATAAATCCTCCTGTGGGCAATGTGGCAGGGGCCTTTGCTTCGATAGCGGTGCTTGTTATAGTGTCAAAAATAATTAAGGTGAGCGATGAGCTTTTCTACAGCGGTTTGATCTTTGTGTTTATGGCTTCACCTTTAGGGTCAGTTATAAACTTGTACAGGTCATTTGGCCCTTATGATAAAATTGTACATTTGATAAGTGGATTTTTGCTTGCGGCTCTTGGAATGCTTATAATGGAAAAGCTGATGAGAAACTCCTCACGCAGATGTGATTTTTACATATATGCATTGCCGATGATATTCGGAGCTTGTATGTTTTCAAGCGGTTGTGCAGGAATCTGGGAAATTTTTGAGTTTCTTGCCGACAAGATAGCAGGTGGAGAAATGCAAAGAGGAATGGTGGATACAGTTACTGATATAATTGCAGGCAATATCGGTGCCTTGTTTTACGGTGGCATGATGCTTTCAAGGCGGAGACTGGGATAATCAAGTCAAAATCGAATATTTCACATAACCCCTTTACGGATTTTTGATGTAAAGGGGTTTTATGTTTAGAATCTTAGAATACTGCGCCGTATCCGTATATAACATCGCTTTTAACAGGATATTTGCTTTTTATACATCTGTCTTTATTGTTGCCTTCTATAGTGTGTAAATAATCTGCTGAAACATAATCAACTATACCTGTGTGATCGGGACTATTGTCATTATCCCAGTCAAAGAATACAATCATGCCCGGTTTCGGAGTAATATTACTTTTGTAAAATAATCGTTGTTGTCTAAGCCAAACTGCGGTTTTAGAGCAGGATGAGAATTTCGGAACACCATCATAGTTTGAATTTATGCACCATGATACAAAGCAGGCACACCATTCTATCCGCTTTTCAGAACCGAACCATCTCCAGTATTTTTCGCCGCCTATATTTCCAATCTGAGATTCAGCAGTGTTTCTGACGGCTGTACCGTTATATGAGTACAGAGATTTCGGCATCGTTAATACCAAAGAAAAAAACACTGAGGACATAATGTAAACAAGTATAAAAAAAATAAGAATATGCTTTAAAAATATTTTCACTTTTTTTCTGAACATTATAAAACTCCTGTCAGAGAGCATTTTATTGCGCAGATAAGATAATAGTACATATATTTAGTGACAAAATTAAACAAGACGCACCGGAAACAGCAATTTTTGCTGTTTCCGGTGCGTCTGCTGCGGTAAAAGTGTTAAATATAAGTAGGTAATTTATTTATAGTATGTATATAATAAATCATTATATGCTTTTAGGGTTTTCTTTCCATAACTTATCAGCTGTAGGGGCCCAGTCAGCAGCATATTTAGTACATTTTGCACATAAATGTTCGCAGGACTCAGGCTGCTCTAAATCTGTGGATTTAGCCCCTGTCTTTTTTATCATTTCTTGAAGCTTTTCGGGATTTTCAAGCATAGGACAAGGTCTTAACATATTATCATTAAACGGCTGCCCCTCTTTATATGCAAGGAAAAGAGGCTGACGCAAACAATCAAGAAGTGATTGCTCTTTTATGTTTGCACCTGAGTAATGAACAAAAACGCAAGGCTCGACATCACCGTTGGCATTGATGTGACAGTACCTTTCGCCTCCTGCTATGCATCCGTTAACAAATTCCCCGTCGTTTTGAAAATCCAGTGCAAATAGTTCTTTGCCCCCTTCAAGACCTCTTATTTCACGAATTTTCTTGTACATGTAAGCTCTTTGTTCAGGTGTAAGCAAAAGGTCTGTGCTGGCATTGACGCCGACAGGCATATAATGGAAATACCATGCGAATACGCAGCCTTTGTCGATAAGCATGTCTAAAAATTCATCACTTGTAACCGTCATGTAGTTTTGGCTTGTGTAACAGATAGACACACCGAAAGGTATGTGATTTTGATGCATAAGATCCATTGCTGCAAGAGCTTTTTTGTAGTGCCCTGCACCTCGACGCCCGTCATTGCTTTCTTCGAATCCCTCTATGCTTACGGAAACGAAAAAGTTGCCTACTCTCAAAAGGTCGTCACAGAACTTTTGATCTATGAGCGTTCCGTTGGTGAAAGCATGAAAGGCTACATCTTTGTGCTTTTCACATAATTTTATTATATCATCTCTGCGGACCAAAGGCTCTCCGCCTGTAAACAGGTAAGCATAGATACCTAATTCTTTTCCTTCTGTAATGATTTTATCCATTACCTCAAAAGAGAGGTTGAGCTTGTTGCCGTATTCTGCCGCCCAGCATCCGGTACAGTGAAGATTACATGCAGTGGTCGGGTCCATAAGTATTATCCACGGAATGTTACAGCCGTATTTTTCTTTCATTGCTTCGGAAGTTTTAAAACCCCTGAACCCACCTTCATAGGCGGCATTCAGAAGAAATGTCTTTAGAATGTTCGGGTCTACCTCACGCACTATTCTATTTGCGTAGCGAGCCCATTTGCTGTCAGGAGATTTTGCTATATCCCTAAGCATTTCGTATGATGAACTTTCCCACGAATTTCCTAAAATCTTTTCTATTCTGTCTATCAATGATAATGCTTCATCGGAAAAATTGCCTTTTCTGCCTTTGTCTATAAGGGAACTGAGAGCCATTCCGAAAGCTTTTCTTTCTGCGATATGTGCTAAGCTTGTTGCCATATGAATACCTCCTTTTTATTGACCTTAGTATATATTTTTAATGAGTTTATTGATATAGACAAAACCTACAGGCAGCTTAAAATTTGTGCAAAGCAGGTGAATTGTAAAAACATCTGAAATGTTGCTGCATTGACCGACCTGAATTTTCATGGTATATTTAAAAAAATAAAGAAGGAGCTTTTATGGAAATCGGATATTTTGCATTAGAAAAGAATAAAAAGTTTATATACACAGATGAAAGCACAATAAGATTTGCACGAAATAACAGAACGGATGTACAATGGCATAGCAATGGAAAAATTCAAATAAATGACATAGTAATATATGTAGGAAAGTATGCTAAAGAGGCCGGAATATATGAAGCTGCCGGATTAAAAGAAGATTCGGCATTTGGTAAGGGGGCGATGGAAGCCGTAATTTTCAGATATGAGGACGGAGATTTTTTACCTTTTTATAAGCACTTTGATAATGAAAGCTTTGGCGAAACAGAGACCATATATTCCGGTGAAAGTATAAAAATACAATTTGAAAAAATAGGGGAATGTACAAAACTGATCGTCTCAGTAGGAAATGCATGGAGAGAAGAATCTTCAATGAGTCCCGACGGAAATATTATGGTTGTTAAAAACGGTATAATAAATTTTTTCAGTAAAGAGCATAATGTGTCAAAAGAACTTAAAGAGTTGATTAAGCATGGTGTTTATGATGCATATATATCAAAAAAAGGGCCATGGGAGGCGACGGATTTTTTTGAAAAAAATGTTGGAGAACTTATAACTGAAATGAATGAAAATAGTGAACCTTTATTTTTTGATTCATACGGAAAACCGGTGGTGCTTAAATGGGTAGCCGGTGAAGAAATTACGGGCGGTATGTCGGTGTTCTCTATAGGTGAAGAGGCGGCATATCTTGAGCACATTAGGAAAGAAACTGAAATATACGACAAGCTTTATTTCGATGATAGAATAAAAATAGGCAAAAATGAATTAGGATGTGAAGCAAGATTAAAGGGATGCGGAGAAAACATAGAGTATATAAACAACAAGCTTGATAAGGTATGTAGGAAAAATGTTACGATAGTTCTTACCGGTGAAAGCGGGACCGGTAAGACTTTCCTTGCAGGTGAGATACATAGAAACAGCCGTAGGGCAGACGGCCCTTTTATAAATGTAAATTGTGCCGCTATAGCATATAATCTCATAGAGAGCGAACTGTTCGGATATGAAGAGGGAGCATTCACCGGTGCAAGAAAGGGAGGCAAGATAGGATACTTTGAAATGGCCAGAGGGGGGACTTTGTTTCTTGATGAAATATCAGAGCTGCCCTATCTGCTTCAGGGAAAACTCCTTGAAGTTCTTCAAGAGGGCACATTTTACAGAGTAGGGGGAATAAGAAAGATTTCCGCAGATGTAAGGCTGATAGTGGCTACCAATAAGGATTTGGAAAAAATGGTAAAAGCGGGACAATTCAGAGAAGATCTTTATTATAGAATAAATGTGTTCCCTATACAGCTGCCTCCTTTGAGGGAAAGAATAAGTGATCTTGAAAGCATAGTGGGAGATACATTACCGCTGATATGTGAAAGGCTTGAAACCGATAATTTGATGCTGACAAACCAAGCCCTTGAAAAAATGAAACAGTACAGTTGGCCGGGAAATATCAGAGAACTTGAAAATGTATTGGAAAAAGCGGCAGTTATGGCAGAGGGAAGTTTTATAAGAGAAGAGGATATAGTACTGGATAACCCTGTTGCAAAAAACAAATTGCTTGTGACCCTTAAAGATAAAATGGAGGCTTACGAAAAGGAGATAGTGAAGCAAACATTTTTACAGTTTAACAGAAACCGCCGAAAGACTGCTGAGGCTCTTGGAATAAGCAAGACGAATCTGTTTGATAAATTGCATAAATATGATATAGAAGAAAGCGAAGAATAAAGGTGGGTACAATATGAAACTTACTGAAATGATAAAGGATAGAATAAGTGGTGCAGATGGACAAATAGGGATATATTTTTGTGATATAGAAAAAAATATAAGTTTTTTTGTCGGAAACTGTGATGTGTTTCCGTCTTTGGGCATAGCAAAACTTATATTGATGATAGAAGTTTTTAAGCAGATTGAGGAAGGAACAATAAGGCTTGATGATGAGTATGAACTTAAAAAGAAACCACCTTTTGTAATACCGGAAGACGAGTATGAATCTACTGTTGGTGTAATAGATTTTTTACATAAGGGAATAAAACTTCATATTGAGGACTTGCTGTACATGATGATAGTAATAAGTGATAATTCTGCTTTCAACATTTTACTGTCAATAGTAGGAGTGGAATGTGTCAATGAAACCATGAGAAAACTGGGTCTTGTGCATACCAAGATACAATGTATGATTTTTGAGTGGGATGAAAGAAATCCTGAAAGAGATAATTATCATTCGGTAAGAGAGGTGGGAAGCCTTTTAAAGAGGCTGTATAAGGGACAGTTGATTTCTGCTTCGGCAAGTGCTCATATGCTCAAGATACTTTCTTATCACCAACGAAGAGATATACTTTCACAGTTTTCCAACAATAATATTTCGGTGGCACAGCAAACCGGGTTTGATGTAAATGCACTCCATGATATGGGGATTGTAATGACGGAGAATCCATTTATAATATGTATGAGTGCATCGAATATGGATGCAAAGAAAGCAGAGGGAATAATGAAAGATGTAGCGGCAATGTGCGGAAGGGAAGTTATTTGAAACAAAACTTTTAAAAATATCGGCGAAAGTGTTCTTTAAAAAGAACGTCAGTCCGAAAAAAGAACGACAATTGTGAATGGATCTATGAAAAGCGATTAGATTTGAACGAAATAGTTGAATAAACGGCGATTTTTAATAGAAATATGCTTTACAACATTTTATATGTTGTTGGCATATTTTTTGCTTTTATATAAAGTGTACACACAGGAAAGGAGGTGAAATGATGCGCATAATTGATATGCATTGCGATACTCTGCTTGAGGGATATCTAAAAAATCAACATTTGAGAAGAAATAAACTGTCTGTGGATTTTGAAACGATGAAAAAAAATGAAGCTTTGGGACAGTTCTTTGCTATATTTCTGCCAACCGGAAATGAGGCCAAAGCAGATGGCATTGATGAAAAGCCTTATGAACTTTTTCGCAAACTTGTTGAGTTTTACGAAAAAGAAATGAAAGAAAATTCGGATTTAATTATTCCGGCTTTGTCCTATGATGATGTAATTACAAATAAAATCAATAATAAAATGTCGGCGATTTTGACTGTTGAAGATGGTCAGCTGTTAGAAAACAAAATAGAAAGACTTGATGAACTTTATCGAAAAGGTGTCAGACTTCTCACTCTTACATGGAATAATGAAAATTGCATAGGTTATCCTGCAAACATAAACGAAGAAGAGCATATGAGAGGACTAAAACTGTTCGGAATTCAAACTGTAAAACGGATGAATGAGTTGGGTATGATAGTGGATGTGTCGCATTTGTCGGAGGGCGGATTTTATGATGTGGCAAAGCATAGTGATAAGCCTTTCATTGCATCTCATTCTTGTGCGAGAACATTATGTAATCATCCAAGAAATCTTACGGATAGGCAGCTTAAATGCATAGCTGAAAGCGGGGGCATAGTAGGTGTAAATTTTAATGCCTCGTTCTTGAGAGAAAATTCATCGAAAACCTTTGCGGAAGATGTAGTTGAGCATATCAGATATATGGTTTCTGTTATGGGAGAAGAATATGTGGCATTTGGATCGGACTTTGATGGTATCGACTGCAACATGGAATTTGGGAATTATATTTTTTACAGAGAAGTAGTGTGCAGGCTTGAAAAAATATTTTCAGATGAAACAGTTGAAAAAATATGCTGCAAAAATGTATTGCGTATTTTAAAAGAATGTTTATAAAATATCTTAAAGAAAGGAAAAAGCAAAATGGATAACAAACAACATGAGGGCAGCTTTAAAAAAGCCATAGGACCTTTTAGCGGTATCAGTATAGTAGCCGGAATGGTAATAGGTTCCGGAATATATTATTTGGGAAGTTATGTGCTTGAGCGTACCGGCATGAGTATGGGATGGTCGCTGGTGGCATGGATAGTAGGAGGACTTATAACAATTATTTCAGGTCTGTGTTTTGCTGAATTGGGAGCAAGTATGCCGGTTGCGGGAGGACAGACCATATATTTGAGCAAGGCATATCATCCTGTGTTCGGATTTATAAACGGATTTTCATGTTTCTTACTTGTGGGCTCAGGAGGTGTGGCAGCCTTAGCCATGGCTGCTGTAACTGCATACAGGACAGTATTCGATATAAGCGATACTATGGTAAAAGTTATAGCTATACTTATAATTTTGGTACTTATGGTTATAAACCTTTTGGGTGTAAAAGAAATGTCGCTTTATCAAAACTTTTCTATGGTTATAAGGCTTATACCTATAGTTATGATAATAGGAGTAGGTCTTGCAACAGGCGAACAGTCTCCTGATTTGAGCCTTTCTCTTGAGGGAACAAGCGCTGAGGGAGGAAATATCACAGATATTATTTCCATGATAGGATTTGCAACATTTGCATCATTATGGGCATATGACGGATGGTACAATTTGAATACAGTAGCAGAAGAGATGCGTAATCCAAAGAAAGATTTACCGTTTGCAATAATCACTTCTTTAGTAGGTGTTACTCTGATTTATGCATTATTCTATTTGGCAGTTTATAAGGTGTTGCCTCATGAAGACATAATTGCTATGATAAATGAAGGAAACCTTTATCTTGGTAATGAGGCTGTAGCCAGAACTTTAGGTGGAACGGGCACATGGATTTTACTTGTATGTATGACTGTAGGCATAGTTGGCTCAGCCAATGTAAACACTTTATGTGACCCTCGTACATACTATGCAATGGCAAGGGAGGGATATTTCCCTAAGCTGTTCGGACATCTAGATGAAAAGCGTGGAGTGCCTACTTACGGAATCATAGTAGCATCGGGAATGGCTGTAGTATTAGTAATATTCAATAGCCTTCAGGATCTTACTGACATGCTTATATTTACAACTTCAATACTTAATGTAATGACTGTATTTGCGGTGCTTATTATGAGGAAAAAATATCCTGATCTCGAAAGACCGTATAAGGTATGGGGTGGAAAGGTTACCATATATTTAACCTGCATTGCTTATCTGATACTTATGGTCAATGAGTTTATAGACGCACCTAAAGCAGCATTGATAGGAATAGGAATAAATGTACTTGGAGTATTTGTATACATGTATTTCAGAAGGAAAAATGGCGGAAGAGACTATCAAGGAGAGGGAATAGAGTAATTAGGAGAAAAAAATGAAATATTCTGATTTAAAATATCTTGCGGTTGATCTTCCCGAAGCGGTTATGAAAGAAAAGTGGAGTGGAAATTTTACCGGAGCAAGAAAAGCAATTCGTAGACTTTTGATGTCTGAGGGGATTTCATATCCCCTCAGATGTAGGCTTGAACTTGAACTAAACAATCTTGATTATATTGAAAGCAGATATACACTTTCCGAAGAAGAGGCGCTTTTTGTAATGCAGAAAAGAATCCCCTCAATGACGGCTCAAGAACTTGAAGAACTTAGAATTGAAGACAAGGCTGACTGGATGTATATTGATGGAAAAGTAAAATTTATAGACTGTTTTGACGCAACATTATATAAAGTGTACCCTGAATTGTGGTCTGCCACCGAAAATGGTGATGAAAGTGATTATTCGCTCATTCAAAGTGTTGTGGATAATGCTGTTTTGAGGATGGGAGAAAACGGTCAAAGTAAGATGACGGCACATATACATATAAGGCATGACTTCAACCTTAAGAATGAGGCAGTAGAAAAGGGCAAGAGACTGCATGTACACATGCCGTTACCTTTAGAAAAAGGAAGTGTTAAGAATCTTAAGATAATTAAAATATCACCTGATTGCACATCTTTACCGCAAAAGGAGGATATACAACCGACTGTATATTTTGATATTGAGGCTGGAGACGGACAAGTTTTTTCTGCAGAATATGAATTTGACAACGAATTAGATTATATAGATTTGTCCAAGGCTAACTTAGAAGAGATTGCTCGTACCGATGTGCCTGAAGAAGAAAAAAAGTATTTACAAGAGGAATTCCCCCACATCAGGTTTACACCGCATTTGACAGAATTGGCAAAAGAGCTTACAGGGGGTGAGACTAATCCACTTTTGATTGTTAGAAGATTTTATGACTTTATAACCACAAAGACTGATTACAGGTTTGTCAGAGATTATTGCAGTATAGATAATATACCTGAGTATTGTGCTTTGAACAGAAGAGGAGATTGCGGTGTACAGGCGCTTTTGTTTATTACTCTTTGCCGCATTGCAGGTATTCCGGCCGTATGGCAGTCTGGCCTTGATGCAAAGCCGGGTGATGTGGGAGAGCATGACTGGGCGAGATTCTATGTACCGTCGATAGGGTGGGTTTATGCTGACTTGTCATATGGAGGTTCTTCTTATATAAGAGGTGCATTTGACAGATGGAATTTTTTCTTTGGAAATGTAGACCCATACAGAGTACCTATCAATGATGGCTTTCAAAAGGAATTGGCTCCTGCTAAAATACATATGAGAATAGATCCGTATGATAACCAGTGCGGTGAGGCAGAGTATGATGACAGAGGGTTGACCGGCGCAGAAGTAGAATACCGGTATACAGAAATAGATATAAGATGAATTTTTTGATTTTTTATATATGCAAAAAATTTAGTGCAAATTCTTCCGAATTATAGTATAATAATATAACATTGCTCTAAGCATAAATTTTGACTGAAATGGAAGACGCATAATGAAAGAATCGGATAAGAATAGTGTAAAAACAGCAAAAAGACTGATTTTTGTAATATTTGTATTGATAGTGGCTGCGGTTGCATTTAAAATGTACAATCCGCAGGCGGAAAACGAAGTTGAGTTGTTTTCTGAAGATGCTAAAAAACAGATCTCTGTAGAGCTCAAAAATGATCAGGCAGAGGTTAGCCAGAACATTGAGCTTAAGGGTGCGGATATAATAGATCAGGAGATTGAAAAAATATATCTTTTGAGGGTAAATAATAAAGAGGATATAGATACTGAATTTAAAGTTGATGTAGTTTCCGAAAATGAATCTATGAATGAAGCTCTTCAGATTAAGATATATGATGAAAGCAGCGAAGAAATCCTTTATGAAGGAAGCGTGAAAAATTCAGACGGAAAGATATTTGAAAAAAACCAGCTTGCCAATGCGGCTAAAAAGAATGACACAAAATACAGAATTTATTTCTCATTCAGCAAAGGCACAGGAGAGCAGTATAAAGACGACGTTGTGGAGATAAAACTCGACTGGTCTGTACCGGAGGATCAGAGAGAGGCTTTAAAGATGTCAAAAACAGGTGATGTAAAGATTATTCTCTATTCGTTTATAGCGATGATAGTGATAACATTAGGACTGTTGGTGATATTCAGAAACAAGATAAATCCGGAAGTATTTAACCTTGGAAAACCTCTTGAAAACCGTGAAGAGGATGAGAACGAAAACAACGAAAACTGATAAAAAGCAGGCATTTATTTGAGTGCCTGCTTTTTAGATTATCATGTTAAATCAGTGAGCTTTCGGCAGATTCCAGCGAAACTTTGCCGCACACAGACGAAGCATTATTATTATAGCCGTTCCCGTAAACATTGAAGGAACGCTTCCGGCATAAGGCCATATTACAACGCATGCAAATGCTCCTATAATTGAAGCGCTTGCGTAGAAGTGCTTTACAAATATATAAGGGGCTACTCCTGCCATCATATCTCTTATGACACCGCCGCCTACGCCTGTAACGACACCTACGAATATCAGCAGAAAAGTACTGTAATCATTATTTAAGGAATAAGCCGTATTTATGCCTATTACTGTAAATACTCCGAGACCTAAAGAGTCCATGATAAGCATAATCAACTCATATAAGTGTCCTTTGAATAACGGGTATTTTCTTGCTATTATAAAGATTAAAACGGAAGTTGCAATCGCAATGGTTGCGTATATGGGATTTCTGAATGTCATAGGAGGCGTGATACCAAGTATCAAATCACGGATTACACCGCCTCCCACAGCTGTAGTAAGGCCCAGAATGGATATGCCGAGTATATCCATATGCTTTTCAAGTCCTAAAATAGCGCCTGATGCGGCAAAGGCCAAGGTCCCTGTTATTTCAAAAGATAAAAGTAAAAATTCTGTCATAAGCGGCTCCTTACAAAACTACTAAGAGTATATCATCCAAGTTTTTTTGTGTCAATGATACGAATTATTTATTCTTTCGTCAAGTAAAAACATAATTTTTTAAGGAGAATTAAACGGATATTATATGCGTATATTCTAAAAACGTTCGTAAATAAGCGAATGACATGTAAAAGAAAGAGAATAAGTGCAGCCGTTTATTTATGCTGAGATTGACAATGAAATTTTAGAATTGGTATAATAAAATAAAATAATGAAAACAGGAGGATGAGATGAAGAAGATCGGTATAGTTATGGGTTCTGACAGCGATTTAAATGTAGCAGAAAAAGCTGCGGATACTCTTAAAGAATTGGGAGTACCATTTGAGGTGCATGTATACTCGGCTCACAGAACGCCTAAAGAAGCTGCCGAGTTTTCAGCTAATGCAAGAGAAAACGGATTTGGTGCAATCATAGCTTTTGCAGGAAAAGCAGCTCATCTTGCCGGAGCATTGGCAGCCAACACAACTTTGCCGGTTATAGGAGTTCCTGTGAAATCATCGACATTAGACGGCATCGATGCACTACTGTCAACTGTGCAGATGCCTTCAGGAATTCCCGTAGCTACAGTTGCCATAGACGGAGCAGTAAATGCCGCATTGCTTTCAGTTCAGATGCTTGCAATAGAAGATAGGGAAGCGGCAGAAAGACTTGCAGAAAAAAGAAAGAAAGACGCAGAAAAAGTATTGGCAAAGGATGCCGATATTTCTGCAAGATTTTAGTGTAATTTATTATTAGCGAGTAAGAAAGAAAAGGAGAAATGACATGGAAAACAAATTAGTTTACACCGGAAAAACAAAGGATGTATTTGAACTTGATAACGGAAATTATCTTCTTAAGTTTAAGGATGATTGTACAGGCAAGGACGGAGTATTCGATCCTGGCGAAAATTCAGTGGGTCTTACCATTGAAGGTGTAGGTGATGTAAATCTCCGCATGTCCATCTACTTCTTTGAAAAGATAAATGAAGCAGGAATAAGGACTCACTTTGTCAGCGCAGACTTAAACAATACAACTATGGAGGTTCTGCCGGCAAAAGTATTCGGAAAAGGTCTTGAGGTTATCTGCCGTCACAGGGCAGTAGGAAGCTTTTTCCGCCGTTACGGGGAATATATCGAAGAAGGAGCAGATCTTCCTGCATATGTGGAAACAACTTTCAAGAATGATGAAAAGGGCGATCCGCTTGTAACTAAAGACGGGCTCGTTGTCTTAGGAGTAATGACTGAACAGCAGTATGAAGATATAAAGTCAATGACTCAGAAAATCACACAGATAGTTGCAGACGATTTAAAAGAAAAGGGGCTTGTTTTATACGACATTAAGTTTGAATTCGGATATGACAAAGACGGCAATGTTATGTTGATAGACGAAATCGCATCAGGCAATATGAGAGTTTATAAGGACGGAGAATATATAGATCCTATGACTCTTTCAGAATTATTCTTCGCATAAGGAGGAAGACATGGGCGGATTTTTCGGAGTAGCCTCAAAGGAAGACTGTATGCTGGATGTGTTCTTCGGTGTTGACTACCATTCTCATCTTGGAACACGCAGAGGAGGGCTGGCGGCTTACGACAAGGACATAGGCCTGCAAAGGGAAATACATAATATAGAAAATTCACCTTTCAGAACGAAATTTGAAAATATTTTTGACGAGATGAGGGGTACATCTGCTATAGGCTGTATAAGTGACTCAGACCCTCAGCCTCTTCTTATCAGATCAAAATTGGGAATCTATGCTATCTGCATAGTAGGCCGAATAAACAATACAGAAGAATTGCTCAAGGCGTATTTTGACAGCAGCAGAGGACACTTTGATGCGATGACGGGAGGCAAAATCAATTCTACCGAACTGGTTGCAGCGCTGATAAACCAGAAAGAATCTTTTGCTGAGGGAATCAAATTCGCACAGGACAAGATAGAAGGCTCTGCGTCGGTTATGATATTGAAAGACGGCGGAAACATTATTGCGGCAAGAGATAAAGTAGGAAGAATTCCTGTCCTTATAGGAAAAGGGGAAGACGGATACTGCGTATCCTTTGAATCTTTTGCATATAAAAAACTGGGATACGAAGATGAGAAGGAGCTTGGTCCGGGAGAAATAGTGGAAATTTCTGCGGACAAAATGGTTCAGCTCAAAGCGCCCGGTGAAGAAATGAAAATATGTGCATTCCTATGGTCATATTACGGATATCCGACATCAAATTATGAGGGTGTCAATGTTGAAGTCATGAGGTACAGAAACGGCCGCATACTTGCCCGTAACGATATTGAAAGTCAGACAGCCCAAGGCGTGGACTATGTGTGCGGTGTGCCTGATTCCGGAACGCCTCACGCCATTGGATATGCAAATGAGACACATATACAATTTGCAAGACCGTTTATAAAATACACACCGACATGGCCAAGAAGCTTTATGCCGGCAAATCAGAAAGAGAGAAACAAGGTTGCAAAGATGAAGCAGATACCTGTTCATGAACTTATTCAGGATAAAAATCTCTTATTTGTCGATGATTCCATAGTAAGAGGAACTCAATTAAAGGAAACAGTTGAGTTTTTGTACGAAAACGGCGCAAAAGCGGTACATATGCGTTCTGCATGCCCTCCTATCTTGTATGGATGTAAATATCTTAATTTTTCATCTTCCAAAAATGAGATGGAATTGATAGCAAGGCGTGTTATAGTAGAGTTAGAGGGTGAAGAAGGACTGGAATTTGCGGAAGAATACAGTGATTTCAGAACGGAAAGAGGAAAAGCCCTCAGAAAAGCCATATGCGATAAATTCCATTTTGATTCACTGGAATTTCAATCGCTTGAGGGAATTATAGAAGCTATAGGACTAAAACCGTGCAACCTTTGCACTTATTGTTGGAGCGGAAAGGAATAATGATATGAATAACAAATCGAAATCAGACAGCTATGCAGCCGCAGGCGTGGATATCACGGCAGGATACAAGTCCGTTGAACTGATGAAAAAGCACATCGCCAGAACAATGATAGGCGGAAAAAGTGCAGATATAGGAGGATTCGGAGGATTGTTTGAGCTAAATGTAACAGACATGCCGAATCCCGTACTTGTAAGCGGTACAGACGGAGTCGGAACTAAGCTGAAAATGGCTTTTCTTATGGATAAACATGATACTGTTGGAATAGATTGTGTTGCTATGTGCGTAAACGATATAATCTGCTGTGGAGCAAAGCCTTTGTTCTTCTTGGATTATATAGCTTGCGGAAAGAATTATCCTGAGCGTATAGCAGAGATAGTTGCAGGCATAGCCGAAGGTTGTGTTCAGTCGGGCTGTGAGCTTATAGGCGGTGAAACTGCTGAAATGCCGGGGTTTTATGATGAAAATGAATACGACCTTGCAGGATTCAGCGTAGGTGCTGTAGACAAGGCAAAGGTTCTTGACAAAACCAAGATAAAAGAAGGGGATGTAGTTATCGGTCTTGCTTCCAGCGGAGTTCATTCCAACGGATTCTCACTGGTAAGAAAAGTATTTGATGTTGAAAATACAGACCTTAATGCACCTGTTGAAGAGCTTGGAGGCGCTTCCCTCGGGGAAACATTACTCACTCCTACAAAGATATATGTAAAGCCTATGCTTGCTCTCTTTAAGGAAGTGGAGGTTAAAGGAGTATCACATATAACAGGCGGCGGCTTCTATGAAAATATACCGAGAAGTATTCCTGACGGATACGGAGCCAAGATTGATAAGAGTGCTGTCAAAGTTCTTCCTATATTCGATTTGATAGCCAAAAAAGGAAATATTCCGGAACATGATATGTTTAACACCTTTAACATGGGAGTTGGAATGAGTGTTATCGTTGCGGCAGAAGATGCGGACAAAGCAATTCAAATACTGAGGGCTGCCGGAGAAGATGCTTATGTAATAGGAAATATAATCAAGTCTGACGAAAAGGTGGTAATATGCTAAAGACGAGAATCGCAGTTCTTGTGTCAGGCGGAGGAACAAATCTTCAGGCTTTGATAGATGCCTGTAATGACGGAAGTATTTCAAGCGGAAGCATAGAACTTGTAATTGCAAGTAATCGAAAAGCATACGCTCTTGAGCGGGCTGCCAAGGCAGGAATCAAGACTGCTGTCGCAAGCAAAAAAGAACTGGGTTCTCAGCAGAAATTTGAAGAAGAATTAAAAAGACTTCTTACAGAGAATAACATAGACCTAATTGTTATGGCAGGATTCATGAGCATATTGACTAAAAACTTTACGGATGAGTATCCGGGAAAGATAATCAATATACATCCTTCGCTTATACCTTCATTTTGCGGAAAAGGTTTTTACGGACTGCATGTTCATGAAGCTGCCCTTGAGTATGGGGTAAAAGTGACAGGTGCAACTGTACATTATGTCAACGAAATTCCTGACGGCGGCCGTATAATAATGCAGAAAGCGGTAGAAGTCAAATCCGGTGATACGCCGGAAACCTTGCAGAGAAGAGTTATGGAAGAGGCCGAGTGGAAGATACTTCCCCAGGCAGTTGAGCTTATTTCAAAGAAAATTTCAGAAGAAAATTTGTTGAAGTAAGATATATATAAGAGGTAAGCATATGAAAACCATAAAAGATTACATTAAAAACAATTCTTATCCGGGCAGAGGCATTATTGTCGGCATGACGGAAAATGGCAAGGCTGTAATCGGATATTTTATAAGCGGAAGAAGTGCAAACAGCAGAAACAGAGTTTTTGAAATTGACGAAAAGGGAGATGTTTTTACTAAACCGTTTGACGAATCAAAGGTAGAAGATCCGAGCCTTATAATATACAGAGCAGTTGCTCATATGAAGAATGCTCTCATAGTTACTAACGGAGACCAGACCGACACAGTGGCGACATTTATGGAAAAAGGCGATTCTGCAAGAGACGGACTTATGACGAGAGAGTTTGAGCCGGATAGACCAAACTTTACACCAAGAATAAGTGCAGTCCTTGGATTTGTCAATTCAGGTGCCGAAAGAGAGGTTTTCGGATATGAAATGAGCATTTTAAAGAGTGCAGACAGTGAAGGAAGTGCATGCAACAGATTTTTCTATGATTATACTGCACTTTCCGGCAGGGGTCATTTTATACATACATATGAAGGAGACGGGAATCCCCTTCCGACTTTCTGCG
This sequence comes from uncultured Eubacteriales bacterium, assembly GCA_900542295.1. Lineage (GTDB taxonomy): Bacteria > Bacillota > Clostridia > Peptostreptococcales > Anaerovoracaceae > Fimisoma. The sequence continues at coordinate 119,700 of UQNJ01000002.1, read as the reverse complement.
GTGAGCCTAAGACACTGAAAATAAGTAACGATATTGATGAAATGACTGATGAAATATGGAGCAGTCTTGATGAGGACAACAGGATTTCACTGTATGTCGAGTATATAGACCTTAAGACTATGGAATCAGTTACAAGGCTGGTAAATAAAAACAAGAAGGTGAAGTAATGAAAGATTATGAGTTGAAATACGGATGTAATCCTAATCAGAAGCCTGCAAAAATATATATGGAAAACGGCTGCGAGCTTCCTATAGAAATATTAAACGGTCGTCCCGGATACATAAATTTACTTGATGCCATGAATAGCTGGCAATTGGTAAAGGAAATAAAGGATGCACTGGGAATGTGTGCCGCAACTTCATTCAAACATGTAAGTCCTACTTCTGCGGCGGTAGGAATCCCAATGACAGAAAAACAGAAAAAAGCTTTTTTTGTAGATGATATAGAGGGTATTGACGATTCTCCTGTAGCAACCGCTTATGCAAGAGCAAGAGGAACCGACAGAATGAGTTCTTTCGGAGATTGGATTGCACTTTCAGACAAATGCGATGTTACTTGTGCAAAGCTTATTGCAAGAGAAGTCTCCGACGGAATAATTGCCCCCGACTATGATGAAGAAGCTCTTGAAATACTGAAAGGCAAGAGAAAAGGCAGCTACAATATAATAAAGATAGATACCGGTTATGTTCCTGAAAAAACAGAGAAAAAACAGGTGTTTGGAATAACATTCGAGCAGAAAAGAAACGATCTTAAAATCGATAAAAACATTCTGACAGATATAGTTACTGAGAACAAAGAACTGTCCGAAGAAGCAAAGAGAGATCTTGTTATAGCACTTATAACTCTTAAGTATACACAGTCCAATTCTGTATGTTATGCAGAAAACGGACAGACCATAGGAGTGGGGGCAGGTCAGCAGTCAAGAATTCACTGCACTCGCCTTGCAGGAGAAAAAGCGGACAAGTGGCATCTTCGCCAGCATGATAAGGTCTTGAATCTTCCGTTTAAAGATGAAATAAAAAGACCTGACAGAGATAATGCAATAGATGTATATCTTTCAGAGGATTTTGAAGATGTAATAGGCGACGGAAACTGGCAGCAGCTGTTTACAGAAAAACCGCAGGAATTTCCGAGAGCTGAGCAGAGAGAATATCTTGCAGGACTTAAAGGCGTATGTCTTGGATCCGATGCATTCTTCCCGTTCGGAGATAATATCGAAAGAGCGGCAAAGAGCGGAGTAAGCTATATAGCTCAGCCCGGAGGCTCAATCAGAGACGATAATGTCATAGAGACATGCAACAAGTACAATATGGTAATGGCTATGACAGGAATAAGATTGTTCCACCATTAGAAGACTATTGGCTTAATTTTTAAATATGTAAAAACAGCAAAACAGCCAATACTGTACCGGAATTCAAGACCGGGCGACCAACACAGGAGGTACTCATGAAAGTAATGGTAGTAGGCGGCGGAGGAAGAGAACACGCCATAATAAAAAAATTAAAAGAAAGCAGCAAGGTGGATGAAATTTTCGCCTTGCCCGGCAACGGTGGTATAGCCGCCGATGCAACTTGTGTCAATATAGGAGCAAAGGATATTGAAGCGATAGCGGAGTTTGCTGCTGATAACGATATAGACTTTGCAGTAGTAGCTCCTGACGACCCACTGGTATTGGGAGCAGTAGACGCTCTGAATTCTAAAGGTATCAAAACTTTCGGACCTGATAAGAAAGCCGCTGTGATAGAAGGAAGCAAAGCATTTTCAAAGGACCTTATGAAAAAATATAATATTCCTACAGCATCTTATGAAACTTTCAGTGATATGAATGAAGCTCTGAAATATGTAGACACTTGCCCTATTCCCGTTGTAGTCAAGGCAGACGGTCTGGCATTGGGTAAAGGTGTTATCATTGCAGAAACAAGAGAACAGGCAGTTCAGGCAGTTAATGATATTATGGGAGACAGAGTTTTCGGAGACAGCGGAAACAAAGTTGTCATAGAGGAATTTCTGACCGGACCTGAAGTTTCTGTGCTTTCTTTTACAGATGGCAAGACAATTGTTCCGATGGTTTCTTCCATGGATCACAAGAGAGCTTTAGACGGCGACAAAGGTTTAAATACAGGCGGCATGGGAACGGTAGCACCAAACCCGTATTATACTGACGAAATTGCCGAAGAATGTATGAAAACCATATTCAAGCCTACAATGGAAGCCATGAATTCAGAGGGAAGAAGCTTTTCAGGGTGTCTTTACTTCGGACTTATGCTTACTCCGAACGGACCGAAAGTAATAGAGTATAACTGTCGTTTCGGGGATCCGGAGACCCAAGTTGTGCTTCCGCTTCTTGAAAGTGATCTGATGGATATAATGCTGAAAATCTATGATAAGGAACTTGATAAGGCAGAGGTCAGGTTTAAGGATGAATGTGCCGCATGTGTTGTAATGGCTTCAGACGGTTATCCAAAAAAGTATGAAACAGGATTTGAGATAACAATGCCTGAAGATAAGAACATATATGTTGCAGGCGCTAAATTAAAGGATGGCAAATTAGTCACCGGAGGAGGCAGAGTTCTTGGAGTCACCGAAACCGCACCTGCTCTGAAAGAAGCTATAGATAAGGCATATGAAACGGTGAAGAGCGTAAAGTTTGAGAATGCTTATTATAGGAAAGATATAGGAAAGAGAGCCTTGATGGCAGAAAGGAGCTAACTGATGGTTTTTAGAATTTTTGTAGAGAAAAAACCGGGACTGGCTAATGAGGCAGCGGCACTTAAGAACGATATAAATGAACTTTTACAGATAAAGGCTGTAAAAGAAGTAAGAGTTTTTAACAGATATGATGTTGATAATATTAGCAAGGAGCTTTTTGATTATTCAGTAAATACAGTATTTTCTGAGCCTCAGCTTGACATAGTAACTTATGAGCTTCCGGAGGCAGACAGAATTTTTGCTGTGGAATATCTGCCGGGACAGTTTGACCAAAGGGCATCTTCTGCCGCAGAGTGCATACAGATAATTTCAAAAGGAGAAAGACCTGCTGTAAGAACTGCAAAAGTTTATGCACTTTACGGAGATATCAGTGATGCTGATATTGAGGCTGTAAAAAAATATGTAATCAACGCAGTCGAAGCAAGAGAATGCGATATGGATCTTCCTGAAACACTGAAAGCTGAATATGAAATTCCGACATCAGTTGAGACAGTAGAAGGATTTCGCAAGCTAAGCGATGACGAACTTGCAGACTTTATAGCAGACAGAGGTTTGGCAATGGACCTTGCCGACATAAAAGTCTGCCGCAAATATTTTGAAGAAGAAGACAGAGACCCGACTATCACTGAAATCAAGATGATAGATACTTATTGGTCGGACCACTGCCGTCATACAACCTTTAATACTGTAATAGACAGCGTTAAATTTGAGGATAAAGAGATAGAAGATGCATTTGACAGATATATCAGGCTGAGAGAGGACTTGGGCAGAACAAAGCCTGTAACTCTTATGGATATAGGAACCATAGCAGTAAAGCATCTGAAAAAGACAGGAAAACTTGACAAGCTTGATGAGTCCGAAGAGATAAATGCATGTACAGTAAAAATAAAAGTTGAAATAGACGGAAAAGATGAGGACTGGCTACTGCTTTTCAAAAATGAGACGCACAATCACCCTACCGAAATCGAACCTTTCGGAGGTGCAGCAACATGCGTAGGCGGAGCTATAAGAGACCCGCTATCAGGCAGGAGCTATGTATATGCTGCAATGAGAGTGACAGGAGCGGCAGATCCGCTTAAGCCTGTTTCGGAAACTATTCCGGGCAAGCTTCCTCAGAGGAAGTTAGTAACAACTGCAGCCGCAGGATACAGCTCATACGGAAACCAGATAGGACTTGCTACAGGTCAGGTAGACGAAATATATCACCCGGGATATGTGGCAAAGAGAATGGAAATAGGGGCAGTAATAGCTGCAGCACCTGCTGAGAATGTAATCAGAAAAGTTCCGGCTCCCGGAGACAGAGTGATTCTTTTAGGAGGAAAGACAGGAAGAGATGGATGCGGCGGAGCTACCGGATCTTCAAAATCTCACGATGTATCATCTCTTGAAAGCTGTGGAGCAGAAGTGCAGAAAGGAAATGCACCTGAGGAAAGAAAACTTCAGAGACTTTTCAGAAATCCCGAGGCATCCAAGCTCATCAAGAGATGTAACGATTTCGGCGCCGGCGGAGTCTCCGTTGCTATAGGTGAATTGGCTGACGGACTTTCTATTGACTTAAATAAAGTTCCGAAAAAATACGAGGGTCTTGATGGTACAGAGCTTGCTATAAGTGAATCTCAGGAAAGAATGGCAGTAGTTGTAGCCGAAAAGGATGTAGATAAGTTCTGCAACCTTGCACGCAATGAAAACCTTGAAGCTACAGTAGTAGCATGTGTAACTTCTGAACCTCGCCTTTCTATGCAGTGGAACGGAAAAACTATAGTCAATATTTCAAGAGAGTTCCTTGATTCCAACGGAGCAGAAAAACACACCTGTGTTGTAACTCAAAAGCCACAGGAATACGAAAAGAAAGTAACCGGCACTTTTGCCGAAAATTATAAGAGCATGGCAGGAGACCTTAATATATGTTCCAAGAGAGGTCTTTCGGAAAGGTTTGACTCAACTATAGGCGCAGGCACAGTTCTTATGCCTTTCGGCGGTAAATATCAGAGAACTCCTATACAAGCTATGGTAAACAAGGTTTCCGTAGAGAAAAAGGACACAAGGACATGCAGTCTCATGGCATGGGGGTACAATCCGTTTATAACCGAGAAGAGCCCTTATCACGGCGCATACCTTGCAGTTGTCGAATCTGTATCGAAACTCATTGCAGAAGGAGCTTCTTTTGAGGATGTATACCTGTCTTTCCAAGAATACTTTGAAAAGTTAGGACATGATCCTGAAAAATGGGGACAGCCTTTCGCAGCACTTCTGGGAGCTTTCGATGCACAGATGGCTCTTGAAGTTGGCTCAATAGGCGGAAAAGATTCGATGAGCGGAACATTTGAAAACATACATGTGCCTCCTACATTGGTATCTTTTGCAGTTACTGTCGATAGCACAGATAATATAATTTCCCCTGAATTTAAAAATGCGGGAAATAATGTATATCTTATGAAGCCTGAGTGTGGAGAAAACGGTCTGCCTCTTGGAGATTCACTGAAAGAGCTGTATGGCAAAGTTACGAAGATGATGCGAGAGGGCAGGATAAAAGCCTGCTATACTCCGGGAATGGGCGGTATTGCCGAGGCAATACTAAAGATGACCATGGGAAATAATATAGGTTTTGAGTATAGCAGAGATATTTCTGTTGAAGAGATGTTTAAATATAATTACGGAGCTTTTGTAGCAGAAGTGGAAGGCGAAGCCGACGGCATACTTATAGGCCGTACAACAGATGACGAATCCATAGCTTACGGAAACGACAGACTGAGTTTTGATGAACTTTTCGGAATTTATGAAGATAAGCTTGAGAGTGTATATCCGTGCAACATAAAGACTGACGAAGAAGCACCGGCTAATATTTCCTTTGTGTCTGAAAAGAAGTTTACATCAGCCGTTAAGGTTGCAAAGCCAAAGGCTCTTATTCCGGTATTCCCGGGAACAAACTGCGAATATGATACTGCAAAAGCATTTGACAAGGCCGGAGCTGAACCTGAAATCTTCATAATAAATAATCTCACGTCATCTGATGTGGCACGCTCTGTAGAGACATTTGCAGCTAAAGTGCGCCAAAGCCAGATGGTATTTATTCCTGGAGGTTTCTCCGGCGGAGATGAGCCTGACGGTTCAGGTAAGTTTATAACGGCATTTTTCAGAAATCAGGAGATAAAAGAAGCGGTCACTGAGCTGCTTGAGGAAAGAGATGGTCTGATGGCGGGAATATGTAACGGTTTCCAGGCACTTATCAAGCTTGGTCTTGTTCCTTTCGGAAAGATAATGGATACAGATGAGACATTCCCGACGCTTACTTACAATAAGATTGGTCGACATCAGTCAAAGCTGGTGCAGATAAGAATAGCTTCTAATAATTCTCCATGGCTTGCAGCTACAGAAGTAGGGGATGTTTATACGGTCCCTGTTTCTCACGGAGAGGGAAGATTCATGGCATCACCTGAGCTTCTTGATAAAATGGCCTCCGACGGACGCATAATAACACAGTATGTCGATATGAGCGGCAATGCTTCCTCTGACATACAGTTCAATCCTAACGGTTCCGATTGGGCAGTCGAAGGAATAGTTTCCCCTGACGGAAGAGTTCTCGGAAAAATGGGACATGCGGAAAGAATCGGAAACGGATTGTACAAGAATGTTCCGGGACACTTTGACATGAAAATGTTTGAATCCGCAGTAAAATACTTCAAATAATCTTGACAGATATTTTTAGTGGGATTATAATAAAGAGTATTTTTTGAAACCGCATAAAAATGATTTTATCATAAGGGAGATGATTATAAATGGAAAGAAGAATCGGTACTGTATCAAGGGGTCTGAGAGCTCCTATCATCAAAGAAGGAGATGACCTTAAGACTATAGTCGTGGACACTCTGATGGGATGCATTGATAACGGTGACTTTGAAATCGGCAACAAGGATGTGCTTGCTGTTACAGAGTCCATTCTGGCTCGCTCTCAGGCTAATTACGCTACTACAGACCAGCTTGCCAAAGATGTCAGAAACAAGCTTGGAGGAGAAACTGTAGGAGTTGTGTTCCCTATATTAAGCAGAAACAGATTTGCAATCTGCCTCAGAGGTATTGCTAAGGGCGCCAAAAAAGTAGTATTGATGCTCAGCTATCCGAGCGATGAGGTGGGAAATCATCTCCTTGAACTCGACCTGCTTGATGAAAAAGGCATTGACCCTTATAAAGATGTGCTGACTCAGGAAGAGTTTGAAAATATTTTCGGCAAATCTCACCATACTTTTACCGATATAGATTATGTAAACTACTATAAGGATATAATCAAAGAAGAAGGTGCAGAGGCTGAGATAATATTTGCCAACAATCCTCGCAGTATAGTCGATTATGCAGAGAATGTAATATGTGCCGACATTCATACTCGTGCTCGTACCAAGAGACTGATAAAGAATGCGGGAGCAAAGATTGTACTTGGTATGGATGATCTGCTTAACGAGTCTGTAGACGGCTCCGGATATAATCCTGAATATGGAATTTTAGGCTCAAACAAGGCAACAGAAGACAGCATAAAACTGTTCCCTGTAAATTGTCAGGAATTTGTAAATTCTGTTCAGGAAGAAATAAGAAACAGAACAGGAAAGACTGTGGAAGTTATGGTTTATGGAGACGGAGCTTTCAAGGATCCTGTAGGAAAGATATGGGAGCTGGCAGACCCTGTTGTTTCACCGGGATTCACTTCCGGCCTTGTAGGACAGCCAAACGAAGTTAAGCTGAAATACCTTGCCGACAACGATTTTGCAGATCTCAGAGGTGAAGAACTCAAGTCGGCGATACAGGCTGCCATAAAAGAAAAGGAAGCTAACCTTGTAGGCAAGATGGTTACAGAGGGCACTACTCCAAGAAGACTTACGGATTTGCTGGGTTCATTATGTGACCTGACTTCCGGTTCGGGAGATAAGGGAACACCTTTTATCTATATTCAGGGTTACTTTGACAATTATACAGATTAAAACCGCAGCGGAGCCGTATTGTAAACGGCTCCGCTTTTGTAAAAAGATTTATCAGAGGTGGAATATGGGAAATATAGTTTTATACAGAGGAGATATTACAACACTTGACTGTGATGCTATCGTAAACGCTGCAAACAAATCACTTTTGGGCGGTGGCGGTGTTGACGGAGCTATTCACAAAGCGGCAGGACCAAAACTTCTTGAAGAATGCAGAACTCTCAGAGGATGTGATACAGGAGAAGCAAAGATAACGAAGGGCTACGATTTAAAAGCAAAATATGTGATTCATACTGTGGGTCCCATATATAGCGGTATACCTGAGGATAAGATCAATTTGGCAAATTGTTATATAAACTCTCTTGATACAGCAAGAAAAAATGATATTCACAGTATAGCCTTTCCTGCAATCTCAACAGGTGTTTACGGATATCCTCATGAAGAAGCTGCCGATATAGCTATAGATACCATAAAAAAATGGAAAGAAGAAAACCAAGACTATTTAATCGATATAATATTGGTAAGCTTCAACGAAATTACTTATAATTTATATAAAAAGTATCTTGATTTGCGTTAAGATTATGCTATAATATCTGTGTATAACATCCGAAGGAAGACCTTCGGGTGTTTTTGTTGGTCATGTAAAATAAAACAGGAGGTATAGATGAAGGACAATAAAGAAGAACGCTCGGTTGAAGTGAGGAAAAAACATGAAATAGATATGTGCAGCGGATCCATACTTAAAAAACTGCTTTTGTTTGCGTTTCCCTTAATTTGTTCGGGAATATTGCAGCTGCTTTTTAATGCGGCAGACATAATAGTAGTAGGCCGTTTTGCAGGGGACAATTCTCTTGCAGCTGTAGGTTCCACAACATCTCTCATATTGCTTTTGTCAAACCTGTTTATAGGATTATCTATAGGCGGAAATGTCCTTACGGCACGATATTTCGGCGCCAAAAAAGAAGCAGAGCTCAGCGATACCGTTCATACTTCTGTAGCCTTAAGCATAGTCAGCGGAGTTGTTCTTGCAATTATAGGAATAATATTCGCAAAACCGATTCTTCATCTTATGGAAGCACCAGACAGCGTTTTGGGGCTGTCGGCGATTTATCTGAGAATATATTTTATCGGAATGCCGGCCATGATGATATACAACTTCGGAAGTGCAATCTTGAGAGCTAAGGGAGATACTCGCCGTCCTCTTAAATTTCTTGTAATATCGGGTATATTAAATGTATGCCTCAACCTGTTTTTTGTTATAGTCTTAAGGATGGATGTAGCAGGAGTGGCTGCCGCAACAGCCTTATCTCAGTGTTTATCGGCTGTGCTTGTAATAAGATGTCTTTGCAGAGAGAGCAACGGTATGAAGCTTACACTAAAAAAACTGAAGCTGCATAAAGATATGCTGATTACAATAATCAAGATAGGCCTTCCGGCGGGCTTTCAGGGAGTGCTCTTTTCTCTTTCCAATGTTATAATTCAGTCTTCGATAAATACATTCGGAGATGTTACCATGGCAGGAAGCGCTGCCGCCGCCAATATAGAAGGTTTTGTATACTTTGCGATGAATGCTTTTTATCAGGCAGCCATATCATTCACGAGCCAGAATGTAGGGGCAGGTAAGTACGAGCGTATAAAGCCGATAATGGTGAAATCGTTAATCTGCGTTACGATAACGGGGGTAGTTCTGGGAAACTTTGCATTTCTTTTCGGACATCAGCTTCTTGGCATATACTCCTCCAGTGAAATGGTAATAGAAGAGGGAATAAAAAGGCTTGCGGTAATAAGCACTACATACGCATTATGTGGCATAATGGATACTCTTGTGGGAGTTTTGAGAGGCTTGGGCTATTCCATAGCTCCGATGATAGTATCGCTGATTGGCGTATGTGCACTTAGAATCGTGTGGATAATGACTGTATTTCAGGTACCGGAACTGCACACGGTTACTACTGTTTATATTTCATACCCTGTTACATGGATAATAACAGGGACAGTACACTTCTTCTGTTATCTTTATATAATGAAAAATAAAATAAACAAAGAAGAAAAACTTTAGAATATCATATATATAGGATTCCCTTTCTCAAGCATAGGGAATCTTTTTTTGACATAAAGTATACATGAATCAATTATTGCTAACTGCTGCGGTATATGATATGTTAAGAGTGTGACAATAAACAATTCGGAGGGCAGACAAATGAAAATATTGCTTTTTAACGGCAGTCCAAACAGTAACGGATGTACAAATGCAGCACTGGAACATATGGCATCGGTGCTTGAAGAAAGAGGATTTGATACTGAGATTTTTCAGGTGGGTAAAAAAATCAAAGGTGGCTGTATGGCCTGCGGAGGATGCAGTAAAACAGGCAGATGTGTTCAGAATGATTGTGTAAATGAAGCGGCAGAACTGCTTAAAGAAGCAGATGGATTTGTGTTCGGCACACCTGTGCACTTTGCATCTCCAACAGGAGATATGGTTTCTTTTCTTGACAGGTTGTTTTATGTAGGAAGTGAAGATATGAAATACAAGCCGGCTGCGATAGCTGTAGTTGCAAGGCGTGGAGGATGTACGGCCGCATTTGATACTATGATGAAGTATCCTACATATAATCAGATGCCGGTAGTAAGCGGAGATTACTGGCCTATAGCGCATGCACATGTAAATCCGTCTCAGCTCAAGGAGGATGAAGAGGGATTGTTTACCCTTTCGACTGTAGCAAGAAACCTTGCATGGATGGTGAAGTGTATAGATGCGGGCAAAAATGCGGGGATAGAACCTGAACATAAAGAAAAAGAAATATGGACCAACTTTGTAAGATAAATTCTTTAAGGAGATTATACATGGATAGCAGGAAGGTAGCTTTAATTACAGGTGGAGGAACAGGTATAGGAAAGGCATGTGCTTTTAGCTTTCTTAAAGGCGGATATGATGTAGTTATAGTAGGAAGAAGAAAAGAAAAAACAGATGAAGCAGCAGCAGAATTTGCTAAGGATTTTGACTCTGAAAGAATTCTCTCTTTAGGTGGTGATGTTGCGAAACAAGAAGATGTGCAAGCAATTTTCAATGCCATAGAAGAACGGTTCGGCAGACTGGATGTTGTTGTAAATAATGCAGGAATTGCACCGAGTCACCCGTTCCTTGAAACATCATATGAAGAATATGACAGAGCCGTAAAGGTTAATCAATACGGAACTTTTATGTGCATGCAGCGTGGAGCACAGATGATGGTCGACAAGGGAATCGGCGGTGTAATAATAAATATGGGAAGCATATACGGAAGAGTTGCGAGCGGCAACATAGTAGGATATAATGCAAGCAAGGGGGCTGTTGAGATGATGACTAAAGCAGCAGCATTTGAACTTGCAAAGTATAATATAAGAGTAGTTGGCATAGCACCCGGTGTAATAGATACACCTATGCTTGATATAGATAAAGAAAGGGGAACATTTGAAGAACTTTATTCAAAGGGAATGAGAAAGAAGCCCCTTCCGCCTTCTGCCATCGGAGAAACCGCATTATTTCTTGCTTCTGAAGCTGCAGACGGAATCAATGCCGTAACGATTCCGGTAGATGACGGTTTCTTAGGGTACAAATAAAAAAGAGAGGTTTTATATGGATTTTGTAAAAATGCACGGCGCAGGAAATGACTTTATAATAATAAACAATATTGAAGAGCGGATACCTGAATGTAAGCTTGGAGATCTTGCGGAAAAACTTTGCCATAGAAGATTTTCCATAGGAGCGGACGGCCTTATGGTAGTTGATTCTCCTGAATACGGAGGCGATTACAAGATGAGGTTCTACAATGCCGACGGAAGCTTTGGAGAGATGTGCGGAAACGGCGCAAGGTGCATAGCAAGATATGGCTATGAACACGGTCTTGCCGGAAAGGCACAGAATATCGAGACCATAGCAGGTATGGTAAAAGGCTACCGAGAAACGGAGAGCTTGTACAGAGTAAGGCTAAATGATGTTACATCTGTAAAAAAAGTAAATGTAAGCGTTATAGGAAAAACAATAGAATGTACATATGTTGAATTGGGCGAACCCGGAATACCTCATGCAGTGGTGGAAATACCGGGACTGACTCTTAAAGATAAAGAAGAAGTCAGAGAATTAGGCAAAGCTCTGCGCCATTATGAAGGATTTCCTAAAGGTGCCAATGTGAATTTTTACGATGTTATAGATAATGATAATGTGGCGGTACTTACATATGAGAGGGGTGTTGAAGATTTTACTCTTGCCTGCGGAACAGGCTCGGGAGCGGTGGTCTACGTGCTTACAGACAGCAAGTCCGTAAGCGGTGAGTATGTAAGGGTAAATGTCCCGGGAGGAGAGCTTTTTATAACAGTATCAGATGAAGGCCTTTATTTAACAGGTCCGACTGCAATAATCGCTGAAGGATCGGTTAATATAAAAGAACTTATAAAGTAAGCTTTGAGAGGTATCACTCCGGAAGAGAGGGTGGTACCTTTTTATATGATGTAAACATCATTTGCTGTATTTTTTTATAAAAACTGAGAAAAATTTGCAATAGAAAGGTCTATTTAAGCAAACTTTGACCATATTTTTAAGAAATCAGCTAAAAAACACAAAAATAACTGTAAAAAAACAAAAATTGCCCGGCGATATACTTTACTTTAAGTTGATTTAGAGGTATAATATTATGCAATTGTCCGTGCATTTTACGGAATTTAGGAGGAAGTAATTTAATGAAAGCAACATTTATTTCAAGAGAAAAGAACGATGTTAAATTTACAATGGAATTTACAGCAGAAGAATTTGAAAATGCTCAGGTAAAGGCATATCAGAGAACCAAGGATCAGTTCCAGGTTGACGGTTTCAGAAAGGGCAAAGCTCCAAGAAGCATAATCGAAAAGCGTTACGGAGAAGGTATTTTCTTTGAAGAGGCTATAGATGAACTTTTTAATGAAAACTATGTAAAAGCTTTGAAAGAACTTGAGCTTGAAGTTATAGACAGCCCGGCTGCTGAATTCAGCAAAATAGCAAAGGGAGAGGGCTTTACGGCAACCATTACCGTGCCTTGTTATCCTATTGTGGAAGTTAAGGACTACAAAGGAGTAGAAATAGAAAAAGTAGTAAACGAAGTTAAGGATGAAGATGTAGACAAAGAGATAGAAGCTCTTCAGAAGAGAAATGCAAGAGTGGTAGTTGTTGAAAGAGCTGCAAAAGAAGGAGATACAGTACTTCTTGACTATTCGGGATTTGTTGGAGAAGAACAGTTCGATGGCGGTACAGCTGAAAATCAGGAACTGAAATTAGGCTCAGGAATGTTTATTCCGGGATTTGAAGAACAGCTTGTGGGAGTTACTCCGGGCGAAAAGAAAGATGTAGTAGTAACTTTCCCTGAAGAATATCATGCAGAAGATCTGGCAGGTAAAGAAGCTGTGTTCCACTGCCTCGTTCACGAAGTAAAAGAAGAACAGCTTCCTGAACTTGATGATGAATTCGCAAAAGATGTAAGTGAATATGACACTTTGGAAGAATTAAAAAAGTCTACTTTGGAAAGACTAGAAAAGTATGCAAAGGCAGGCGCAGAAACAAAGATGCAGGATGCAGCTTTGGGTAAAGTGGTAGAAGCTAACGATGTTGAAGTTCCTGTTGTAATGATTCAGGATGAAATGGACAGAATGGCTCAGGAACTCGACCAGCAGCTTCGTTATCAGGGAATGTCTTTAGGACAGTACCTTGAATTCGTTGGAAAAGATATCGCAGAATTCAGAGACGAGCTTAAACCTGATGCTGAAAGACAGGTTAAAACAAGAATGATACTGATGGGAATAGTTGAAGCTGAAAAGATAGAAGTTACCGAAGATGAAATGGAAGAAGAAATCAAAGTAATGGCTATCCAGTACCAGACTACTGCCGACAAGATTAAAGAAATGATAGGTATGGAAAACCTTACATTCCTTGAAAAAGATTTGAAAGTAAAGAAGGCAATACAGTTTATATATGATAATGCTGTTATTAAATAATTGCCTGTTAAAAAGGGGGTATAACAAATGGCTTTAGTACCGTATGTAATTGAACAGACTTCAGGAGGAGAACGTTCATATGACATCTATTCAAGGCTTCTTAAGGACAGAATAATTTTTCTGGGAGAAGAGATAGATGATCATGTGGCGAGTGTTGTGGTAGCACAGCTTTTATTCCTTGAATCTGAAGACCCGGAAAAAGACATATGTATATATATCAACAGCCCGGGGGGCTCTGTTACAGCAGGAATGGCTATTTATGATACTATGAAGTATATCAAACCCGATGTATCTACTATCTGCGTGGGTCTTGCGGCAAGCATGGGTGCATTTCTGCTTTCTTCCGGAACAAAGGGAAAGAGGATGGCTCTGCCTAATGCGGAAATTATGATTCATCAGCCGCTGGGAGGGGTAAAAGGTCAAGCAGAGGATATAAAAATTCATGCAGACTGGATACTTAAGACCAGAGAAAAGCTGAACAGAATAATGTCCGAAAATTCAGGTCAGCCATTTGAGAAGGTGGAAAATGACACGGACAGAGACAATTTTATGAGTGCTGAAGAAGCTTGTGATTACGGCCTCATAGATAAGGTGATAACATACAGATAGTAATAGGGGGAATTTTGATGAGCAAATATGATGAAAACAAACAGCTCAGATGCTCTTTTTGCGGCAAACCTCAGAATCAGGTTACAAAGCTGGTAGCGGGGCCGGGAGTGTATATCTGTGAAGATTGTATACACTACTGCCTTGATATCATAAATGATGAAATTCACAGTGAAAAGATGCCTGATGGCGAAGAGAAAGCATATAAGCTTCCGAAGCCTAAGGAAATAACTGATATTTTGTCTGAATATGTAATAGAACAGGATGACGCTAAAAAGGCATTGGCGGTTGCAGTTTATAATCATTATAAGAGGATAAACGATAAGACCGCAGATGATGATGTTGTTGAACTGCAAAAAAGCAACATTGTTATGATTGGACCTACAGGCTCGGGGAAAACTTTGCTGGCGCAGACACTTGCCAGAATACTGGATGTGCCTTTTGCTATAGCAGATGCAACGGCTTTAACAGAGGCAGGATATGTCGGAGAAGATGTTGAAAACATACTACTCAAGCTTTTGCAGGCGGCAGATTATGATGTAGAGAAGGCGCAGAAGGGAATAATATATGTCGATGAAATTGATAAGATTGCGAGAAAATCCGAAAATCCTTCTATAACAAGAGATGTAAGCGGCGAAGGAGTACAGCAGGCACTTCTTAAGATTCTTGAGGGAACAGTTGCCAATGTCCCGCCTCAAGGAGGCAGAAAACATCCGCATCAGGAATTTATACAGTTTGATACGACCAATGTGTTGTTCATATGCGGGGGAGCTTTCGACGGCCTTGAAAAGATAATCAAACGCCGTATGGGAAGCAAGGTTATAGGATTCAATTCCGATATAAGAATTGAAAAGGAAGATGATAATCGAATTATTTCAAAGATACAGCCTGAGGATCTGCTTAAATTCGGTCTTATTCCGGAGTTTATAGGTCGTCTGCCGGTAATCGTTACACTTGAGGAACTTTCGGCGGAGGCTCTTGTAAGAATCATCAAGGAGCCTAAGAATGCACTGCTTAAGCAGTATAAAAAGCTTTTTGCCCTTGATGGTGTAGAGCTTGAAATGGATGATGAGGCTGTAGGTGCTGTCGCAGAACAGGCTCTTGAAAGAAAAACAGGAGCCAGAGGCTTGCGTGGCATATTGGAGTCTGTTATGACGGAAATCATGTATGAGATTCCGTCAAGAAATGACATAGCAAAATGCATAGTCACAAAGGAGACTATTGAACTTAAACAGCAGCCCAAGCTTGTTTTGAAAGAAAACAGTCAACTAAAAGACCGGGAAGCAAACGCTTCATAATATAGGCGACTTCGGTCGCCTTGATTTTTAAATATAACATCTGTGAGGGCTTAAGCCCGATATGATAAACAGGATGCAAGAAAGGGGAAAGATAGTGAACATGGAAGAACGCACAGTAATGCCGTGCATACCTTTGAGAGGCTTGTTGATTTTTCCTAATACTGTGCTTCATTTTGATGTAGGCAGAGAAAAGTCTATAAAAGCGCTTGAAGCAGCTATGAATAATGATAAAATCTTATTTGTCTCTTCCCAAAAAGATGAAAATATACTGATTCCAACACAGGAAGATTATTATAAAGTAGGTACTGTAATAAAGATAAAGCAGATGCTGAAAATACAGGGAGATACAGTAAGAGTTCTTGTTGAGGGACTGTATCGTGCATGCATAAGAGAAGTTGTATCGGAAGAACCGTATATTACAGTCGATGTGGATGAAATCAAGAGCATAAATTATCCTGCCGAAGAAACAGAAACTCAGGCAATGATAAGAGTAATGCTTGATAATTTTGAAGAATATAAGAGCCTGAAGCCTAATTTTAAGGCAGATCTTTACGATTTGTCAGTAATTATGGATAATGCCGATATGCTGACAGATACCATAGCAATACAGCTTAATATTGATGTGGCTCAAAAGCAGAAGATACTTGAGACAGCAGATGTAAAGGAAAGGATGATTTTACTAAGCAGTCTTATTTTTGAAGAAAATCAGATATTAAATCTTGAACGCAAATTGAGCATTCAAGTTGAAGAAAATGTAAAACAGAATCAAAAGGAATATTATCTGCGAGAACAGATGAAAGCCATTCAAAGTGAACTTGGGTTTGGTGAAGATGCCGTAGCCGAAGCAGATGAATGGATGCAGAAGTTAAAAGAACTTAAACTGGATTCTAAAATAGAAGAAAAAATCAGTAAAGAAATAGATAAATTCACCAAGATGTCACCGGCATCAGCGGAAAGCGGAGTAGTCAGAAATTATGTGGAAACTGTTCTGTCACTGCCTTGGAACAAGTCCTCAAGAATAAGCTCAGATATAAACAAGGCTGAAAAGATTCTAAATGAGGATCATTACGGACTCAGCAAGGTTAAAGACAGGATACTGGAATACCTTGCCGTTATACATCTTTCAAAAGCAATCAAGGGTCCTATCATATGCTTAGTAGGACCTCCGGGAGTTGGAAAAACATCGATAGCCAAATCCATAGCAAGAGCTACGGGGCGTGAGTTTGTGAGAATGGCGCTTGGCGGGGTTCGCGATGAAGCAGAAATAAGAGGACACAGGAGAACATATATAGGAGCAATTCCGGGAAGAGTCATAAATGCAATTAAAGATGCAGGAACTAATAATCCTGTTTTTCTGTTTGACGAAGTAGACAAGATCGGCTCCGACTTTAAAGGCGATCCGGCTTCAGCGCTGCTCGAGGTTTTAGACCCTGAACAGAACAAAGAGTTTACGGATCACTTCCTTGAGGTACCGTTTGATTTATCAAAGGTGATGTTCATAACCACAGCTAATACGACGGAAACCATACCAAGACCTTTGCTTGACAGAATGGAAGTGATAGAACTTTCAGGATATACAGAGGAAGAAAAGGTAAAGATAGCTCAAAAATATCTCGTACCGAAGCAGATGAAAGCTCATGGACTGAAAAAGAAAAATTTCGCCATAAGTGAAAAAGCGCTGCGTGATCTGATAAATTACTATACAAGAGAATCGGGCGTGAGAAATCTTGAGAGAGAGATAGGAAGCTTATGCCGCAAGGTGGCACGCAAAATAGTGGCAAAAAAAGCTCAGTCATACAGAATCACACCGGCCTCCCTTGAAAACTATCTGGGCAAGCACAGATTCAGATATGATACAGTGGAAAATGAAAGCGAAGTAGGAGTTACCACTGGTATGGCATGGACTCAGGTAGGAGGAGATACGCTGTTTATAGAAGCATCATTGGTACCGGGCAGCGGTAAAATAGAACTTACCGGGCAGCTTGGAGATGTTATGCAGGAATCTGCACGAACAGCTATAACATATATCCGCTCGATTGCATCAGAATGCGGCATTGAAGAGGATTTTTACAAGAAGTATGATTTGCATGTACATGTTCCTGAGGGGGCAGTTCCAAAGGACGGCCCGTCGGCAGGTGTCACCATGTTTACATCTGTAATTTCAGCATTGACCGGAATACCTGTAAAGAAAGATGTTGCCATGACAGGAGAGATAACCCTCAGAGGAAAGGTTCTCCCTGTGGGAGGAATCAAAGAAAAAGTTCTGGCGGCTCATAGGGCAGGTATCAGGACTATACTTTTACCGGCAGATAATAAGGCGGACATTGATGATATACCTCAGGCAGTAAGAAAGCAGTTAAAATTCATTTTGCTTGAAAAAGCTAAAGATACGCTTAAATATGCTATGGCGGAAAGCAAAGGTTTGTAGTATGATAATAAAAGAAGCTAAAATCGAAGCAGTGGCAGTCAAAGCTTCTCAGTATCCCGAAGATACATTGGCTGAAATAGCTTTTGCAGGTCGTTCCAATGTTGGTAAATCTTCACTGCTCAATCTTTTAACCGGCAGAAAAAGTCTTGCAAGAGTTTCGGGAAGTCCGGGAAAGACCAGGACCATAAATTTCTATAATATAAACAGTCAATTCAGGATTGTCGATTTGCCGGGCTATGGCTACGCAAAGGTTTCAAAATCCATGAGCAAGGATTGGGGACCGATGATGGAAGAATATTTTCAGAAGAGAAACGGACTCAGGAAGGTAATTCAGCTTGTGGATATACGCCATGCCCCATCTGCTCAGGATGTTCAGATGTATGATTATCTGAGACATTATGGTCTTGACGGAATTGTTGTGGCGACAAAGGCAGATAAAGTTTCAAGAAATGAGATGCAGAAATGTATAGCTCTTATAAGGCGTACTCTGAAACTTGAACCGGGGGATACGGTTATACCTGTATCGGCGCTTAAGCGTACAGGACAGGAAGAACTGCTGGCCTATATGGAAAAACTTTTGGAGGAATAGATGCAATTCATCACTTTCAAGATTATGTCACGACGTATAAAAGCCGTCTCATATATGATGAAGGATAAAAAAGTACCTATACGCAAAAAATTACTTATAGTATTTGGTATAGTATACTTGTTTCTTCCTGTGGACTTGATACCGCCGGTGCTGTTTCCTTTCGGATTTATAGACGATATTGTATTATGGATCTGGATAATATGGCATCTAAAAGATACTTTAGATGAGTACTGGTCTGAAGAAAAAGATATAGATCCTTCAAAGGATTTTAAAGATAAAGATATAGTAGAAGGCGTAGAATTTACTGTAGAGCAGGAGGACAAAGATAATGAGCGATAAAGTCGGCAAAGTATTGTTTACAAGAGAGCAGATTGAAGAAAGAGCAAGAGAAATAGGAGAGCAAATTGCAAGAGACTATGCCGGTGAGGATATTTACCTGATAGGTACTTTGAGAGGCGCAGTAGTGTGGATGGCCGACATGATGAAGAATATTCCAAATGATATGGAAATAGATTTTATAATGGCATCGAGCTACGGCTCAGGAACTACATCAAGCGGTTCTGTTAAGATTAAAAAAGATCTTGAAGGCGACATAAAAGGCAAAAATGTCATAATCGTAGAGGACATAGTAGATACCGGGACAACTCTTAAATTTCTAAAAGAGCATCTTGCGGAAAGAGAGCCTAAGAGCATAAAAATCTGCACCCTTTTGGACAAGCCATCAAGGCGTGTTGCGGATATTCATGCCGATTATACGGGATTTTCAATAGATAATCTGTTTGTTATCGGTTACGGTCTTGATTATGACCAGAAATACAGAAACCTTCCATATGTAAGTTATATAGAGGGCTAATCTTTGAAAAGGATTTGAATCTTGTTTAAATCCTTCTAAACATGTCACTAATTTTTATAAAAAGGAGATACATATAAAATGGCTTACGAAGTAAAAATCGGTATTTCAAACAAACATCTTCACCTCAGTGAAGAACATGTCGAAATTCTTTTCGGTAAGGGTCACCAGCTGACTCCTACAAAACCGCTGGTTCAGCCGGGACAGTTTGCATGTGAAGAGAAAGTAGACATCGTAGGACCTAAAAAGACTCTTTCTGGAATCAGAGTTTTGGGACCTGTAAGAAAAGAAACTCAGATTGAGCTTGCAATGACTGATGCAAGATCCATAGGAATCAAGGCTCCTGTAAGAGAATCAGGAAAACTTGAAGGAACTCCGGGATGTAAATTAGTAGGACCTTGCGGCGAAGTTGAACTGGATCACGGCGTAATAGTCGCATTAAGACATGTACACTTAAACGACCAGCAGGCTGCCGAAGCAGGCGTTAAAAACGGCGATGTAGTAAGCATCAAGATAGAGGGCGAAAGAGGTCTGGTATTTGATAATGTACTTGTAAGATCAGGTTCAGGTCACGAAAGAGAAGTTCACCTCGACACAGACGAAGGAAATGCAGCAGGCTGCGGTTCAGATACAGTTTGCACAATTGTAAAATAATATAAGGCGAAAAAATTCGCTTCATTTACCGTAAATAAAATGATTTGCAGGAGGATATGAAAATTCATATCCTCCGTTTTTTCTCTTTTAAAACCTAACGGCCGAAGAAGCAAAAAACCCCGTATATCGGGAAAATCCCGGATGTGAACAAGGAAAAAATATTGACAAGAAATATACAATCAGGCAAGATGGGTGTATAAGAAGTATTAAGCAAATAGTATATAAGGAAATGAGTTTAATGACAATATAATAAGAACATGAAAAAATGAAAAAGCATTTTAGGCTTATTACAACCATAACACTGGCAATTGTGTTGGTTTTATCAGCTACTTTGACTGCTTTTGCTGAAGACAATTTTAATAACATAGCAAAGCCGGAATTAGAATTGTATGCAGAAAATCAGAGTGTTTTATATACAGATAATGGATATTCTATTATTGTAGATTTACATAAAAAAAATCATAGTACAAGAGCGATAAAGCTTGTGGGTACTGCAACTTTTACATTAAAGTGGTCAAATCTTTTAAATGAGCTTGAAGCTAAATGGGTAATAAAACTAACGAACAATGACAAGATTCGTAGTGTTAGCGGTGAAATGATTGTAAAAAAAGATATATTAGGACCGATTAATCCAACTCTTGCAGAAATGACAGTTGCGGAATGGTATTCATATGGTACTAAATTCAGTAAAGCTGAAGGCACTGAGTATGCTATTGCTTCTGAAGATATAGATTTTGATGATAATTACATTTTTCAATGGAGAGATTTTTATGTAGAAGGTGTGGAGGCTATGTATTATGTTACGGATGGAGAACGACAAGGAGAATTTTTATCACTGCCTTCTCTACAGATGGTCGAATGAAATAAACAACATGTTATTGATGCCCGAATACTCAGGTGTAAGTAACGGAAAAACTCAGCTCTACTTTAGCAAAATAGAAATGTGTATTAAAGAAAATCCGCTAATTCTTCTGAATGCTTGCACAATGCATTTTTACTCTGCTCTGTATGGTGATAAAAGCGATATATGCAAGTATATGATATTTGACAAAAGTGATTTTGATAAGATACATAAAGCTGTAAGCTGTGTTTTTAAAAAAATAACCTGCTTTATAAGCAAAACAACCGATAATGAAGACATATATATTTATAAAGTACAGGGTATCAATGAATTGGGTGAGAAGCTGCTTATAAAGATGGAAGAGAATAAATCCATACCTAAGATGTGGCAGGACTTATACTTATCGGGAAAATGTCCGGAGAATGAGGCAGAGGGTGTATATGCGTTTAAAAGCAATGACAAGGTTTACAAGGAAGAAAGTAAAATGCTTGATTCGCTGCTTGAAAATCCTTTTTTCTCGTCAATGGATGTTTCAAACCTAACGGTCGAAGAAGCGGAAGAGACCCCGTATATCGGTAAAATCTTGGATGTAAACAAGAATGCATTGTTTTGCTTTGAGAGACACTGTGGATATTGTATAAAAACTTTGTGTTGGTAGATTGGGAACATATATTGGCTCATAAGCATATTATGGTTTATGGGTTATTATGAAAAGAGAATAGATAAGGCATTTGAAAATGCCGTCATAATCGATGCCGACAGCTATCCGGGTATAGTGTTTTTCAGTGATTGTCATCGTGGCAGAGGAACATGGAACGATAGTTTTCTATATAATAAGATTATATATCAAGCAGCGTTGGATTATTATTGGCAAAAGGGTTTTGCATATGTTGAGTTAGGTGACGGAGATGAACTGTGGGAAAACAGAGATTTCAGACAGATATACGAAATCCATAAGGATGTGTTTGCAGCCCTGATGAGATTTAAGGCTGCAGGGAGGCTATATATGCTTTATGGAAACCATGATAAAGCCATAAACAAAGAAAACCGCAGCATGAACTACTTTCAGTCCGCTGCAGTAAAGATAGATGAAAACAAAAAAATATACCTGCTCCACGGACATCAAGCCGATATTTTTAACGACCGGTTTTGGCATATTGCCCGCTGGATGGTGCGCTATCTGTGGAAACCACTGGAACTTGCAGGGTTTAGGGATCCCACCAGTGCAGCTCGTAATTACGGCAAGCGTAGCACCGTAGAAAATCGCTTGATAAGGTGGGCGTCTAAAAAAAACAAGAATATCATGTCCGGACATACCCATAGACCGACAATTATAAATACAGATAGAATAAAATATATGAATACAGGTTCGTGTGTTCATCCAAATGGTGTAACTTGCATAGAACTTAGAGGAAACAGGGTGAGCCTGATTAGGTGGACCGAATGTGTAGATGAAAACAGTTATATATATGTTTGCAGACAGGTTCTTAAAGAAATGAAGCTTTAAAATATGAGGCAGACTTTGAATAGGGGAAATTTATTTATTCAAAGCCTGCCTCTTTTGTTGTGTTTAAGTTATAAATATAAGGTTTAGTTCCAGTAATCGGTATTTTCAATACCTATATCGGCAGCCTTGAATTCGATAGGCTTGCCGGCTTTTCTCTTATCGGTATAGTCTTTAAGAGCCTTGAATGCAGTATTACCTAATATTATGCAGACAGGTACATTGATAAGAGCCATGAAGCCCATAAGAACATCAGCTGTATCCCATGCAAGACCTGCACTGAACTGAGCACCTAAGAAGATTACAATGACAGCAATCAATCTGTATACAGTCATGAAAGCTTTGTTTTGAATGGCATCTTTATATATGTATGAGATGTTCATTTCAGCATAGAAGTAGTTTCCGACAAGAGTCGTAAACGCAAACAGTGCGAGAGCTGCGGTGATGAAGTAACCTCCGAAAGCACCGAAGTTTGCGTCGAGGGAAGCCTGAATATATGCTCCGTTCATGGTGTTTCCTGCTTCATCTATGAAGCCTGACGGGTCAACACCGCTGCACAGAATCATGAATGCTGTAGCAGAGCATATGACAAGAGTGTCGATAAATACAGAGAGCATCTGTACCAGCCCCTGTTTTACAGGATGGGAAACATCCGCAGCAGCAGCAGCATTAGGCGCAGAACCTATACCTGCTTCATTGGAGTAAAGACCTCTCTTGATACCGTTCATTATGGTAGCTCCGAAGATACCGCCGGCAACGGAAGTGAAGTTGAATGCTTCCGAGAATATTGAGCCTATTACGGAAGGCAGAGAACCTATATTCAAAAGCATTACTATAAGTGCAACTGCTATGTATGCAAGAGCCATGATAGGAACCATTACCTGAGTTGCTTTTGATATACGCTTTCCTCCTCCGAAGATTACGATACCTGCAAGAATGGCAACGATTGCGCCTATAATAACAGAAGCGTTGTCTGAAGGTATATAAGCCTTAACGAAGTCTGTCAGATTGAAGGAGGCCAATGCATTGAAGCCGCCCATGTAAGTAAGTATCAGCATTACTGCGAAAACTCCGCCCAGAGCCGGGGCTTTTAGCGCCTGTTTGATATAGTATGCAGGACCGCCGTATGAACCGTCTGCTCCTCTTTTCTTATATATCTGCGCAAGAGTGGATTCTACAAATGCGGAAGCTCCGCCCAAGAGGGCAATCAGCCACATCCAGAATACTGCTCCGGGACCTCCGGCAATGATAGCTCCGGTAACGCCTACTATGTTTCCTGTACCTACTCTTGAGGCAGTGGAAACCATGAGAGCCTGAAATGATGATATTGAATCTCTGTCTTTTTTCGGCTCCTTTATCACTCTTATGGATTCGCCGAACAAGCGTATCTGGACAAATTTTGTCCTAAAAGAAAAATAAAGTCCTGCAGCTATTAACAGTGCAATAAGTATATAACCGTACATATAACCGCTGATGCTGCTGATGATACCTGAAATAAATTCCATTAACAATTTCTCCTTACTATTTTATTCTTAACAATTATTTTACTATGAATTTTAATAAAGAGCAAGCTAATATTTTAGCAGAGTTTTAGCTGGTTTTAATTTGACCTTTCTTAAGTATTCCTTGATTTTTCAATAATTACACTTGCATTGCAGACGAAAGTGTGGTAATCTATATAAAGATTGAATTTCTAAACGGTATGACAAAAGAGTGGGCAAAACCCACTCTTTCAGTTTGATAAGGAGAAAAAATGGCAAAGAAAAAAATTACAGAGCTGACAGAAGAGATGCTGTCGGATTTTCTTGCAGAAAATAATCTTGAACTGTATCACAGTGAATTTATAAAAGAAGGAAAAGACTGGTTTTTGAGAGTATATATAGATAGAGAAAGTGAAGACGGATATGTTTCTACCGATGACTGTGAAAAGGTCAGCCGCTTTCTGAGCAAGAGGTTAGACGAGGAAGATCCAATCAGCCAGAACTATTATCTTGAGGTGTCTTCACCCGGCATGGACAGAATACTCTATAAAGAAAAGGACTTTGCCAGATTTGCCGGACATCAGGTGGATGTGAGTCTTTATAAGGCAGCAGACGGTAAAAAGAATTTTTCAGGAATACTTGTTGGACTCATAGACGGAAACATTGTAATAACAGATGAAAAAGATGACCAATTAAAATTCCCTGCGGAGCAGGTGGCTAAAACCCGCCTTGCTGTAGTTTTCTAAAGGAGGTAAAAGAAGGATAAGATGAACAAGGAATTTATTCAGGCAATAGAAGATTTGGAAAAGGAACGTCAGATTTCAAAGGATGTTCTGATAGAAGCCATAGAATCGGCACTGGTATCTGCCTATAAAAAAAATTACGGAACATCACAGAATGTCAGAGTTGATATAGACAGAGAAAACGGGGATATTGCCGTTCTTATGAGAATGGATGTAGTTGAAGAGGTAGAAGATGATCTGACTCAGATTTCCGTAGAGGAAGCAAGAGAGATAGACTACAGATATCAGGCAGGTGATATAGTAGAGTATCAGGTTACGCCAAGAGACTTCGGAAGGATAGCGGCACAGACAGCAAAACAAGTTGTAGTGCAGAGGATAAGAGAAGCCGAGAGAGGAATGATATTCGATGATTATGTTACAAGACAAGGTGAAATAGTGACGGGAACGGTTCAGAGAATAAGCAACGAGACTATGTTTATAAATCTTGGAAGAACGGAAGGAATTCTTTCAGCAAACGAACAGGTTCCGGGAGAAAAATATAAGGTAAACGACAGACTTAAAGTATATATAATGGATGTCAAAAAGACTACCAAAGGACCTCAGGTATTTCTTTCGAGATCTCATCCGGGACTGGTAAAGAGATTGTTTGAGCTGGAGGTACCTGAAATAGAAGACGGAACAGTAGAAATAAAGGGAATCGCAAGAGAAGCCGGCTCAAGAACGAAGATGGCAGTATATACTCAATATGAAGATGTTGATCCGGTGGGAGCATGCGTCGGAACAAGGGGTATGAGAGTTCAGGCAATAGTAGATGAACTTCATGGAGAAAAGATCGACATAATAACATGGAGTGAAAATCCAAAGGAGCTGATAGCAAATGTTTTAAGCCCGGCAAAGGTGGAAACAGTAATAGTTTCGGATGAAAGTGAAAAGTCTGCCGTAGCAGTGGTTCCTGATTATCAGCTTTCTCTGGCAATAGGTAAAGAAGGACAGAATGTAAGACTTGCAGCCAGAGTCAGCGGGTGGAAGATAGATATAAAAAGCCACACTCAGTATGAAGCAATGCAGCCTGAAAAAGACGGAACAGAAGATTATGAAATCGTAGAGCTGGATGACGACTTCATAAGCACGGAGGAAGTTCAGCCGGAGGCTTCGGCAGAATCAGAATCGGAAGAATAGATCACGGAGGCGATTGACTTGAAAGAACGCAAAGTCCCTATGAGAAGATGCATAGGATGTATGGAATCAAAAGAGAAGCATTGCCTTATACGAATAGTAAATTGTGACGGAAGCTTAAAGGCAGACCCGAAAGGAAAAGCAAACGGCAGAGGCACATATGTATGTGCAGACAACATCAAGTGTCTGGAAAAGGCTTTTAAAAGAAAGTCATTTGAACGAAATTTAAATGTAGCCGTAAGCGATGAGAATAAAGCGGAGCTTTTAAGGCAAGTAAAAGAATTAAGCGAAATGAATGAAAGATAAAGTTTTTAATTATTTAGGTCTTGCAGCAAGAGGAAGGCTGATTGTAAACGGATACAACACATGCATATTTATGGCAGGCAAAGGGAAAATCAAGCTTATTATAATGGCAGAGGATCTTTCTGAAAATTCTGCCCAAAAGATGATTAAGCTGGCGAAAAGCCGGAATATTCCATATAGAGTATACGGCAACAAGGAAAGTCTTTCACATATAACAGGCAGGACAGACAGCGGAATCTTCGGAATAACAGATGAAAATATAACAAAAGTGATTTTAGAAGAGATTGATCATAAAAAATCTTAGAAGGAGGTGTTCTAATGGCAACAGAGAGCAAGAAAGAAACAAAAATTGTAAGGGCGACGCCCAAGAAGACTGACGGCCAGCAGGAAGAACAACCGAGAGTAACTGTCAAGGCGGCAGTTAAGCCACAGGTTAGAACTCAGACAAAACAGGCAAAACCTCAGCAGGTAGCGGCACAGGAAAAGACTGCCCACAGACCGCCTATGGGAAAACCTGTTGCAAATAAAGAACTTGAAACGAGAGGCAGGATGCCTATGGGAAAGCCTGTCGTTCCTAAAGAAGTATCGGAAAGGAACAATAAGGCTGACAATGAGGCCGCAGCGGAGACAGTGAAAGAAACCAAGACGGATATGCCTAAGTCAGATACAGCTTTGACCGAAACAGTCAAAAACGATACTGTAAAAACAGAAAAAACAGAAAGTTCGGCTTATAAGCCTTCACCGGGAAGCAGTGAGCAGTCCAGGACAAAGCATGACAGAACTGATAAGCCTGAAAGAGCTGACAAAAATGATAAGAGACATCAGGATAAAGCTCAAGGAAGACGAAATGACAGAAATCAGCCGCAGGCAAACAGAGGTGAAAGAGGTCAAAGAAGCGACAGAGGCGCTAAGGGAGAAAAAACTCAGAAATTTCAAGGAGGTTACGGTCAGAGACGAGAAGATCAAAGACCGCAGAGAAGAGATTCAGACAGACCTGCCCGTACGCAGAGACGTGAGGATTCAAGACCTTCGGCAGGAAGCGAGCTTAATGGTAAGGGTACACAGAAGCGTGCTGAAAAAATGCAGCATCAGGATAAAGAAAGAAACAAATTTGCAAAGCTTGACGGAGGCGGCAAGAAGAACAAACAGAAGATTCAGGAGCGTTCTCTGGAAAAGCAGTCAAGACCTAAGAAGCATAATAAGCCTAAGCCGGCAGTTGTAGAGGAAGAAGAAATTATAGAAGAACTTCCTACAGGAACCATAGCAATCACAACCCCTATAACCGTAGCAGGTTTCTGTGAGCAGGCAGGTGTTTCCACATCACAGGTTATAATGGCACTTATGAAACTTGGTATAATGGCAAACATAAACCAGAATATAGACGAGGACACTGTTTTGATTCTTGCCGATGAGCTGGGCATAAGCGTTGCAGTTACCAAAGTGGAAGAAAAGATTGAGGAAGAGGGAATTGAGTCCTTTGATGACAAAGAAGAAGACCTCAAGCCAAGACCGCCGATTATAACTGTAATGGGTCATGTAGACCATGGTAAAACCTCATTGCTTGACGCAATCAGAAAGACCAATGTTACAGCTTCCGAATCAGGTGGAATAACTCAGCATATCGGAGCTTCGGAGGTTACGATAAACGGTCAGAAGATAGTATTTTTAGATACTCCGGGACATGAAGCATTTACTGCAATGAGAGCAAGAGGAGCTCATATAACGGATATAGCCGTACTTGTTGTTGCAGCCGATGACTCGGTAAAACCTCAGACTATAGAATCAATAAGCCATGCCAAGGCGGCAGGTGTTCCTATAATAGTTGCAATCAACAAGATAGATAAACCGGGAGCAAATCCTGAGAGAGTAAAGCAGGATCTGACAGAACATGGTATTCTTGTAGAAGATTGGGGCGGAGACGTTATTTCTGTTCCTGTTTCTGCAAAGACAGGAGATGGTATCATTAACCTTTTGGAAATGATACTGTTGCAGGCAGAGGTTCTTGAGCTCAAGGCAAACCCTAATCGTCTTGCCATGGGTTCTGTAATAGAAGCCAGACTTGATAAGAATAAGGGACCTGTCGCAACGCTTCTTGTTACAAACGGTACTTTGAAGAGCGGAATGAGTGTAGTTGCAGGAACTTGCTCAGGAAGAATCCGGCTCATGACCAATTATAAAGGAGACACTATCCGCAAGGCAGGACCTGCGACCGCAGTAGAAATACTGGGATTGACTGATGTTCCGGAAGCAGGTGACGAATTCCATGCAGTTAAAGAAGACAAGATTGCAAGAGAAATCGCCGAGAACAGAAAAGCAAAACTCAGAGAAGAAATACTTGCAAGAAATGCAAGCACAACATTGGAGCAGCTGTTCAGCCAGATTCAGGAGGGAGAAGTAAAAGACCTTAACCTGATAATCAAGGGAGATGTACAGGGTTCAATAGGAGCAATTGTTTCTTCTCTTGAAAAACTCAATAACGAAAACGTAAGAGTAAAGATAATCCATACGGGAGTCGGAACCGTAACTGAATCAGATGTAATGCTGGCAGGAACTACAGGCTCTGTAATCATAGGATTCAACGTTAGACCTACAACTGCTGTTCAGACATTCGCAGACAGAGAAAATATTCAGATAAGACTTTACAGAGTAATATATGATATTATTAACGATGTAGAGGATGCAATGAAGGGTATGCTTGACCCTGAATATAAAGAAGAAGTTCTGGGTAAAGTTGAAGTAAGAGAAACATTCAAGGTTCCTAATGTTGGAATTATTGCCGGCGCTTATGTTCAGGAAGGAAAAGTTATCAGAAATGCCGAAGTTCGTCTTGTAAGAGACGGTATAGTAATCCATGAGGGCAAGATATCATCTCTGAGAAGATTCAAAGATGATGCTAAAGAAGTAAATCAGGGTTATGAATGTGGTATCGGTATAGAAAACTACAATGATATCAAAATCGGCGATGTGATAGAATGCTTCCATATGGTAGAGGTTGAAAGAAAGTAACCTCTTCTTTACCGGAGGAAAGGATAATTATGGGAAAAGGGTACAGACAGGGAAGGCTCGGAGAAGAAATCCGCAGAATAATAAGCAGTATGCTGATTCATCAGATAAAAGACCCGAGACTTTCCTCAATGATAAGTATATCAGGGGTTGATGTTACAGCCGATGGCAGTTATGCCACCTGTTATGTGTCTGTTCTGAATATGAGCACTGATGCGGAGAAAAAAGAACAGGCAGAAAAGGAAATTCTGGCAGGACTTGCAAGTGCTTCCGGTATGATGAAAAAGGAAATCGGCAGACAAGTCCGTATGCGCAGAGTTCCTCAATTGATTTTCAAAATGGATCATTCAATGGAATACGGAGAACACATAGACAAGATACTGGGAACTATGGATTTTGACAGCTATCAGAAAGATGAGGAAGAGGACTTTGAAGGTCCGGAACAGTAAGTTATGAACAATTCTTTAAGAGAAATTGCAAATGTTTTACATGAGGCAGAAAGCGTATTGCTTTTTCCTCATGTAAATCCTGATGGAGATTCGATAGGCTCATGTGCAGCTCTGTGCAGAACACTCAGACTCAGAGGTAAAGAAGCATGGATTTTAACAGAGGATGAAATCCCTGCAAATCTGGTTTTTCTGGATAAAGGTTACTCGACAAAGGAAATGGACAAAATACAGAGGCCGGATGTCTGCATCTGCGTAGACTGCGGCGATGTGAGCAGATTCCCCAAGAGAGCAGAAAAATTTTTATTGGGGGAAACTACAATATGTATAGATCATCATATGACTACAAGGTTATTTTGTGATTATAATTATGTGGACTCACAGGAGGCAGCAACAGGTCAGATAATATTTGAACTTTTAAAAGAATTTGGTGCTGAACCTGATAAGGAGACTGCCGAAGCTTTATTTGCAGCCATAACTACGGATACAGGAGATTTTCAGTATTCCAATACTCAGAAAAAAAGCCATCTTATAACAGCAGAGCTTTATGACTGGGGAGCTGATTTCAACAAGGT
Source organism: uncultured Eubacteriales bacterium (assembly GCA_900542295.1). GTDB lineage: Bacteria > Bacillota > Clostridia > Peptostreptococcales > Anaerovoracaceae > Fimisoma. Next base: position 89,530 of record UQNJ01000002.1, on the reverse strand, counting down.
GAGCGTGGAAATATATGAAAATGTGCGCCTTGAAAAAATTCGCCTCAAAAGCGCCGCCATGGAAACTCTTAAGATAATAGGCGGAGGCAAAGGTGCAATTGTCAAAGTGAGTCAAAGTATGCTCGACAAGACGGGTGCCTTGATGGATGAGAGTGAGGGACTTGCTCAGGAACTACGTTCTATAGCAGGAGTTGAATATTCGGCAGTCCTTAAAGAGTATGAACATGAATTGATAAGAGTGAGCCTCAGAGCCAAACGAAAAGGCGATGTTTCCCAAATCGCATCGGCTTTAGGCGGCGGAGGGCACTTAAAAGCAGCGGGATGTACCATAAGAGAAACACTTGAAAATGCGGCAGATAAAGTAGAAAAAGAGATGCTTGCCGCAATACAAAAGCTTTAGTCAGAATTATGAAAAACGGAATTTTAAATATAAACAAGCCTGCCGGAATGACATCTCATGATGTAGTTTACAGAGTGAGAAAAGTTCTTGGAGTAAAGAGAGTAGGTCATACAGGTACTCTTGATCCTATGGCGACGGGAGTTCTGCCTGTATGTGTGGGAACGGCAACAAGAATAACAGAATATCTGGATCTTGATTTTAAGGTCTACCGCTGCACCATGCTGCTCGGAAAAATAACAGACACTCAGGACATATGGGGAGAAGTCATTGAAGAAAAAAGTACAGACGGTATAGACGAAAAAGCCATAAAAGAGGCTTTTTCATCTTTTAGCGGGCTTATCGAGCAAAAACCTCCCATGTTCAGCGCAGTAAGAGTAGACGGACGCAGGCTTTATGAATATGCAAGGGAAGGCAAGCAGGTAGATGTAAAGACAAGGAAGGTTTTTATTAGAAGCCTTAATATAATTAAATTTGACAGCAGTAAAAAGACAGTCGACTTTGAGGTTGAATGTTCCAAAGGAACATATATAAGAACCATATGTCAGGATGTCGGCATGGCTCTTGGATGCGGAGCGGTTATGACATCTCTTGAGAGAAGGGCAAGCGGTATTTTCAGAATAGAAAATGCACTGGAGCTTGATAAGCTTTGTTCCATGGATTCACAAGAAGCAGAAAAGCTTATGTATGATGCGGATTATCCCCTCGTACACTTCGGAAAAGTAATCGTGGACAATAAGGCGGCACGCAGCTTTGCAGACGGACGTCATCTGCCGTTAAGTTCATGCGAGATTGAAAGAGAGGCTGAATTTAAAGAACAACCGCCTCAGATTGAAATAAGACACGAATACAGAAAAGCCTACAATGTTTATAAAAGGCGATCGGGAGGTAATATTTTTCTCGGAGTAGCGTTTTATAACGACAGATACAAAAAACTTGTTGCAGATAAAGTTTTCGTAAGAGGTGAGGATATTGAAAGTATTTAACACATTAGATGAGATAAGAGATAACGAACCTTGTACATTGGCACTGGGGAACTTTGACGGCGTACATAAAGGTCATCAGGCTCTGATAGGAAAGACCGTCAAGACGGCAAAAAAGCTTGGAATAAAAAGTGCGGTGTTCACTTTTTCCAATCATCCCAAGAGTATGATCGGAGGCGGCAGGGAATTTAAAAATATAGCCTACAGTGAAGAAAAAGAAGCATTGATAGAGGCTATGGGCGCAGATTATATTTTTAATATTGAATTTAACGAAAAAATAATGACTATGGCTCCCGAAGCGTTTATACAGGAATTGTTGATAGACAGATTTAAAGCCGCCGAAGTCTTTTGCGGATTCAATTACAGATTCGGATATAAGGCGGGCGGAAATGTGACTCTTCTAAGAAAAGAAGGAAAGAGACTGGGTTTTAAGGTCAATGTGATAGAACCGGTAACTATTGATGGCGAAGTTGTAAGCTCGACACTTATAAGAAGCCTTATAAAATCCGGAGAAGTAGACGAATGTGCCAAATATTTGGGCAGAAATTATGACATAGGTGGCGAAGTTGTGGTAGGAAACCGCCTTGGAAAAAGTATAGGATTCCCTACTTCTAATATAATGATAGACGAAAATATGGTAACACCGCCAAACGGAGTCTATATAACATACTGCATATATAACGGAAAAAAATACCCTAGCGTTACAAATGTCGGTGTGAAGCCTACCGTAGGAACATATAAAAAGAACGTTGAAACTCATATTTTCAATTTTAACAAGGAACTTTACGGCAAACATATAAAAGTTGAATTTCTGAAAATGACACGTGATGAGGTGAAGTTCAATTCCATAGAAGAGCTTTCGGCACAGATAGCAAGGGACTGTGAGGAAGCAAAAGAGTATCACGGACTGTAAATTTCATATGATGTTTGGGAAATTTTATTTCTTTTATTGATAAAAAAACGATAGACAAAACATATATGATATGTTAGTATAAATTGTTGAATAAATATACCTATTGCTTTGTTTTGCGACACTCCGGCGTTTGACAAGGCAGCAGGCGAATAAAAAAAGGAGAACAGAAATGATTACTAAAGAAATGAAACAGCAGATTATCAGAGATTATCAGCTCAAAGAAGGAGACACAGGCTCTCCGGAAGTTCAGATTGCAGTTCTGACATACAGAATAAACGATCTTAATGAACATTTGAAAGTTCATAAGAAGGACCACCACTCAAGAAGAGGACTTCTTAAGATGGTAGGTCAGAGAAGAAACCTTCTTGCCTATCTTAAGGACAAAGACCTTGAAAGATACAGAACACTTATCGCTCGTTTGGGCCTGAGAAAATAGGCAAGCTGCATAAGACTTGAATCTAAGCGGGGAATATCCCCGCTTAAATTATATCATTTTAAAAAGCGACAGCCGCAGGGCTATCGCAAAAGCCGTTAGAAGAAATTATAAGAATTAACAGGAGGTAGTTGTTAATTATGGCAAGATTTGAAGATTACAGAACATTTAAGACAGCAGTGGGAGGAAGACTGCTTCAGCTGGAAATCGGCAAGGTTTGCGAGCAGGCGAACGGACAAGTCATGGTAAAATACGGTGACACCGTTGTAAATGTGACAGCATGCGCTTCTAAAGAACCAAAGCCGGATATCGACTTCTTTCCGCTATCAGTAGATTTTGAAGAAAGAATGTACTCAGTAGGTAAAATACCTGGAGGATTTATAAAAAGAGAAGGAAGACCAAGCGAACATGCTATACTTACTTCAAGACTTATAGATCGACCTATTCGTCCGCTTTTTCCTAAGGGATATTTCAACGATGTTGTAGTTGTTGCTACAGTAATGTCTGTAGATCCTGACTGTTCACCTGAAATATGCGGAATGATAGGTTCTTCGGTTGCTCTTGCGACTTCAGACATTCCGTGGGACGGTCCTACAGGCTCTGTAAAGGTGGGACGTGTAGACGGTCAGCTTATCATAAACCCTACTCTCGAACAGAGAAAAGTCTCCGACATGGATATGACTGTTTCAGGAACCAAGAACGCAATTATGATGGTTGAAGCAGGAGCCAACGAAGTTCCTGAAATGGAAATGCTGGATGCAATACTTTTTGCCCATGAAGAAATCAAGAAGATTGTTGAATTTATAGAGGAAGTTGTAAAGGAAGTAGGAAGACCTAAGCAGGAAGTAACGCTTTACAAGCCTCTTGAAGAAATTGACGAAGCAGTCAGAGCTTATGCGGCTCCTAAAATGAGAGAAGCCATACAGACTCCGGATAAGATAGAAAGACTTGAGAACATGGATGCTGTAGAGCTTGAAACCAAGGAGCATTTTGCAGAGATATATCCGGAAGGTGCAAAGGATATAGATTCCGTACTTTACAATATCACCAAGGAAACAGTAAGAGCGATGATATTGGATGAAGGAATCCGTCCCGACAACAGAAGACCGGAAGAAATAAGACCTATATGGTGCGAGTCTTCACTTCTTCCGAGAACCCACGGAAGCGGATTATTCAAGAGAGGACAGACTCAGGTACTTTCTGTATGTACCCTTGCTCCTGCCAGTGAATCTCAGACTATAGACGGAATCACAGAGGATACCGAAAAAAGGTACATGCATCACTATAATTTCCCGGGATTCTCAGTAGGCGAAGCAAAGACTTCAAGAAGCCCCGGCAGAAGAGAAATCGGTCACGGTGCTTTAGCTGAAAGAGCTCTTGTTCCTGTTCTGCCAAGTGTTGAAGAATTCCCGTATGCCATAAGAGTAGTATCTGAGGTACTTTCATCCAACGGCTCTACTTCAATGGGTTCGACATGTGGTTCATGCCTTGCTCTTATGGATGCAGGCGTTCCTATCAAGAAACCTGTTGCAGGTATAGCCATGGGCCTTATCGAAAGAGTTAAAGAAGACGGAACATCTGAATTTGCTATATTGTCCGATATACAGGGCATGGAAGACTTCCTCGGAGATATGGACTTTAAAGTAACAGGTACAGCAGACGGTGTTACAGCCATACAGATGGATATCAAAGTTCACGGACTTTCAAGAGATATCCTTGAAAAAGCTCTTAAGCAAGCAAAGGACGGCAGAATGCACATAATGGGCAAGATGCTTGAAGAAATCGAAGCTCCTCGTTCTGAACTTTCAAAATATGCTCCGAGAGCTATTACCATGAATATAGATCCTGATAAGGTCAGAATTGTAATAGGACCGGGAGGAAAGACCATCAACAGAATAGTAGATGAAACCGGTGTAAAAATCGATATATCCGAAGATACTCCGGGTCTAATAAGCATATATAGTGTAGATCAGGCAGGCGCAGACGCAGCTCGCAGAGAGATAGAGCTTCTTACAAAGGAAGTTGAAGTCGGCGAAGTATATGAGGGAACCGTAATGCGTATAATGAGCTTCGGCGCTTTCATCGAGGTTCTTCCTGGCAAGGAAGGTCTGCTGCACATTTCCAAGATGGCTAAGGGAAGAGTTGAGAAGGTAGAAGATGTGATGAACATCGGAGATAAGATAGAAGTAAAGGTTGCTGAAATAGACAGCCAGAACAGAATAAACCTTTTAAGAACAAGCTATCCTGACGAAAAGTAATATAAGAAATACAAACTACCGGGTGCCGCCATGGCGCCCGGTTTTGATTAGCCGGAATTAGACTTGCTTCCGGTTAGCCGGATTTTAATTGCTGCCGATTTACAGGGTGCAGGTAAAGATAAAATATTATATCTTATACTTGAATTTTTAATATGTCCTCCCATTTGCATTTTTTTGAGTTTTTTCACATATTGCAGATTCTTTTTCAGGACTTTGTAAATACAAGAAGTGCTTTTGTTATGATATTGATTTTGCAAAATGCACATGCTTTTTGTCGCAAAATGTGCTATAATAATATATATAAAAAGCGTTATATCGTTAGAAAGAGTGATAAAGATGAAAATGTACGAGATTGGCGATGTGGTAGTATTCGGAGCCGAGGGATTGTGCAGAATAGAAGAGATTACAGAAAAAAAATTCGGAAAAGAGAAAATCAGATACTATGTTTTGAGACAGCTTGACAGAGAAAATTCCGTCAACTATGTTCCGGTAAACAATGAAAAAAGCGTCAGCAAGATGAGAGAGGTTTTAACAGAGAGTGAGATTAGACAGATCATATCCGAAGACATACCGGAAACATCAGGCTGGATAGAGAACAACAGAGAAAGACAACTTGCATTCAAAGAAATAATATTATATGGAGACAGCAGAGACCTTATAAGGCTTGTCAGAGATTTGTATATCAGAAGAAAAGAGCAGGCGGCGAGGGGGAAGAAGCTTCACGCAGCAGATGAGAGAATATTTAAGGACGCAGAGAATATAGTCTTTGAAGAAATTGCTTATGCACTTAAAATACCAAGAGAAAATGTAATGGATTTTATAAGTGAAACTGCGGCAGTCTGAGATATTTAATCCGGCGGTAATTGTTATAATACCGGAAAAAGATTATTATAAATATTTCAAAATTCTTAAGCAAAACTTAAAAATATGTTTATGTTATTGACAGTGTACTACGATGTGTAGTACACTGTTTTTAGATTTGATCCGGGTGTATAAAACCTTGAGAAAACAGGATATTACCGTCGATAACAGAAAAGGGGTTAATTATGCTTAAGCTAAAAAATGTATCAAAATTTTATTACAGCAACGGTGTGATTGCCAGCGGATTTTCCAGAGTAAACCTTGAACTTGACATGGGAGAGTTTGTGGTTATAACAGGAGAATCGGGAAGCGGCAAATCGACCTTGCTCAATGTGCTTTCAGGCCTTGATACTTATGAAGAAGGGGAGATGTACATAGACGGCTGTGAAACAAGCCACTATAATGAGTCTGATTTTGAAGAATACAGAAGAAAATATGTAGGAAACATTTTTCAAAATTTTAATCTGATAAACAGTTATACGGTTTATCAGAATGTTGAATTGGCATTGATGCTTAACGGGGAGAAAAGTAAAGATACAAAGGAAAGAGTCATTAGTATTATAGATAAAGTAGGGCTTTCTGAGTTTATGAATACAAAATGTTCAAAGCTCTCCGGAGGACAGAAGCAGAGGGTGGCTATTGCAAGAGCCTTAGCAAAAGAAACGCCGATAATTGTTGCAGATGAACCGACAGGTAATCTTGACAGCGAGTCTGCACAAGAAGTAATAAAGCTGCTTAGTGAAATATCAAAGGATAAGCTTGTTATTGTTGTAACTCACAACTTGGAGCAGATAGAAAGATATGCGACAAGACTTATTAAAATGCACGACGGCAAGATTTTGGAAGACAAAAAACTCACGAAGCCGTCTGTAAATGAGGATAATTCAGTAAAAAATTATTCCGATATAACCGTTCTCAACAGATTTAAACTTGGTGCAAGAAATGCATTTAATGTACCTGCAAAATTCGTGCTGATATTTTTAGTGTTTCTGTTTATTTCTGTTGCAGTCGGAGGAACATATTCTTCTTTCAGACAGATGGAATATGCAGAATCGCTGTACGGATATAACAATTATTTCAATGATACTTCCGACAGCAGAATAGTAATCAACAAACAAGACCGATCTGCAATAACGGATGAGGAATTTAAAAAGATAGAAGCTATGGGAAATGTCGATAAGGTTATTAAAGACGACACTCTTATTGATTATACCATGTCCATATCAGACAAAGATTACTGGTTCTATTTTTACGGAAATTTCTATTCGACAGAAGATTTCAGAGGAAAACTTACAGCAGGAAGAATGCCGGAGGCACCTTATGAAATCATACTTGAAGGCAGTAAGCATGACTATTATCTCAATAATTCACTGGAAGAGGTTCTCGGTACTGAATTTTATATAGATGACTACACCGTTGATGGCGCAGAAAGAGATACAAGCCGCCCTATGAAAGTGGTTGGCATTTATATAAACGAAGAAAACGATATGTATATGAATAACAGATATTATGTCGGTGAAGAAATTCTTGCTGACTTGAGAGCAAAGTCGGCGATAAAGGCGAACCAAATAAAAACCTTATTTGAGGGACAGTATTATCAATCGATGGAAGGCGACCCGAATTTCAGAATAATGCCGAACGCCAATGTACCTGAAGGTGAAGCATATGTAAGCAGTGCATTAAATGACTATACCTCAAACGGCAAAGCAGTCGGAAAGCAATTGGTAATAAGTGCCGACAGCATTTACAACCGTGACTCAATGACTGTTAAAATATCAAACACATATAATAAAAACAATTTAAAGAGCCTTACAGGAGAAACTTTTAGCGAAAATAAAAACGGAATAATATACGTAAACAAAAGTGATTACAATAATCTGATCAACAAGGGAATTTTCCAGAGCTCAGTATTCGTAAAAGATGTTAAGAAGCTGGATGAAACAGTATCAGAGCTTAAGGAAATGGGGCTCAAGGCACTTCCTATGAGAGATGCACTGGTAAAAGACGGCGGAATGGTGGAAATGATATCCATGATGAAAACCTTTATGATGGCAGTTCTTATAGCAGCATTGTTCTTCGTATCCTACTTCATAATAAGAATAGTGCTGAAATCAAGAAATTCCTATTACACAACATTGAGAACCCTTGGCGCATCAAGAAAGATTTCAAAACAGCTTCTGGATATAGAACTGTTTATTACAGCGACACTATCATACGGGGCATTTATGGCATTTATGGCACTTGTTTACTCAGGTGTTATTACACAGAAATTTATAGTAGAACTTTCAGGATTCCTGACGCCGATAAACTATATAGTGATATATCTTGTTATCATTGCCATGTCATATCTCATATCTCACAGATTTGCGAGAAAGCTTTTCAAAGACTCGGTAATGAACACATACAGAGAGGAGGCGTAGAGAATGATTAAGTTAAAAGGAGTAAACAAATATTTTAATAAAGGGAAGAAGAATCAGATACATGTTATCAATGATACTACTTTAGAACTTGGCTCTAAAGGACTGGTAGCTCTGCTGGGCCCCTCAGGCTCCGGAAAAACCACGATGCTCAATGCAATAGGCGGACTTGACAAGGTAAACAGCGGAGATATATTTGTAGACGGTGTCAAGATTACATCTAAAAGCGCTTCCAAAATAGATGAAATAAGAAATCTGAATATAGGATATATATTTCAGGACTATAAACTCATAGACAATATGACCGTCTATGAAAATGTGGCAATGGTTCTGAGAATGATAGGAATAAAAGATGAAGAGGAAATCAAGAAAAGAATAAATTATATCCTTGAAACTCTGGGAATCTACAGATACAGAAACAGAATGGCAGATATGCTCTCAGGCGGAGAAAGACAGAGAGTGGGAATAGCAAGGGCAATAGCTAAAAATCCAAAGATTATAATAGCAGATGAGCCTACAGGAAATCTTGACAGTGCCAACAGTATAGAAATAATGAATATAATCAAGGCGATTTCAAGAGAAAAACTTGTGGTTCTTGTAACCCATGAAGTAGAGCTCGCAAAGTTCTATGCTTCAAGGATAATTGAAATCAAAGATGGAAAAGTCATTGACGACTATCATAACAACACGGATGATAATTTAGACTATAAGCTGGATAATAAATTTTATCTTAAGGATTTTGAAAAGAATGAAAGCTTATCCGGAAACTCTTTGAATGTTAACTTTTATGGAAACAAAGAAGACTCTGTCAACATGGATATAGTCGTTAAAAACGGAAATATCTATATTAAATCTCATTCTGACATGCGTGTTGAAGTAGTGGACTCAAATTCAGCCATAGAATTTGTAGATGACCATTACAAAGAGATGGATAAATCACTTTATGAAAGCTATAAATTTGATTTTGATAAGGTTATAGATTCAAATATGCCTGAAAAATACAGTTCGATAATAGGCTTTTTCCCTTCGCTTATCAGAGGATTTAAAAAAATAGCTTCATATCCTCTCATGAAAAAATTGCTGTTTGCAGGATTTTTGCTGTCAGGAGTATTCATTACTTATGCCATGAGCAGTATGTATGCGAGTCTTGATGTTAAAGATAAAGATTTCGTCAAAAGTAACAAAGAGTACCTCGAAGTTGAGATTCCCAAAATATCAGTTGAAAAATATCTTGAATACGAAAGTATGGATGCAGTTAAATACATGTTCCCTAAATCAGCATCGGTAAATATGTATCTCGACTTGAATTTCTATTATCAGACCTCAGGAGGAGCATTCAGCATATTGACAGGAGATTTAACAGATATAAACTCGATTTCTGAAGAAGATCTGATTATGGGAAGAATGCCTGAAAATCCGTATGAACTGGTTATAGACAAGATGGCTGCCGAGAGAATGTTAAATATGGGAGAATCTAAACAGGTGGGAATAAACTCTGTGGAGCAGCTCATCGGAAAACCTTTGTCATTAAAACCAATGAACGACTTTACTGTAGTAGGAATAACAGACAAAGCAGAGCCTTTGATATATGCAGAACCGTCATTGTTTACAGATATGATATACAACAGTTATAGTGACGGAGGTATGGATGGCGGAGAAAACACCTCTGCAAAGATTTTCCAAAATTATGAAACTTGGGGAGAAGAATATACTCTAAAAAAAGGTCGCCTGCCTGAAAATGATTATGAGGTCTTGGTTCCTTATTCAAAAGCATCGGAGATGCCCCTTAACAAGCAGATAGAAACCAAGGTAAACGGACAGAAGCTTAAGGTTGTCGGCTATTATGAAAATCCGGATAACTCGGAAATTTATCTTGTAAACGGCAGCACAATAAAGTATGCTTTAATTACAGAGTCCAAGAGCTTCGATGTGGCTCCGTCAGACAAGGAAAGTGCAATGTCGTATTTTCAGAGTCAGAATATAAATGTAAAGAATACTTATGAAAAGGAAAAGGAAGAGTATATAGCTCAGCAGAAAAAAAGCACAAGAAGTACTATAATACTGGGAATTGTGATGATTGCCGTTTCTTTAGTAGAAATTCTTCTTATGATAAGATCTTCTTTCCTGTCAAGAATAAAGGAAATAGGTATTTACCGAGCAATAGGCGTCAAAAAGACCGATATATACAAGATGTTCCTTGGAGAGATTTTTGCTATAACTACAGTAAGCAGTCTGGTGGGAATCGGTATAATGACATATATTCTGTCAAAACTCTGCAATATATCGTACCTGTCTTCAATGATTGCGCTTAATCCTGTGGTTATAGGAGGCGCAATACTGACGGTTTATCTGTTTAATTCGATTGTAGGGCTTATACCTGTATTTACAACTATGAGAAAGACTCCTGCCGCTATACTGGCAAGGCACGATGTGGATTGACAATGAAAAAAAATATCAGAGATTTACAGCTTAATGAAATAGAAGAAGTGATGTCCCTAATGGGAGAACCGAAATTCAGAGCTATGCAGATATTTGCATGGCTCTGTAAAGGTATCGAAGACTTCGACGAAATGCAGAACGTTCCTTTAAATTTAAGAAAGAAACTTGATGAAGAATTTTTTATAGGTTTTTTTAGACCTGCCGAGGTACAGATATCAGCCCTTGACGGCACGAGGAAGTATCTGTTTGTTCTTAAAGACGGAAATGCTGTGGAAAGCGTGTTTATGAAATATAAATACGGCAACACAATATGTGTTTCATCCCAGGTCGGATGCAGGATGGGCTGTAGATTCTGTGCTTCAACTCTCGCCGGGCTGGTTAGAAATCTTTCGCCCGGAGAGATGGTTCAGCAGCTGCTTGCGGCTGAAAAGGATACAGGAGAAAAGATAAACCATATAGTCGTCATGGGCAGCGGAGAACCTTTTGACAATTATGAAAACGTTGCCTCTTTTATCAAGATTGTTACAGATTCCGCCGGTATAGGTCTCAGCATGAGAAATATAACTGTTTCCACATGCGGCATAATACCTAATATACATCGCTTTGCAAAGGATTTCCCACAGGTAAATCTGGCGATATCCCTTCATTCTCCCACCGATAAAGGAAGAAGCGAAATAATGCCTGTAAACAAGAAATATCCTGTTAAAGAGCTGATAGAAGCATGCAGAAAGTATACGGAGGAAACCTCAAGGCGAATAACCTTTGAGTATACTCTTGTAAGAGGAGTAAACGACAATGAAGAACATGCGGCTATGTTAGCGAGCCTTCTTAAGGGAATGCGATGTCATGTCAATCTTATTCCTCTTAATAAAGTTGAAGAAACAGGTCTTGAGACTACAGTGAGGAAACAAGCCGGGAAATTTCTTGAAGCTCTTGAAAAAAGGAATATAGCAGCTACCATAAGACGAGAATTAGGTGATGATATCGACGGCGCCTGCGGTCAGTTAAGGCTTAAAACCATGGCAAAAAGCGCACAAAAAAAGTAGTAAAAATTATGTTGCCTTGCATGTCATTAACCCCTTGAAAATATGACTTTGTTATTGTATAATGGAAAAAATAACAGACTGCGGTCGAGCAAAATTTATTTAGGAGGCGGTTACCATGGTTAAATTATTAGTGGGACATAAAGGCAGCGGCAAGACTAAACATATGATAGACCTTGCTAATGATCAAATAGAATCAAGCAAAGGAAGTGTTATTTTCATTAACAAGAATCATAGGCTTATGTATGATCTTAAATATAAGATAAGAGTTATATGTATGGAAGATTTTGAACATATTACTAACTGTGATGAATATATAGGATTCCTTTATGGCATAATAAGCTTGGATCACGATATAGAGACTGTTTATATCGACAGCATTTTGAAGCATGCAGACTTCTCGCTCGGAGATTTGCCTGAGTTTATCGACAGACTCAAAAAGATTTCCAAAAATTACGGAATGGATTTCGTCGTAAGTTTAAGTGCGGAAAAAGAAGAGATGATTGGCGTAGACTTTGAAGGTTGCGAAATACTTAACTGATAAATTTGCTTTGACGATACATAGGGCGACGGATTACCGTCGCCCTGTATTATTATATTTCAGACAAAGAAAGGTAAAGCATATGGCTGAGACAATAAACATAAAAGATATAGAAGAAAGATTAAAAAACCGAAAAATAGGAACGATAGACTGGTATAAATTCTTCAGTGTCGCCATACCATTGATAGAGACAGATAAGGGACTTTCAATGCTTTTTGAAATCAGATCATCAAAGCTTAAAACTCAGCCGGGTGATATATGTTTTCCGGGAGGAAGAATAGAAGCTGAAGAAACAGCCTGCGAAACAGCGCTCAGAGAGATGGAAGAGGAGATAGGAATACAGGAATCTGAGGTTAAGCTTTTGGGGCAGTTTGATACGCTCCATGAATTTTCGGGGCATACTCTGTACACCTTTGCAGTATTGATTCCGCCGGACAGCCTTGATAAAGTCAGACTTAACGAAGACGAGGTAGCGGAAGTCTTTACTGTGCCGTTAAGTTTTTTTAAAGAAAATCCCGCAAAGATATATGATATAGATGTAGTATCGGATGTTTCAAATTTTCCATATAAGGAAACAGGTATATCTCCCGGTTACAAATGGCGCAGAGGAAAGAATTTGCTGCCGCTTTACAAATATGAAGATAAGATTATATGGGGTATTACTGCAAGAATAGTAAAATGGTTTGTAGAGCAAATTGTTACTTGACAATTTACCTATGAGACTTATAATAAAGATGAGGCCAAGTGTCGTAAACATTCAGCGGAAAAGTTAAGAAGAAGTTCCGCTTGAGGTGTATAAGGTGGAAGACACGAGGAAATACACTTTGTGTCGCTTTTATGCCGCAGCGGGGTTTGCTGCGGCTTTTTTCGTACATATAAAAATTCCGATATTGGGAATGCATAAGTTATACGACAAGGCAGAGGAGGTATTAGTATGAGTTCGAAAACGGGAACGACCGCAGAAATCGCAAGAAAAATTCTTTCGATTTTGCCGAGTGTTGACTGTAAAGCCTTAGGCGGCTGCGGTAAAAAATCATGCCTTGAATGCGCCGAGGCGATAGCTGAAGGCGCAGGCACAGCTTTATGTCCGGCGTGCAAACAGGAGCAGGTAGACAGAATAGCAGAGATTACAGGAATGCCTGCCGAAAAGGCAAAAGACGATATTGCTTTCGTATTTTGCAGCGGAAGTGCAGCAGGCAAGAGCAGAGCAGCTCTTTACAAGACCTGCCGGGAAGCAGTAGATAAAGGATTTAAGAGAGGCGAATGTAAGGATGGCTGCGTAGGCGTAGGCTCTTGTATAGATGTTTGTGAATTCGGCGCCATGAAGCTTGAAGACGGCAAAGTAATAATTGACAGAGATAAATGTACAGGATGCGGCGCATGTGCTAATAAGAGAGTATGTCCTCAGTATGTTATACATATGGTGCCAAGAGACGCAACTAACTTTATTCCTTGCTCATCCACAGAAGAAGATGATGAGCTGACCAGAAAAATCTGCGGATACGGATGTATTTCGTGCGGCGAGTGCGAAAGAGCATGTCCGGAGGGGGCAGTTTCCATAGTGGAAAACCATGCGGTTATAAACTATGATAAGTGTGTCGGATGCGTTGCATGTACCGTAAAATGCAGAAAGAAGATAATAGTGGATACACTCCACGACTTAACCAAGATAAAAGAAAAAGTAGCTTTCGTAAAATGCAGCGGAGGATACAAGGCTTCCGAACTTTACAAAAAGCTTGGAATAAATTCTTGTGAGGAAGCTATCGAAAAGGTTGATCCTAAGGCTAACGAGCTTTGCACAACAGGCTGCTGCGGTCTTGGAAGCTGTACAAAGGTTTGCAGATACGATGCCATACATGTGGTAAACGGTACGGCAGTTGTAGATCCGGATAAATGTGTCGGATGTAAGGACTGCACTTATGCATGTCCTAAGCATTTAATCACTATGGTGCCTTACAAGGGTCAGAAACAGGTTCCTTGCAGTTCGACAGCAGATTACGAAGATAAAGCAAAGGTTTGCTGGTCTGCATGTATAGCTTGTGAGGACTGTGTAAACAATTGCCCTAACGATGCTATATATATGGAAGACAAACATGCCGTAATTGACCCCGAACTGTGTGAAAACTGCAATGTATGTCAATATGTATGTTCAAGAAGAATTATCAAGGAGCAGGTAGTTCCCGAATACAATTATTTGCAGCGAGACGCTCTTGATATGAGGGAAGGAGAGTGATTAGGATGAGAAAATTAAAAACAATGGACGGAAACACAGCGGCCGCTCATGTAGCATACGCATTTTCTGAAGTTGCGGCAATCTATCCGATTACCCCGTCTTCACCTATGGCAGAGAGTATGGACGAATGGGTTTCACAAGACAGAACCAATATATTCGGAGAAAAAGTAAAAATCGTTGAAATGCAGTCGGAGGGAGGAGCAGCAGGAGCCGTTCACGGAGCTATAACAGCAGGTTCGTATACATCTACATTTACTGCTTCTCAGGGTCTGCTTCTAATGATACCGAACATGTATAAACTGGCAGGAGAACAGACTCCTACAGTATTTCATGTTGCAGCCAGAGCGTTGGCAACTCATGCCCTTTCAATTTTCGGAGATCATTCCGATGTAATGGGCTGCCGTCAGACCGGTTTTGCAATGCTTGCCTCAAACAGCGTTCAGCAGGTAATGGATCTGGCAGCAGTTGCTCATCTTGCTACTATAGCCGGAAGACTGCCTATGCTTCATTTTTTTGACGGTTTCAGAACTTCCCATGAGAATCAGAAGATTGAGATATGGGATTACGATGAGCTCAAAGAAATGGTAGACTGGGATGCAGTCAGAAGATTTAAAGACAGATCTTTAAATCCTAACCACCCTCACAGCATGGGTTCGGCAGAACAGCCTGAAACTTTCTTCCAGCATCGTGAGGCATGTAACAGCGCATATCTTGCCACGGCAGATATAGTTGCAGAGTACATGAACAAGGTAAATGAAAAAATAGGTACAGACTATAAGCCGTTTAATTATTACGGTGATCCTGAAGCTGAGGAGATAATCGTAGCAATGGGATCAGTATGCGATGCGGCAGAAGAAGTTATAGATTATCTTAGAGGAAAAGGCAAAAAAGTAGGTATTGTCGAGGTTCACCTCTACAGACCTTTCTCACGCAAGTATTTGATAGATGTGATTCCTGAAACAGTTAAGAAAATAGCTGTTTTAGACAGGACAAAAGAACCGGGCGGCGTTGGCGAGCCTCTGTTCCTCGATGTTGTTTCGGCGCTCAGAGGAAGCAGCTTTGAAAATGCTCTTATAGTAGGCGGCCGTTACGGTCTTGGTTCAAAGGACACTCAGCCGGGAGATATACTTGCCGTATATGAAAATCTTTGGAGTGAAGCTCCTAAGAAAGAATTTACGATCTCCATAACTGACGATGTTACCAACTTGTCACTTACTCCTTCAGAATATCCAGATGTATCACCTAAAGGAACAAAAGCGTGCAAATTCTGGGGTCTTGGTGCAGACGGAACTGTAGGCGCAAACAAGAACAGCGTCAAAATAATAGGAGACCATACCGACAAAAAGGTACAGGCATACTTCCAGTACGATTCAAAGAAATCGGGAGGCATTACAATATCTCATCTCAGGTTTGGAGATGAGCCTATTAAATCTACATATTATGTAAAACAGGCTGATTTTGTAGCATGTCACAATTCGGCATACATTCACAAATACGAAATGGTAGAGGATGTTAAACCGGGCGGATTTTTCCTGCTTAACTGTGTATGGAACGACGCTGAATTAGAGGAACATCTTCCTGCCAAGATGAAGAGATATATAGCAAACAATGATGTACAGTTTTATACTTGCGATGCTGTTAATATAGCAAAGAAAATCGGTCTTGGAGCAAGAAGAACCAATTCCGTATTGCAGGCGGCATTTTTCAAGCTTGCTGACATAATCCCTATTGATGATGCAGTAACTTATATGAAAGATGCTATTAAGAAAACATACGGAAAGAAAGGTGAAAAGATAGTCAGCATGAACCTTGAAGCCGTAGATGCAGGTATAAATAATGTTCACAGAGTAGAAGTTCCGGAAAGCTGGAAGACTGCTGCTGACGATGCTAAGCCTAAGGAAATGACAGGAAGAGATAAGATTCATACAGATTATTTGAACAAGGTTCTTATTCCTACCAATACAATGGCAGGTGACAGTGTGCCTGTATCGACTTTCCTTGACACAGCCAACGGAATGGTGCCTGCCGGCACAGCAGCTTATGAAAAACGAGGTATCGCAGCTGATGTACCTAATTGGAATATGGCAAATTGTATGCAGTGCAACTGGTGTTCATATGTATGCCCTCACGGAGTAATAAGACCGTTTGTTATGGATGAGAATGAAGCTGAGCCGGTTAAGGATACAGTTCTGCCTATGAAGGGTGAAAAGGGCAAATTCTTTACCATAGCTATTTCGGCTCTTGACTGTACAGGCTGCGGTTCATGCGCCGATGTCTGTCCTGCAAGAAAGAAGGCTATAGAGATGAAGCCGGCAGAGGATGAATATGTAAACAGCCAGCAGGATAGATTCAATTATCTGTTTAATGATGTGACAGAGAAAGAAACTCAGTTTAAAGATGACAGCGTGAAAGGCTCTCAGTTTAAACAGCCTCTCATGGAATTCTCGGGAGCATGTCCGGGATGCGGAGAATCACCTTACGCCAAACTGATAACTCAGCTGTTCGGAGACAGGATGTTCATAGCAAATGCAACAGGTTGTTCGTCGATTTGGGGATGTTCGGCTCCAAGCTCACCGTATACAGTCAACAAAGAAGGCAAGGGTCCTGCATGGGCAAATTCTCTCTTTGAGGATAACGCAGAGTTTGGTCTCGGCATGACAATTTCAGTTCAGGCACGCAGAAAAGAACTCAAATCAGCGGTAGAAAGACTGACAGATTTAGTGGGAATACCTGCAAAGGCATGGCTTGCAACAATGGATGACGCCAAAGCCTCGGGAAGAACAGGTGATGCTTTAGCTGAGGCATGCAGAGAATATGCAGACAGCAATGCAGACGCAAAATATGTAATAGAAAATCGTGATATGCTGGTTAAACCGTCGATGTGGATATTCGGGGGAGACGGCTGGGCTTATGATATAGGTTACGGAGGTCTTGACCATGTGCTTGCTTCCGGCGAAAATGTCAATGTAATAGTCTTTGACACGGAAGTTTACTCGAATACAGGAGGTCAGTCATCAAAGGCTACGCCTATAGGAGCAGTTGCTAAATTCGCAGCTTCCGGAAAGGCGGTAAAGAAGAAAGACCTTGCACAGATTGCAATGGCTTACGGATATGTGTATGTAGCTCAAATTGCCATGGGAGCAAATCCTGCCCAGACTCTTAAAGCCATAAGAGAAGCCGAAAACTATGATGGTCCTTCGCTTATAATTGCTTATGCACCTTGCATTAACCATGGAGTTAAAGCGGGCATGAACAAGTCGATGCTTGAAATGAAACATGCGGTACTTTCCGGATATTGGAACTTACTGAGATACAATCCTGATTTAGCTAAGGAAGGCAAGAATCCGCTTTCACTCGACAGCGGTGCGGCTACTGAAAATTACAGAGACTTTATAATGGGTGAAGTAAGATATAACTCCCTGAAGCTTAAGTTCCCTGAAAGAGCGGAAAGACTCTTTGAAGAAGCGGAAGAAACGGCGAAAGAAAGATACGAGACATTGCTCAACCGTAAGAAGAGCATGGATAATTAAGAAGGGAGGGTGATTACTATGAAAAGATTTGAAGTTACTTACAAGAGGAGACTTAATTCCAATATGGTCTGGCTTAAGATTTATGCGCCTCTTGTAGCAAGAAAGGCCAGACCTGGTCAGTTCATCATCCTTCGTACAGATGAATACGGAGAAAGAATCCCGTTGACCATGGCAGGTCATGACTCCGAGGCCGGCACTATAGATTTGATTTATGCAGCTGTAGGAAGAACAACTATGCTAATGGATCAGCTTGAAGTAGGAGACTGCTTTGCAGACATAGTCGGACCTTTGGGAAAACCTACAAACATGGAGGGCCTCAAGAAAGTCTGTGTTGTAGGAGGCGGAACAGGCAATGCTCTTGCATACCCTCTTGCCACAGGTATGAAAAAAGCAGGCATTGAAGTGGATATGATAGAAGGTTTCAAGACTAAGGAACTTGTTATTCTTGAAGATGAATTCAGAGCCGGAGTTGACAATCTCTATGTTGTTACCGATGACGGTTCATACGGAGAGAAGGCATTTACGACAGACAAGCTGAAAGCACTTATTGAAGCAGGTAATGTCTACGATGAAATAGTTGCCGTAGGTCCGCCTATGATGATGAAATTTGTATGCCAAATAGCTGCGGAACACAACATAAAATCCATAGCTTCTCTGACTGCATACATGATAGACGGAACAGGAATGTGCGGCGGATGCCGTTGCAATATAGGCGGTGAAGATAAGTTCGTATGCGTAGACGGACCGGAATTTGACGGTTCTCTTGTTGACTGGGATGAGCTTATCAGAAGAAGCAACTATTATAAGGATCAGGAAGCAGAAGACAGGGCTCATATATGCCGTCTGACAGGAGGTGTTCGTTATCATGATTAATTTAGTAAGAGAAAAGAATCCTATGCCTGAACAGGCTCCTGATATACGCAACAAAAATTTCCTTGAAGTGGCTTGCGGTTATACGGAAGAGATGGCAGTGAATGAGGCTATGAGATGCCTCAAATGCCGCAAAAAGCCTTGTATGTCAGGCTGTCCCGTAATGGTAAAGATTCCTGATTTTATTGCAAAGGTGGCAGAGGGCGAATTTGAAGAAGCCTATCAGATCATCAGCGAAACAAGCTCGCTTCCTGCAATCTGCGGCAGAGTATGTCCTCAAGAGACGCAGTGTGAGGGCAAGTGTGTTCGAGGAACTAAGGGTGAGCCTGTTGCAATAGGTCGTTTGGAAAGATTTGTAGCCGATTGGCATGCTGCCAATTACGGTGATGAAGAGATAAAACCGGCAGAAAGCAACGGGCATAAGGTAGCCATTATAGGAGCAGGACCGGCAGGACTTGCATGTGCCGGAGATCTGGTGAACAAAGGATATGATGTTACCGTATTTGAAAGTCTTCATAAGACAGGAGGAGTTCTTGTATACGGAATACCTCAGTTCCGTCTGCCAAAAGAAATAGTAGCGGCAGAAGTGGCAGGTCTTGAGGCTAAAGGCGTCAAATTCGTAACCGATGCTATCGTAGGAAGAGCTATAACGGTAGACGAGCTGATGAAAGAGGAAGGATTTGAGTCTGTGTTTATAGGTACGGGAGCAGGGCTTCCGGCATTTATGAACATACCGGGTGAAGATCTTCTTGGAGTATGCTCGGCAAACGAATATCTTACAAGGATAAATTTGATGAAAGCTTATCTGCCTGAGTATGACACCCCTATACAGCATGCAAAAAATATTGCTGTAGTGGGAGGCGGAAATGTAGCAATGGATGCGGCAAGATGTGCCAAGCGTATGGGCGCCGAAAATGTATATATCATATATCGTCGTTCAGCGGCTGAAATACCGGCAAGAGCCGAAGAAATACATCATGCAGTAGAGGAAGGTATAGATTTCAGATATCTGACCAATCCTGTAGAGGTAAAGGGTACAGATGACGGTCATGTGTGCGGCATAGAATGTGTAAAGATGGAGCTTGGAGAACCTGATGCGTCAGGCAGAAGAAGACCTGTAGAAGTAAAGGACTCCAACTTCACCCTTGATGTGGACTGTGTTATAATGGCAATCGGAACTAAACTCAACACCCTCATTCTTGATACTACAGAGGAGCTTGCAGCCAATAAAAAAGGCGGCATAGGCACTGATGAAAAAGCAGCCACTAACAGAGAAGGCATATTTGCAGGTGGTGATGCTGTTACAGGAGCAGCTACTGTAATCAAAGCCATGGGAGCAGGAAAGATTGCAGCAGCAGGAATAGATGAATATTTGAGCAAGTAGCAGAGTTTCTTTGAAAGACCCGCAAGACTGTAATTCTTGCGGGTTTTTTACTATTATATTGTTGAATCTGTCTGATCTGCCTCCATTAGAATCGGTAAATTATATAATTTATTAATTTAAATTGAAATAATTTGATTATAGTAGTTGACAAATCTTTATGGGGGGGGGTATATTAAAAGTAATAATAATACTATATGAACGGTGGGTATATGTTATGGACAATCAGACCGCTAATAAAGCTGAAACAAATAAGATGAAGAAGGTAATTATCATACTGATAGTTCTTTTGCTCATAAGCGGTATAGGATTGGCAGCAAGATATTTGTATCTAAAGAATTTATCTGATGAGCCGTCCACATCAACTGCACCCGGGAACACTATAGGTGAAAATGTTGTAACCGGGGAGAATGAGGGAGAAGTAACTGCAGATGATTCAGCCCAGACTCAAGTGTCGGGAAACAATGGAGCAAATGAACAGGATGAGGTGAAAGAAGCAGTAAAGCTTGAGTTTCACCAAAGCAAGACGGATGACAATACAAAGTTTGAAGTAAGAAATATGTTTCCGGGAGACACTGTGAGCAAATCTTTTGAAATTAAGGTGTATCATAAGAATGACATCGAGTTGTTTTTTGATGCAGATGTGACCGAGCAAATAAAGAACTTAGCTGATGTGCTTAATATCAAACTCATAGAAGAAAGTACAGGTTCAGTGCTTATGGACAAGCCGTTTGCACTTGCAGACGGTGAAGAGGTCTCTAAACTGCTTAAAGCAGAAGCTGACGAGCAGACGACCGTGAGATTCCGCATAGATGTGTCTCTTGATCAATCGGTAGGCAATGAATATCAGAATGCTTTGCTGAAGGCAGACTTCAAATGGTATGTAAAAGATGACGGAAGCCTTGTTAAACCTCCGAAGACAGAGGACAAAACCGATATTATACTTTGGATTTTGATAGCGGATATAGCACTTATGCTTTCCCTTGTAATAGTTTATAAGAAAAAGGGAGGGGAATGCCATGAATAGCAGTTCAGATAAAAGAAAAAAGTTAATTCTTAATGTGCTTATTATTGTCGTATTGGCAATAGCTCTTTGTATTACAACTTTTGCGCTGCTTTATTCAATGGTAAAGGTTGATGACAACAGTTTTAAGACAGGAAGTATAAAAATAAATCTTAATGACGGAAATCCCGTAATAGAGGAAGAAGATTTCCTGTTCGAGCCGGGCATGAGTGTTCAGAAGGACTTCTTTATAGAAAACGAGGGCACATGGGATGTATATTACAAAGTCTATTTTGAAAATGTAAAAGGTGATCTTGCAGAAGTCCTTGATATAACCCTTAAGGATGGAGAGAGAGTAGTGTACAGCGGTAAAGCCGCAGATATGACGAGAGATGAAATTGAGTCAGATGAAGAAATTTTAAAAGAAGGCGAACGGCGCCAAATGACCATTATCTTCAGTTTCCCTGAGAATTCAGGTAACGAAACTCAAAATGCTTATCTTGAGTTCAATATGAGTGCTGATGCTGTACAGACAAAGAATAATCCGAACAGATTGTTTGACTGAAGGTAAGATTGTTTCAAATCCATATTAAAATTTCTTTTAAACAGATGTATATGCGAATGTTCGCAGTTACATAAATGATTGAATTTTACAGTAAGGAGGAAAAGATCGTGACAGACAGCAAAAAAACTAAACGTGAATTGGCAGCAAGTATCGTATCGTTGACTTTGTGCCTGGTAATGCTGGTGGGCTTAACCTTTGCGTGGTTCACAGACAGTGTTACAAATAAAGGAAACATTATTAAAGCGGGAAACTTGGATGTAGCTTTTGAATGGGCAGACGGAAAAGAAGCACTCGATACAGCAGCATGGAAAGATGCATCCGGAGATGCAATCTTTAATTATGACGCATGGGAACCGGGCTATACGGAAGCTCGCCATGTGCGTATCAGCAACAAAGGTAATTTGGCGCTGAAATATGAGATTAAAATTGTACCGAACGGTGAAGTAAGCAAATTGGCAGAAGTAATAGATGTTTATTACATAAAGGGAGGTCAGGCGTTAACCGGCCGTACTGATTTAGTCGATGCAAACAAAATAGGCACACTGAAATCAGTTCTTGATAACCCTTATGCTGCAAAAGGACATATACTTGCAGGAGGTAATGCAGATGTTGCTACTATCGCATTAAAGATGCAGGAAAGTGCAGGTAATGATTATAAGGGCTTGTCCATCGGTGCAGATTTCTCGATACAGCTTGTAGCTACACAGTATACGAATGAAAGCGACAGCTTCGGCAGTGATTATGATGCCAATGCCGGATACCCGGTTTCAGTTGCGGTTAGCAACCAAGCTGATCTTGATACTGCATTGAATAATCCGGGTGTTCCTGTGGATATCACACTGACAGAGAGTATTAAAGATACTGAAGATATGACTGTAACCGGCGATGTAACGTTGAATTTAGGGGATAAAGCTCTAAATCAAAATAATATGGATTTGGTGGGAGCAGACCTTACGGTGGCAAACGGCGGTTCTTTGATTATCAATGCAGAGGCAAGAGAAGGGTGGAATTATACTGCAGGCAAACTTATAGCCGATGGAGTAGGCAGCTCATTAACAGTTAATGGTGGAGAGTATGGAGACAGCGGAATGGGCAATTCAGATGTTGCTGCACGTAATGGCAGTATTATTTATCTTAATTCGGGCTCTTTCGAAACTTCAGGTTATAAGGGACATGCAGTAACAGCAGAAAGCGGTGCTACGGTCTATATTAAAGGCGGTAAGTATGGTACAAGCGGAGCAAATAGTTCTACTGTTTATGCCAACGGCGGAACTATTGTAATTACTGCTTTAGACTCAATCAGAGCCAACGGAAAACTTTTTGATGCAGTCAACGGCGGAAAGATTGTTATTGCCAAAACAGCAGTTTCAAGCAAACCTACCAGCATAGGAGCCGGATGCACTGTATCTGATGACGGTGAAAATTGGGTGATTACAGGAGCTTAATGTTTCTATACATTTTCTCATTTTAATCAAAATTATGATTTAAACAGCAATTTGCCCTATTCCCCGGGATATGTCCTGTGGGGAAGGGCAATCAAAGGGCATAAGAAAACTTGTGCCCTTTGATTGCCGGTAATAAATTAAGGCATTCAGGGAGTGTTCAGATGAAAAAATCATTACATATTTTTAAAAATATTTTTGTATGGCTGATGTTTATTTTTGCCGTGGCAATGATGATATTTACAATTGTATCGGTAACTATGTTCGATCATATTGACAGGAATATATTTGGATACAGAGCGTTTATAGTATTGTCAGATTCTATGAGTGCAACTGATTTTGAAGCGGGAGATCTGGTATTGGTTAAAGAAGTAGACCCGGCAACATTGCAGGAGGGTGATATAATCGCTTATCAGTCTACCGGAAACGAAAATTACGGTGAAGTAGTTACCCATAAGATAAGAAAACTGACTGAAGATGCAGAAGGCAATCCCGGCTTTATAACCTACGGGACTACCACAGGTGATGATGACGAAAATATAGTTACATATAATTTTGTTTTAGGAAAATATAAAAAAGCACTGCCGGGAGTCGGACGGTTTTTCTATTTTCTTAAGACAACACCGGGATACATACTTTGTATATTTTTGCCATTCCTTTTATTGATACTTATGCAGGGAGTCAATACCGTACGCTTGTTCAGACAGTATAAAAAGGAACAGATGGCGGACTTGAAGAAAGAACGAGCAATGATTGAACAGGAGCGGATTGAGTCACAAAGGATGTTGGAAGAATTGAACAGACTTAAGGAACAGCTTGGTTCGGCAGGCATAGATGAGAAAAGCCAATCGTCTTATGAAAAAGAATGAATCATGAGGAGGGAGAAAACATGAATGAAAAAAACACCAAGAAAAACTTGACTATGAGTGCAATCTCAATGCTTCTGTGTGTGGTGATGCTGGTGGGACTTACTTTTGCGTGGTTTACAGACAGCGTTACAAATAAGGGAAACCGCATACAGGCAGGAAATCTTAAGATTGATTTGCTTATGGATAAAGACGGTACAGGCAGCGGAAAATATGTTTCTATTGCAGACGGAATGGGCGATATATTCAGTGAGGGCGGCAACGGATCAAATTGGGAGCCGGGTAAGACTGAAATCGTATATCTTGCGGTTCAGAATAAAGGAAACCTTGCGTTTAATTACAACATATTGCTCAATGTAACAGACGGAAATCCGGGACTTGCAGGTTCTCTTGAGTATGCAGTTCTTGACGGCAAAACGCCGACTGATCTTGCAGGCACAAATTCATGGACTGATCTTAAAGCTATGGCAGGTGGTCAGACAGGAGATGTTGCCGCAGGAGAGGTAACAGCCGCACCTAACGGAACGCTTGACGAGATAATAAAGGGAAGTAAAAACGAAACCCAGTACTTTGCCCTCGCAGTACATATGAAAGAATCGGCAGGAAACGAATATGCTAAAGGAAGCATAACAATCGATGTCAATGTAGTTGCAAAACAGGCAATGGCAGAGAATGACAGCTTCGGCAACACTTACGATGAGTCGGCAGTGTGGCCGATTGTGAAAGTAAACAGCACTCAGGAACTGAGTGAGGCATTGACAGCGGGCGGCACAGTGGTGCTGACACAGGATATTACTATTGCATCCGATGAAATGGATTCATTGGTAATAGACAAGGATACCACTATTCGTCTGGACAACCATAAGCTGGATGTTACTGGAGTAGGTACGGCTAAAAAAGAGAAGATTCTTGTTAACAACGGAGCTACATTAACAATAGACGGAAAAGAAACAGGCGGCGTTACTTATGCGGCAGCAGACACTGCTCCTCGTCTGTTTTCGGTTGAGAAGGGTTCGAAGCTGGTTATAAACGGAGGCGATTTTGTTATTACCAAGACAAATACCCCAAAAGATGGTCAGGGTATATATCTGGATGAGGGCTGTACATTCGAAATGAACGGAGGAAGTATCACAGCTGATAATGGAACTGCTTTGAATATCGCCGGCAAAAATTGTAATGTGGTTATCAACGATGGTACACTCTTTTCCCGTAATGGAAACAGTGCGGTTAATGTGTCTGCCGGCAGCACTTTGCAGATGAATGGCGGCGAGGTAATCGTGCAAAATGACTCCGACAAGTTTAGTGCGGCATTTAGCGGCAGCAGAAATGCCGGGGAAATAGTTATCAATGATGGTCGTGTTGCAGGACCTGTTGCTTTTAATATGGCTCAGAATCAGAAAGTTACAGTTAACGGCGGAACTATCGAGTCAGCTCGTCTGAATTATGGAAGCAAGTTGGACACTCTGCTGACTATCAATAACGGAGCAATCATTGGTACGGGTACCGATGATGAGGGTTCTCCTGCGGTAGTGCTGGACAAAGGCAATGTTGAGCTGAGAGGCGGAGTATATTCGCCGAACTATCTGTATGCACGAAACGGAGCGAACGTCAAGATATTCGCAGCTGTATATAACGGTTCAAATCCACCGGTATATGGTACTGATGAAAATTCCACAATTATTTTCGGATAACAGAAATTTATATTTATCAAAGTAATGTCGAGGGTCTTATACTTATATATGACCCACGGCAATCAAAGGGCATAAGAAAATTTGTGCCTTTTGATTGCCGAAAATATAAAATCCGAGAGAGTATAATCAGCATACTGGTTTAATGAGGTATGAAAGACATGAAAGTAACAAACAGAAAGAAAGCTATTTTTCAGAAAAAGGGAAATACTGTAGATGACAATATAGTAAGGCTTATGATTCCTTCCATGATAGGAATTGTTTTGTGCGTGGTTTTGCTTATGGGAGTTACATGGGCATGGTTTACTGCATCTGTGGAAACGAAAAGCACTTTGAGCTCTGCCAATTATGATTTGGATATCAATATTACGGATGAAAGCGGAACAGCTGTTGAAGAAGCTAACGGCTCATATGCGTTAGACGCAGGGAAAAAATATAAAGTAACTCTCACAGCCTCAGGCACTTCCACTTCCAGCGGATACTGTATAGTGAACGGCGGCGGAAAAGAACTTAAAACTGTGCAAATAGGTAAAGGCAATGCTCTTAGCTTTACACTAACGCCAAACTCGTCGGGCACATATAAATTCATACCGGTATGGGGCACTTATTCGGGCAATGCTGATATAACAGCTGACAGCAGTATAGATAATAATTTTACTGCTTCTGATAATTCAGGAGCTTCGAATCAAATGCATGACAATATGAACTCAGATGTCAATAAGCCTCAGGCTGACGGTGAAGGGGAACATAAAGAACAGACGAATGTAGATAATTCAAATGCAGAGATTCAGCAGAACATAACGGAAGAACCGTTGTCGGATGTCTCAAAATAACTTTTTATTGATGAATGATTTGCGAAAAACAAAATTAGATGAAGGTATATTTTATAAGGAGGGAATTATGAAGAATAAAAGTAACACTCAAAAGAGCCTTTTTTTAAGCGCTGTTTCCCTGATGTTGTGTGTAGTGATGCTTGTCGGCATGACATTTGCGTGGTTTACTGACAGTGTTACCAACAAAAACAATAAAATTGCATCAGGCAATCTTGATGCGAAGCTTATGTACAGCAAGGATGGAGAAACTTGGACCGAAGTAGAAAGCGATACAAAGATTTTTGGCGAAAATGCCTTGTGGGAACCGGGATATACGGAAGTAATATACCTTAAAGTTAAAAATGCCGGAAATCTGGCTCTTAAATATAAGATCGGCATGAATATAGCTCAAGAGACTGCCGGTATAAATGTGAACGGAGAGCAGTTTAAGCTTTCGGAATACATAAAATTCGGAGTTAAAGAAACAGAGACGGTATATGAAAATCGTCAGGCAGTGGATGCAGTAAAAGCAGATTCATCGCCTCTTTCGGCAGGATATGCAGGAGAAGATAAAGAACTTAAAAAAGGTGAAGAAAGTAAAATGATGGCTCTTGTTGTCTATATGCCTGATGATGTGGGAAATGTTGCAAATCACAACGGCATCAATGTTCCGTCAATAGATCTCGGAGTAAGTATGGTAGCAACTCAACTCAGCAGCGAAAGTGACAGCTTCGGTACGGATTATGATAAGGATGCAAAATATCCTGTGCTTGTCGATTCTCAAGACGAGCTTACTGAGGCAGTGGCAGCGGGTAAAGATGTTAAGCTTACAGAGAATATAGAAATCAATGAGGCTTTAACTGTCAGCAAAAAGGATGTAAGTATAGATTTGAACGGAAAAGAGCTGAGCAGTTCTACTGATAATGTAAAGCTTATTCAGGCAGTTGACAGCGGTCAGGTTCATATTGTAGGCGGTAGCCTTAAAGTTGAAACAGCAACTAAATCCGCCACAGCCGTAGTATTTGCTCAAGGAAATTCAGATGTGGTTATTGAGAACTGCAACATAAGCATTAAAAACAGCAGAGGATATGCAGTGGTTACCAACGGAAGTTCTTCAAAGAACACATCAATAACGCTGAAAAATACAAATATAGTAAATGAAAAGGATTATGCATGTTACTTCCCTGCCGGAAACATAGTTCTTGAAAACTGCAATGTTACAGGAGCAGTAATAATTTCGGGAGGCAATGTTACCATAGACGGAGGAACATATAAGGCAGACGGATTCCAGGGTCAGGCAAAGATATGGCATGAGGCGGATACAATAAGATATATGACTAAATTTTCATCAAGCGACGGTTGCGGCCACATGGGAGATTCGATTCTGATTATGGATAGAAGAAGCAACGGTTATGATTTGCAGGGTGTGACTATTAAAAACATAACATTTAATACAAGCTTAGCTATGTCAGGCGGAGGAACAGCTACTGCATATGCTGTAAAATATGTGGACTATAATAATGTACCGGGAAAAGACAGGGTTGTACCTGTAATGGAAAACAATACTTACAATGATAAGCTTGAATCAGGAAAAGACCCTCTCATGTTTATCGGAACAGACGGTACTGAATATTAAAAACTTTTAAAATGATATAAATGATATAGTGGAAAAGTAAAATAATTTTATGGAGGATTAGGAAATGATAGGTAAAGATACTAAGAAGAGCTTGGCTATGAGTGCACTGTCAATGCTCCTGTGCGTGGTCATGTTGGCAGGTCTTACTTTTGCATGGTTCACAGACAGCGTTACAAACAAGGGGAACCGCATACAGGCAGGAAATCTTAAGATTGATTTGCTTATGGACAAAGACGGTACAGGCAACGGAGAATATGTTTCTATTGCAGACGGAAAGGGTGATATTTTTTCTGCAAATGGCAATGGAATTAAGTGGGAGCCGGGCAAGACGGAAATCGTATATCTTGCGGTTAAGAACAAAGGAAACCTTGCGCTTAATTACAACATATTATTAAATGTAAAAGACGGGGGGCTTGCAAATGCTCTTGAGTATGCAGTTCTTGACGGCAAAATGCCGAATGATCTTGCAGGCA
This sequence comes from uncultured Eubacteriales bacterium, assembly GCA_900542295.1. Lineage (GTDB taxonomy): Bacteria > Bacillota > Clostridia > Peptostreptococcales > Anaerovoracaceae > Fimisoma. The sequence goes on along the minus strand of UQNJ01000002.1, from coordinate 60,746 downwards.
CAAATTCATGGACTGAACTTAAAGCTATGGCAGGTGGTCAGACAGGGGATGTTAAACCGGGCGAGGTAACAGCAGCACCTAACGGAACTCTTGACGAGATAATAAATGGAACTAAAAACGAAACCCAGTATTTTGCCCTCGCAGTACATATGAAAGAATCGGCAGGCAATGAATATGCGAAAAAAAGCATAACAATTGATGTCAATGTAGTTGCAAAACAGGCAATGGCAGAGAATGACAGCTTCGACAATACTTATGATAAGGGAGCAACTTTCCTTGTAGGCTCACAGAGTGAATTTGACAGTGCGATTGAAAATGCAGAGCCGGGAGATAAACTTGAACTTTCAAAAGGAACATTTGCAATTAGCGGCGGTAACTATGCGGTACCTAACGGAGTCAGCATTATAGGTCAAGAAGGTACTGAGATTGCGCTTGATAACGGGGATCCAACTGATAGTTCCACAGCAGGAATGGTACTTGGAGATAATGTGACTTTGGCAAATGTCAAGGTTACAGGTAAGAATATGGGTTCTAAAGACTACAATGCATTTATAAAAATACAAGGAAATAATGTAGTTCTTGAAAACGTTACTATCGACACGTATGCTTCGGCTTCACCTGTTATAATAAGCAATACCGATGCAGAGAATGTTATAACTATCAAGAATAGTGACTTGGATACCTTTTACGGAAGAGCCGTATATTTGATTGATGGAGCAAATGGCACAGTAAATATAGAAAATACAAAGCTGTCAGGAGTGTATCCAATCAGCGTAAACAGTGCAAGCAGTCAGAATCTGACTTTAAATGTTAAAGATTCCACATTAAATGGCTGGACATCCTATGGTAATATTAAGGCAGCAAACTTTACAAATACCGTATTTGGAAAATGTTTAAGAGGATATGAATTTATCAGACCTTATGCAAACACAACATTTACTAACTGCACATTTGAAAAAACATTCAAAGTAGGTGCAGGAGCAATAGGAAAAACATATAACTTTAATAACTGCACATCTAACGGCGTAGATATCACTACAGACAATATTCAGACACAGCTGCTTGATATGTCAGGCGTTGACGGAGATAATCTCAGAAAATGCAGTATATATGTTAACGGAGCACAGGCAACTTTGTCATAGAAGAATATCCCATAGTTATATAAAGGAGGAATTCGATAATGAAAAATAATAATACAAAAAAGAACTTAACAATGAGTGCAATCTCAATGCTCCTTTGCGTAGTGATGCTGGTGGGACTTACTTTTGCATGGTTTACAGACAGCGTTACAAACGGAAAGAATAAGATTCAGGCGGGAAATCTGGATGTTGAACTTGAGTACAGCACAGACATGTCAGCTTGGACAAAGGTAACAGAAAATGCATCAATTTTTGATGAGAATGCACTTTGGGAACCGGGTTATACACAAACAGTATATTTTAAAATAACAAATAAAGGAAACCTTGCTTTCAAATATCAGTTCGGAACCAGCGTACTCAATAATTACATAGGAAAGAACCATGAAGGCGAACCTATAGATCTCACAAAACTGCTTAAATTCGGTATAGATAAGAACATTACAACTAAGTATGCGGATCGTAATGCCGCATATAACGCAATCAAGAATACGGCAATTGATTTTGGAACTTTTTCAGCAGCAGGTGAACTTTTATCTTTCGGAGAGTCAGATGTTGTTGCAATGACTGTATTTATGCCGGAAAACATTGGAAATGAAGCAAACCACGGCACCAACCCGGGAGATACTCCTTATATAGATTTCGGTATAAATGTTGTTGCAACTCAAAAGCAGCACGAATCTGACAGTTTCGGCAATAATTACGATGCAAATGCACAGTATCCGGCAGTAGAATACGGGGACATAATAGCTCCTACACCGGCAGCCGAGTTTGAAGAAAAACTCAATAGCGCTCAAAATGGAGACACTATAGTAGTTAACGGTACAGTAGCACTTACCAAGAGCCTTACCGTAAGTAAAGATATAACAATAAAGGCAGGTACAGCAGGGGCGACATTTACAGGAACACCTCTTCACATAGGAAAAGATGTTAATGTTGTCCTTGAGGGATTGAATTTTAACAGACCTACAAATGTAAATGATACTGCATCAGCAGTCTATGCTTCCGATTTTTCGGGAGATTTGACTGTTAAGAACTGCATTTTCACAGATTGCGCATGGGAAGGCATACAAATTACGCCGGCGGAAAATTGCGGAAAAATTGAAATTATCGGATGTGAGTTCAAAAATCCTAATTTGAAAAGCATAAGATTCTTACATATAGAAGCAGACCCTAATGTAGGAACCAATGCAAATATCGTGATTGCAGATAATGACTTCGGAGCCTTAGAACAGCTCAATTTAAACGACAGAAGAGTGTCAATGATAGATGTTGATTATATAGACAGCTTCGACCGGCTTACAGCTTACGGAAATAATATAAAGCAGGGTACAGACGATATATATGTTTATGTATGTCTTGACAACGCAGGACAATGTAAAAGGTTAAATAATTCTGTTACATTCTTTACAAAAGCTAAATAGTTTTATACCGCTCATTTTGAACAAAATCGTATAATAAAATCACAGAAGACCTTGTGAAAGAGCATGTTTAAAGCTCCTCACGAGGTCTTTTTCATTGAGATTCTATGGATATGTTTCAAATTGTATATAAATTATATTACACCCAAAAAATAAATAGCCAACGGTCGATATTTTATGAAAAACTTCATCATGAGTCAGCACTGCTCAAGCTGTAATTATGTTGTATAAATTTGAAAAAAGCCTGATGACAGCCGACAAATGCTTAAAAAATAAAGATACAAAAAATTTTCAGGATATGCCGCATAAACTCATTGACAAAGAACAAGATAATTGTATAATGTACAATGTAAGTTAGTTATAACTAACTGCTCGACCGGACCGCCCGTTTACCCAAACCACCACACTTGGCCTGACCACTCCTATTTCCTCAGAAACAAATCTTCACACCAATGAAAGAAAGGTATAATAATGAGAGAAGAATTGATAATAAAACATTGTGCACCGACTCTTGCTGGAATTAAGACAGGAAGCATATTTTCTTGTATATTTGAAAGTGATGAAGAAATAAAGGAAAATCTCAGAAGGCTTAACAGAATATTCGTATCAAGAGGAATTAAGATAATTCCTTTGAGAATAAGGGAAAACCGAGTACTTATGTATGTATTCAGACCTGAATTTTTAAAAAAAGACCTCAAAAACGCCAAGACTTTGAGGGTACTTGAGAATATGGGATATTGCTGTCAAAGCCCGGAGAAATGTGTGATAAGACTTATAAAAAGATTAAACGAGTCTATCGAATTCCCCCATGAATTAGGTTTCTTTCTGGGATTTCCGCCGGAGGATGTATGCGGATTTATAGAAAACAGAGGATGCTGCTGCAAGTGCTCCGGATATTGGAAAGTTTATGACGATGAAGAAAAAGCAAAAGATATTTTCAAACAATACAAAAACTGTACTGAGCTTTACAAGAGTATGTTTGAAAAGGGCAGTACTCTGGAAAACCTTGTCATAAAAAGCGGCAGCTGCATACAGTAATTTGTCAAATCATTATAGCGTTTCAGAAAGATTGACAAAAGCACAAAAAAATTGTAGACTTTATATAAGATAAGCAACATCTCGGAAGCAGGTGAAACTCCTGCGCTGTGTCTCAGCAACCGTAAAATCTACGAAAACAGATTTATAAACTTGCAGAGGGCAAGAACCACTGAAGCAAGAGCAAAACCGCATAAGCCGGTTTAAAGACTTTGGGAAGGTATTTGTAAGTAGGTTATAAAGATTAAGCCGGTAGACCTGTTGTAAATTGCTTTAGGCTTTCTGAGGTGGGGCTTAAATGAAGTTTGGAATTTTTTGTACACCTCACGGAAGGTGTTTTTTTTATGAGAGAATATGCAATTCAGATTTCGGCAGCATTTTTTGCAGGTGTAATTTTGGACTGTTTTTTTGCAGATCCGCCTGAATTCCCACATTCGATAAATTTAATCGGAAACAGTATTAAAAGATTTGAAAAGTTTATAAGAAAAATATTGCCGGATACTCCAAAATCCAAGAGGACAGGCGGTCTGATCACGGCAATTGTTATCTGTCTGTTTTCGGCAGTTATTCCTGCAGCAATCCTTATATGTTCATACAAACTAAACAGATATTTTTGCATAGTGGTACACAGCCTTATGATGTGGCAGATAGTAGCAGCAAAATCTCTTATGAAGGAAAGTAAAAAGGTGTATTGTAAGATTAAAGATGATGATCTGGAAGGCGCAAGAAATGCCCTTTCGATGATAGTAGGCAGAAATACAGAGGAGCTTACACAAGAAGGGGTTATCAGAGCCGCAGTAGAAACGGTAGCAGAAAATACTTCTGACGGAGTAACTGCTCCAATGCTGTTTTTCTTTGCAGGAGGAGCGCCTTTTGCGTATCTTTACAAAGCGATAAACACCATGGATTCTCTTTTGGGGTATAAAAATGAAAAATATGTTGATTTCGGAAGATTCCCGGCAAAGCTTGACGATCTGGCAAATTTTATTCCGTCGAGATTAACAGCTCTTTCGATGATTGCTGCTTCATGGTTTCTTGGATATGATGCGAAAAATGCTTTGAAGATATTCCGGAGAGACAGGTTAAAACATGCAAGTCCCAACTCTGCGCAGACGGAGTCTGTATGTGCGGGAGCTCTCGATGTAAGGCTGGCAGGGGACATAAAATATTTTGGTGTACTTCATAAAAAAGATTATATAGGAGACCCGTTACGAGAGATAGAACCTTGTGACATTCTTAAAAGTCATAAACTTATGTATGGTTCGGCAGCTGTATTTACAGTTCTGTTTTGCGTTATATGGGCAGTAATAATATTTTAATACAAGATGGTGAGATATGCTTATAAGAGAAAAAAACCCTCATGGAGGACAGATATACGGACAAAACATAAAAGCAGACTTTTCTGTAAATATCAATCCGCAAGGAACGCCTGAACAGGTTATAAAGGCTGCGGCAGAATCAATATACGCATCGGAGAAGTATCCTGATGCAGAATGTAAAATGCTGAGGAAACTTATAGCCGAAAAGGAGAACATCAGCGAGGAAAATATTATATGCGGAAACGGCGGAGCGGAGCTTATATTTCAGATGTCAGCGGCATTGCGCCCGGCAAAAGCGCTGATAACAGAACCGACCTTTTGCGAATACAGACAGAGTATAAAAGCATGGGGAGGAGAAGTAAAATCAGTAGTTCTTGATGAAGATTTCGATATAGATAAAAACGTCGGCATAATAGAAGCTAACATATCGGAAGATATAGATATAGTATTTTTATGTAATCCCAACAATCCTACCGGAAAAACAGCAGACATAGGAACGGTAAAAATCCTTGCAGAACGGTGCGCAAAGATGGGAGCGATGCTCTTTATAGATGAAAGCTTCGGGGAAATGTCGGAAAATTACGAAAGCTTTTCGGCAGTAGATATGGTATCTGAAACTAAAAATGTTTTTGTGCTAAAATCAATGACGAAAACTTATGCGATGCCGGGTATAAGATTGGGATACGGTCTTTGCTCAGACACAAAAATCATAGACAAAATGTGCAGTATGAGTCAGTGCTGGAATGTTTCTATCGCTGCCCAAAAGGCAGGTGAAGCGGCAATTAAGGACTGTGGAGATTATGTAGAAAAGACTTTAAAAATAATAAAAGAAGAAAAAGAATACTTAAAAAGAGAATTGAGAGGAGCAGGAATTACTGTTTTGGACAGTGAGGCAAATTTTATGCTCATAAAAACACAAGAAGACTTCAAAGAAAAAATGTTGAAAAAGGGCATTCTTGTAAGATCCTGCGATAATTTTGAAGGTCTTGGCAAGGAGTATTTCAGAATTGCAGTTAAAAGTCATGAAGAAAACATGCTGCTCACAGAAGCGGTAAGAGCGCTGTAAAAGGAGTAGATATGCATAAAACAGGCATAGAAGATTATTACATAACCAAAAATAACAGAAAACTCAGATATGGATATACAACAGGTACTTGTGCAGCCGCAGCATCAAAGGCCGCCGCAATGGCTATGGTGACAGGGATGATACCTGATTCGATTGAGATAGATACACCTAAAGGTATACATCTTACCCTCAAAGTCTCCGGAAGCTTCAAAGGAAAAAATGCTGCGTTATGTACAGTTTTAAAAGACAGCGGCGATGACCCTGATGTTACGAACGGAATGCCGGTGTGCGCCCTCGTATCTTTTTCAGATACAGACGGAGTAATTATAGAAGGAGGAGAGGGCGTAGGGAGAGTTACAAAACCCGGTCTGTGGCAAGCGGTAGGAGAGGCGGCTATAAATAGAGTACCGAGGCAGATGATAACAGATGAGCTTCAAAGTATTATAGAAGATTTTGAAATAAAAGGCGGATTTAAGACTGAAATAATTCTGCCTAAAGGAAGGGAACTTGCAAACCGCACATTCAATCCGAGGCTTGGAATAGAGGGGGGTCTCTCCGTATTGGGAACAAGCGGTATAGTTGAGCCGATGAGCGAGGAAGCTATAGTTGAAAGCATACATATAGAGCTGAAGCAGAAAAGAAGCGGAAGGACTTCACCTGTCATAATAACTCCGGGTAACTACGGAGCCGATTTTGTAAAGAGTCTTATAGATATAAAGGATGAAGAAGTAGTAAAATGCAGTAACTTCGTGGGTCTTACAATAGACATGCTCAATGAGCTCAAATATGAGGAGGTCTTGTTCATTGCACACATAGGAAAGTTTATAAAGGTTGCAGGAGGCATAATGAATACACATTCAAAAGAAGCTGACAGCCGGATGGAAATCCTTGCTGCTGCCGCCATTCAGGCTGGAATAGAAAGAGAGGGTGCAGCAAAGATACTTTCCTGTGTCAATACCGACGATGGACTTGCAGTGCTCAAGGAGAATGGGCTTATGGAAAAGACAATGGAAATTGTGGGAAATAAAATAGACTTTTATCTTAATAACCGTTCATACGGCAATTTTAAGCTGGGAGCAGTGATTTTTTCAAACAGGTACGGCATACTTACCATGTGCGGAGCGGCGGAGGAGCTTATAAAGAAAGCAGGAGAGAAAAATGAGAGGTAAACTTTACGGAGTAGGAGTAAGCATTGGAGAACCGGAGCTTATGACATTTAAAGCAGCAGATATTATTAAAAAGTGTGATGTGATAGCCGTTCCCGGAATTGACAGAGAAAGGTCAGCGGCTTGGAAATCTGCAAAAAAGCTTATCACAGAGATAGAACAGAAGCCTGTTCTTTGTATAGAAATGCCGATGACAAAGGACAGAAAGGTTCTTGATGAGTATCACAGCAAGGCTTCCAAAGTTATAGAAACAGAGCTTGAAGAAGGCAGAAACGTAGCATTTCTTACTATAGGAGATCCTTGTGTATATGCAACTTACATGTATGTACACAGGATAGTAGAAAGAGATGGGTTTGAAGCACATATAGTAAACGGAATAACTTCATTTTGTGCAGCTGCGGCGAGAGCAGATATTTCTTTATGTGAGGAAGACGAACAGCTTCACATCATACCTGCCTCATACGGTGTAGAAGAGGCTCTGAAATATCCGGGAACAAGAGTATTTATGAAGAGCGGAGCGGGACTTTCCGAAACGATAAGGGATATAGAAAAGACAGCAAAAGAAGATGATATACAAGTCTATATGGTGGAAAACTGCGGTATGGAAAATGAAAAAATATATATAGGCATAGAGTCTATAAAGCAGAAAGATATGAAAGACATAAGCTATTTCACTACGATAATTGTAAAGGAGAATAAACATGATTGATTTTGTAGGAGCAGGAAGCGGAGCGGCAGACCTTATAACCGTAAGAGGCATGAGGCTTATTTCTGAAGCAGATGTTATAATATATGCAGGCTCTCTTGTAAACCCTCAGCTGCTTGATTATAAAAAGGAAGGCTGTATTGTCCATAACAGTGCCTTTATGACACTGGAGGAAGTGACTGAAATAATGATAAAAAGTCATAAAGAGGGGAAAAGGCTTGTCAGACTTCATACAGGTGATCCATGTGTATACGGAGCTATAAGAGAGCAGATGGACATACTTGACGAAAACGGAATACCTTATGATTACTGCCCGGGAGTAAGCTCATTTTGCGGAGCTGCATCTGCCCTTAATATAGAATATACATTACCTGATGTTTCACAGAGTGTTATTATAACAAGAATGGCAGGAAGAACACCTGTACCCGAAAGAGAAAGTATACGCTCTTTTGCAGCTCACAAAGCTACTATGGTGGTATTTTTAAGTACAGGACTTCTGAAAGAGCTTACGGCAGAGCTTATTGCAGGAGGATATGAAGAGGATACGCCATGTGCGATAGTTTACAAAGCCACATGGCCTGACGAAAAGGCTTTTGTGTGTACTGTAGGAACTCTTGCGGAAACAGCGGCAAAAAACAACATAACGAAGACGGCACTTATGATAATAGGAGATGCCGTTACCCATGGAAATTACAGACGCTCGGATTTATACAATCCTGATTTTGAAACTGAATTCAGACCGGCAAATGTCAACCGTGATAAATAAGTAAAGGGTGTGAAAAAGTGAATATTAAATTTGTCTCCTTTTCTGCAAAAGGATGCAGGACAGCTTATAACATAAGCAGAATGCTTATGTACAATATTCCTGAATACGAATGTGAAGCCTTTGCCTCTCAAAAGTACATAGAAGATGATTATACCGGACCGCTTACAGAAAGTCTTGACGAGTGGACAGGCAGACAGTTTAAGATATCTGATGCAATTGTATTCGTATGTGCGTGCGGCATAGCTGTAAGAGCGATAGCGCCATATGTGAGAAAAAAGACTAAAGATCCTGCCGTGATTGTAGTAGATGAACTTGGAAGATATGTTGTCCCTATCCTTTCAGGTCATATAGGAGGCGCTAATGAAATTGCCGTTAAAATTGCAGATATTACAGGCGGTGAAGCTGTGATAACTACTGCAACCGATATAAACAGAAAATTTGCTGTAGATACATTTGCAAAAGCCAACGAGCTTGCCATAAGTGATTTCAAGCTGGCAAAAGAAATTTCGTCTGCGGTGCTGAGAGGAGAAAAAATAGGACTTATTTGTGATTTTGATATAAAAGGCAGGCTTCCCGACAGTCTCGTTTTGGAATCGAAAAATACCGGCACAGCGTTGAAAATCCACATAGGCTACGGCATAGAAGCAGACAATGATACTCTTGTGCTGACACCAAAGGACTATGTTATCGGTATGGGATGCCGAAGAGGTAAAAGTTTTGAAGAATTAAGGGCAGCAGCCTGTGAAGCAGCTCAAAAGGCTGGAATCACACTTGATGAAGTATGTGCCCTTGCTTCTGTAGATTTGAAAGCAGATGAAGAGGGAATCTTGCAGCTTTGCCGTGAATACGGATTAAAAAAACAATTTTATACTGCACAAGAGCTGTCTGGAGCAGAGGGCGATTTTTCGCCGTCAGATTTTGTGAAAAGCAAGGTGGGTGTAGACAATGTTTGCGAAAGGGCGGCATATCTTGCTTCAGGCTGCGGAGATATTATATTAAAAAAATTAAGCAAAAACGGAGTTACGGCAGCTGTAGCCGTTAAAAAAGAAAAGAAAACGGAGGTGTGTTTTGAATAAGATATATGTTGTGGGAATAGGCCCCGGAGAGTATGAACAGATGACTATAAAAGCAAGCCGGATTTTAAGTCAAAGTGATATAATAATCGGATATAATGTTTATGTGGATCTTGTTAAAGAGCATTTTGCAGACAAGGAATTCATAACCACTCCTATGAGGCAGGAAGAAAAGAGGTGCAAAATAGCTCTTGAAAAAGCTGCCTCGGGAAAGACAGTTTCTGTTATATGCAGCGGCGATGCGGGAGTTTATGGAATGACAGGACTGATATATGAACTTTCCCATAATTATCCTGAAGTTGAAATAGAGAGTGTGTGCGGTGTTTCAGCAGTGATAAGCGGAGCTGGAATTCTCGGAGCACCGCTGATTCATGATTTTGCTGTAATAAGCCTGAGCGACCTGCTTACACCTTGGGAAAAGATAGAAAAAAGACTGCTTTGTGCAGCCGAATCGGACATGGTTATATGTCTTTACAATCCGTCCAGCATGAAGAGAAAAGACTATCTTAAAAAAGCATGTATGCTTGCAGGCAGATATAAATCACCCGAAACCGTATGCGGCATAGCACGCAACATAGGAAGAGAGGGACAGTCGGCTCAAGTTCTGACATTAGAGGAGCTTACCGAAACAGAAGTAGATATGTTTTCAACCGTATTCATAGGCAATATGCAGACGAAAGAGATAAATGGCAGGATGGTAACGCCAAGAGGATACAGACATGAATAGAGCAGTGATTTTCGGAGGTACGGCAGAGAGCCGCAGGCTTGCCGAATATTACAGAGATAAAGAGATTGCCGTCACTTTGTGTGTTGCTACCGAATACGGAGAAAGCCTGATAGAAAAAGGCAAAAATATAACTGTAAGAAGCGGCAGGATGACGGAAATTCAGATGGAAGAATTTTTGCGTGAGCAAGAGCCTGAAGCGGTTATAGATGCAACTCATCCATATGCAGAAGAGGTTACAGATAATATAAAGAATGCCTGTGAATCTCTTAATCTTGAATATGTAAGAGTAGTAAGAGAAAAGGAGTCCGATGTAAACCCGGACTACAGGGTTTTTGACAGCATAGATGAAATTGTCAGATATCTCAATACTGTGGAGGGTAACATTCTTCTTACTACAGGCAGCAAGGAATTGAAATCGTATTCCGGTATCAGGGATAGAGAAAAGAGAGTGTTTGTAAGAGTACTGCCTCTTGCTTCTGTGATGAACCATGTGGAAGAGCTGGGTTACAAGGGCAGAAATGTTATATGCATGCAGGGACCGTTTACCGAAGAGGTAAATATCGCTATGATAAAAATGCTCGATATAAGATTTCTTGTAACAAAGGATACAGGTGTAAGCGGAGGTCTGCCTGAAAAAATCAGTGCAGCAGCCAAAACGGGCACGCAGGTTTTGATATTAGGTCGTCAGAGGGAGAGTGGATTGACTTTAAAAAAATGTATACAGTACATAAATGACAGATTCTGCATCAAAGACGCCTGTGAACCGGAAAATGATGAAAGAAAAGAAAAAAAGCCAAGAAAAGTTACGATATTGGGAATGGGCATGGGAAATGAAGAAACCATGACTTTAGCGGCATACAAAGCCATAGAGACTGCGGATATTGTAATAGGCGCAGAAAGACTGCTTCTTTCAGATGCGGTCAGAGGAAAGAATACTCATAAAGAAATTATTTCTGAAAAAATAACCGATTTCATATTGAATCATGATGAATTTGAGAATATAGCGGCAGTCATGTCCGGAGACACAGGGTTTTACAGCGGCGCTTCAAAGCTGAGGAAGCTTTTGAAGGATAAAGACGGTATAGAGGTCGAGGTAATACCCGGAATATCTTCTGCAATGTATTTTCTGAACAAAATAAACATTCCATGGCAGGATGTAAGCATGAACAGCGCCCATGGAAGAGAGTGCAACTTTATTGCAGAGGTAAAGAGAAATGAAAAGTCTTTTTTCCTCTTGGGCGGCGAGACTAAAGCGGAAAATTTTATAAAGGCTTTAAGTGAAAACGGTCTTGGATATACTGAAATATTTGTAGGTGAGAATCTTTCATATGAAAATGAAAAAATAACTTGCGGAATATGCAAGGATATGCTTGATATGAAGTTTGAGCCTCTATCGGTTATATTTGTGAGAAACGAGAAAGCAGGAGATTTTGTAGTAACAGCAGGCATTGGTGACGAGGAATTTATAAGGGGAAAGGTTCCTATGACAAAGGAAGAGGTAAGGGCGATAGCAGTTTCAAAGCTTAAGCTTACCGAAAATTCCATAATCTATGACATAGGAGCAGGTACAGGCTCCGTTGCTCTTGAGTGCGGGGCACAGAGTTATAAAGGTCATGTGTTTGCAATAGAAAGAAATGAGCAGGGATGTTGCCTTATAGAAGAGAATAAGAAAGCCATGGCTATTTCCAATGTTACAGTAGTAAGGGGGACAGCACCGGAGGCTATGGAAGCGCTTCCCGTGCCTACTCATGCATTTATAGGCGGAAGCAGCGGCAATATGAAAGAAATCGTCAGCATGCTTCGCAGCAAAAATTCCGATATAAGGATTGTAATCAATACAGTTACTGTTGAATCCTTTTCAGAGGCCGTATCTTTACTTAAGAATCTGGGGTATGAGGATATTGATATAGTGCAGGTGAATATAGCCAAGAACAGAAAAGCAGGAAACTACAATCTAATGACAGCCAATAATCCCGTATATGTTATTTCGTGCGGAGGAAAAATTTCCGGATATGAAGGAGAATAACGATGAAAAACAGAGCATTGATGTTTGCAGCCCCTGCCAGCGGAAGCGGTAAAACGCTTATAACATGCGGCATGCTCAGACTGTTTAAAAATATGGGTCTTAATCCTGCCTCTTTCAAATGCGGGCCGGATTATATAGACCCGATGTTTCATAAGACGGTGATAGGTATAGAAGCTTCAAATATTGATCTTTTTTTCTGTGGTGATAAAACTGCCGCATATCTGTTTAAAGAAAACTCAAGAGGCTTTGATATATCAGTTGCGGAAGGGGTTATGGGATATTATGACGGCATGAGTGCAAGTTCAGTCTTGGCATCTTCTTATGATGTGGCAAGGACTCTTGGACTGCCTGTAATAATGGTGATAAACAGCAGAGGACAAAGTATTTCTTCTCTTGCCGTGCTTAAAGGAATGTCCGAATTTAAAAAAGACAGCAATGTAAAAGGCGTTATTTTTAATAATATGTCTGAGCATGTATATGAGTCTTTAAAAAAAGAGGTTAAGGAACTTACCGGTGTAGAGCCTCTTGGATATTTGCCAAAGTGCAGCGAACTTTCCATTGAAAGCCGCCATCTTGGACTTGTTACCCCGGAGGAAATAGATGATCTCAGCGGAAAGCTTGACAGACTGGCACAGATTATGGAAAAGACAATTGATATAGGAAAGCTGTTAGAAATTGCTTCAGGCTATGATTTCCCGTACACAGAGGAAATAAGCGTATGCAAGATAAAGAAAACGCCTAGGATAGCAGTTGCTCGTGACGAAGCTTTCTGCTTTTACTACAGAGACAATCTTTCACTTTTAAAGAAAATGGGAGCGGAAATAGTAGAGTTTTCGCCCATTCATGACAAGAGGCTTCCTGAAGGTACAGATGCCTTGATCCTGGGAGGAGGATATCCCGAGCTTTACTGCACCCCTCTCTTTTCAAACAGGACCATGACAGAAGATATAAAGAAAAAGCTTGACGGAGGAATGCCGTGTATGGCAGAATGCGGAGGCTTCATGTATCTTCATGAAGAAATGGAAGATATGAAAGGCAATGTTTACAAAGCTGTAGGTCATATACAAGGCAAGGCGTTTAAGACAGACAGCCTCAGGAGATTCGGATATGTAAATTTAATGTCACAGATAAACTCCGATCTTATAAGAGATGGTGAAATCATCAAGGCTCATGAGTTTCATTATTTTGACAGTGATAATTGCGGAAATGCTTTCAAGGCAGTAAAGCCTGTAACGGGCAGAAGTTGGGAATGTGTAAATGCCGGAAAAAACAGTATTATGGGATTTCCTCATCTGTTCTATTATTCCAATACAAAGGTGGCGGAGAGGTTTATCGAAGCTGCTGTAAAATACAAGGAAGGAGACAAAGAAGCATGGCAAAAGCTATAATGATACAGGGAACTATGTCAAACGCAGGCAAAAGTCTGATAGCAGGAGGACTTTGTCGTATATTTGCACAGGACGGTTATAAGGTTGCTCCTTTTAAATCACAGAACATGGCTTTGAACTCTTTTATTACAGACGACGGACTTGAGATGGGAAGAGCACAGGTGATGCAGGCTGAGGCAGCAGGAATAGAACCATCTGTACTTATGAATCCCATACTGCTTAAACCTACCAATGATACAGGTTCTCAGATAATAGTCATGGGTGAGGTAACAGGTAATATGAGTGCAAAAGACTATTTTGAATATAAAAAAAATCTGAAACCCAAGGTTAAGCAGGCATATGACGAGCTTTCATCAAAGTATGACATAATTGTTATAGAAGGGGCAGGAAGTCCTGCTGAGATAAATCTCAAGGAAGATGATATAGTAAATATGGGGATGGCAAAGCTGGCAGAGGCGCCTGTTCTCCTTGTAGGAGATGTAGACAGAGGAGGAGTGTTTGCACAACTTTACGGCACCGTTAAGCTCCTCGATGAAGACGAAAGAGATATGGTAAAGGGTGTTATAATAAATAAATTCAGGGGAGATAAGGCTATTCTGGAGCCGGGGGTTAAAAAAATCGAAGAGCTGCTTGATATCCCTTCTGTGGGAATTGCGCCTTATGCCGATATAGACATAGATGATGAAGACAGTTTGAGTGAAAGACTTGCCGATAATAAAGTAAATCTTATAGACATAGCTGTAATACGAGTTCCAAGACTTTCAAATTTTACTGACTTTAATGTTTTTGAACGCTTTGAGGGAGTATCTGTAAGATATGTATCAAAAGTAAGTCAGCTTAAAAACCCCGATATGATAATCATCCCCGGAACGAAAAACACCATGGCAGATCTTGAATGGATGAGGCAGAACGGGCTTGAGGCTTCTGTGATTAAACATGCTTCGGCAGGAAAGCCGGTATTCGGCATATGCGGAGGATATCAGATGCTTGGTGCTGAAATACAAGACCCTTTTGGAGTTGAAGAGGGAGGAAGTATAAGCGGCATGAATCTGCTTCCTGTAAAAACGGTTTTTCATGAGGAAAAGCACAGAACAAGAGTAAGAGGAACCATGAGCAGTTCTTTGAAGGACAGTGATTTTCCGGAACTGGCGGGCATGAATATAGAAGGATATGAAATACATATGGGAGCGACATCTTCTATTGATGATAAAATTCAGAGAATGTGCAGTATAAAAGCATTTGACGATGATGATTATATCCTTGACGGATATCATAGAGATAATATTTTTGGAACTTATGTTCATGGTATATTTGAAACACCAGATATAGCTGAAGCCATAGTAAAGAGTCTTGCAGAGAAAAAAGGCGTCGATGCAGGATGTCTCGGCAAACTTTCAGCTTCAGAATATAAAGAAATGCAGTACAATAAATTAGCGGATATTCTTAGAAAAAATCTTGATATGAATAAGATTTATGAGATACTGGAGGCCGGAATATGAAAGAAATAATGAAAATATCACCTGCCGAGATTGAAAAGAAAAGTTTTGAAATTATAACAGAAGAGCTTGGCAACAGGCAGATTGACTCACAGCAGGCTCCTGTTATAAAAAGAGTTATTCATACGACTGCTGATTTTGAATATGCAGAAAGCTTATACTTTTCTCCGGGAGTGATAGAAAAAGCAAAGGCTGCCTTGTCAGAGGGAGCTTTGATAGTTACAGATACGAAGATGGCAATGGCAGGTATAAACAAAAAGGTTGTCAGAAGACTCGGGGGAAGAGTGGAGTGTTTCATAGCAGATGATGATGTTTCAGAGACAGCGAAGACGAGCGGAAGCACAAGAGCCGCAGCTTCTGTAGATAAGGCGGCAAAACTCTGTCAAGAAGAAGGTTTGAAGCTCATATATGCAGTGGGGAATGCACCTACTGCGCTTATAAGGCTCAGAGAGCTGATAGACGAGGATAAGATAGAACCGGAGCTTATTGTTGGCGTGCCTGTAGGCTTTGTTAATGTGGTTGCGGCGAAGGAACTTATAATAGAATCAGGATGCAGCTGCATAGTAGCAAGAGGCAGAAAAGGCGGCAGCAATGTTGCCGCATGTATAATCAATGCCCTTTTATATGAAATAGATAAAAGCAGAGGAGAAGGCTGATTTTTCATATGGATAAGATAATTGGTCATAGGCATACGGAACTTCAATTTGTCAAAACGATATTGACAAAAAAATTTTAGTAGGATAAGATATATATATAGTTTAATAATATGAACACAGATCATCTCGGAAGTCGGTGAAATGCCGGCGCTGTGTCTCAGCAACCGTGATATCTGCTAAGGAACAGGTTTGTAAGTTTCGAACCGGCCACTGGAGTATTCTGCACCGGGAAGGCGTTCCTAATGCCAAAGGATTAAGTCGGTAGACCTGATTTGTGTTTGATTTACAGTCTTCTGAGATTAGACGGGTGATTTATAAAGGATATTTAAGACACTTAATTTTTATGATTACAGGAAATTTGAAAATTTAAGTTTTATTTATCTGAATTTAAACATCTCGGAGACGAGATGTTTTTTATTACTTGTTTCAGATGTACTTAAAAAACAGAATGTATACAGAACAAGAGGAGAAAAAATGAAAAAGACAAGAAAAAGATTATTAATTGCACTGCTTGCACTAACTGTTATTTTTTGTGCGGCTGCATCAGCATTTGCAGGTGTTGTTACAGTTTCTGACGGAGAATATAAGGCAGAAATGGCGACAGGTGAAAAAATGTTCAAAGTTGTTGACTGCAAGCTTACTGTAAAAGACGGTAAGGCGCAGGCAGAAATTCTGCTGAGCGGAAGCAGCTATTATGCATTAGTTATGGGAACTGAAGAGGACGCTCTTGCTGACTACAATGCAAAAGACGAAAGCAAGTGGATAAAAGCAGATGGAGAAAGAGAATATGTGAGCGAAAGCGGAGAAACAAAGACAGGCAGAGTATATACCATACCGGTCGAATCCCTTGACGATGCGTTACAGCTCATTTCTGTTTCAGAGAAGTATTATAACCAGGGAAACATTGAAAAGATGTTTTATGAGCGCAGCATCACATTTGACATGGATACAATGACAGCAATATCCCTTGATCTTGTGCCTGTGAAAGATGAAAATACAGGAGATTCACAAACAGGAAATCAGGGAAATAACAACGAAGGACAAAACAACCAGTCTTCCGGCGGCGAAAGCGGAAGTAATACAGAAAAGACAGATGCTGCAGTGCCTGAGACCGGTGATAATTCAAATCTTGCCGGATCAGTTTCGCTTATGATGGCAGCGGCGGTCATGTCAGCAGTGTTTATTAAAAAAAGAAAGAATGCTTAGGATTATTTCAGGGGAAACATTATGAAAAAGATAATTGCATGTTTATTGTCACTGATTATGATTATCGGAACTACAGCCGCAGTTTATGCGGCTGTTCCTGCCGATGGGAGTTATTCTGTTTCTGTAAGCCTTGAAGGAGGAACAGGAAGAGTAAAGCTGAAATCACCCTGTGAATTGACAGTTCAGGGAGGCAAGATGACTGCCAGAGTTGTATGGGGAAGCTCTAATTACACATGGATGAAGATAGGAGGAGTCACATATAACAATGAAAACAGCGGAGGCAATTCGACTTTTACAATACCTGTTTCAGCACTGGATTCACCGATAAGTGTAAGCGCAGAGACTACTGCAATGAGCGAACCGCATGTGATAGATTATACTATTACTTTCAGCTCGGCAGGCATTGATATGAATGGTGAAGACGGCAGGGACAACTCTTCGGGGAGCACTACGTCTAAGCCTCAGTCAGGTGATAAGAGTTCTGCTTTAGATAAAGAATCGGGAGACAGCAGCGACAAAGATCGGGTTTCCGAAGAAACAGATAAGGAAAACGAAGATTCAAACTCAATTTCAGTTATAAATACTATAAGCAGAGCAACCAGCGTAAGTGCAGAAATGCTGTTGGACTTCAAAGGAAAAACGATGCATCTTGTGACATCGGCAGGAAGTGTAGACTTTGATGAAGAGGCTCTTGCCTATATAGCAGAAAATGCTTCCGGAAGTATAACTCTGACTATGAGCGATGTTACTGAAAAATACAAAGATGAAAAATATGACCTTGCAGTAGAGCTTTCCATTAAAGATGAAGAAGAAAATCAGCTTTTTACAGCGGAAGGCTTAGGTAAAGCGACTGTTTCTCTCAATTATGAAAAAGAAGTTAAAAACAAAAATGAAGTAGAAGTATACAGGCTTACCGATGGCGGAAAAGAAAAGGTTGAGTCATCATACAGTGAAAAAACAGGTACTGTAACATTTGAAACAGAAAGTTTTGCAACATATGCAGTTTCGGAAAAAGCAAAAACAGGTACAAAGGTTATTGCAGTAACGGCAGCGGTTTTAGTAGCAGCAGCCGCAGTTTTATGTGCAGCTGTAATAATTAAGAAGAAAAAGAAAATTTCGTAGAAAGTACGGAGCATGTTATGAAAAGAAAACTAAAATTTTTAGTATTTGCAATATTGATGTTGACAGTTGCCATGATGGCAGGCTGCGGCTCAGGAGAAAATTCAAAAGATGACATACCGGAGATAGACGGTCTTAAATATGAGAACAAGACGGAGTTGAAATATGCCACGCAGTTTCAGATATACAATTATGAAAGGGGTTATTCATATATAAAGATAGCTGATGGCGAAGACGTTCTTATTGTGCCGGAGGGCGAGAAAGAACCTGAAAATCTTGATGATGATGTCGTAGTTCTTAAACAGCCTTTAGATAAAGTTTATATGGCGGCTACATCGGCAATGTCTCTGGTAAATGCTGTAGATGGGATGGACAGCATAAAGTTTTCAAGTCTTGAAGCTGACGGATGGTATATAAGCGAAGCCTCTGATGCAATGAAAAGAGGCTCAATAAAATATGCAGGGAAATACAATACTCCGGATTATGAAATGCTTATGGGTGAAGACTGCGATCTTGCAGTTGAATCAACAATGATTTTGCATAATCCGGAGGTCAAGGAAAAGATGGAGGAGCTTGGTATAAAAGTTGTAATCGAGCGCTCCAGTTACGAAACACACCCTCTCGGAAGAACTGAATGGATGAAATTTTACGGAGCAGTTCTTGGAAAGCAAAAGGAAGCAGAAGAAGCCTTTGAAAGAGAAGTAGCGGTTATGGATAAACTCGCAGACATTGAGAATACAGGAAAGACAGTAGCATTTTTCTATATAAATTCTTCAGGAGGCGTAGTAACAAGAAAGTCTGATGATTATGTATCAAAGATGATTTCTATAGCCGGCGGAAATTATATTTTTGAAAACTTAGGAGATCCTGAGAAAAAAACATCTACTGTAAATATGCAGATGGAAGAGTTTTATGCTTCGGCAAAGGACGCTGACTATATTTTTTACAACAGCAGCATTGTGTCAGAGGTGAATTCTATAGAAGAGCTTATAGATTTAAGTCCTGTTCTTGCCGATTTTAAAGCGGTAAAAGACGGAAATGTATGGTGCACAGGTAAAAATCTCTTTCAGGAAACAGATAAATTAGGAAGTGTTATAAATGATATGCATACCATATTGACTTCCGATGACGAAAACTTGAACAAATTGGATTATTTCTTTAAAGTAAAATAAGAGGAAGATTTTAATGCCAGAGAAAAGCAAAATGACTTCGGTAGCAGAAACTGTACATTCAGAAAAATTAAAGCGTTATGCAAGATATAATGCAGTATTTGTATTGCTGATAATAGCATTTGTGCTTATAACAATATTAAATATAAATTCCGGAAGCGTACATATATCCGTAAAAGAAATTTTTCAAATAATTTTTCTGAGAGATGGCGATGAAACGGCATACAGCATTATATGGAAGATAAGACTGCCAAGAATTATAACATCGGCAATTTTGGGAGGAGGTCTGGCACTTTCGGGGTTTCTCATACAGGTATTTTTCGGAAACCCTATAGCCAGCCCTTTTACCCTTGGAATATCTTCAGGCTCAAAGCTTGTTGTTGCTATGACGATGATAGTATTGATACAATATGTGGATTCCGTATCTTCCGTGGTTATGGTAGCGGCTGCATTTGCAGGTGCTCTTATTTCCATGGGCTTTGTGCTGCTTGCTTCAAAAAAGGTCAAACAGCAGTCCACACTTCTAGTTGCAGGTATAATGATTGGATATATATGTTCTGCTGCAACTGAATTTATGATAACTTTTGCTCAGGATACGTACATAGTAAATCTTCACAACTGGTCGCAGGGAAGTTTTTCGGGCATGGACTGGAATGACGTCTGGATTTGCTTTATTGTAATAACATTTTCATTTGCTGCTGCGTTTATGCTTGCAAAACCTATAAGTGCATATCAGATGGGGGAAGCATATGCTCAAAGCATGGGTGTAAATATAAAGCGTTTCAGAGTTATTATAATTTTGCTGTCAAGTCTTATGGCAGGATGTGTAACTGCATTTGCAGGACCTATTTCATTTGTGGGGATAGCGGTGCCTCACCTTGCTAAACTTTTTCTTAAAACTTCAAAACCTATAGTGGTGATTCCGGCTACTTTTGTAGGAGGCGGTGTGTTTTGTATGTTCTGCGATTATATAGCAAGAACTGCCTTTGCACCCACGGAGCTTAGCATAAGCACTGTAACTGCTATTTTCGGTGCTCCTATAGTAATCGGAATGCTGCTTAAGAAACGGCGGTAAAAAAATGAATGACATATATTTTAATACAAAAGAGCTTGCCGTCGGGTATAAAGGCAGAGTTCTGATACACGATATAGACATACAGGTTAAGAAAGGTGAGATTCTTACACTTATAGGACCAAACGGGTCAGGGAAATCCACTATCTTAAAAAGCATAACAAAACATCTTGAAGCTATAAAAGGAGATTCTTTCATAGCCGATGCTTCTGTGAAGCATATGAATTACAGAGAACTTTCCAGGATGATTGCGGTGGTGCTTACAGACCGACTGAAACCTGAGCTTATGACATGCAGAGATGTTGTGTCTACAGGCAGGTATCCATATACGGGAAGCCTTGGCATATTGTCTGATGAAGATGAGAAAAAAGTATCGGAAATAATGGAAAAAGTTCATGTTCAGGAGCTTTCAGAGAAAGATTTTACAGCTATAAGTGATGGTCAGAAACAGCGTATTCTGCTTGCAAGAGCTATGTGTCAGGAACCGGAAATAATAGTTCTTGATGAGCCGACATCGTTCCTTGACATAAAGCACAAATTGGAACTTCTGAGTATTCTTAGAAGCATGGCAAAGGAAAAGGGCATAACGGTAATAATGTCTTTACATGAGATAGATTTGGCTCAGAAGGTTTCCGACAAGGTTATGTGTGTAAATGGAGAGGTTATAGAGCATTTCGGCACACCCGATGAAATTTTCAAAGATGAGATTATAAGAAAGCTTTACGGAATAGAAAAGGGCGTATATAATATAGATTTTGGAAGTGTTGAGCTGCCAAAACCTGAGGGAAAGCCTGATGTATTTGTAATTTCTTCTTGCGGAAGCGGTATAGATACATTCAGGCAGCTTCAAAAGGATGGTGTACCGTTTTTTTCAGGTATTCTTTACAAAAATGATATAGACTATGTTGTGGCAAAGGCACTGGCAGCGGAAGTTTTTGAAGAAGAGCCTTTTATGCCGTTGAGTGATGATGTATATGATAGAGCGGCAGATGCCATGAAAAAATGCAGTCGAGTTATAGATACGGGGGTTATTATCGGAGAATCCAACTGCCGTATTCGTGATTTGATAAATATGGCTGATGAGCTTGGAATTTTAGAAAAAATAAAATGAATGAAAAAAATAAATGCAGCACTGATATCAAAATGTTCAGTGCTGCATTTGTTATAGAACTGTTTTTTATTTAAGTATGCTCTGAGCTTGAAGATATCAGCCGTTTATTTGAGCAATCATTTCCATTACCGTTTCACGGCATGCACCGCATACATTGCCCATATTAAGAGAAGCGCATACTTCTTTGAGGTCGGTTTTGCCGCTTTCTCTTAAAAAATCTTCAATCTGGCCGCGGGTCACATGTCTGCACACGCAAACTTCATATTCTCTTGAATTTTTATCCATAAAAGCCTCCTATAATCAATATGTTTATTGTACCACAAACGAGATATTAAAAACAATCATAAGCCGACTTTTAATTTTATTTGCTAAGTGGTATAATTCAAGTAGAAAAATTAAAGAAAAGAGATGAAAAATAATGATTAAAGTTGACATTTTTTCGGGATTCTTGGGAGCAGGCAAGACTACGCTGATCAAGAAGCTTGTAGAAGAAGCCTATAAAGGAGAAAAAATTGTACTCATCGAAAATGAATTTGGAGAAATAGGTATAGATGGGGGATTTTTAAAGGATTCGGGAATAGAAATAAACGAAATGAATTCAGGTTGTATATGTTGCAGTCTTGTAGGTGATTTCGGCAAAGCACTGGTGCAGGTAATAGAGCAATTTTCGCCTGACAGAATATTGATAGAGCCATCAGGAGTGGGTAAACTGAGCGATATCATAGACGCAGTCCGTAACCTTCATATAGAAGAAGTTGAGCTAAATGGTTTTACTACGGTAGTTGACGCATCTAAAGCCAG
The DNA here is from genome assembly GCA_900542295.1 of uncultured Eubacteriales bacterium. Lineage (GTDB taxonomy): Bacteria > Bacillota > Clostridia > Peptostreptococcales > Anaerovoracaceae > Fimisoma. The sequence goes on along the minus strand of UQNJ01000002.1, from coordinate 38,287 downwards.
ATTATATATGAAAAATTTCGGAGAGTTTTTTAACAATCAGATTGAACATGCAAGTTCAATTATTCTGAGCCATACTTCAAAGGTAAGCGAAGATAAGCTGAGTAAAGCTGTTGAAATGATAAAGGATCATAATCCTGATGCCGTTATAATTACTACGGACTGGGATAAGATTACAGGCAATCAGATTCTTGCGGCTATTGAGAGAAAAGACACAATACAGGGGGCTCTTCGTCATCTTGAACAAGAGCATCACCATGACCATAACGAGGATGAACACCATCACCATCATGATCATCACGACGGTGAGTGCTGCTGCGGTCATGGACATCATCATGATCACCATGAAGAGCATTGCGGTCATGAACATCATCATGATCACCATGATAATGACTGCTGCTGCGGACACGATCACCATCATCACCATGCAGATGAAGTTTTCAGTAGCATAGGAATAGAAACCGCTAAAAAATTCACCAAGGAAGAAATTCAAAACTCTCTTGCCGCTCTTGAAGACGAACATGAATATGGTCTTGTCCTGAGAGCAAAGGGGATTGTTGAAGGTAAAGACGGAAGCTGGATACATTTTGACTATGTTCCCGGAGAACCTGATGTCAGAACGGGAGGGGCCGAAGTTACCGGCAGATTGTGCGTTATAGGAAGCCAGATGAAAGAAGACAAAGTAAAAGAGCTTTTTGGCATATGAAAATATAGGTGATAAGCAAGCTTTCATAAAATAAAAATCAGAGATGTGAAAGGAGATTTGATGGCAATGAGAGAAGTGCCTGTGTATCTGTTTACGGGTTTTCTTGACGCAGGCAAGACGACATTTATACAAGAAACCTTGGAGGATCCTCAATTTAACAGCGGAGAAAAAACTTTGCTTCTCATGTGCGAAGAAGGTGAGGAGGAGTTTTGTCCGATGTCCTTTGCATCTTCCAATGTCAGAATAGTATGTGTGGATGAAGAGGAAAAGATCACAACGGAATATCTTAAAAAGCTCGAAAGAGAAATGGGTATTGAAAGAGTTATAATAGAGTATAATGGTATGTGGATGATAGATTCCCTGTACCAGAAACTTCCGGAAAACTGGGTTGTATATCAGGAAATGGCTTTTGCAGATGCGAGGACATTTCTGACATATAATAACAATATGAGAAATCTTACCGTAGATAAGATGAAGTCTCCGGAGCTTATAATATTCAAGAATTTTGACAAGTCTATGGACAAGATGGAATATCATAAGATTGTCAGAGTCATCAACAGACGGTGTCAGATTATTTATGAATATGCAAAGGATAAAATCGAATTTGATGATATAGAAGATCCGCTTCCATACGATATAGATGCTTCTGTTATAGAAATAGAAGATAAAAATTATGCCATATGGTATACAGATGTCAACGAAGAAGAAGAAAAGTATTACGGAAAGACTGTGGATGTAAGAGGACGCTCTCTTACGGGAGGAGGTCTTGACGATGATGAATTTGTCATAGGCCGTCATATAATGACATGCTGTATAGAAGACATACAGTTTGGCGGTCTTGTGGCAAAATACAGTAAAGCCGCAGAGCTTGAGCATGGAGGCTGGGTGCAGATAACAGCAGATATAAGAAAAGAATTTAATCATATGTATCAGAGCGAGGGACCGGTGCTTTATGTTAAGGAAATTAAAAAAATAGAGCCGCCGGAAGAAGATGTAGCCACATTTTATTGATTTTACGCCGTCTGAAGCGGCATTTTGGGAGGTAATAATGAGAAAGACCAAAATAGTATGCACACTGGGACCATCGTCTTCCGATGAGGTCACATTGAAAAAAATGCTCGAGGCAGGAATGAATGTAGCAAGACTCAATTTTTCTCACGGTACTCATGAAGGTCACAGAAATACCATAGAAAAGTTCAGAAAAGTAAGAGATGAGATGGGTATTTCTGCGGCTGTAATGTTAGACACAAAAGGACCTGAAATAAGAACCGGAAACTTCGTAAACGGAGAAGAAATCTTAAGAGAAGGTCAGACATTTACGCTTACAACTGAAGCTGCCGAGGGCACGGCAGAAAAGGTCAGCGTGACATATAAAAATCTTCCAAAGGAAGTAAAAGCTGATAATCTTGTGCTTATAAACGATGGAAAGATAGTCATCAGAGTTGATAAAACCACGGAAACCGATGTTACCGGAACGGTAATTCACGGCGGTAAAATCAGCAATCATAAAGGTATAAATCTGCCGAATGTCAAACTCAACATGCAGTATATAAGTCCTCAGGACAAGGCGGATATATTGTTCGGAATAGAAAACGATGTAGATTATATAGCTGCTTCCTTTGTTCGCAGCGCCGGCGATGTTGAGGCGATAAGAACTCTCTTGAAAGAAAACGGAGGAGAGGAAATAAAAATAATATCAAAGATTGAAAGCACCCAGGGAATAGAAAATTTCGAAGAAATTTTAGAAGTTTCCGACGGTATAATGGTGGCAAGAGGTGATATGGGAGTTGAGGTCGCATATGAAAAGCTGCCGGGAATACAAAAGAAGTTTATAAGAAGGTGCGTTCAATCGGGAAAGATAGTAATAACCGCTACACAGATGCTGGAATCCATGACAGCAAGCCCTCTTCCTACAAGAGCTGAAATTACAGATGTTGCCAATGCAGTATTTGACGGAACTACAGCAGTAATGCTTTCAGGAGAGACAGCTGCCGGCAAATACCCTGTAGAAGCGGTGGAAACTATGGCAAAGATTGCTGTACAGGCTGAGCAGGATCAGCCCAAAGTACCCAGAAATATGATCTGGCATGAAATGAATTCCACTGATGTTACAAATGCGGTTGGACATGCGGCTTGTACGTTGGCAAAGGATATCAATGCCGCCGCAATAATGGCTATAACCAAGACGGGATATACGGCGAGAAGGATGTCAAAATTCAGACCTGATATAATGATAATAGGTGCAACGCCGTACCGCAAAACATATCATCAGCTGTCTCTGATATGGGGAGTTACGCCTATGCTGGCGAACTATAAATACGAAATTGAAGCGCTTTTTGAACACTGCGTCGGAGTGGCGGTCAAAGAGGCACTGATAGAAGAGGGAAGCAACATAGTAATAAGCGCCGGGGTGCCTGTTGATGTTCCCGGAAATACCAATATAATAAGAGTCTTGGAAGCCTGATAAAGAAAAGCATAATATTTAACCGACAACAAAAAACCCATCGTGATTTTATAATCACGATGGGTTTTGGCAATGCTTGCTCAGTTTTAATGATTATTATTCTTCAGAAATCATATTTTTATACGCCTCAAACAGAGTATCTCTTATCTGAGCCCTAACTTCGGAACGGATAGGATGTGCTACATCTCTAAAATCTCCGTCGCTCATTTTTTTGCTGGGCATTGCAATGAATAAACCGTTTTGTCCGTCGATGATTTTGATATCATGAACTACAAATTCGTCATCAAGGGTAATAGAAGCTACCGCCCGCATCTTCCCGTCACCGGAAATTTTTCTGATTCTCACATCGGTAATATTCATTTGTTCCACCATCCTTACATTGTACACCGAGTACACTTTTATAACACATATAGTATACTCCAAATAATTATATATTGCAATAAGAATTTCAAAATATGTCGTTATTTGGCAATACATTTATAGTATGTGTTTCTTCATCTATTTCGCCAAGAAAAACTATTGAAGTATAGTTGTCTATTTTTTTCTTTTTCGGTTCAATTCCTGATATTGCAACACCTACTCCAACAACGCTGCTGTTAAACTCACCAACTATTTCCGAAATGCCGGAGATACTTCCGCCGCCCCTCATAAAGTCATCTATTATGAGTACCTTTGATTTGGGTTCTATTGCTCTTTTTGACATGGACATTCTCTGTATTCTGTCATAAGAACCTGAAAAATAGTTAATACTTACTGTAGAGCCTTCTGATATTTTTGCTTCTCTTCGTATTATTACAAGAGGAAGGTTCAGAAGATATGCAACCTTAGAGGCGAGGGGGATTCCTTTTGTTTCTACCGTAGCAACATAATCGGCCTTACATTCTTTGAATTTTCTTGCAAAAACTGAGGCGATTTTAGTGATAAACTCGGGATCAAAAAATATATCTGAAGTGTATAAAAAGTTTCCGCCAAGCATTCTTGAAGGGTCGGAAAGTTTCTCACAGAATTCTTTTTGAAGAATTTTAAGTGCATCATCTGATATTGACGGTACGAATTTTACACCGCCCTTGGCACCCATGCCGGTTTCAAGCAGACCTTGTTCTGTAAAGGCAAGAGCTGCATTGGCGGCCTTTATATCCTCACTTATGCTGGATTTTGCCGCATTGAACAAGTCACAGAAATATTGCAGGCTGTAAGGCTTGTTGGGGTTTCCGGTCAATATCTGTATCATGGCTCCGACTCTTTCTGTACGCTTCATTATTTATCCTCCCGATAAGATGTCTTTACTGTTATATTATTTCTTTTTGATTTTTTTGTCAAATATATAAGCATTTTAGGATGGAATGTGCTATAATATCTTAGACCATTATGGTATTAAACTGGAGGCAATTAAAGTATGATTGATTTATCACACTATAAAAACATACATTGCATTGGCATAGGAGGCATAGGACTTTCTGCCATTGCGGAAATTCTTTTAGCAAGAGGCTTTAAAGTAACAGGTTCAGACATGAAGGAATCTGACATGACGGCAAAGCTTGCAAAAAACGGAGCAAGGATTTTTATAGGCCATAGAGAAGAAAATGTAGCAGATGCTGATTTAGTTGTGTATTCGGCAGCAGTAGGAAGAGACAATCCCGAACTCAAGAGAGCAGGTGAAAGAGGAATTCCGGCAATAACAAGAGCAGAGATGCTTGGAGTATTGATGGATGAATACGAAAACAGCATAGCGATTTCCGGAACTCACGGAAAGACTACTACAACCTCTATGGTTTCTTTGATTCTGAACAACGCAGGTACGGAGCCTACAATACTGGTAGGAGGCAATCTGGCTGAAATAGAAGGAAATGTCAAGGTGGGAAGCGGCGGATATTTTGTAACCGAGGCCTGTGAATATATGGACAGCTTTTTAAGCCTGAGACCCAAAATTGAAATAATTTTGAACATAGATTCAGATCACCTTGATTATTTTAAAGACATTGACCATATAGTAAGTTCATTTGATAAATTTGCAAAGCTTGTCCCGGAAAATGGGCTGATAATTGCTTATGAGGCAAATCCTTTTGTAAATAGAGTAATAAAAGAACGTAAAAATGTCATAACATTCGGTCTTAACGGTGACTGCACATACGAAGGTGCAAATGTTTCATTTAATGAGAACGGTCTGCCTGCTTTCGATGTGAAAAAGAACAGTGAGCTTCTTTGTAGAATACAGCTTTCCGTACCGGGTGAACATAATATTTTAAATGCATTGGCGGCATTTTCGTGCTGTCATAGCCTGGGGGTAGATACTTCTGTTATAAAGAAGACTCTGGAATCATATCATGGAACCGAGAGAAGATTTGATATTGTGGGAACAACCTCGGCAGGAGTCAAGATAGTTGATGATTATGCTCACCATCCTACGGAGATTAAAGCAACTCTTTCTGCTTGTCAGAATGTTCCTCATAACAAGCTTTGGTGTATATTCCAGCCCCATACCTACACAAGAACACTTGCTTTGTTTGACGAATTTGCAGATGCCTTTGAAAAGGCAGATGAGCTGATTCTTGCGGAGATATATGCCGCAAGAGAAAAAAATATTTATAAAATATCTTCCTCACAGCTTGCAGACAAGATAAAAGAAGTTCATCCGGATAAGAAAGTCACTTTCATATCGGAATTTGAGAAAATTGCAGAACATGTCGAAAGAGAAGCCGCCAAGGGTGATATGGTTCTGACCATGGGAGCCGGCGATATATATAAAGTGGGAGAGATGATTTTAGACAAATAGCAGTCTTTGAGAGGAGGAAAGCATGTTTTTGGATGACATCGAAAAGAAGCGGAACGAAAGACTTAAAATAATAGAAAGCCATAAAAAAAACGGAGTAATGTTCACAGACGAATTTACAGCCTATATAGATGAAGGTGTTGAAATAGGCGAGGGAACTTTAATAGGTCCTTTAGTGACAGTTTCGGGTAATACGGTTATAGGCAAAAACTGCATTATAGGCCAGAATTCCGTAATAAGAGATTCTGCGATTGAAGATAATGTACAGATACAAAGCTCCGTAATTACAGAAAGCTCCATAGGAAGCGGCACTCAGGTAGGTCCATTTGCATATATGAGACCGGGCAGTCATGTCGGAAAGAACTGCAAAGTCGGAGATTTCGTAGAAATTAAGAATTCAACTTTAGGAGACGGGACCAAAGCCTCCCATCTGACATATATCGGAGATTCGGATGTTGGAGCTCATGTCAACTTAGGATGCGGAGTAGTTTTTGTAAATTATGACGGAACACAAAAATATCGTTCTGTTGTTGAGGACAATGCATTCATCGGATGTAACAGCAACCTTGTTTCACCTGTAAGGGTGGGAGAAGGCGCATATATAGCGGCAGGAAGTACGGTGACTGAGGATGTGAACGGAGATTCATTGTATATTGCCAGAACAAAAGGAGCGGAAAAGCCCGGCTGGGTTTCTTCAAAGGGTATTTTAAAGAGAAAAAAATAATCAAATGTACTTATGAAAACAGGAAGGCGAGGTAAAAAAAGTGAGAAGCGGAGTATTTGCTGACTACAAAATCTTTACAGGTAATTCAAATCCTGCATTTGCAGAGGAAATTGCCGGAATTATGGGCAAGCCTCTGGGCAGAGCTACAGTTACAAAATTCAGCGACGGCGAAATTTCAGTCAACATCTGGGAAACTGTAAGAGGACTTGATGTTTACATAATACAGTCTACTTGCAGTCCGGTAAACGACAATCTGATGGAACTCTTAATCATGATAGATGCAATGAAAAGAGCTTCGGCAGGAAGAATAAATGCTATAATTCCGTATTACGGATATGCACGTCAGGACAGAAAGGCAAAAGCCAGAGATCCTATTACAGCCAAGCTTGTAGCCGATTTGATTATGGCAGCAGGAGCTGACAGAGTTCTTACTATGGATTTACATGCAAACCAGATTCAGGGATATTTTGATATTCCGGTGGATCACCTTTTGGGAATGCCTATTCTTGCTAAATATTTCAAGGAAAGTCATATGGAAGACCTGGTTGTTGTTTCACCCGATCACGGAAGCGTAACGAGAGCCAGAAATCTTGCTCAGTATCTCAATTGTCCTATAGCCATAATAGACAAAAGAAGACCTGAACCTAACAAGAGCGAAATAATGAATATAATAGGTAATATTGAAAATAAAAATTGTATCATAATAGATGATATGATAGATACAGCAGGAACTATTACCAATGCGGCAAATGCTATTAAGAAGTTAGGGGCAAAGTCGGTTAGAGCAGCGGCAACTCATCCTGTGCTGTCAGGTCCTGCTGTAGACAGGATAAGAGATTCTGCAATAGAAGAACTTGTTCTTTTAAATACTGTTCCGTTAGCAGAAGAAAAAAAGCTTGATAAGATGACATTCCTCTCGGCGGCGCCTCTCTTTGCGGAAGCTATGACAAGAGTATTTACGAACGGTTCCATAAGTGTACTGTTTGACTGATAATCCATAATTCGGTTCTGTGATGAGATTGCCTTTTACGGAATCGGAGTTTCAGACATTATTTAAAGATTTGATGGGCTTAAATGCTCGCAGGGCAGTTATGATTTATGACCGGCGGGCATTTATTTAGTTGCAGCGGTATAAATTTTTCAATTCTAATTCTGATACGAGGAAAGGAAATTTAATGTATATAATAGCAGGGCTTGGAAATCCCGGTAAAAAATACGAAAATACACGTCACAATATGGGATTTATGGCAATAGACATTTTGGCGGAGAAGTATGATATAAAGGTCAATAAGCTGAAATTCAAAGCTTTAACGGGAGAGGGAAGAATAGCAGGTGAGAAAGTTTTGCTTGTAAAACCTCAGACTTATATGAACCTAAGCGGAGAATCACTCAGAATGGCGATGGAATATTACAAGATTGAGCCGCAAAAGCTCATTGTTATATATGATGATATAGATATTCCAATGGGTAATGTGCGCCTTAGAAAGAAGGGCAGTGCAGGGACCCACAACGGAATGAGAAATATACTGTATCATATACAGACTGAAGATTTTCCAAGAATCAGAGTTGGAATAGGTTCCGGGAAAAAAGAAGATATGATAAACTATGTGACAGGCGCTGTTTCCAAAAGTGACGGAGAAGTACTGAAAGCGGCAGTCGAAAAAGCAGCAGGCAGTGCAGCCTGCATCATTGAAAAAGGTATAGAAAAGGCAATGAATGAATATAATATAAGACCGCCAAAAGTGAGGAAACAGGCAGAGGAAGTTAAAGATGATTAATATTACGGGTGTATCGGATTCCCGAATAGCTCCTGTAGCAGCATATAGAGCAAGTGAAGACCGGCAGACGCTGATTATAGTTCCTACGTTTGTAAGAGCACAGCGGCTTGCTGCAGATTTGTCTTTCTTTTCAAAAGATAAAGAGATTTTTGTGCTGCCTGAGGAAGAACAGGTATTTTTGAAATATAATGCAAAAAATCAGGATAGACTGATTGAAAGAATGAAGGCGCTTAAAGCACTTAGAACCGGTAAACCGGTTATAGTGATAGCGCCTGTTTCTGCTGCCGTAAAAAAAATAAGTCCTCATGACATATTTGAAGAGAATGTAATAAAACTTTCCATGGGACTTGAAATTGAGCCTTCAGAGCTTAAGGAGCATCTGACGGCCATGGGATATGAGTATGCCCATATGGTGGAAGGTCACGGACAATTCAGTATAAGAGGCGGCATAATAGACATATTTACACCTGACAGTGATCATCCGTACAGAGTCGAGCTTTTCGGAAATGAAGTTGATTCACTGAGAAGTTTCAATATAGATTCTCAGCGGTCTATAGAAAATTTAAAATATATAGAAATTTATCCTGCACAGCAGATCGCAGCTAACGAAAAAACTTTTAAAAGAGCCGCCGGATTGATAAAGAAAGAGTATGGCAAGCAAGCGGAAAAACTCAGGGAAACTGCTCCTGAGGCTTCAGAAAAGCTTAGAGAAACAGCGGCGCAGATATGCGAATATATAGATAATGTTTCAAACATGCAGCTCCTTGAAAATTACATTCATTATTTTTATGAAAAAACGGAGTATATATGGGACTATATGCAGTCCCAAAGCGTAATGATAGATGATCCGGAAAGAATATTTGAAATTCTGGATATGCGTGAACAGGAGCTGAAAAATGATTTTGAAGTTCTTCTTGAGAGAGGTGAGGCAGTACCTAAAGATGCAAAACTCATAGGAGGAATTTATGATCTTAAGGAAGTCTTAGCCATGAAGCAGACGGTGATATTTACACCGTTTCCCAAAAGGATAAGAGGCATAGAAACCTTTGACAAGATATATAATGTGTTGAGCCGTCAGGTAATAAATTTCGGAGGCAACATGAATCTTCTGGAATCGGAACTCAAGGCTTATGACAGAAAGGGCTACAAGATAACCATAGTGTCAAATTCCGATGACAGACTTGAGAATTTAAAGGAATTCACATCAAGAACGGGTCTTGAAGAGAAGATTCTGTTTGAACGGGGGACATTGACTAACGGCATAGATTTTCCTGAACATAAGCTATGCTGGATAAGCGAAAATGATATTTTCAAATACAGCAAAAAAGGCAGAAACCGTAGGAAATTTAAGGACAAAGGCAAAAAAATAGATTCTTTTACCGACTTAAATAACGGAGATTATGTAGTTCATGAAAATCATGGTATAGGAAAGTTTATAGGAATTGAACAGCTGAAAGTTCAGGGAGAAAAAAAGGACTATATCAAAATCAAATACGCAGGCAATGATATATTGTATGTGCCGGTGGAACAGATGGATATAGTGCAAAAATATATAGGTGCAGACAGTGCAATGCCTCGCATCAACAAGCTCTCAGGAGGAGAATGGAAAGCAACCAAAGCAAGGGCAAAGGCGGCAATCGCTGTTTTTGCAAAGGATCTGATAGATCTTTATGCTCATCGTAAGATGGAAAAAGGATATGCTTTCGGTAAGGATACCGTATGGCAAAAGGAATTTGAAGATAGTTTTCCGTATCAGGAGACGGAGGATCAGTTAAGATCAGCGGAAGAGATAAAGAGTGATATGGAAAAGCCTTTTCCGATGGACAGACTTTTGTGCGGAGATGTGGGCTTCGGAAAGACAGAGGTTGCAGCAAGAGCATTGTTTAAATGTGTTTCTGAGGGAAAACAGGCGGCAGTTCTTGTGCCTACGACAATTCTCGCAAATCAGCATTACTTTACACTTAAAGAGCGTTTCGATAATTTTCCTTTTAAGGTTGAAATGCTTTCACGATTCAGGAGTGCCGATCAGCAGAAAAAAATTACAGAGGAATTATCAGAAGGTAAAATTGATCTTGTTGTAGGAACTCATAAGCTTCTTTCAAAAAACATTAAATTTAAAGATCTAGGGCTTTTGGTAATAGATGAGGAACAGCGATTTGGAGTGGAGCACAAAGAAAAACTTAAGCAGCTGAGGCATAATGTTGATGTTCTGACACTTTCGGCGACGCCTATACCTCGTACACTTAATATGTCTTTGACAGGGATAAAGGATATGAGCCTTATAGAAGAACCTCCGGAAGAAAGATATCCTGTTCAGACTTATGTTATGGAGCAGGATGACAGTCTTATCAGAGATATAATAGAAAGAGAACTTGGTCGGGGCGGTCAGGTATATGTTGTATACAATAGAGTCAGGGGAATACATCAGATAGCGGATAAGATTCAGCAGCTTGTACCTGACGCACGCATAGCGGTTGGACATGGGCAGATGAGTGAGAAAATTTTAGAAGACACCATGATGAGCTTTGTAAGCGGTGAAAACAATGTTCTGATAGCAACTACTATAATAGAATCAGGTATAGATATTCCCAATGCCAATACTATGATAATAATGGATTCGGACAGATATGGTTTGTCTCAGCTTTATCAACTGAGGGGAAGAGTAGGAAGAGCCAATAGACAGGCATATGCTTATCTGATGTATCAAAAGGATAAAGTGCTGGGTGAGGCGGCAGAAAAGCGCCTGAAGGCCATAAGAGAGTTTACTGAGTTTGGCGCAGGCTTTAAGGTGGCCATGCGAGACCTTGAAATAAGGGGAGCCGGCAATATGCTTGGTACAGAGCAGTCAGGCCATATGGTAAATGTCGGATATGAGCTTTACTGTAAGATGGTAGATGATGCGGTAAGAGCATTAGAAGGGGAAATTGTAAACGAGGAAAGTGAAGAAACTCTTGTGGAACTTAAGGCTGCGGCATATATTCCCGAAACTTATGTATCCAGTGAATCTCTTAAACTGCAGATGTATAAGCGTATAGCTTCCATAAGATCAGCAGATGATGAGGAAGAGATAATAGACGAACTTACTGACAGATTTGGGGATGTACCTAAGGCTACTATGAATCTTATCAAGATTTCTCACATAAGATATTTGGCAGGGTTGATGTCGATTACGGAAGTAAAGCAGAATGACAATAAGATAACACTGAGTTTTGATGCAAAAAATCCGCTCAGCGGATTTGCACTTGCTAATGCCACGGATTATTTCGGACAAAGATTATTTATACATGGAGGCAAACAGCCATTTTTGAGGCTTACTTTAGCAGCATTACCCGGTGCTTCCCGAAAGGGACACAGGACAGCGGCTGCCGGGAGGCAGACTGCTTTCTATCAAGAAACTGCAAATTTGAATGAAACCCTTAAACTTCTTGAAATTCTTGCAGAAAACAGAAAAAGCAAGAAAGAAAACATATAATTGCAAATTATTTTAAACACAATAAAATACCGTCTGCTGACGGTATTTTACTGTTAGTTTTCCATTTGCTGTGCGAGAAAAGAAGCACCGACTTCTGCAACTTTAAGTTCTGCATCACCAAGCGTTTTGTTTTCCTTTGCTAAAATCGTAATAGAACCGATGGGATCCCCCTGAGAAATGATAGGTACTACTATTTTTGAATCGTTTAAGTATCGGTTTTTGCTTTGAATTATTTCATCCAGATCTCGATCTATCTTTTTATCGGAATATTCTTTGCGGCCTGTGCCTGAGACTGCTATTATCTGATCTGTATCTGAAATGATTATGGTGCCCCCTAAGATTTTAGCTGCGGTTTTAGCATATTCTCCTGCAAATTGACCGAGTTCATTTATAGGAGAGTATTTTTTTAATATTACTTCCCCTGTATTACCTGTATAAATTTCCAGAGGGTCTCCTTCTCTTATTCTTAAAATTCTTCTTATTTCCTTGGGCACCACTACTCTGCCAAGGTCGTCTATTCTTCTTACAATTCCTGTTGCTTTCATAGATTTAACACCTTTCAAGATAATTTTCATTTACAAATTTAGTATCTGCTGGCAAAGTTTTTTTATACGAAATATATTTAATCAAATTGATGCTGATTATTGGAAAATTTAAGAAAATGAGAGCGAAACAACTACAAATCTTCAGTTTGTAAAAGCATTGGAAAAAGTTGAAAAAATATGATAAAATAAATAGGTATATATAAATAACTTTAAAGCGTAAGCCGTATTAAAACACAGGAAAGAGGTAAGAATATGCTTTTTAACAACATAACAATTTTAGATGAAAATTTTGAAATAAAAGAAAATATGTATGTAGCAATCGAGGGCGAGCGCATAAAATATATAGGAAAAGAAAAGCCTCAAATAACCGATCAAATGAAAGAAACGGAATATGACGGAAAAAACAAGCTTCTTATGCCGGGATTCTACAATTCTCATGCCCATTCTCCAATGTCGCTGATGCGTGGATACGGAGAGAACCTTAATTTACAGGATTGGCTAAACAAAAAAATTTTTCCGTTTGAAGATAAGCTTGATGCCGATGCAGTATACTGGGGGACATTGCTTTCCTATGCAGAGTCGCTTAGGTTTGGAATCGTTTCATCCAGCGAGATGTATTATTTTATGGATTCTATGGCAAAAGCAGCGTCGGACAGCGGTATCAAGGCAAATATTTCCCGGGCAATAGTTAATTTTGACGACAGCGATCCGTGGCAGCTTGACTCAATGAAAGAAATGAAATCGGCATTTGAGGCATATCATAACAGCTGCAACGGAAAGATAAAGATAGATATGAGTATACACGGAGAATATACCTCGAATCATCTTGCAGTGTCGGCAGTTGCTGATTATGCAAAAAAATCAGGAGCAAGAGTGCATGTGCACATCTCTGAAACACAAAAGGAACATGAGGAGTGTAAAGCACGTCATGACGGCAGAACGCCGGTGCAGTATTTTGCAGAGCTCGGTCTTTTAGATGTTCCTGCAACTGCGGCTCATTGTGTATGGATAGAAGATGAGGATTTTGATATCTTAAAGGAAAAAAAGGCAACGATAGCAGCTAATCCGGTGAGCAATCTTAAACTTGCCAGCGGAGTAAGTAACGTGCCTGAAATGCTTAAAAGAGGACTTAATGTTGCTATAGGTACAGACAGTACCGCAAGCAATAACAGTCTTAACTTTATGGAAGAGATGAAAGCTTTTTCTCTTGCACCTAAAGCATGGTTCAAAGATCCCCAGGTCGTGTCTCCGGCTCAGACGCTATATGCTGCCACAAGGGCAGGAGCTCTTGGACAGGGAAGAGAGGACTGCGGCATACTTAAAGAAGGCGCAAGAGCCGATTTGATAGTAGTAGACCTCATGAAACCCCATATGCATCCGATACATGATTTAAGAAACAACTTAGTGTATTCGGCTTCAGGCAGTGATGTGGTTCTTACAATGGTAGACGGTAAGGTACTGTATGACAACGGAAAGTTTAGTGCCATAGATTTGGAGAAAACTATTTTCGAAGCAGAAAAAGCTACTGAAAAGATTTTAAAAGAGCTATAGAGAAAGGAAATTACTGATGGCAAACAGTAAGATACTAAAAGGTACCGCCATACTGGGTATAGCGGGAATCTTCGTAAAAATATTGGGTGCTGTTTTCAGAATACCTCTGACTGCACTGATAGGAACTGAGGGAATGGCATATTACGGATATGCATATCCCCTTTATTCACTGTTTCTTGTCATAGCAACGGCAGGCATACCGGTTGCAATATCAAGAATGGTATCCGAAAGGATAGCTTCAGGTGACTTCTCAGGAGCGCAGCGTGTATTTGGAGTATCAAGATGGCTGCTCCTGGGTATTGGTGTATTTTCGTTTGCTGTATGCTTTTTCGGAGCAGAGCTTATAGCAAAGTATGTGTCGAAGGATATGGGAGCTGTTTTGCCTATCAAAGCCATAGCACCGGCTCTTATATTTGTTCCTGTCATGTCCGCATACAGAGGATATTTTCAAGGCAGACAGAACATGAATCCAACGGCTATTTCACAGTTTATAGAACAGATTTTCAGGGTGGCAGTCGGATTGGTACTGGCATCTGTATTTGTAAGCAAGGGACTCGAAATGGCGGCTGCGGGCGCCACATTCGGTGCAACTGTAGGTTCAGTGGCAGGTCTTGCTGTTATAATGATAATATATGCCTTAAACAAAAAAGCCATAAACTATCATCTTAGACACAGCCGCAGTGCACAGGGCGAGAGAAGAAAAAAAGAAAGAACAACAGCTATAGTAAAGCAGATTTTGGTAATAGCCATACCTATAACAATAGGAGCGTCTATCCTTCCGCTTGTAAATTTTGCAGACAGTGCAATCGTTACAAGAAGGCTTCTTGACGGCGGGTTTTCGGAAATTGAAGCCAGAGAGTTGTGGGGACAGCTGAGCGGCTATTGCAATACCATGGTAGGTTTGCCTCAGGTGCTTACTCAAGCGGTAGCAGTAGCAATGGTTCCTGCCATAGCTGCGGCATATAAGCTGAAAAACAGGGCGGAAATAAGCGAAAATATCAACCTTGGAATGAGAATAAGCATGATAATAGGAATGCCTTGTGCTGCGGGAATGATAGCGTTGGCAGAACCTATTTTGCTGCTGTTGTTTTCTTCGGAAGCTGCAAGCGCCAGCAGTGCGGCACCTACTCTCATGATAATGTGTATCGGAGTGCCGCTTATGGCATTACTTCAGACTACCAACGGAATATTACAAGGAGTAAACCGCCAGGTACTGCCTATGAAAAATTTGGCAATAGGCGCCCTCGCAAAAATTATACTTACTTATATTCTCGTTGCCGTTCCGTCTCTAAATATAAAAGGAGCTGCGATAGGTTCCGTATTTGTTTACGGTATAGCGCTTTTGCTGAATTTGCGAGATATGAAGCGTTATACAAAGGTTAGAATAGATTTCATGTTAACTTATGGAAAGCCTGCAATAGCTTCGGTCATTATGGGTATATGCGCATTTGCTTCTTATAAATTGATATTCGGCATTGCTAACAGTAACACTTTAGCAACATTAGGCGCTGTTTTAGTGGGAGTAATAGTTTACGGAGTATTGATTTTAACTACAAAAGCAATAACAAAGGAAGAAATTGCAAGGATGCCAAAAGGGGGCAAACTTGTTAAAATCATGGATAAATTCATAAAATAAAGGAAAGAATCATGAAGAAAGAATATGAACATTTGGCGGCAAGTGCCGAAACTTCTGAGGAGGCAGTAAAAAGAATAAAAGAAATAATAACAATTCTCAGAGTAGAATGTCCGTGGGACAAAAAACAAAATCATAAAACCTTGCGCAGCGGTATGATAGAAGAAGCATATGAAGTGGTAGAAGCTATAAATAATGATGATGTTGAAAATCTTAAGGAGGAATTGGGAGATGTTCTGTTGCAGGTAGTATTTCATTCCAATCTTGCAGAAGAGAATAATAAATTTGATCTGACAGATGTTATAAATGATGAATGTGAAAAAATGATAAGAAGACATCCTCATGTTTTTTCGGAAGAAATATCAAATAATTCCAATGAATCTATTGACAAAGTGCTTGAAAAATGGGAAAATATCAAGGCGGCGGAGAAAAAGGACATTAGCAGAACACAAATTCTTGAAAATGTCCCCAAAGCATTGCCGGCTTTAACAAAAGCCACAAAAGTTCAAAAAAAAGCTGCTGAGGTGGGATTTGATTGGGATGACGTAAAAGACGCCTTGGACAAGATTAGAGAAGAGACTGAAGAACTTGCTGAAGCAGCACCGGATGATATCATGGAAGAACTTGGAGATCTGCTGTTTTCTGTAGTAAATGCAGCACGATTTCTGAAAGTAGATCCGGAAGAAGCTCTTAATGAAGCAACCAAAAAATTCATCAGGAGATTTGCTTATATAGAAGAGAAAAGTTTATCATGCGGTAAGCTTTTGGAAAATATGAGCCTGGAAGAAATGGACAAGCTGTGGAACGAGGCGAAAAAGTCGGAAGAAGAGATTTAATCTCTCAGTAATAAACAATTATTTTTAGGAGGAAATTTAGATGAATAAGGCTGAACTGGTAGCTGCAGTAGCAGAAAAAACAAATTTTACTAAGAAAGATGCAGAACTTGCAATCAATGCATTGGTTACAAGCATTGAAGAAGCTCTCGTTAAGGGTGATAAAGTACAGTTAATCGGATTCGGAACTTTTGAAACAAGAGAAAGAAAGGCAAGACAGGGAAGAAACCCAAGAAAGCCTGAAGAAGTTATTGATATTGCAGCTTCAAAGGCTCCTGTATTCAAGGCAGGTAAAGCTTTAAAGGACGCAGTAAACAAATAGTTTACAAAGTGCAAGCCAATGAGAGTAGATAAATTTTTAAAAAATTCGAGACTCATAAAACGGCGAACAGTTGCCAAGGATGCCTGTGATCAGGGCAGAGTCTTTATCAACGACAAAGCTGCAAAGGCCGGTTCGGAGGTAAAACAGGGCGATATAATAAGAATAGAATTCGGTAACAGCTCAATAGCGGCAAGAGTCTTGCTGCTCAGCGAGTCCTGCAAAAAAGAGGACGCTGTGAAGATGTACGAGATAATATAAGAGTCGGCACATGCCGACTCTTTTTATATAGCTTATGTATACTTTAAAATATAAATTAAAAGGAGTTGTTTTTTTTTACACACAAATGTTAAAACAAATACAAATAAACGATGTTTGTAATATACAAAGCAGTAGTCATTATTATTCGGTTTTAGGGTTTAAATTTTAATTCCAATTTCAATGAAATGTAGAGAATAAGCTGAATCCATAAGAAATACAGGTGAATCAAATGGGTGGTTGGAGAGAAAAAAATTATTGGAAAGTAGTAAGCGTTGCTTATTTTGTTGATTCCGGAATCATGATTTATGCGATGTATAAATACCATATCGGAAGTGTGTGGCAGGCACAGTTTGCGACATGGCTTCTTGCATTGGCAGGTGTACTTGCGATAGCGGAAAGATTATATTGGAAGAAGATACCGGAAGGAGAGCGGCGCGAAAGAATAGCAAGACTTAAAGATGCTTATTATGATAAAACGATTTGCGTTATTTATGTTATCGTATGGCTGATACTGTTGTTTGGAGAGTTTCAGAGTGGCATTGGGCAATATTATTTAATAGATATAACTACATGGGGTTCATTGGCTATGGCCATAATGCTTAGCGGCGGAACCAATAATATCTGTAACAATGATGAGAAAAAGGACTGACAACTCTTAAATATACTGCTTTGTGTTTCGTAAATTACATATCGTATACTGCCCCCTTTCATTTGAAATCGGTGAAAGGGGGATATTTATATACTGCAAAGCTCATTTAGCAGCTTTTCTTTTAAAATTTCAAAGGTTTCCCTGTTGTTAGGTAGCTTTCCGTCAGTTATAAGAGAAGCTGTTCCGGCAGTAAGAGCGGAAATCGTAAATATAACAGACTGTGTGTTTTGCTGACTTTGGCTGTCTGATGACTTTGACTTCATAAATTCAAGAATCTGCTCGGTTATTTTTGGAGCAAAGGAACTTCCGCCCATGCCGTAAATAGGATTGGAAATTTTAAATTTGATATTGGCAACGCAAAGGTGGGAAATTCGTTCGATGGGATCTTCAACAGAGGAAATAATCCGGTCTGCCAGATGGTTCCACTTTGTCTCCACATAAAAAATAGTTTCTTTTATAAATTCGTCTTTATTTTTAAAATGCTTGTAAGGAGCGGCACAGCTGGCACCGCAGGCTGCAGCAACACGTCTTAAGGAAAAATTTTTTATTCCGTGAGCAAGTATTTCATCTATTCCCGCTGTCAAAAGCTTTTCTCTCAGCATAACTGTGCTGTCTATATCTTCCATAACGCCTCCTTAAGATTGCATAGTTAATATCGTTAACCTTATTATAACCTTTAAATTTTAAATGTGCAATATTTTTTGAAGAACAGTTGACTTTTCAATATAAAATGCGTATAATTCAAATATAGTTAACAGTGATAACTTAAGAGGTAGATATGACTAAGAAAGCAACAGAAGAATTAAAAGAAATACGACGCAGAATAACAGAAATTGATAATAAGATGGCGGAACTGTTTACAGACAGGATGGAGCAAGTGAAGAAAGTCGGTGAATACAAGAAGATTAACAGTATTCCCATATATGACCCTGAGAGAGAGGAACAGGTTCTCAAAAATGGAAGTGAAAGGATACAAGAACCGGAGCTTAAATCATATTATGTGAATTTTTTGAAAAATCTTATGGAGATTGCAAGACGATACCAGAGTAATATACTTGAGGGTTTAAAAGTCGGATATTCAGGGACAGAGGGGGCTTTTGCCCATATTGCCGCATCAAAGATTTTTCCTACAGCCCAGAAGATAGCATATCCCGGATTTAAGAAAGCTTATGAGGCAGTTGAAAGAGGAGAATGTGACTGCGCTGTGCTTCCTGTTGAAAACAGCTTTGCCGGGGATGTGGATCAAGTAAACGACCTTATGTTTTCCGGAAGTCTGTTTGTAAACGGCATGTATGATTTGGCTGTTACCCATGATTTGCTGGGGATAGAAGGCACTGATGTAAAAGACATAAAGACGGTAGTCAGCCACCCTCAGGCCTTGTCCCAGTGTGCAACCTTTATAAAGGAAAACGGACTAAGTGAAATGGAATATTCCAACACAGCCCTTGCCGCAGAATATGTTAAGGAAAAGAATGACCCCTCGGTGGCAGCAATAGGAAGCGCCGAATCTGCCAAACTGTTCGGACTTTCGGTGATAGCAAGAAGTATTAACGACGAGAGAACAAATACGACAAGATTCGCTGTATTTTCAAGAGTTGAAAGCAGAGCTTCAAACAGCACAAACAGTCCGTATTTTTCACTTATGTTTACAGCAAGAAATGAGGCAGGTTCTTTGGCAGAGGCTTTGAGCATAATAGGACGCCACGGCTTCAATATGAGGACACTGCGTTCAAGACCTATGAAAGAACTGTTGTGGCAATATTATTTTTATGTGGAAGCATCAGGAGACATATATGGAGAAGAAGGCAGGCTTTGTCTTGAGGAGATGAAAAGCTGCTGTGATATGATAAAGGTCGTAGGTTCTTACGGAAACATAAAAGAACAGAAAATCTGATTTAATTTATATGGAGTTTAAAAATGATAATACCTGTAAAACTGGGGAAAGACAGTTACGATATAATTATAGAAAAGGGCGGCATTTCAAAAGCAGGGGAGTTCTTTGACCTGAAAAGAAAAGTTCTGATTGTGACTGACAGCGGAGTGCCGTCAGAATATTCAAAAGCAGTAGAGGCGCAGTGCAGCGATTCGGTTACGGTGATATTGCCCGAGGGGGAAGCTTCCAAGTCGCTTAACAATTTTGAAAAGATTTGTCATATGATGCTTAAAAATAATTTTTCAAGAGAAGACTGTGTAGTTGCCGTAGGCGGAGGAGTTACAGGAGACATAGCTGGATTTGCTGCATCATGCTATATGAGGGGAGTAGATTTTTATAATATTCCCACGACATTGCTGTCACAGGTGGATTCTTCGGTAGGAGGCAAAACAGCTGTGGACTTTTGCGGTATCAAGAATATCGTCGGAACTTTTTATCAGCCTAAGGGAGTCATTATAGACAGTGAAGTTCTGGAAACTCTCGATGAAAGACAGTTTTCCTGCGGCGCATCGGAAATAATAAAAATGGCAGCAGCATTTGACAGAGAATTTTTTGAAATTATAGAAACATCATGCATCCGGGACAATCTTGAGAAAGCTATTGCGGGGGCATTAAAAATAAAAGCAAAAGTAGTAGAAGAAGATGAAAAAGAAAAGGGCCTTAGAAAAGCTCTTAATTTCGGTCACACTATAGGACATGGAATAGAGAGTAAAACAACTCTTCTTCATGGAGAATGTGTTGCTGTCGGAATGCTCTGTATGTGCTCTCCTGAAGTGAGAAAAAGGATTGAGCCTGTTCTGAAAAGAGAGGGACTTGCGACGACGATGGCTGAAGCTGTCAGCAGAGGAATTGCAGAAGAGTTTGACAGAGAGAAACTTACTGATGTCGTAACGGAAGCCGTAATGCATGACAAGAAAGCGGAGGATGGAATTATAACGGCTGTAAAAGTAGACGAAATAGGAAGATTCAGATTTGAAAAATTGGATAAAAAGCAGATTTCTTCTGCGATTAGGGAGGTTTTACAATGAAAAATATCATAGGAAACGCCCTCACATTAACATTGTTTGGTGAAAGCCACGGTGATGCCATAGGAGCTGTAATAGACGGTCTTTCTCCGGGAATAAAGATAGATAGTGAATATATAGATGCCAGGCTTGCTCAGAGAAAACCTTACGGAAAAGGAAGTACAAAGAGACGTGAGCCTGATAAGGTTGAAATCATAAGCGGAGTATTTGAGGGATATACAACAGGGACTCCTCTTACAGCAGTAATCAGGAACTGCGATACCAGAAGCAGGGATTACGAGAATATAAGCCGAATAGCAAGACCGTCTCATGCGGATCTTACAGGCTTTTATAAATATGGCGGATATGAGGATTATCGTGGAGGCGGTCATTTTTCGGGAAGAATAACGGCAGCACTGGTGGCCTCATGTGCAATAGTAATGAAAGCCCTGGAAGATAAGGGAATACTGATAGGCACCCATATAAAAGCATGTCATGGCGCAAAGGACAGAGAATTTGAAAATTATGAAAAAGATATAAAGCTTCTTAAAAATAGTATATTTCCGGTGTTGGGAGACGGAAAAGCAATTGAAGCAGAGATACTAAAGGCAGCAGAAGAAGGAGACAGCGTAGGAGGAATACTTGAGACAGCAGTTTTAAATATGCCTGCCGGAGTAGGAGAACCATGGTTTGATACGATAGAAGGTATGCTGGCTCACGCTGTGTTTTCTGTTCCTGCAGTGAAGGGAATAGAATTTGGAGAAGGTTTTGGCATAACTGACATGAAAGGTTCTGAAGCGAACGATCAGATGAGATACGAAAACGGCAAAGTTGTTACTGCAACTAACAGAAACGGAGGTATAAACGGCGGAATCTCAAATGGGATGCCTATAATATTCCGTACTGCGGTAAAACCGACGCCATCTATATATAAAGAGCAGAAATCAATAGATTTTAAAGAAGAAAAAGATGCGAAACTGCTTATAAAGGGCCGTCATGATCCTGCTATAGTGCACAGAGCACGAGCAGTAGTTGATGCGGTGACTGCTTTCGTGCTGGCCGATCTTTTAATATCACGATACGGAACGGATTTTCTCAGGAGCAAAATATGATGGAATACGGACTTATAGGGGAAAAGCTAAAGCATAGCTTTTCCAAGGAAATACATGGTTATATAGGGAAATACGATTATCATCTGACAGAAATACCACCGTCAGATCTAAGCACATTTCTTTCTGAGAAGGAGTTTAAAGCTGTCAATGTAACGATACCATATAAGCACCAAGTAATCCCTTTTTTAGATGAAATTTCTCCGGCTGCGAAGGCAATAGGCGCAGTAAACTGTATCAGAAACGATGATGGAAGACTGATAGGGCATAATACTGATTTTGACGGTCTGTTGGCTGTTCTAAACAGAACCTGCAAAGAGCCTGCCGGAAAAAAGATTCTGATTCTGGGTACAGGAGGAACAAGCGATACTGCATATGCAGTATGCAAAAGTGTAAATGCAGGAGAAATCATAAAGGTAAGCAGAAGAAAAGCAGAGCAGTCTCCCGGTGTAAAAACAGTTACTTATGAAGAGGCAATAAAGCATCATGCAGACAGTGAAATAATAATAAATACTACGCCTTCCGGTATGTATCCGGATGTTTTTTCAAAGCCTATTGATATATCGGTATTCAGAGAGCTGAAAGCGGTAGTTGATGTTATATATAACCCTATAAGAACAAAGCTTGTGGCTCAGGCAAAGGAACTGGGCATAGAAGCAGAGGGCGGACTCTATATGCTTGTGGCTCAGGCAGTAAGAGCATCTGAATTTTTCTTTTCAACAAAATATGAAGACAGCCTTATTGATGAAATATATAAAAAAATCAGTGCCGGAAAGACAAATATAGTTCTTACCGGAATGCCCGCATCAGGGAAAACAACTATAAGCAATATTTTGTCGGGAGCTTTAGGCAGAGAGCTTATAGATACAGATGAACTTATAGAAAAAAAAGAAAAAATGTCTATAAGTGAAATATTTCAAAGGTATGGAGAAAAATATTTCAGAGATGCAGAAAGTGAAGCAGTCAAAGAGGCCTCCTCAAGAAGCGGTATAATAATAGCCACAGGGGGAGGAGCAATCTTAAGAAAAGAAAATATAGATAATTTAAAGCTAAACGGTACAATATGCTTTATAAACAGAAATCCTGAGGACTTGATACCCACAAAGGAAAGACCTACGGCGTTTAACAGAACTGAGATGGAAAAACGCTACAAGGAAAGATACAGCATATATGTATCGACGGCAGATCATATTATAAAAAATAATTCTTCGGCAGAAGATGCAGCAGAAAAGATAATGGAGATTTTAAAATGAAGTTTGTCATAATAAACGGTCCTAATTTGAACATGCTTGGAGTAAGAGAGCCGGATAAATACGGAAATGAAACTTATGAGCAGCTTGTAAGCAAGATAAGACAGCACTGCAAAGAAAATGATATTGACGCTGAATTCTACCAATCAAATCACGAGGGCGATTTGGTGGATAGAATTCAGAAAGCATATTATGACAGAGCCGATGCGATAGTTATAAACCCGGGTGCGTATACACATACCAGCATAGCTTTGCTTGATGCACTAAAAAGCGTATCTCTACCGACAGCAGAAGTACATATATCAGATTTGTCTGTCAGAGAGGAGTTCAGACAGATAAGCTATATAAGGCAGGCATGCTGTTTTACTGTTGCAGGCATTGGAACAGATGGATATATAAAAGCTATAGACTACCTTAAAAACTATATTTTGAAAAATGATGCCGGAGGAGACAGATGAAAGTTAAAATCAGCAAAGGCAAAGCGGAAGGCTTTGTAGAAGCTCCGCCATCTAAAAGCATGGCACATAGGCTTTTGATATGTGCGGGACTTTCTGAAAAAGAGTGTGTAGTGCATGGTATATCTGAATCAGAAGATGTTCTTGCTACTTTAGACTGCCTTACGGCAATAGGAGTTAAATGGAAGAGAAAAGAAGATGTGATAACCGTGCAGGGAGTAGATATAACCAAAATATCTGCCGAAAGAATATTGCCTTGCAGAGAGAGCGGAAGCACTTTAAGGTTTTTTATTCCGATATGTCTTGTATCAGGAACGAATACAGTACTTTCCGGAAGCGAAAGGCTTATGGAAAGACCACTTGGAATATATAAAAACTTATGCAGAGAAAAAGAAATGATTTTTTCAAAGGATAAGAATACGCTTATGATTAGAGGACCTTTAAAGCCCGGAAATTTTAAAATGCCGGGAAATGTGTCAAGTCAGTTTATAAGCGGATTGCTTTTTTCACTTCCTCTTCTTTCAAAGGACAGCACCATAACTATTACACCGCCTATAGAAAGCAGATCTTATATAGACATGACTATTGCTGCTTTGTCGCAGTTTGGAGTAAAGGCTGTATGGCAGGATGAAAATACGATATACATAAAGGGCAGGCAAAAATACAGTTCAGAGGAAGCATATGTTGAAGGTGACTATTCAAATGCGGCATTTTTTGAGGCTCTTAATGTTTTGGGAGGAAATGTCCGGATAGGGAATCTTTCACCGGAAAGTATTCAGGGAGACAGAGTATACTCTAAGATGTTTGAAAAATTAAAAAAAGGAACACCGATTCTGAATATATCGGGATGTCCTGATTTAGGCCCGATATTGTTTGCTGTTTCGGCTGCTGCAAACGGCGGAGTTTTTTCAGGAACCAGCCGACTTAAAATAAAAGAAAGTGACAGAGGACAGGTTATGGCAGAGGAACTGCAAAAATTTGGGGTTTCGTCTGCTGTATATGATGATGAGATAATAATTTATCCTGCAAAATTTGAAAAGCCTAAAGCAGAGCTAAGCGGTCATAACGATCACAGAATAGTCATGTCCGAAGCAGTACTGCTTACTTTGACCGGCGGAATCATAGATGGGGCGGAGGCTGTTACAAAGAGCTTCCCGGACTTTTTTGAGAAACTTGCTTCTCTTGGAATCGAGGTGGAAAAAATTGAAAATTGATAAAAAAACCAATATACTTATAATAGGTTTAGGCATAATCGGCGGAAGCTATGCTAAAGGCTTTGCAAAGGCGGGCTACAAGGTTAATGCCATAGATACTGACCCTGATGCAATAGAGTTTGCTCTTAAAAATGACATAATAGCTAAAGGAGCAACGGAGCCTGACAGACATATGATAGAATCGGCAGATCTTTTAATATTTGCTCTTTATCCTCATGTATTCAGAGAATGGATAGAAAAAAATCAGTGGTATCTTAAAAGTGGTGCGGTGCTTACTGATGTAACAGGTGTAAAAGGTTGTATTGTAAGAGATGTACAAAACATGCTTAGAGATGACTGCGAATATATAGCGGCGCATCCTATG
This sequence comes from uncultured Eubacteriales bacterium, assembly GCA_900542295.1. Lineage (GTDB taxonomy): Bacteria > Bacillota > Clostridia > Peptostreptococcales > Anaerovoracaceae > Fimisoma. The sequence goes on along the minus strand of UQNJ01000002.1, from coordinate 13,256 downwards.
GCAGGATGTGAAAGATTGGGTATACACCATAGTGATGAAAAAATATTTTATGATGCCAACTACATAGTGGTTCCAACTGAAAAAAACACGGAAGAAGCAGTTGAAACATGTAGGCAGGTAGGTGAAATACTCAATTTTGCCAAGATATCTTATCTTAATCCTGAAGACCATGATGAAATGATAGGATTTGTTTCACAGCTCACTCATTGTATAGCAATGTCTTTGATGACATGCAATCATACAGAAAAACTTGAGGACTATACAGGTGATTCGTTCAGAGATCTTACAAGAATAGCCCGAATAGACGAAACTCTGTGGAGCGAGCTGTTTCTGCTGAATAAAGATGCTCTGCTGCATCAGATGAAATTGTTTACAATGGAAATATCAAAATTGGAGCGAATGCTTATGGAGGCAGATAAAGAGGGCATTAAGGACATGATGAAGCGTTCAACGGCAAGAAGAAAGCTATTTGACAAAGAAAAACAGGAGAAAAATATATGAATATGGAATTCAGGCGCAAACTGCCTATACCTAAAGATATAAAAGAAATGTTTCCAATAAATGAAAAATATGCAGCTCTTCGTGAAGAAAAGGTTAAGGAGATAGAGAATATACTTGCGGGGCGTTTGGATAAATTTTTGCTGCTTGTTGGACCATGCTCAGCCGACAATGAAGAAGCTGTGCTTGATTATCTTCTAAGACTTAGAAAAGCGCAGGACAAGGTCAGTGAAAAAATCTGCATAATTCCGAGAGTATATACAAACAAGCCAAGAACTACAGGAATGGGCTATAAAGGAATGATTCATCAGCCGGATCCTAATAGAAACGAGGATATGCTTAGAGGGATAGTTACTGTAAGAGAAATGTATATAAGGGCAATGAAGGAAACGGAGTTTTTCTGCGCCGATGAAATGTTATACCCCGAAAATTACAGATATTTAAGTGACCTTTTGTCTTATGTGGCAGTAGGTGCAAGGTCGGTTGAAAATCAGTTTCATCGTTTAACTTCAAGCGGACTGGATATTCCTGTGGGAATGAAAAACCCTACCAGCGGTGACCTTTCGGTTATGATGAACGCCATAACGGCTGCTCAAAGCTCCCATATGTTCATATACAGAAACTGGGAAGTAGTAAGCAAGGGAAACCAATATGCCCACGTTATTCTAAGGGGACATACCAATAAGAGAGGACAGTCGATACCGAACTATCATTATGAAGATCTTAAAACCGTATATGATATGTACAGCAAGACAGAACTTTTGAATCCGGCAGTGGTAATTGACGCAAATCATGCTAATTCAGGAAAACAGTACATAGAGCAGATAAGGATATCAAGAGAGGTTCTTCAGTCTAAGAAACTAAGTGAAGATATAGATAAGATGGTGAAGGGACTGATGATAGAAAGTTACATAGAAGACGGATGTCAGTCTGTCAATGGAAATACTTACGGTCAGTCTATAACAGACCCTTGTCTCGGTTGGGAAAAGACGGAAAGCTTGATATATGAGATAGCAGAAAGCATTTAAAAAATAAACGCAGTATGATTTTAATCATACTGCGTTTTTTATACTTAGCAGCATGGGAGACTGTTAAGTATAATAAATTATTTAGCGTTTGGCTATTCTCTCGACTATTACCCTTTGGATTACAGGAAGCGATACAAAGACGAGGGCAGCGAAGATAACGCAGTTTGGTATTCTTGATACTACATATGCCCAGTAGCCATTTTCTCCTGGGGCACCGAATGTAAGATAAAGAAAATATGTAGTGCCAAACAGTTTTATAACCAAAGCAGCCAAAGCGGCCATGAATGATCTTATCCAGAGTCGTTTGCCGGAAAGGTCCTTATTGTAGAAAATAAGGCCGAAGGCTAAACCCAAAAGTATAAGGGTAAATGTAATCCCCGGATTGAATGGTCCGACAGGAAACAGTATTGAACCGATAGCATCGGCTATTCCGTAAGTCAAAGCTGCCCATACAGGACCGAGTATTACTGCTGAGATGAATACCGGCACAAAGTCCACCGATATGTGGTAGACCGGTGTGGCCGGAAACACTCTGTTGATTATCAGCGTCAGAGCTATCATTATGGCTGCCAAAACCAGTTTATATGATTTGCTGTAGACATTATTTCGTTCCATCAAAAAATCTCCTTTCTCTATAGTGTAACTACACCATAGAGAAGAAGAGATTACAGTGTGCAGAAAAGCATTTAATCGTTCTGTCTTCAATATACAGTGTAGCAGCGGACGCAATATTGTACCGCAGTCAGTAAGACTTTCGTCTATGAGCAACATCCCATCTCATAGCACTTAACGCACAATATTTACTCTACTTATATTCAAGTTTAACATATATTTAAAAGTAAATCAAGGAACGATTTTTGCTGGCTGATTTATTGCTTGTATAACTAAAAGATGTTTTCGGGTGTTATTTTTTCTCTCTGGTATAAAAAAAACATCTGCTCGGCAACAGAGCTGAGCTCACCTGAAGAATTAGAGACATCCTCAGCTTTTACATATTTGTAAGACTTGGCAATGGCGTAATCTATTTCTGAAATTTCTTCATTGTTCAGAAAAAAGAGAGCCTTTTTTTTGTACTTGTCCCATGATGCGTCAAGGGCTTTCATTTTTTCTTTGCTTTCTTCCCAATTTTCCGATTCAACGAGGGGTATTATATCTTTATATATCATGTCTGTCATTTTATCTATGTTGGCTGAGGAATAACTGTCAAATATGAGCCAGCCGCCGATAAGCAATAAAACGATGGCTAAAGAAGCTATCAAATCTCTCATATTTTAATCTCCTTTGCATAAGGTGACATCTCTTGGGAGGAAGTATATATGTGAATGATTTTTTCCGAGTCACAGAAAGCCAGAAATATATCCTTGACCGATGAGATGTTTACGGACTTCAGTTTTTTTTCAAAATTTATCATGTCCATTCCTGACATCAGAAGGTTTCGTTCATATATATTGCCGTCGGAAACCACTATAACAGGAAGAACTCCGTCAGATACGGCAAGTTTCATATCTTTAGGTGTTACAGGTTTTGCTTTTGCCTTTGGAATTACTGAGAGCTGGCCGTTTGATTCAAGTATTGCATAATTCACATCGCTGATTGACGGGCAGTTTTCAAGTCTGAGCTGTTCTAAAAGATCTGTACTTGATATTCGCTGCCTTGCCAGCTCTTTTATATTGAGCTTTCCGTTTTCTATAAGCATGGTGGGTTTGCCTGATATGAAATTTTTGAAAGATTCGCTTTTAATTGATAAAAAAGATATAAGAACCTGTAAAAACATGAGAGTGGTTATGGCTATTATCCCGTTTATAAGCGACGCATCTGCTGAGTCTATAGGTATTGCGGCAAGTTCGGCAATCATAAATATTATAACAAGCTGGAAAGGGGACATTTTTGAAAGTTCTGACTTGCCCATGATTCTTACTGCCAGAAGAAGAATCAGATACATTATGAATGTTCTTATTGCTACTATTAACAATTTTTTCACCTCCAATCATTACTTTATATTGTTTACGAAGAGCTTGTTTGATATACTATGATTTATGATTAAGGAGAATTTGATAATGAAAAATTCGATAATAAAAAATTACGGTTCTGATATAAACAGTTCGTTTTTATATTTTTTAATATATTGGCCTTTAGGTACCATCTGTCCTATGATAGGTCAATATTTGAGTTCAATAGGATTTAGCGGTACTCAAGTAGGGATAATTACTTCTCTTGGTACAGGAACTGCAATATTGGCAGGGTTTCTTTGGGGTAAAATTTATTCGGCAGCTTCTAAAAAAAGGTTTGTGCTTGCTTTTATGTGTTTAGGCGCTGCTTTTTTTGGACTTCTGAATACAAGGACAACTGATTTTGTAATATATGCCGCAGTATACAGCTTGATGTACTTCTTTCAGGGACCGGCGCACGGTATAGCTGACGCATTGGTGCTTAGCAAAAGCAATAATTATCCGATAATCAGAGGAATGGGCGCTGCCGGATATGCTGTTGCCTCTTTTGTAGTAGGAAAATACGCACAGGACAGAGGACTTGGAAATATATTCTACATCTATGCGGCCGCATTTGTTATAGCAGTAGTTTTTGTAATAAGGGAATCGGAACCGGTGTTTGTTGAAGAAAAGAAAAACGATGTGACATTAAGAACCCTGTTTAAAAACAAAATGTTTATAAAGTTGTTGCTGTGTGCTTTTCTTATGACGGGAACCAGTATTGCCCATAACACTTATTTTGGTTATCTTTTCAGGGAAAACGGAGGAAGTGTCGCAGGTATAGGGCTTGCTTTCTTTTTAATGGCAGGAAGCGAAGCAATTGTAATGGCAGCGGCATCTTATTTCTCAAAGAAATTCGGGACAGAAAAAATGCTGCTTTTCGCAGCAGTGATACTTGTTGTAAGATTTGGATTTTATGCCATGGGACCTGATTATAAGCTTCTCCTTGGAAGCTTTTTCCTACAGGGACTTTCAGGCGGAATCATATTGATGGAAATAGTAAAGTATTTTAACAAGATAGTTGAGCCACATATGTCAGGACTGGCAATATCGGTGTATTATGCTCTTGGAAATAATTTCAGCGTAATCGTAAGCAGCCTGTTTGGAGGTATTATCTTAGATATAGCAGGGCCGCAGGGCGTATATGCTTTTTTTGCTGTATTTAATACTGTAGCTGTTTTAGTTTATGTGGCTCTTGGTATGCACAAAACAAGGCTATAACGGAACAAAACTGAATACTACGGCTCCAATACCTCCGCAAATTACAAGAGTTATTATAGGATTCATCTTAAATTTCCACACAAGAAGTAATGCGAGTGCAAAAAACCCGATGCTGTATATGCCGGTTATGGAAATCTTACCGACGGAAACACAAGCTGCTGCTATAAGTCCTATTACGGCAGGTCTTATGCCGCAGAGAGCTTTTTTGAGATATATGTTGTCTCTGAATTTTGAAAATGAAGCCGAAACTATGAGAGATATAATAAAGGGTACGGCTACGGTACAAAGAGAGCATACTATTCCCCCAAGGATTCCGAACATGTTATATCCAACAAAAGTAGATGAATTTACGGCTATGGGACCCGGCGTCATCTCTGCGATAGCTACTATATTTACAAACTCTTCCGGTGAAATCCAGTTATTGGCTGAAATTATTTCTCTTTCTATAAAAGACAGGACTGCATATCCTCCGCCAAAAGAAAAGGCTCCTATCTTGAGGAATGCAAACAGTACCTGAGGAAGTAAATCAAACATCCCATCATCACTCCTTTCTTTTATCTATATCTTTTGCATTAAGTGCCTTGTATACGTAGTCATAAAGAACAAGCCCATACAGTGCGGCACATATTATTACAATAATAGGATGAATATTAAAAAATGTTATAGCAGAAAAAGCTATAAGTGCTACGAGCCAGTTTAGATTTTTCGTTATCTTCGCAGTTCCGGCAAGTTTGATGACCGAATAAAGTATAAGGGCAACTACGGCAGGTCTTATTGCATTGAATATATTTTGAACTATCGGGTAGTCAGCCGCATTTTTAAAAAATGATGCAATTAACAGTATTATAATTATACTTGGAAGAACGGCACCAATAACAGCGGTGACCGCTCCTTTTACTTTACTTACTCTGTAACCTATGAAAGTGGCGGCATTGGTAGCAAGAGGTCCGGGCAGGCTGTTGGTCAGAGAGATTGCATCAAGGAACTCCTCTTCATTCATCCATGATTTTTTGTCTACCACTTCTTTTTGTATAATAGGAAGCATGGCATAACCGCCTCCTATTGTAAACATACCTATCTTAAAGAACATTGTGAATATCTCAAGCAGTTTTTTCATTTTTCCTCCTGTCTAAAACTATTCCTATAATCGGATAAATAAAAAACGGAAGCCATAGTATGGGGGCATATAGGCAATAATCCAAAGAAGCATAGCCGAGAGTACTGGTAACGAATATTGCTGTAGGGCTCCATGGTACTATAGGAGATATACCTGTGCCTGTATCTAAAAAAACAGAAGTTATATGGCAGCGGTTTATACCGTTTTTTTCGTATATGGATCTTAGGGCGGGAGACAGTATTGAATTGGTTGCAAAGTAGTTACCGGTTATGATAAAGCATAAAGTATGTATTATCACCGAGGAAGTTATTATACCGGTTTTACTTGTTGTATTCCTGAATACTTTGTCAAGGAGACAGGATATTACACCAAGCTTCTTTATTATACCTCCGAAGGCTGCTGCAAATATCAGCAGTGTTAATATGGAGGCCATACTGTTTATTCCTCCGTAATTGAGAAGTTCATTGACTTGTGGATTGCTGCCGTATGTATATCCGGAAATCAGACCTTCAAACACATTCGTAGGGTTACTGCCCTGAAGAAAAAGTGCTTCGAGAACACCGGCGGCGATACCTGCAATAAAAGCAGGTATGGTAGGTATCCTTAAAAGAATCAGTACTATGAGAAGAACAGGAGGAATAAGGGCAATAATTCCCGTATTGAATTCTCCCGATATTGCCGTAAGCAGCTCATCTGTATTTACATATTCAGAAGTATAACTGCCGTCTGAAGATATGCCTAAAAACAGATATATAGCTGCCGATATCAGAAATGCAGGAACATTGGTCATGGCAGTAGCCTTCATGGAGCTTATTGAAGGGGTGTCAGTAAGCTGACCGGCTAAAACAACCGAACTTGAAAGAGGTGACATTTTATCACCCAATATAGCACCCGATACTATAGTGCTTACCGTATAGATTGGATCAAGCTCCAATGCATTGGAAATTCCCATAAAGGCTATTCCAAGGGTCGATATGGTTCCCCATGATGTTCCGATTATCATGGATGTGACTGAGCACATTACAAAGGATATTATAAGAAAAAAACGAGCATCTATCGCCTTGAGTCCTATACATATAAGAGTTGGAACGGTACCGCTCATAATCCAGCTTGCAACCAAAGCCCCTATTAGAAGAAGTATGATTATAGGAACGAGTATATTGCTTATAGAGGAGAGTATGGTACGTTGAAGTTCATCGTAGGGCGTTTTTTTTATGAATCCTATTATTCCTGTAAAAACTGCCTCTAAAAGTAAAATAATAGAAATAGGCATCTTTAAAACAAAAATGCCTACTACCATTATTGATGCTATTCCCAGCAAAGTCCATAAAGATTCTTTGAAATTTAAAGTCATGTCGCTCACCTAAAAAATTAGATTTATGATGCCGTAAAATACGGTAGGGCACAGGAGGCAAGCAAGACCGGTAAAAAATGTAGCTGTCATGGCTCCATAAGGGACAAGTCTTTGATCTGTTGCTGCAAGTCCTGCGGAAACTCCCGATGTAGTGCCCATAATACCGCCGTATACCATGGCAGAACGGAAATTGTCAAGTTTCATACATTTGGCCAAAAGCGGTGTTGCTATCATTACAACTATAGATTTTACCACACCGATGGCAATAGATAAAGCTATAATATCAGAAGATGCTCCTACTGCACTGCCTGTAACAGCACCTGTGATGAAAGTTACGGTTCCTGCTGCTATTGTAGTTATCTCATCAGGATTCGTATATCCAAACACAACCGCAAAGCAGGTTCCGAGGATAAATGCAAAGGTGACCCCTACAATAAGTGAAAGTGCGCCTATGAGACCGGAGCGCTTGAGTTCAGTCAGGCTTGCTCCGTATGCGGTCGATATTATAGCAAAGTCTCTAAGGCTGCTTCCTCCTAAAATACCTATGCCTGTAAACATTTCTATATCTGCGATGCCATTGCTGCCGCCTGTTATGCTGCCGCCTATGTAAGCTGCTATAAGACCCACAACTATTGCAACAGCAGAAGTCGGAAGCTTGCCCTTAAACACATATTTGGAAATTATACCGGAAATGAAAACACCTAAAGCGATGAACATGAAAGACATCACGAAAGCGTTGTCTATGAGAATTCCTTTTATTATATTTATAATATTCATGCGACATTTTGCTCCTTTTCTCCGGTTTTGCCTTCAGGCAGAAAACTTGAAAGCCATACTAAAACGAAACCAAGCAGTACTACGCACACGCCGGCAGCTATAGCAAGAAAGCCTGAACTTACGGCAGCTACTACATCCTGAGTTGCCGTCATTGCGATGACTATAGGAATATACATTGATTGCCAAAACCCTATTCCGCTTGAAATTTCGCCGGTAAGTTTACCCTTTTTCTTGAGTTTGTCTGTTACTACAAGCAGCAGAAACATTGCAAAGCCTACACCGCCCACATTTGAATCAACACCGATAAGCTGACCGATTACATCTCCGGCGAAGAAACCGACGAACATGCATGCTGCAATAGTTGCAACGCCGTTTATCATTTAGTATCCCTCTTTTCTGAAATTTGTTTTGCCGCTTGGGTGGCCACCAATATTGGCTGACGAAAGTATACTATTGATTTTTTGAACCTTCCAATATAAGATAGGTTATGAACAGATTAACTCGATGGAATAAGGAGTGGAAAACATGGAACTTTTGCAGCTCAAGTATTTTTATAAAATCGCTCATTCAAGAACACTGACTCAGGCAGCAGACGAGCTTTGTATTTCACAGCCGTCTTTATCAAGAATGATATCAAGGCTTGAGGATGAGCTTGAAATGGAGTTTTTTGACAGAAACGGAAGAAATATCACTCTTAATAAGAACGGCGAAGTATTCTTACATTACTGCACAAAAATACTTAATTCAGTTGACGAGATGAGAGATGAATTGAGCGAATTTAAGAACAGAAAAGATTTGCAGGTAAGCGTCGGATTTTATTCGATGTCAAGCTTGCTTATAGATATAATCGGAAAATTCAGAGAAAAATACCCAAATGTGCAGATAAGAGTGCTGCAGCATTATCATGAAGATGATTCCGTTTCATCTTTGGATCTTATTGTTAATTCCGCCGTACCGGGCACAGAACCTAAAAATTCTGCTGTTCTTCTGACAGAAGACATATTGCTCGCCGTACCTAAAAACGAAAAAAGTTATTCGGGGGGGGGTACTCAAATTAGAGGAAATCGGAGAAATACCGTTAGTTTCGTTAGTAAGAGGACGTCCTGTCAGAGATATAATGGAAAGCTATCTTAAGGAGGCAGGTATAAAGCAGAATATAGCCATAGAAACGGATAGCCCCGTAACTCTTAGAAGAATTATACGCAGCGGTCAAGGGAAAGCTTTTTTTCTTGAAAAGACATGGAAAATGGAAGAGGAAGATAACATTGATTTTCTGCGTCTTGATCCTCCGTTCCCCAGAAGTGTTTATGTGAGATGGAACAGACCGAATTATAAAAATTCGGCAGCTATAATGTTTTATAATTTTTTAATTGAATATTTTAAACAGCAGTAATATAAAGAACTGCCTTGCAATTCAGATTGTACTTGTGAAAATCCCGTGCAATTGTTTGCAAGGCGTTTTTTTATAGCTTTGAAGTCATGAACTTATAAATTAACTTGTATTGGAAATGCTGCGGCGGTTTGATTAAATTGAAAGTAGTTGAAGCTTCATCTTCAAAAGGGACGACGGAATGGGGAATTATTAAAGGAATAGTGAAAGGAATAATTTTTATGGAAGAGAAGAAAAAATTAAGCTTTGGACAAGCCATGATTTTGCTTCTTATCGCCGTTGTGATGATTTTTATTGTGAAAGCTAAGGTAGGCGGCGATACATCGGTTTCTCTGTTATGTGCGGCTGCGGCAGTAAGTGCTCTTGCGATGATATGGGGAATCAAATGGGAAGACATAGAATATGAAGTGAAAGAAAACTTTAAATCAATGGCTTCACCTCTTATGATACTTATGTGTGTGGGCCTTTTAGTAGGCACATGGATGATATCCGGTTCAATACCTACGATGATATATTACGGAATGAAATTCTTGAGTCCTGGAATATTCTTGGTTATGGCATGTATCATAGCGGCAGTTATGTCTGTAATGACAGGAACTTCATGGGGAACCGTATCTACAGTAGGAGTTGCTCTTATGAGAGTATCAGCAGGACTTGGAATCCCTGCGGCATACACAGCAGGAGCTGTTACGGCAGGAGCTTTGTTCGGAGATAAGCTTTCTCCGCTGTCTGATACTACAGTTATGGCATCAGCTGTTGCAGAAGTAAATATAGTGGATCATATCAAATACATGCTTCTTACTACAGTCCCTTCGATAGTTGTTTCGCTGGTACTTTACGGAATATTAGGAGCAAAATATGCAGGTCAGGAAATGTCCGGCGCAGATTACAGCGCAATAATGAATACACTTCACGATACATTTACCATAAACCCTATAATGCTCATACCTCCGGTAATAGTAGTAACTCTGATTGTACTAAAAAAACCTACGATTCCTACATTCTTCTCAGGAATACTTGCGGCAATGGTTCTTGCATGGGTATTCCAGGGAGCGTCATTCTCTGATGTAATATATGCAATGGGAGGAGGCTATACAGAATCAACGGGAGTTGAAATAGTAGACACAATGGTATTGAGAGGCGGACTTAACAGCATGCTCAGCACCATAGTGCTGGTACTTGCTGCCGGAGTATTCGGAGGGCCTCTTAAGGCGTCGGGAACTGTAGAAATTATCGTTGAGAAGCTTTCAAAGGCTGTTAAGAGCGATAAACAGATGATGATAACAGTAGCTATTCTTCATTTAGTACTGTTCCTGATTGTGGTAAGCTACTATATATCATTCGTAGTAATCGGAAACATGACGAAAGATCTCTACGACAAGTTTGGTCTCAAGCGTACAAATCTGTCCAGAATGCTGGAGGACACAGGTACAGCTGCAGCTCCTCTGATACCTTGGTCACTTTCGGGAGCCTTCTATTCGAGCACTCTCGGACTTCCTGTATGGGACTTCGTATTATATGCTCCTATTACATACTTAGGAATGGGCTTTGCTCTTGTTTACATACTGACAGGTGTAATCATTGCACGTACAGATGAAGGTAAACAGAAAAAACTCAAAGGAAACAAAAAAGATAAAAAGGAAGAGCTTGCATAAAGCGTAAAAATTTCATCAGCAATAACCGAGCGGCATAAGTCATGCCGCCTTGTTTGACTATATGGGAGGATTAAAATGAAAAGCGTATATTATAATGGAAAAGTAATCACTCTTGAAGGAGATGATTGCAGCGCTTTTGCCGTAGAAGACGGCAAATTCGCAAAGGTAGGAAGTGATGAAGAATTATTAGGAGAAAGGGACATAAGCGAAACTGTAAATCTTGAAGGTAAAACTGTATTACCTGCTTTCTTTGAAACCCATATACATATTCTTTCCTTAGGAATGCTGCTTAAAGATATAAATCATAACGACTGTGACAGCATAGAAAATCTTATAGAAATAAGCAGAGATTATATAGAAAAAATAATATTCCTGCAGGCAAATGGGTAAGAGGAAGAGGATGGAACCACGATAAATTTAAGGATGAGTCACGTTTTATAACCAGATATGATCTTGATAAGATATCGACAGAACACCCTATGTGCTTTGTAAGAACCTGTGGTCATGTAATAGTTACCAACAGCAAAGGCCTTGAGATGATAGGAATGTCAGAATCCGCCCCGGAAATAGAGGGAGGACAGATAGATCTTGATGAAAACGGAAGACCCTTGGGAATATTCAGAGAAAGAGCGAGAGCCTGCATATTGGATGCTATACCTGAAAAAGAAACGGAAGAGATAAAAGAACTGATTCTGCTTGCCCAGGAAGAAGCACTTGCCAACGGAATCGTTGAGATACATTCTGATGACTTTAAAGATGTACCTACAAATTATTTGAAAGTTATACAGGCATATCGTGAACTTATAGATGAAGGTAAACTTAAGATAAGAGTATATGAGCAGTGTAATCTTCCGTCAGTAGAAAAAATACAGGACTTCCTTGACAACGGATATCATACGGGATGGAATCTGGGAGATGGCCTTTTTACACTCGGACCTCTCAAATTGCTCTCCGATGGCGCATTAGGTGCAAGGACTGCCTATCTTAATGAACCGTACAGCGATGAGCCGTCTCAGAGAGGAATGCTTCTGTTTGAGACGGAGGATCTCAAAGCTATGGTAAAGAAGTGCCATGAGGCAGGTATGCAGATAGCGATTCATGCCATAGGAGACGGAGCGGTAGATGAAGTCATGGATGCCATAGAAGAAGCAAAGCAAAACTATCATAGATTAAATGAGCGCCATGGAATAATTCATTGTCAGGTGACAACACCGGCTCAGCTTGAAAGAATGAAGCGTTTAGACCTTATTGCCTACATACAGCCGATATTTCTCAATTATGACCTGAAAATTTTAGACAGCCGTTTAGGTGAGAAAAGGGCTGCCACAGCATATGACTGGAAAAGCGTCTTTGATAAAGAACTTCATCCTACCGGAAGCTCTGACTGTCCTGTGGAAACACTGAATATTATGGAAAATATCTATGCGGCAATGACTAGAAAGGATTTGAACGGTAATCCGCAAGGAGGATGGAAGCCTGAACAGAATCTTTCCCTGGAACAATGTCTTAGACTGTTTACCATTAACAGTGCATATGCTTGCTTTGCAGAAGAAAAGAAAGGAAGTATCAGAAAGGGAAAATCTGCCGACTTTGTGGTAATTGACAGAGATATTGCCAAGACCGGCCCTGATGATATAAAAGACATAAAAATAGAAAGAACTTATCTGGCAGGTAAAAAGCTTTACGATATGAATCGTTAAAACCGCTGAAAATCAAAGGAAAAAAGAATTGTAAAGCATGTATACACAATTTATTAAAAAAAGTTCAAAAAAGATATTGACATAACGGGAAATAAATGCTAATATAACAAAGCTGTCACCGCTGAGGTCGACAGGCAACAACAAAAAACTTTAAAAAAAGTTAAAAAAGTTGTTGACAACAGATTGGCGATGTGCTAATATGTTAAATGTTCGGCGCTAAACCGAACGGTGAGCGAAAAGCTCACATGAACCTTGAAAACTTCATAGTATGGAAATTTAGTCAAAGAGAACAAAGTTCTCAAAACTAAAGAAACAATCAGCAAAATTGTCAAGACAATTTAGCGGATAGTTTCCGACAATTTCTTAAAAAGACAATAATTCGAAAAGCGAATTAAGCGCGAAAGCGATTTATCCTAAAGGATAACTTTTTAAAAGATATTAAAGACGAAAGTCTTGATATACAATTTTAACAAAGAGTTTGATCCTGGCTCAGGATGAACGCTGGCGGCGTGCCTAACACATGCAAGT
>UQNJ01000001.1 GCA_900542295.1 uncultured Eubacteriales bacterium | reverse complement strand
AATGCCAGCCTGTCACGCTGGAGGTCGACGGTTCGAGCCCGTTCCAGGTCGCCAACTTTTTTAAAACAGTTCCTTCGCTGGTGTGGCTCAACGGTAGAGCAGCTGATTTGTAATCAGCAGGTTGGGGGTTCGATTCCCTCCACCAGCTCCAATAATCTTGCTCATACGTCTTTAAGAGCTGACAAAGCAGTCGGTGAAAAAGACGAGCAGAATGCGAAGAATTTTTCGCCTGATGCAAGGAAGCAAGGAAGAGAGACGCGGAATGTACGATTGTACTTGAGCATCGAAGCGACCGCAGCTGACAAAGCAGTCGGTGAAAAAGACGAGCATATATCGAGGGATTCCCGAGTGGCCAAAGGGGGCGGACTGTAAATCCGTTAGCTGAGCTTTCGATGGTTCGAATCCATCTCCCTCGACCAATTAATTAAATAAGTGTGCGGAAGTGGCTCAGGGGTAGAGCATCGCCTTGCCAAGGCGAGGGTCGCGAGTTCGAATCTCGTCTTCCGCTCCAATTATTCTAATGTGCGGATGTAGTTCAATGGTAGAACCTCAGCCTTCCAAGCTGATGGCGTGAGTTCGATTCTCATCATCCGCTCCACTATTTTGTGGGCTCATAGCTCAGTTGGATAGAGCAACGGCCTTCTAAGCCGTGTGTCCGGGGTTCGAATCCCTGTGGGCTCACCATTTTTTTGGGGTATCGCCAAGCGGTAAGGCACTGGGTTTTGATCCCAGCATTCGTAAGTTCGAATCTTGCTACCCCAGCCATGCGTGACCCATTAGCTCAGTCGGCAGAGCACTTGACTTTTAATCAAGGTGTCCGGAGTTCGAATCTCCGATGGGTCACCAACAATACCGCGGCGATTTTGCAAGTATCGGACATGGAGAGGTGTCCGAGTGGTTTAAGGAGCTGGTCTTGAAAACCAGTGACTCCGCAAGGGGCCGTGGGTTCGAATCCCACCCTCTCCGCCATGTTAGGTGATAAGCCCGGAGAAGTACTCAAGTGGCTGAAGAGGACGGTTTGCTAAACCGTTAGGGTTCGATTAAGGGCCGCATGGGTTCGAATCCCATCTTCTCCGCCATATAATAGGGGTATAGCTCAGTTGGTAGAGCAGTGGTCTCCAAAACCACGTGTCGAGGGTTCGAGTCCTTCTGCCCCTGCCAATACAGTTTTATATCGGGGTGTAGCGCAGTTTGGTAGCGCAACTGGTTTGGGACCAGTGGGCCGCGGGTTCAAATCCTGCCACCCCGACCATTAAAAATGTGGGCCTTTAGCTCAGTTGGTCAGAGCATCCGGCTCATAACCGGCAGGTCCCGGGTTCAAGTCCCTGAAGGCCCACCACATTTAATTAAAAAGTATGCCCAGATAGCTCAGTAGGTAGAGCAGGGGACTGAAAATCCCCGTGTCTCTGGTTCGATTCCGGATCTGGGCACCATTTATAAAGGCAGTTCCTTGCCGACTGTAAGTCCGAGGAAGTGCCTTTTACTTTTTTGTATTGAATCATATAATGAATAGAGATATAGAGGATTATAGGCCTATAGGACAAAAAGAGTTGGTAAAAGCCGCTATAATCGTTGAAATTCAAATGATTGTAGCGGTTTTATCTTGTCTTCAACAAGATATACCATGGACAAAAAGAGTTGGTAAAATTGCCTTTAAGCATTGAAACTTCAACATAGATTTGTGATATATCTTCTTAGAAAACTTTGTATTTCGGAGACAGCACAAAAAATAAAATACCCCCTGCCGGTTTGATATGCTCCCTCCTTGGTAGACAGTCTTATTATTTTAACTGCTTACATAGAAGGGAGCATATCACATTTTTGCACGGAAGGGGGTATATATAATTTTAACGGCTACAATATAGTGAATGAAACCCAGCCTGATACGAGGTATGAGACTGCTGCCATTATGCAGGCAAAGGAGATCACTTTTGATTTAACTTTTGATTCTTTTTCAAATACTGCCATCGATGTTATCCATGATATAACGAGAGTTATTAAGGCTATTACTGTCATCTTGTTTATTAAAGGAGCCCATGCCCTGAGAAGGAAGCAAGTGAGTGCAACTGCAACAACGGTAATTATATACTTGAGCCACCCTCCTCGATTGAATAGGACAGGTATAAGCAGTGCAGTCCATATTATACCAAGAAGCAGACATTTGAGAATTATTATAAATATGCCTTCCATATATGTATCCTTTCTTTTTGTTTATAAACAAAAGGATATCATAAAATCAGAGTATTTTAAATACCCTTTTATGTGTGTTAAAACTGCATTTATTTGGAATTTGTTTATGCACTTGATAATTATTGATTTTGAGCGTATTTTATCGTAAAATATATATGTATAAATTTTAGGGAGGAAGAGATGGCGCAGCTATATTACAGATACAGTACAATGAATGCCGGAAAATCAATTGAATTGATTAAGGTTGCATACAATTATGAGGAGAGAGGAAAGCATGTGCTTGCCTTGATTCCTTCTGTAGACGACAGATACGGGGTGGGGGTTATTACATCAAGAATAGGTATACAGAGAGAAGCTCTTGTTGTCAATGACGATACAAATATTTTAGAACTTTTTATAAGAGAAAACGAAAAAAGAAAAATTGACTGCGTTTTGATTGATGAATGTCAATTCTTAAAAAAACACCATGTTCAGGAATTGGTGGAAATAGTAGATAGCTGTGATGTACCGGTATTGGCATATGGGCTTAAAAACGACTTTAGAAACGAATTGTTTGAAGGCTCTTATTATATGCTGGTATATGCCGATAAGATAGAAGAGATAAAAACTATATGCTGGTGCGGAAGAAAAGCGACTATGGTTGCCCGTGTGATAGATGGAAGAGTTGTAAAGCAGGGAGAACAAGTAGTAATAGGCGGTAATGACATGTATGTGTCTCTTTGCAGAAAACATTATAATGACGGCAGATTTTGTGAAAAGTAAACACATGCTGTCAATATGGGAGAAAATATGAATTTAAAATCGATAAATAAAAATTTATTAACAGCAGTTTTAATTATAATTGTGGCTTTAACGGCAATAATTTTTACGGCAGACAAGGCTTTTGCAGTTGTTACAGCTACGGTTAACAGTTCAATAGGATTGAATATGAGAACAGGCCCGGGAACCGGCTATGATGTCGTAATTACGATTCCGGACAATGCAGAGGTAACAGTCATAGAAAAGGGCGGCGAGTGGTCTAAGATTTCTTATGGCGGAAAAACCGGCTACGTAAGCTCCGGGTATCTGATCTTTAAAGAAGAGGATAAACCAAGGACAGGCACGGTCAACAGTTCGGCAGGATTAAATGTAAGAACAGGTCCGGGAACCGAATATCCGTCAATCTATGTGCTTGAAAATAAGTCTGTTGTTGAAATAAAAGAGCAGACCGGACAGTGGTATAAAATAAGCTATAATGGCATTACAGGTTATGTGAGCGCCGGTTATATTGTAATAGATGAGGATATAGATTATGTTTATGACGAGGCATTTGAAGCCGCCCTCAATGAACAAGGATTTCCTGAAAGCTATAAACCTTATTTGAGGAATTTGCATGCAGCCAATAAAGGCTGGGTATTTAAAGCTCAGCATACTGGTTTGAACTGGTCTGATGTGATAGCAAAAGAAAGCAAAATAGGTATAAACCTCGTACATAAGAGCGCTGATGATTCATGGAAATCAAAGGAAACGGGAGCATTCGACTCCTCGGGACAGTACATAGAATTTGATAGTGGCGGATGGATAGCTGCTTCTAAAGGAATTATAGAGTATTATATGGATCCGAGAAACTTTCTGACCAAGACTGCTGTCTTTCAGTTCATGGCTCACTCATATGACTCTCAGACTCAGAGTAAGGAAGGACTTCAGAAACTTGTGGCAGGCACATTTTTGGCAAATAAGTTTCCGGAGCCTGGTTATGACACATATTCCGATGCCCTGATATATGCAGGAAGCCAGTCAGGAGCCAATCCATATGTTCTTGCTTCAATGATACTGGTAGAACAGGGAAGAGATGGAGACGGAAAAAGTATTTCGGGTAAAGTCAGCGGTTTTGAAGGATATTATAATTATTTTAATATTCGAGCTTATGCCTCCGGAATATATGATGCTGTCGAATATGGCCTTTTATACGCAAGACAACAGGGATGGGATACTCATATAGAGTCCATTTTAGGAGGAGCGTCATATTATGCAAAAAACTATATTAAAAATAACCAGAATACTCTTTATCTGAAAAAATTCAATGTCATGAACGGAATAGACAAGGTAGCTTCTCACCAATACATGACCAACATAGGAGGCGCCGCAAGTGAGGCAAACAATTTGCAGGCAGGTTACAGTGCAAGCAGCATGATAACCTTTTATATTCCTGTTTATGAAAATATGCCGGCATCTGCATGTAAGCTGCCTAATGAAACAGGTTATGATGATTTCTTTGAAAACAAGACGACCGTTCGTATATATGGAGATGACAGATATGATACCTCTATAAAAGTTGCAGAAGCATATAAGAAAAATGAAAAGCTTTCCGGATTTGATAATATTATCGTAGCCTCCGGAAATGATTATGCCGACGCTTTATCCGGAACTTATCTTGCAGCTGCAAAAGATGCACCGATACTTCTTGTTGGAGAATATGCATCAAGTATGAATAAAATCAAAAATTATATCGCCTCAAACCTTAAGACAGGCGGAACAGTTTACATCTTAGGAGGAACAGGTGCAGTTTCAAAAGAGTTTGAGTCAATGCTTGGCGGATATAATGTAAAGCGAATAGGCGGAAATAATCGCTACGAGACAAATATAAACATACTTAAAGAAGCGGGAGTAACAGGAAAAGAGATAATGATTTGTTCAGGAGAAGAATTTGCTGACGGACTTTCTGTGTCTGCGACAGGAAAGCCTGTAATTCTTGCCGGTAAAAATCTGAGCAGTGATCAAATAGAATATATAAAGCAAGCCGGGTTTGACACTTATTACATAATAGGCGGAGAAGGCGCTGTTTCAAAAGATGTGGAAAATACTGCCGGAAAAATGGGGAAAACCCAGCGTATATTCGGTCAGAACAGATATGCGACATCTGCAGCAATAGCAGAAAAGTTTTTCCCTGAAAGCAAAAAAACAGTATTTGTATTCGGAGAGACATTTGCTGACGGATTGTCCGGAGGATCAATTGCACTTTCGTTTGAAGGACCGGTTCTGCTGCTGAATTCGTCAAACACTAAGCAGGCTGCAGATTATGTGAGAAAAGCCGGTGTCGATAGAGCCGCCGTACTGGGAGGACCGGCACTGATCAGCGATAATATGATCAATTCGATAATTTGATTTGTTTAGCAGTTTTAGACTAATGAATATATCATAAAAGGTAGGGTATGAACAGTGGGATTTTTTGATCAGATACAGACTTTTTTTGAAGAACTGACGATGGCCTCTGTAGCCGTAAGGCTGATTATTGCTACTATTTTAGGAAGCTTTGTGGGAATGGAGAGGGCACATAAAAGATATGCCGCAGGGATAAGGACCTTTGCGCTCGTTTGTCTCGGCTCTGCACTGGCTACTCTTGTCGGACTGTATCTTGCTGAAACAGGCGGTTCAGATTCTGATATAGGAAGAATTCCTGCTCAAATTCTTTGCGGTATAGGATTTTTGGGAGCAGGAACCATAATTGTAACAGAAAGAAAACAAGTTAAAGGTTTGACAACGGCTGCCGGTTTATGGGTGACTGCTGCTATGGGAATGGCAGTAGGAGCAGGTTTTGTGTGGGCAGGCATTGTTTGCTTTGTTCTCATATTTTTAACGACGTATTATATGAATTATATGGCCCGGTATGTTGAAAATCATACAAGAACCATAGAGCTTTATATAGAAATTGAAAAGAAAGGGATAGAACCGTTCCTTCTGTTTCTTAAAGATGCAGGTTATGTGATAATTTCAATTGAAAGGCGAAAAGATAAGACTATATTTGATGAAGATATAGCTCTGAGAGTGGAATTTGATATGCTTAAAAGAAAAAATCATGCGGATATAATGGATGAACTCTTAAAAGTAGAGCAAGTTCATTATATTGAAGAAATAAGCTGATGTAAATTTATATCCCCCTTTTTTACAGTATATGATGATAAAAGGGGGATTTTTTTATATGTTATTTGATTTTTTTCCCTGCCATGTGTCTCTCAGGTTCAGCTGCTCATCTATGCGGTTTAAGATGGTACGCTTGTTGAAGCTCCATGGGGGATTTATAAGTATTGAGCGTGGAGCATCACCTGTAAGCCTGTGTATTGTGATCTGAGGGGGAATTATTTCAAGACAGCGACAGACCGTATCAACATAGGAATCTATGGAAGAAAAAGGCTGATAGTCGCTGTGAGTCCTTTCCATTGCGGAACCTTTCACTATATTTAGAAGATGAAGCTTCATACCGAAAAGACCGGGTTTTTGTGCAACATACCTGACTGATTCAAGCATCATATCGGAAGTTTCTCCGGGAAGACCAAGTATAAGGTGCACTACATATCTGATGTTATGATCATTGAGTTTTTTGCATGCTTCGTCAAATGCAGACAAGCCGTAGCAAATGTTAAGCTCTGCGGATGTTTTTTCATGAATGGTCTGAAGTCCAAGTTCAAGCCATAAGAAATGATCTCTGTTTATTTCTGACAGCAATGACAGAACCTCATCGGAAAGACAGTCCGGTCTCGTTCCGATTACAAGCCCTTCGATTTTCGGATCGCTTAAAGCACTCAGGTATTTTTCCTTTAGGACTTCTACAGGAGCGTATGTGTTTGTATGATTTTGAAAATATGCGAGGTACTTAGCTTTCGGCCATTTTTTTGATAAAAGGTCTATTTGCTCTGATATTGTAGAAGCGAACTCGCCTGAACCTGAATCGGAGCAAAATGTGCAGCCCCCAACTCCCTTTGTACCATCTCTGTTTGGGCATGTGAATCCTCCGTCAATTGCCAATTTTATTGTTTTTTCACCGAAATGTTTTTTCAACCAAAGGTCGGCAGGATAAAATCTTTTTTCACCGAACCAAGAGGGTATTTTATCGTTAAAAAATTTGTTCATATATGTTGAAATCCTTTAAATCATCATGTTTATATGCTATAATAATATATTATCAAATAGGCTTTTTAAAAACAAGCCGCAATCGGAGAAAATATTAATATGTGCAAAAAAATGCAGCCTTGCAGGCAGGAGCAAAAGGCAGAAACCAAAACACAGAATTTCATAAACGGAGAGGCAGAAGTGAGAGTAACCAAAAATAAATTGCTGCTTCATTCATGCTGCGGCCCGTGCAGTACAGCCTGTATAGAAAGACTTAGGGATATATATAAAATAACGATATTTTTTTATAATCCAAATATAACGGACAGAGAAGAGTATGAAAAACGTAAGGCTGCTCAGCTTAAGTTTATAGATATGTACAACAGGACTTTACCTGAAGAAGACAAGATAGACTTCATAGAAGGGGAGTATCTCCCGGAAGAGTTTTATAATGCAGCTAAGGGACTTGAGAACGAACCTGAGGGTGGTGAAAGATGTACGGAGTGTTTCAGACTCAGATTGGAAAGGACTGCTCAGGCGGCACTTAAGACAGAAAATAATATTTTCGGAACTACACTTACAGTAAGTCCGCACAAAAATTACAACCTTGTTTCTGCAATAGGATGTGAGCTTGCAAACAAATATCAACTGGAGTTTTTAGATATGGATTTTAAGAAAAAGGCAGGCTTTCAGAGAAGTATACAGATGTCTAAGGAATACGAGCTTTACAGACAAAATTATTGTGGCTGTGAGTTTTCAAAAATAAACAGATAACAGGAGGAAAGGAAATGACAAATATGTCAAATTTAATTTTACCGGAAAATTACGACCCAATCATAGATTTGATGGAAAGTCAGCGAGCAATTAAAAAAATAAAGGATTACTTTCAGCAGGAGCTTGCTTACGGCCTTAATTTAAGACGAGTATCAGCGCCTTTGTTTGTAGACCCTAAAACAGGTCTGAATGATAATCTTAACGGTTTTGAAAGAAGAGTTAAATTTACTCTCAAGGATATAGATGATATGGAAGTCGAGATAGTGCAGTCTCTTGCCAAATGGAAGAGAATGGCTCTCGGCAAGTACAAAATAGAGCCGGGACATGGAATTTACACCGACATGAATGCCATAAGAAGAGACGAAGATTTAGACAATCTTCATTCTGTATATGTAGACCAGTGGGACTGGGAAAAAGTAATTACTAAAGAACAGCGTACTGAAGAATATCTGAAGGAAACTGTAACAATCATATATAATGCAGTTAAGAATCTTGGAGATTATGTGAACCGGTTATACAGAAATATTCAGACGGAAATTCCAAATGAAATATTTTTCATAACTACTCAGGAGCTGGAAGATATGTATCCTGACTTGACTCCTAAGGAAAGAGAAGATGCAGTAACGAAAGAGCACGGAGCCGTATTTATAATGAAGATAGGAGGAAGACTGTCATCAGGCGAAAAGCACGACGGACGTTCACCCGACTATGATGATTGGGAACTGAACGGAGATATAATACTTTGGAATGAAGTTTTAGACAGAGCTTTTGAAATTTCATCTATGGGTATAAGAGTAGATGCAGAGGCTATGGCAAGACAGCTTAAGGCAGAGGGCTGCGAGGACAGAGCGGAGATGGATTTCCAGAAAGCCGTGTTGGAGGACAGACTGCCGTATACAATCGGAGGAGGAATCGGACAGAGCAGGCTCTGCATGTATTTTCTGAGAAAGGCACATATAGGTGAAGTTCAGTGTTCGGTATGGCCTGAGGAAATGATAAAAATATGTGATGCAAACAACATACATCTGCTTTAAGGAAGACTGATGATTTACGCCGACATTGCAGTAGAAAACAAAAGCAAATATACAGACGTACTTTTTACATATGCTTCAGAGGAAGCCTTGTCACCGGGTGACTTGGTTCTGGTACCTTTCGGTAAAAATGACAAGGAAAAAAGGGGCATAGTGTGCAAATTAGTACAATCTCCCCAATGTGAGAAAGATAAGATAAAGACTGTAATAAATCTGGCTGAAAGAGAGTTTCTGTCAGAAGAAGCTGTCAAGACAGCATTATGGATGAAGCAGAGATACGCAATTAAATATTATGATGCATTTAAGTGCTTTATACCGCCGGGGAAGGCAGCAAAGCCAGGTAAAGAAAAAGAACCATACAGAGATTTGACAGGCAGAGGTCAGTCGCCGGAGAAGCTTACCGAAGAACAGAAATATGCAGCAGAAGAAATAGAAAAAGCTCTTGAGAAAGGGGAACAGAGTAATTTTCTTCTTCACGGAGTCACAGCAAGCGGAAAGACAGAAGTATATATGCAAGTCATAGAAAAAGCTGTTTCCATAGGAAAGACGGCCATAATGCTTGTACCGGAAATATCTTTGACCAAGCAAATGATAGAGACATTTACGGGGAGGTTCGGTAAAGAAGTCATAGCAGTTTTGCATAGTAAGCTTACCCATAGGGAAAGGTATGATGAATGGAGGAGAATTAAAGACGGAAAAGCAAAAATAGTAATAGGTGCCAGAATGGCAGTATTTGCACCTCTCAAAAATATAGGGCTTATAGTTATGGACGAAGAGCAGGAAGCCAGCTACAAGGCTGATATGTCACCAAAATACGATACGGTGGATATTGCACTGAAGCGTCTAAGCCACTATAGTGGAGTTATGCTGCTGGGCAGCGCTACACCGTCTGTAGTTTCATATTATCGTGTCAGTCAGGGGATATACAGATTGCTTACTTTGAAGCACAGATACAATAAGATGCCGCTTCCCGAAGTTATAACAGCAGACATGAGAGAGGAACTGAGAGAAGGAAACAGAACTATTTTCAGCAGAGTGTTGTATGAGGGAATAAATGATGAGATCAGCAATGGCAGACAGGTTATACTTCTTCAGAACAGAAGAGGATATGCTAATTTTGTTTCATGCAGAGAGTGCGGTCACGTTATCAAATGCCCTGAGTGCGGAATCTCTCTTACTTATCATAAATCACAGGATAGTTTAATATGTCATTATTGCGGCAGACATTTTCCTGTTCCCGACAGATGTCCCGAGTGTAAAAGTTCATATATAAAATATTTTGGAATAGGAACGGAGCAGGTTGTAGAGGCGGTGCAACAGCTTTTTCCGGCAGCGTCAGTTGACAGGCTTGATATAGATGCGATTAAGACAAGGAAAGATCTGGACAGAATTCTGGAAAAATTTGATAATGGTGAAACTGATATTCTGATAGGAACTCAGCTTGTCGCCAAAGGACTGGACTTTGATAATGTAGGGCTTGTAGGAATAATAGCAGCAGATGCCGGACTTAACATTCCGGACTACAGGTCTGCGGAAAGAACTTTTCAGCTTGTAACGCAGGCAGCAGGCAGAGCGGGCAGGCGAGACAGCAGAGGTAAGGTTATAATTCAGACATATGAGCCTGATAATTATGCATTGCAGGGGGCTGCATTGAATGATTACGAAGCATTTTATGAAAAAGAAATAACTTTGAGAAAGTTCATGAATTATCCACCTTTTACAGATATAATAAATGTAAATTTCACAGCAGAAAACGAGGAAACTGCATCTGACATTTCAAAAAGGTGCAGAAGATATATAGAAAAGCTTGAAGAAGGAGTGAATATGCTGGGTCCTAAGGCTGCCCTTAATTTTAAGGGTAAAGATTCAGTTAGATTCTATATAATGATAAAATGTCCCAAAAATCTAAGAAATAAATTTGTGTTTTATCTTGAGGAATTTAGCAAAATTCTGATAAACGAACGAATCAAATGCAGTATGGATATAGATGTAAATCCGTACAGCACTTATTGACAGGAGGTAAAAAATGGCCTTAAGAAATATTGTAACGGAAGGCGATGAAATTTTAAGAAAAAAATGCCGGGAGGTAAGTGAAGTAACAGACAGAATAAAGGAGACCATGTCAGATATGCTTGAGACTATGCGTAACCATATGGGTGTAGGCATAGCAGGACCACAGGTCGGAGTGATGAGAAGAATGTTTGTTGCAGAACCTGAACCCGGCAGAGTATATTATATGATAAACCCCGTTATAACCGAGAAAAGCGGAAGCCAGATTGCAGATGAGGGTTGTCTGAGTGTTCCGGGAATGATAGGAGAAGTGGAAAGACCTGATTATATCAAGATTGAAGCTTTGGATCTTGAAGGAAATAAACAGGTATATGAGTTCAGGGATTTTGATGCAAGAGTCATGTGCCACGAATATGACCACCTGGATGGGATACTGTATGTTGATAAAGCCAAGAATGTAAGAGATGCTTTTGAAGATGAATATGGGGAGGAAGAAGAATAACAGATGAAAACCGTATTCATGGGTACGCCGGATTTTGCGGCTGAGGTTCTCAGAAGATTGTACGACAGTGAAAATTCTGTTGAGCTTGTTATTACACAGCCGGATAGGGCAAAAAACAGAGGAAAAAAGATACAGCCAACTCCTGTCAAAGAGCTGGCTGAAAAGCATAATACTCCGGTATACCAGCCTGAAAAAATAAGAAAAGATGAACAGGTTATGGAAAAACTCAAGGCTGTTTCGCCTGATGTTATTGTTGTAGCCGCATACGGACAGATACTCCCGGAAGAGATATTAAACTTACCTGAATACGGATGTATAAATGTGCATGCATCCTTGCTTCCGAGACTCAGAGGTGCATCGCCTATACAGCATGCCATAATAAACGGCGATGAAAAGACAGGAGTCACTATAATGCAGATGGCTAAGGGACTTGATACAGGTGACATGCTGGCAAAGACTGAAATAGAAATAGGCAGTATGAACGGACAGCAGCTTCATGATGCACTTGCCCGGATAGGCGGAAATCTTCTTGTTGATACATTAAAGCTGATAAGCGAAGGCAAAGTTATACCCGAACCTCAGGACAATACACTTGCTACTTATGCAGGAATGATTTCAAAGAAAGATGGCAGGATAGATTTTTGTAAATCTCCTGACGAAATAGAAAGGCTGATTAGAGGCTTTGATCCATGGCCGGGAGCATTTTGCAGCTTAGATGGCGAAACTATAAAGATATGGAAAGCAGAGGCAAGTGACGATACATCAGAAGCTCCGCCGGGCAGTATAATTTTTGCCGGAGAAACCGGAATAGGGATATGCTGTGGGGGCAAAATATTAAATGTTACTGAGATTCAGGCTCCGGGAAAGAAAAGAATGAAGGTGTCTGATTATCTTAGAGGTCATAAAATATTAAAGGGAAACAGATTTGAGTAGGAGGTTTTTATGCCGTACTTTTATTATGGTGATTTTTTAAGTTTCAGATATATGCTGCTTGTAGCTGCAATCCTGTTTGCAGCTCTTGCTCAGGCAAGAGTAACTTCTAACTTCAATAAATATTCAGCATTGAGAAACCACAGAGGAATTACTGGTGCTGAAGCAGCAAGGATGATGCTTGATTCCAACGGACTTGTAAATGTAAGGATAGAGCGTATAAGAGGAAAACTTACAGATCATTATGACCCAAGAAACAGGGTTTTAAGGCTTTCGGACAGTGTTTACGGTGAAAGTTCGGTTTCAGCAGTAAGCGTTGCATGTCATGAAGCAGGTCATGCATTGCAGCATGCCAATAATTATGTGCCGCTTAAAGTAAGAAACGGAATAGTTCCCCTTGTAAATTTTTCATCAAGATTTGCATGGATTCTGATTTTTTTAGGTATTGTAACATCAGCAGCAGGCAGTTATATTTCAGATATGGCATTTAACATAGGTATTCTTATGTTTGTTGCAGTCATAGTGTTTCACCTTATTACATTGCCTGTTGAATTTAATGCAAGCAGCCGTGCAATGGAACAGATGGAGCTTGCCGGTATCATAGATGCAGACGAAAAGAAACCGGCTCGAAAAGTTCTGTCAGCGGCGGCAATGACATATGTTGCATCACTTACAATCGCTATAGCTCAGCTTATAAGACTGCTTGCCATAAGGGATAGAGATTGATGGATTTATCAAGAAAGACGGCATTTGATGTTCTTTTGAACATGGAAAAAGAAAATTCTTATTCAAATTTAACATTAAATCGCTTTATAAAGCAAAATAAGCCTGAAAATCAGGGGTTTACAAGAGAACTTGTATACGGCGTTCTGGAAAATAAGCTTCTTTTAGATTATTATTTAGACGCACTGATAAAATCGGGAATAAAAAAGACCGGGAAAAAAGAAGCGACTCTTCTTAGAATGGGTCTTTATCAGATTATATTTATGGACAGTGTTCCGGAATATGCAGCAGTAAATGAAACTGTCAATATGGCAAAAAGGCTGTGTAGAGGTCGTGAAGGCTTTATAAATGGTGTGCTTAGGGGGTATATGAAAAAAGAAATACCTCTTCCTAAAAAAAGGAAAGATTTTCTTTGTGTAAAATATTCGTTTCCCGGTTGGATAACAGATTTGTGGTCGGAGCAATACGGAGAAGATATGTGCGAAAACCTTCTTGAAGCCTCAAATAAAAGACCCCGGTTATCCATAAGAGTAAATATCATGAAGACTAATCCTGATTTGCTGACAGAGCTTCTTCAAAAAAAAGGTTTTGATGTTTCAAAGGGCAGGTTTTCAGGGCGAATACTTCATGTAAAAGGAACAGGTCTGTTAGACTTGAAGGAATATAAAGAAGGACTTTTTTCAGTTCAGGATGAAGCGTCTGCTCTTGCAGCAGATATGTCAGGAGCTGAAGCGGGGGATTATGTCATAGATGTATGTGCTGCTCCGGGAGGAAAAACTGCCGCCATAGGTGAGATGATGAACAATCAGGGCACGATAAAATCTTTTGATATATATGAACATAAACTGTCTCTGATAAAAGAACAGGCAGATAGACTGGGACTGAAAATAATAGATACCGGAATTATGGATGGAAGCATAGGAAGCGTATATTTAAAAGAAAAGGCAGATAAAGTATTGGCTGATGTACCATGCAGCGGTCTTGGCGTAATAAGGCATAAGCCGGAGATAAAATATAAAGAACCTAAGAATCTGAAGGCTTTATATGAAATTCAGGCGGCAATACTTGAAAAATCGTCAGAATATTTAAAGAACGGAGGAACGCTTATCTACAGCACATGTACCATAAACGACAATGAAAACGGCAATCAGATCAGAGAATTTATGAAAAGACATGATGATTTTAAAATAGAGGCTGAAAAGCAATTTTTACCTGTCGAAGATATAGACGGATTTTATATATGCAAGATGATTAAAAAGGGGTGAGGTTAAGCAGATTATGGAAGTTGGATTCAGATCCGATAAAGGGCGGAAACGGAGTAACAATGAAGACGCCTGTTTCGTTTTGCTGCCGGAAAAGGTATACATGGTGGCAGACGGTGTAGGAGGAGGAAACGCAGGGGAAATTGCAAGTCGAACTGCGGTAAATGAAATCGTAAGATACATACATCAAAACCCGATAAAAAAAGCTGCAAACAAATATGCAATAGTAAACTACCTGCAGGATTGTCTTGACAGAACAAACGAAACAATCTTTAAAAACGCAGGGAAATACGAAGAAAACAAGGGAATGGCCACTACTGCGGCTATAGTACATATAAGGGACAGCGTAGCTTATATAGCAAATGTGGGTGACAGCAGAGTTTATCTTTTCAGAGACGGAAATCTGATACAGATTACTGAAGATCATACTTATGTGAATACACTTTTAAATGCCGGGATAATATCTCCTGAGCAGGCTGCAAATGACAGCAGAAAAAATGTTATAACAAAGGCGCTTGGTGCGGAAGAAACCGTTGAACCTGATTTTTTCCAGGTGGATATAATAAAAGATGATATATTTGTACTTTGCACTGATGGTCTTTATGACGAATTGGATGACAGTGCTATAACAGATATTTTACAGAATAATTTGTCCATGTCTGATATTTGTGCCAATATGATAGAAAAGGCTAACAAAAACGGAGGACATGATAACATTACTACAATAAGTTTAAAGGTTACGGAGGAAGATTTTCATGAGTAGTAAATTATTATTGGGAAGATATGAAATAGTGGAAAAAATTGGTGAAGGCGGTATGGCGATGGTTTATAAGGCTAAGGATCGCCTTTTGAACAGATATGTTGCCATAAAGATACTAAGACCTGAGTTTACTAAAGACAATCAGTTCATAGAAAACTTCCGTAAGGAATCTCAGGCGGCAGCCGGGCTGTCACATCCGAATATCGTAAACGTATATGATGTCGGAAAAGAAGGAAATATAAACTTTATCGTTATGGAGCTTATTGACGGAAAACCCCTCAGTCAGATAATAGAAGAAAAGGGAAAGATAGATTATAAAGATGCAATCAATATTACAAGACAGGTTGCCTCTGCTTTAAGTCTTGCGCACAAGAACCAGATAATACATAGAGATGTTAAGCCTCATAATATTCTGATAACTTCTTCCGGCACAGCCAAGCTGGCGGATTTCGGAATAGCAAGAGCAGTGAGCAAAGCGAGCATAGAAGAGGGTAATGATAAGATAATGGGTTCGGTTCATTATTTTTCGCCTGAACAGGCAAGAGGAGCCTATGTAGATGAAAGGTCCGATATATATTCTCTGGGAATCGTTCTTTATGAAATGCTTACAGGCAAGGTTCCTTTTGACGGAGACAACCCGATTTCAATAGCCCTTATGCATATCAATGACCCTATACCTGCCGTAAAAGGTATACCGCCTCAGCTTGAAAAGGTTATAGAAAAGGCCACTGACAAATATCAGAGCAACAGATACAAATCTGCCGATGAGCTTATTGAAGATCTGGATAATATAGAATTTATAACTAAGGTAATGGGTGGAGCCGTTATAAATAACAACGATGATGAAGAAAGCTTCCAGACTGTAAAAAACATACCTCACATAAGCCAAAAAGACGATGATTTGGAAAAACTTGTCGGAAAGAGCAAGAAACCTGTAAATAAGAAAAAGGTAGCTATAATATCGGCTATTGCAGCAGTGATTTTAGTAGCTGCAATAATCGGTATAGGAGCTGTAAGCGGTTGGTTCGGCAGTGATGAGGATATAAAGGTTCCTGATTTTAAGGGAATGACATTGGAAGAAGCTGAGGAAGAAGCGGAAAAACTGGGTCTTAAGATAGAAGAGGGTGAAAAAGTATACAGCCCTGATCAGGAAGAGGGTCTTATTACATCACAAAGTCCAAGCAAGGGCTCAAAGGTAGCCAAGGATACGGTTATCAAGGTCAATATCAGCAAGGGCAAGAAAAACGGAGTCGTTCCTAATATTGTAGATATGGATTACAAGGAAGCAAAGAAATATCTTGAGGAATTCGGATTTGAATTAGGCATGATTAAGACAGTTACAAGCACAAAGCCGGTGGATACTATCGTATATCAATCTGTAGCAGCCGGAACAAGTGCAGATGTAGGTACAGTCATAGATGTTGAAGTAAGCGACGGAAAGGGAAAAGAATTAAAAACCGTTCCTATGCTGGTAGGTCTTGACATCGACGCAGCCAAATCGACTATAGAAGCCTGCGGATTCAAGGTTGGAAATATTTCTTACGAGGAAAGCAGTGAAGCTAAGAATATCGTTATAAGACAGCAGTACAAGAAAGATGAGGAACTTGAAGAAGGAAGTACTATAGATATAGTGATAAGCAAGGGTTCTTCCTCATCAACAGACGAACCTCAGACTCCGGTTGATCCTCCGCAGGGTCAAGGCGAGAAATAAACATGAAAGGATTGATCATTAAAGGCATAGGCGGATTTTATTATGTCAGAACAGATAATGGCATAATAGAGGCAAAGGGTCGCGGTATCTTTAAAAAAGACGGTATAACGCTGAGAACAGGCGATGAAGTAGAAATAGAACTTATGACCGAAGATAATTCAAAAGGCGTTATAAATAAAATTTATCCGAGGAAGAATTGCTTCATAAGACCTCCTATAGCCAATGTAGATTTGCTTGTAATAGTTTTTGCGGCAAAAAATCCAAAGCCCAATTATCCTGTTATAGATAAGTTTCTGATAAATGCACAGGTAAACAAGATAGAACCTGTAATTTGCATCAACAAGATTGATCTTGTTTCAGATGAAGAGCTTAAAGCAATATCAGATATATATGATTCCGTATATAAGGTGATAGGTTTAAGCACTAAAACGGGAGAAGGGATGGGGGAGCTGTTGTCTGTTATAAAGGGACAAAAAACTGCATTGGCAGGACCTTCGGGAGCAGGTAAATCCTCGATTATAAACTATCTTCATCCGTCAGCCAACATGGAAACCGGAGAAGTAAGCAAAAAAACTATGAGAGGCAAGCATACGACACGACATGTGGAGATCTTTGAGCTTGCCGGTGAAAGCCTGTTGTTTGACACTCCGGGATTTACCTCCTTTGAACTTCCGGATATGGATGAAAGTAATATCAAGGAGTATTATCCCGAATTCAGAGAATTGGATGAATTTTGCAGATATGATAACTGTAATCATATAAGTGAGCCGGGATGTAAAATCATAGAAGCCGTTTCTGACGGAAAGATAAATAAACTCAGATATGAGGCATACGTTTCAAATTATAACGAGATGAAAAAACGCAAAAAATATTGATGATTTATAAGGAGACAAGAATGTTTAAACTGGCGCCGTCAATTTTATCGGCAGATTTTTCGGAATTGGCAAGACAGGTTTCACTTATAGAAAACGGTGGAGCCGACCTGATTCATGTTGATGTTATGGATGGGCATTTTGTACCCAATATAAGTTTTGGTGCGACGGTTATGAAATCAATAAAGAAAAGCAGTCTAAATTTTGATGTTCATCTTATGATAGAAAATCCCGATGACTATATAGAAGATTTCGTGACGGAAAAAACAGAATATATAACTGTGCATCAAGAAGCATGCAGACATCTTCACCGAACCGTACATCATATAAAGAGTTCAGGCATAAAAGCAGGTGTTGCATTGAATCCCGCAACACCCGCAGAGATTATAAAGGATATTCTTCCGGACTTAGACATGGTTCTTATAATGTCTGTGAATCCCGGTTTCGGTGGTCAGAAGTTTATAGAATTCAGCGTTGATAAAATCAAAAGGCTGTCAGAATTGAGAAAAGAAATTAAAGGGAGCTTCTTGATAGAAGTAGACGGAGGAGTGAACCTCGGTAATGCCATGACTCTTGTCAATGCGGGTGCAGATATACTGGTTGCAGGTTCAGCAGTTTTTGGAGCAGAGGATGTAACGGAAAGAACAAGACAGTTTAAGATGCTTTAAAAAACTGTTTGTATGTTATTAAAAAGATTTAATAATTTTTAAAAACTCTAAATTTAATTATTTGGAGTTTTTTTATGGGCAAATATAGGATAAGAAGGAACCTTTTGCTGCTTTTTTACAAACAAAATGAGAAAGCTGAAGTTATTTCAGCTTTCTCATTTCTCAAACTTGCATAATTATTATAATTATTTATTCTTATTGTTGAATTTCTTAATCTTCCGGTTTTGGCTTATTATTGTTTTCGCCGGGCTTGCCTTGATTGTTTCCTGAATCGTTGTCCTGCTCATCATCATCATCCTTTGGAGGGGGAGCTATAGGATCCACAATTGTTACATCCTTGCCCGGTTCAACCGGATAGCTGTTTGGATCAGGATTATGAGCGTTGCAGTAATAATGAGGAAGCTCATTTTTAATATCCCCAACCTTACCGTTTGGAATATATGGTCTCATTATGCCGCTTCTGCTGCTGACATCAGTACATGAAGGAGTTGCGAGATATCCTGTCTGATTGCATATATTTACGGTTTTGTGAACATTATCCGATGCGGTAGGCTGAGTGCCTGATGTGAAGTATTCTGTTCTTACATCGCTTCCGCTTGCATCAGTTGCAAGAAGACCGCTCTTGGTATCTATTGCAGCACTGACAACATTATCAGGTTTTGCAGAATATTGACCGCCTCTGGCGCCATCTATTTGACTTAATATTTTTCCCCACAGGCGAGCTGCTGAATTGGAGTAGGAGGAGAGTGACATATTTACATCATTTCCTATCCAAAGAGCTGCGCTGTAAGTAGGGGTAAAACCGCAGAACCATATATCGTAACGATCATCGGTAGTACCGGTTTTTCCGCCAACCTGTATTCCTGAAATTGCAGCAGGGCTTCCTATTCCCTGAGATACTACGCTCAGCAGAACATCTCTCATTATCCATGCAACACCAGGGTCAAGAGCTTCTGTTTCCTCAGTTTTAGGTTCAAGAAGCAAATCGCCGTTTCTTGTGGTGACTTTTGTATATGAGGAGTAACTTTTGTGTACACCGTTATTTACAAAAGTAGTATAGGCACTGGCCATTTCAAGAGTGGATGCACCTTTTGCCATACCACCCATGCCAAGAGCAGACAGGTTCAGGTCATTGGCAGAGCCTTCACGCTCGAGTGTGCTTATACCGAATTTTTCAACAATATCAGCCGAATAATCAGCACCTACCTGTGAAAGAATCTTGACTGCACATACATTGACAGATTGTTGGAGTGCTGTTCTGAAAGTATACAGACCATGGTATCCGGAATAGGAGTTTTTTGGCCATACTTTGCCGTTTATTGTAGTCGGTTCATCGTCTACTATTGAGGCTGTTGTCAGATAATTTCCCCAAAGGTGCGATCCTTGTGCATCAAAGCCGTTATCCGTAAAGGAGAATGTGTTTCCTGCGGCTTGAAGCTCGAAGCTTTTTTGAAGTGCAGCAGCATATACTGATATCGGTTTCAGAGAAGAGCCCGGTTGTCTTGGGGAAGTGGCTCGGTTAAACAGCTTTCTTCCTTGCGTGTTTCGTCCGCCGGTCATGGCTTTTATCTGTCCGGTCGCATTATCTATTATTGTCATGGCTGCCTGAGGCTGTATTACTTTTTGATTGAGAGTAAACTCGGTTGTAACCATAAGGCCGTTTGATTCCGTAAAGAACTTAGGATAGTCCTTGAAAAATTCGGCGGATATAACCAGATTGTCCTCTGAGTCTCGTGACTTGTAGCCTTGAGGTATATTGATATAACCTCCGTTGATTACAAAGAGAGTTCCGTCTTCTATTACATACATTTTCTTGAACTCAACGCTGTAATCTGTTTTGCCCTGCACAGTTGTATTATATATATTGAGACGCTTGCCCGTATATACAGTCATGGAGCCGTCGTCGTTCATCTTGTATTCATCAGATGTCAAGGCAAAGCTTCCGTCACTGTTGATATATGATGAATAAGGATAGAGGATTGGATTGCCGTGATCGTCAAGTATATTTCCATTTTTGTCCTTGGAGTAGCCTGATGATTTAGGAAAGTTTGCAGGGTTGGAAAATTCCTTTTCTATTACGGACTGTGCCTGAGAATCCATTGTTGTATAAATCTGAATTCCGCCGTTATACACAAGATCGGTAGCCTGTTCTTGGGAATAACCGTTTTCCTGCAGGTCATTTATAACATCTTCGATTACATAGTCTGCGAAGTAGTTGGATACGGTATTTAATGCATCAAGATTAGGATTTACTATATCTTTGATTTCAACTTCTTTTGCTTCCTCGTATTCTTCGTCTGAAATATAGCCCTGTTCATGCATAAGCATAAGACATGTAGCCATTCTGTTCTTGGCAGTGTCGTTCCACAGATATGCATATTCACCGTTTTTTGTTATGAGGTTAGGAGTATCCTCTGTAACCTCTGAAGCGGATACCGTTACGACAAGAGCATATTCGGAAGGCATCTGTGGAATTGCCGCAAGAGCTGCTGCTTCTGCTATTGTCAGCTCGTTTACATCCTTGGAAAAATATGCCTGAGAAGCTGTCTGTATACCGTTGCCGCATCCGAAGAAAATGGTATTCAGATATGCTTCAAGTATCTGATCCTTGTTTAGTTTACTTTCAAGAATTACGGAGTAGTAGGCTTCCTTTATCTTTCTGTTGATGGATCGCTTGTACATTTCATCGCCAAGATAGAGGTTCCTTGCGAGCTGTTGGGTTATGGTACTTGTTCCGCCTATTTGACCTCCGCCGAAAACAGATTCTTTTATTGCTCCGAATATTCTTATTATATTGAATCCGTTATGAGTTCTGAATGTTTTGTCTTCCAAAGCTATGAAAGCATTCTGAACATGTTCGGGAATATCGCTTATTTCAACTATTGTCCGGTTTTGCTCACCGTAAGCCGTATCTATTACATTTCCGCTGTCATCGTATAGTACGGAGCTTTGAGACAGCATACTGTAGATATTGTCTGTTTCTATTTTTGGGGCTCTTATTATTACTGCCGCAACATAAATGATACCTATGAGTATTATTGCAATCAAAACACAGAGAAGTATTTTTAATACTTTCTTTTTGTTTAATTTTTTTGCAGCGACTTCTCCTGAAACGGATGCAGAGGCTGCTTCGGCACTCCTTTCACTGCGTTTTTTATGAGATTTGGTAGAAATCTTGCCGGTGAGTCCGGATTTGGATTTCTTGTTTTTGACTCTTGATCTATGAATAGTTTCATCATTTTCAGTATGATTTGAATCCATATTGTCTTTGTAATTACTCAAAATTTCACCTACTTTCTGCCATAATCTTTTTTATTATAACACATAATTTTATCTAAGTTAAGCGAAATCAACAATGTGAACTAAATTTCCATTATGTTATTGAATCTCAAAATAAAATGGAATATAATGTAAAAAGGACAGATGACTTGACGGAAAGGACTTCTCATGTTGAGGAGAAAATTGTTTTTTGTAACAATTTTAGTCATAACTATAACAGCCTACTTTGATATGGCGGGGGTTTCACCGTTAAATCCGCTTGCGTCTCATATAGAAAACGGTGACATAATATATGAGGGTACTGTAAAAGACATAGAGAAAGGAAAAACAGGTTACAAATTTACAGTAGCGCTTGATGGAATCTCAGAAGAAAAGTCACCCCTTGTATTGATTTCATATTACAATGAGAATGACGAGGTGTATGAGCTTTATAAAAAAAAGATAAGATTTGAAGCTTGTCTTGAAGAGCCGAGCAGGAGAAGGAACCCCGGATGCTTCGATTACGGAAAATATTTAAAAAGTAAAGGCATATATGCTGTTGCCTCAGTGAAATCTTTTGAAACCGTTAAAGATGATGAAAGCTTGCTTTGCAAAGTGGAGCGTAAACTGGCAGAGAAAAAATATTCATTTATAAAGCATCTGCCTGATGGGACTCGTGGCATTATGGCAGGCATGCTTTTCGGAGACACATCTCATTTACAAGAAGAAGTCTATGAGACTTTTAAGATTAACGGTACTGCTCATGTTCTTGCAGTAAGCGGCTTGCATATAGGTATACTTTATAAGATAATAAGCAGAATTACGGGAAGGCGGCTTACATTTAGAAGACTTTTGATTTTGTGTCTCACACTTGCGGCAGCATGTATGCTCGCTTCATGGACTCCTTCGGTGATAAGAGCTTCCGGTATGATTTTTCTGAAAGCATTGGCGGAATACTGCGACAGAAGATATGATTTTTTAAGTGCCATGAGTGCTGTCATGCTGATTTTGATTGTGAAAGAACCTATGAGCATATTTAATACAGGGTTTCAGATGTCGTTTCTTGCAGCCGCATCCATATCATTTTTTATGCCTCATATAAGTTCGAAAGTACCAGAAAGTATTTCAGTAATGCTTGCTGTAAATACCGGCCTTATTCCATATCAGATATTTGTTTTCAATTCTCTTTCGCTTACTTCTTTTATAGCCAATATTCCGGTTATATATCTTGTAGGAATAATTATGCCTATTGCGGTGATATATTTCATCGTTTTCTGTTTTGGGTGTGAACCGGAACCGATAGAATACATATTAAAAGCGCTCACTGCTTTTACCGAAAAAATAAATGAGTTTTCGGCTGTGGGAGGTAAAGGTGCGATAGACATTTTAAGCCCTTCTGTAACATTTATTTTATTTTTTTATATGATAATATTTTTTGCTTCTTCTGAGACTTTTGAGATACTTAGACTTAGGAAAAAATGGAAAAAAATAATAATGTTAATTACAGTGTTTATGACAGCGTCGCTTATAGCGGGAGGGTTTTGCAGAGAACCTGTTTCAGATGACGAAGTTGTATTTGTAGATGTAGGGCAAGGAGACTGTATACATATAAGAGAGGGAAATACCAACATTCTGATAGACGGAGGAGGAAGCGTAAATTACGATGTGGGAATAAACACCCTCAAACCGTATCTGCTTAAAAACGGCTGTAAAAAAGTGGACATGGCTATAGCAACCCATCTTCATACTGACCATTATAAAGGTATAGAAGAACTTGACAGAGAAGGGATGGTCGGTAGGGTTGTTACAAAAGCGACTGCCGGAACTGAATTTATCGTAAGTGAGGATTTATATATAGAGACATTATGGCCTGTTGAAATATCAGGTAATCAGGATGAAAATGAAAATTGCTCTGTTTTCATGATTCACTATAAAGGATACAGGATTCTTATAACAGGTGATCTTGATATAAAGGGCGAAAAAGAGATGATGAAATTTTATGAAGGAACAGGGAGATTAAGTGCAGACATATTGAAAATAGGACATCATGGAAGCGGCGGAAGCACATGTCCGGAGTTTCTTGAAGCAGTTTCTCCGAATGTATGTGTTATACAAGTCGGAAAAAATAATTATGGGCACCCTGATCTGAAAATTATTGAAATGTGCCGTAAAAATTGTATAATATTACTTAGAAATGATATACATGGGGCAGTAGGTTTTTCTTTAGGGGAAACTGCAAAACATCATGTTATGATAGAAGAAAAGGATTAGTATGGCATATAAAAACGCACCGGCAGAGCATGCTTTTCAGGCTTTTCATAAGGATCTGAGCAAAAAGGCTTTTGAAAATGTTATCTTCATGTATGGCGAAGAAGAATATCTGACAGAGTGGGCTTGTAATTCACTGGCTGATAAATTTGTGGATAATTCGATGCGCAGCATGGATTTCTTGAAGATAAGCGATATCGAAGGAACTGAGGAACTGTTGACAGCCTGCGATACATTTTCTGTTTTTTCAGAAAAAAGGATTGTATGGGCATGTGATTTTCCGCCTCTTTCCAAAAAAAATCCAAAAGGCTTTACAGATAGGGACATAGAAGCTCTTATTGATTATATGAAAGATCCAAATCCCGGAACAATTCTTGTATTCTCTTGTGTGACCCCGGCAGACAGCAGCCCGCTGGTTAAATATTTAAAAAAAGAGCACAAGGTGTATGTTTTTGATAGGCTGGATAGAAAACAGCTTACTGCATTTGCAGAGAAGCGGTTTAAGGCGGCAGGCAGACCGATAAGCAGAGAAACACTAAAATATATGATAGATGAGTCGGGATATTTCAACAGAGATAGTGAATACCGAATATTAAATTTAGAAAATGACATAAAAAAAATACTTGCATATAGTGATGGTGATTTTATATCGGAGGATGATATAGATGCTACTCTTAAGGGTGATTTGGATAGATTTGCATTTGACTTTTTAGACGCAGTGACCTCCGGACATAAGGATAAGGCACTAAGATTATTCAATAATATAGTAGGACATGGCGGAGATGTTTACTCTGTTTTAGGACTTTTGGTAAGTCAGTTTGAACTTATGACAGAAGCCAAAGAACTGTATATCGGAGGTGTTGACAGGCAAGCAATACCGGGAATTCTTAAAGTAAATCCTTACAGAGTTAAAAAAGCAATGTCCTTTGGAGAAAAATTTTCCCTGAGCAGATTGAAAGATATTTTGATTCAGCTTTATCAGGCAGACAGAAGTATAAAAACGGGAGCTATGGATCAGAATCTGACAATCGAGTTGATTATCGGAAGGATGTAAATTATGACGAAGCAGGTTAGGGCAGATGGAATCTTAATATTGGTAACTCTTTGTTGGGGAGTTTCGTATCTCTTAATGGATATAAGCCTTGAGGAACTGGATCCGTTTACATTAAATGCTTTTAGATTTTTGGGAGCATTTGCAATAGCGGCGATGATTTCATTTAAAAAGATTAAAACTGTTAATAAGGTTACTCTTAAGTACAGTTTACTTGTGGGTTTTGCTCTAGTATTTGTTTATATAGGCGCCACTTTCGGCGTAAAATATACTTCTCTGTCGAACTCCGGGTTTTTATGCGCACTAACAGTTATATTTACACCTATATTGGGGTGGATTTTTTTCAGGAAATCCCCGGGGAAAAAACTTACTTTTGTAGTGATTCTCTGCTTTGCAGGTATTGCCCTTTTGACTCTTGGAGATGATTTTTCGATAAACATGAATCATCTTAAAGGTGATTTACTCTGTTTGATGTGTGCAGTTGCATATGCAGTAGATCTTCTTCTTACAGAAAAGGCTGTCAGCCATGAAGAAGTGGATGCATACAATTTAGGAGTATTTCAGCTTGGCGTAACGGGAACTCTAAATCTGATAATGGCTTTTATGGTGGAAACGCCCCAGCTTCCGGAGACGGTACATGTGTGGAGTGCCGTAATATTTCTTTCTGTGTTCTGCACAGGAGTTGCATTTGTACTGCAGCCTGTGGCACAGCAGTATACGACAGCTTCTCATGTAGGAGTTATATTTACTCTTGAGCCTGTATTTGCAGCTATAGTAGCATACTTTTTTGCAGGTGAGGTTTTGTCGCCGAAGGCTTATTTGGGAGCAATACTTATGCTTGCAAGTATATTTATAATGGAAATAGATTTTAAGACATTGAAAGAAAAGAAAAGGAACAAGGAGGTATGACATTGGAGAGGCTTTTTATAAAATCCCGTGATTTTACACAGAAAACCGTAGATGAACTGTACAAAGATTTTGAAAGAAGAATAGCAGCGAGCCCTCCCGGTCAATGCCCTGTGGATCTTACCGCTTCATTCTTGCGTATGTGCCATTCTCAAAGCTGCGGAAAATGTACACCGTGCCGTGTGGGACTCGGACAGCTTCAGCTTATTATAGATAAAATTCTTGATATGAATGAAGAAACTTCGATGGAGGATCTTGAACTCCTGAAGAAAACGGCAGAAGCCGTAAGTGTTTCCGCTGATTGTGCGATAGGCACAGAAGCGGCAAAGATGGTGCTCAGAGGTATCAACGGCTATAGAGAAGACTTTGAATCTCATATTAAGAACAATACATGCAGTGAAAATGTAAGAAATTATGCACAGCCTGTGCCTTGCGTAGCAATGTGTCCGGCAGGAGTTGATGTACCGGGATACATAACTCTGCTTAAAGCAGGTAGATATGATGATGCGGTAAGACTTATAAGAAAGGACAATCCGTTTCCTACAGTATGTGCATTTATATGCGAACACCCTTGTGAAGCAAGATGCAGAAGGACTCTCGTGGATTCTCCCGTAAATATAAGAGGTCTTAAACGTTTTGCAGTAGATAATTGCGAAAATGTTTCTGTACCTAAAATAATGGATGACACAGGCAAAAAGATTGCAGTTATAGGAGGAGGTCCGTCAGGATTATCTGCGGCATTCTTTCTTTCTATAATGGGGCATAAAGTTACTGTGTTTGAAAAAAGAGCGCAGCTTGGCGGAATGCTCAGATACGGAATACCTAATTACAGACTGCCGAGGGAGAGACTTCAATGGGATATAGATAGTATATTGTCCACCGGTGTTGAATGTAGGCTTGATTATGATGTTTCAACTCCGCAGGCTATTTCAGAAATAAGAGAGAATTACGACGCAACATATATATCTATAGGTTCTCATAACGCCAAGAGCATAGGAATACCGGGAGAATATGCAAAAGGTGTTATTCCCGCTGTTGAAATGCTAAGGGGCATAGGTGATGACGCGATGCCTGATTTTAAAAATAAGACTGTAGTTGTAATCGGCGGAGGTAATGTTGCAATGGACGTTGCAAGGACTGCAAAGAGACTTGGTGCTACAGATGTGAGCATAGTTTACAGACGCCGCAGAGACGATATGACAGCCTTGCCGGAAGAGATAGGTGCAGCTGTTGCTGAAGGATGCAGCCTGCTCCAGCTAAAGTCACCGTCAAGGATACAGACAGACAAAAAAGGCAGGGTAAAGGCCCTCTGGGTAAAACCGCAAATTGCCGGACAGGCCGACAAATCAGGAAGACCTAAGCCTATGGATTCATCGGAAAAAGAAGAGAAGATACCTTGCGATATTATAATTTCGGCAATCGGTCAGGCTACAGATATAGGCTTCTTTGAGGAGTATGGAATACCTGTGTTCAGAGGAAATATCCGCGCCGAAAAAAGCAGTATAGTAGATATGGTGAGCGGAACATATGCCGGAGGAGACTGCGTTACAGGGCCGTCAAGCGTAATCAATGCAGTTGCGGCAGGTAAAGTTGCGGCTGCCAATATAGATTCTTATCTCGGCTTCAATCATGAAATAGAAGTAGATATTGACATTCCTTTGCCTGAACTATCGGATTTAACTCCATGCGGCAGAGTTGAAATGAAAGAAAGATACGACAAACAAAGAGAAAGTGATTTTGATGAAGTTGAATACGGCATGACTTTTGAGGAAGCAATGCAGGAGGCATCAAGATGCTTGAGGTGCGATTATCATGGATTTGGAGCATTCAGAGGAGGTAGAAATACGAAATGGTAACATTGACTATAAACGGACAACAGATAAGTGTTCCCGAGGGCACTACCATTATGGAGGCTGCCAAAAAAGTCGGCATACATATTCCCCATCTGTGTTTCCTCAAAGATATAAACGAGATAGCAGCATGCCGCATATGTCTTGTAGAACTTATCGGAACTGAAAAGCTGCTTACTGCATGTGATACGGAGTGCCGTGAAGGTATGGAGATATCAACCAACAGTCCAAGGGTTAGAAAGATAAGAAAACTAAATGTAGAACTGTTATTATCCGATCATCGTTCCGAATGTACAAGCTGCGTAAGAAGCGGTAATTGTACATTGCAGACTATTGCCAATGATATAGGAATAATAAAAAGTCCGTTTCATCACAATATAGCTGAAAAAAGCAGGTGGAGCAACAAATTTCCTTTGATAAGGGATGCGTCAAAATGCATAAAGTGTATGAGATGTATTCAGGTATGTGAGAAGATACAGGGGATAGGAGTATGGGATCTACACGGAACAGGGTACAGGACTACAGTTGGAGTAAGGGATAACCTTCCTTTTGAAGATTCCGGATGTTCACTCTGCGGACAGTGTATTACTCATTGCCCCGTGGGAGCATTGAGAGAGCGAGATGACAGAGATCTGCTGAATGATGCTTTAGGCGATCCGGAAAAGGTTGTAATCGCTCAGATCGCACCTGCTGTAAGGACCGCATGGGGAGAACAGGTTGGCCTTTCAGATGATGAAAACACAACGGGAAAGCTGGTGTGTGCTTTAAAGAAAATAGGTGTTGATTATGTTTTTGATACTAATTATTCCGCAGACCTTACTATCATGGAGGAAGGAAGTGAATTCCTGGAAAGATTGAATAACAGAGAGGATTATTCTTGGCCTATGTTCACTTCATGCTGTCCCGGATGGGTAAGGTTTGTAAAGACAAAGTATCCTGATATGGTTGATAACCTGTCAACTGCCAAGTCACCTCAGCAGATGTTCGGAGCAGTTGCAAAGACTTATGTAGCTCACAAGCTTGGAATAGATCCGGATAAGGTGTTCTCACTATCTGTTATGCCTTGTGTGGCAAAAAAATACGAAAGAGCTGTTCCTCAGGTTAATTATAAAGAGGATGGATGTGATGTGGATCTTGTACTTACGACCAGAGAACTCGACAGATTCATACGAAGCGATAATATAAGACCTGAAGAGTTAACAGATATGCCATTTGACGATATATTCGGAGAAGGCTCCGGAGCTGCTGTGATTTTTGGAGTTACGGGAGGAGTAATGGAAGCTGCTCTGAGAAGTGCTTATTTTCTTGCAACAGGAGAAAATCCAAAAGCAGATGCATTTAAAGATGTAAGAGGAGTAAATGGCTGGAGAGAAGAGACTTTTGATATAAAAGGAACTAAGCTTAAAGTAGCTGTTGTCAGCGGTTTGGCCAATACTAAAGAATTGATAGAAGCAGTAAGAAAAGGTGAAGTCAATTACGATTTTGTTGAAGTCATGGCCTGCCCGGGAGGATGTGTTGGCGGAGGCGGACAGCCTTTTGTTGACGGACTTGAGCTGGCTGAAGGAAGGGGAGAACAGCTTTATGAATTAGACAGAGAAAACGATATAAGATTCTCTCATGAAAATACGGCCGTTAAGCTGACATATAAAGAATATTTAGGAAACCCGATGTCTGATAAAGCTCATAAGCTGCTGCATACTGATTTGAAGAGCTGGGATCTGGAAATGTTTGAAGAAGACAAATAAAACTTTCATATACAAAATAAGGAAAAAATAAAACAGACTGTCTGTTCACTGACAATTTTCGTCAATGACGGCAGCCTGTTTTCTTTAATTTAGCAGCCTTGTATAAGCTCTTTCGCACTTTGAAGGGTGGTTTCTGTTATAACAGCTCCGCCTAAGAGTCTTGCTATTTCTTCGATTTTTTTCTCTTCTGTAAGTGGCTCTACAGATGTATATGTGCTCGTTTCATCGGATTCTTTGTAAATTCGATAATTATAGTCGCCTGTGGCAGCTATCTGTGGAAGATGAGTTATACATATCACCTGGTGTGAAGATGAAATTTCTTTTAGCTTGCGTCCTACGATACTTGCGGTTATGCCGCTTATGCCGTTATCTATTTCATCGAAAATAAGAGTAGGTATATTATCATAAGAACTGATTATATTCTTGAATGCAAGCATAATTCTTGACATTTCACCGCCCGAAGCTATTTTATAAAGAGGCTTTAAAGGTTCGCCCTTATTTGTGGTTATTAGAATTTCAACCTTATCCATTCCCGTTATGTCAGGTTCCTTTAAAGGCTCGATTGAAATTTTTACGGATGAATTGTTGAAATTAAGGTCATTAAGCTCTTTTTGTATAGCCTCTTCCAGTTCAGACGCTTTCTTAAGGCGAGCTTCGGTAAGAAGGATGCAAGCGTTTAAAAGCTGTGATTTAAGCGATTTAAGCTCCTTCATTAAAGTAGTTTTTGTTTCTCCTAAGTTTTCAGAAACAGAAAGAGTTTTGGCAAGCTTTTTCTTGTATTCTAAAATATCTTCTATTGTATTTCCATATTTTTTCTTTAGATCATCGATAGTATTCAGCCGCATTAGATTTTCATCCAATTCTTCCGGTGAGAATACAACTGAATCACGTATAGAACTTAGCTGACGGCATAAATCTTCAAGCCTGTAGTACAAATCGCCCAGTTCTTCACTTAAGGCGGAAATTTCCGATGAATATTCTGATATTTCTTCAAGAGCTTTTACACCGGTCATAAGACCATCCATTGAAGAAGGAGAGTCATTATACATTGTTTCGTATGCTCTATTCAAATTGCAGTATATTTTCTCACTGTTTTGCAGAACGGACACTCTCTCTTCGAGTTCTTTATCTTCTCCTGGAATCA
This sequence comes from uncultured Eubacteriales bacterium, assembly GCA_900542295.1. Taxonomy (GTDB): domain Bacteria; phylum Bacillota; class Clostridia; order Peptostreptococcales; family Anaerovoracaceae; genus Fimisoma. Next base: position 177,370 of record UQNJ01000001.1, on the reverse strand, counting down.
GGTGAGCTTTACTTATTTCTTCATATTCATATTTATAGAAATCAAGCTTTCTGGCATTTTCTTTCTCTCCCGCAAGCAGACGAGCAAGAGAACTTTTGCATTTGCTGAACTTCTGAAACAGATTGGATACATTTTCTTTTAACTGGTATGTTTCGTCATGCTTGTAGGCGTCCAGAAGAACTATGTGGTATTCGGGATCAAGCAGAGACTGATTATCATACTGACCGTGAATATCTGCCATTTTTGAAGCAATACGGTTTATTTGTGCGAGCGTAACTATCTCTCCGTTCAGCTTGCAAAGGTTTTTACCTGTTTGAGAGATTTCTCTTGTTATTACGAATTCATCTTCTCCTATATTTCCTACAAGCTGAATAACAGCTTTATCAGTGCCTGTTCTTACATAAGAAGAGTCGGCACGGCTTCCCAGTGCAAGACTTACAGCTTCAATTACAATGGATTTTCCGGAACCTGTTTCACCGGTTATAATGTTTAGACCCGGTTTGAACTCGACTTCTGTATTTTTTATTATTGCAAAGTTTTTAATGCTTATGTGGCTAATCATTTTTTTGCCTCGTGTTTAACATTTCCTTAAATTGTTCCAATACATAAGGAACATTTTCTTCTGAGTCTATTAAAAGAAAGATAGTATTATCGCCGGCAACACTGCCGATTATGTGGTCTATATTACCGCTGTCCATGGCTTCACCTGCGGCAGGACCGCATCCTGAAAGGGTTTTAACGACTACAATGTTTCCGGAAGAATTGAAAGATGTTATGGTTTCTCTGAAAATTTTTGAAAATCTATCAGAAGCAGGCAGATCTTTTGACTTATTGGATACATATTTATATTTACCTTTAGATGAGAGAACTTTGACAAGCTGCAATTCTTTAATATCTCTTGATACGGTTGCCTGAGTAACATCATATCCGTTGTTTCTCAGTATAGTCACAAGGTCTTCCTGAGTTCCTATCTCGTAGGTATTTATAAGTTCAAGTATTTTATGCTGTCTTGAATAGCGCATAATAGGTCTCCTTTGCATAATTATTCTTATAAAATTTTAACATACAGACATTTTGTTTGCAAGCATGCCCTTGGGGGGCTCTGATTATTGTTTTCCCTTTTTCCGAAATCGGTTTTGTTAAAGCCGAATTCCAACGGACATTTTTCATGTTACAATTTGACCAAACAAGAGAAAAGGAAGATAACATGAAAATAAAAATTATCAATCCAAATATTACACAGCGAATGACAAGGGAAGTTGAAGAGGCAGCAAGGAAGTATGCTTCGCCCGGAACAGAGGTATATGCCGTAAGTCCGCCTACTGGTCCTGATTCAGTGGAAAGCCTTTATGATGAAGTGCTGGCTGTGCCGGGAGTCATTTCGGAAATAATAAAAGGCGACAGAGAAGAGAATGCAGATGCATTTATCATAGCCTGTTTCGGAGATCCGGGACTTGAAGCGGCAAGAGAAGTCACAGATAAGCCGGTGATAGGAATCGCCCAGGCAGCCATAGAAGCGGCAAGGCTTATGGCCCCTAACTTTTCAGTATTATATGTTTTGGATAAATCTCAGAAGATAATAGAAAATGTTTTGAAACTGCATAATGCCGAAAATGAATGTTGTTCCATAAGGAGCATAGGACTGGGGGTTCTTGAGTCAGAAGACAAAGAAAAGCTTCTCAAGGCACTTACTGAAAAAGGCAGAATCTGCATGGAACAAGATGGAGCAGAATGTATACTGCTGGGATGTGCCGGATATGTACAGTTTGCAGAAAAAATGAAAGATGAATTAGGCATACTTGTTCTTGACGGAGTTGTACCTGCGGTCAAATTCTGCGAAGCGATGGTCGAAATAGGAGCAAAGATTCCTAAACGCAAACTATGTGACTTCCCGGATAAGAAAGAAATCCTTGGATTTGACAATCTGACAAAGTTTTAAAGAAACAGGAAAAAATAAGTTGGGAAGAATTACAATATGGAAGCTATAAATTTAGAAAGACTTAAGAGACATCTTCTTGAACTTGCAGAAATAGGGAAGGATGATACAGGAGGAGTTTCCAGGCTTGCTTATTCAAAGGAATATTATCATGGAATAGAGTTAATTAAAAAATGGATGGAGGAAGCTTCTCTTTCTGTAAAAACAGACGCTGTAGCAAATGTTCTTGGAACCAGAAAAGGCAAGACAGACAGGATAATGATAATAGGCTCTCATACAGACACTGTGGAACACGGAGGAATCTTTGATGGCTGCCTTGGAGTTTTGGGAGCTATAGAAGCATTAAAAGTAATTGATGAAGCCGGAATTGAGCTTGAACATACTGTAATGGTTGCAAATTGGGCAGAGGAAGAAGGCAATGTTATAAAAGGCCTTATAGGAAGCGGCTCTTTCGTTGGAAAGATGGAAGACTCCATTCCTGCTATAGCTGAAAAGCTCAAGGCCTACGGGATTACTCCCGAGGATATAAGAAAATCGAAATTTGAAGATTTAGACAAGGTGGAAAAATACCTTGAACTGCATATAGAGCAGGGCGGTGTACTTGAAAAAAAGAAAAAGGATATAGGTATAGTAAGCAGTATAGTAGGAGAAGAAAGATACATGGTAACTGTTTTAGGCAAGGAAAACCATGCAGGGACAACTCCTATGGAATACAGAGACGATGCTCTTATCAAAGCTGCTGAGATGATGCTTAAGCTCAATAAAAAATGCAGACAGATAGACAATACAATGGTAGTTACAGTTGGATGGATAAGGGCTTTTCCGGGTGAGCAGAATATCATACCGGGTAAAGTCAAGATGACGGTTGAAGTAAGGTCTGTCAGAGACGAATCCATAAGAAAACTTGTAGATTACATGAAACAGCTTTGCGGAGAATATAATTGCAGCTATGAACAGACGCTGGCACAGAATCCTACGTTTATGAGCAGCACTTTAATGGAAACAGTCAAAGAAGCCGCAGATGATCTCGGACTTTCGAGTATGGTAATGCAAAGCGGAGCAGGACATGACGCTATGATGATAGCTAATGTAATCAAAGACACAGGAATGATTTTCACGCCAAGTGTAAACGGTGTGAGTCACTGTCCTGAGGAATGGACCGAATGGTCTGATGTTGAAAAAAGTGTAAATGTACTGCTTAACACGATTCTTAAGTTAGATAAAAAATAAAAATACAAGTATTTATAGAGGAGGAGAAAGATGAAAACTCTTGTAAAAAACGGAACAGTCGTTACTTCCACCAACGAGTTTGCAGCAGATATCTTAATAGAAGATGAAAAGATATCAATGATTGCTCAGAATATAGATATAGAAGCAGACACTGTTATTGATGCTGCGGGCAAATATGTACTGCCGGGCGGAGTTGACAACCATTCACATTTTGAAGCACTTAATACCGATGGAGTTACAACCAACGCAGGTTATGATACCACATGGGTAGCACTTAAAGGCGGTACTACCACTATAGTAGATTTCTGCACCAATGAACCGGGAATGAATATGATGGAATCCCTTGAATACAGACTTAATGTTCGCTCTAAGGGAAAACTTGCTCCTGATATGGCAATACATGCATGCTGTACGGATTACAGGGGAGAAGAAACTTTAGATGAAATAGAAGAGCTGGTAAAAGCAGGCGTTCCTTCCATGAAGCTGTTCCTGGCATATAAGCCTACACCGCTTTATATGGATGACTATAAGCTTTTAAACTGTCTGAAAAAAGCAGGAGAAGTGGGTATGACAATGATGGTACATGCAGAAAACCCGGATGTACTTGATTATGAAAGAAATTCAATGGCAGAAAAAGGCTGCCTTGATCCTAAATATCATTATATGACAAGACCTCCTTACGGAGAAGCAGAAGCAGTTGCAAGAGCAATCAGATTTGCAGACGCCATGGACTGCCCTCTGTGTGTAGTACATGTAAGCTGTGAGGAAGCTGCTAAGGTAATACAGCAAGCAAGAGCAGAAGGTTCTCTTGTAATCGGAGAAACTTGTCCTCACTATCTTGTTCTTGATAAACATAAGATGGATGATCCTGATTTCGATCAGGCTGCAAGATGGGTATGCTCACCTACGTTGAGAGATGAAGAGGACAGAGAGTACCTATGGAAATGTTTAAACCATGACTGGATTTCAATTGTAGGTTCAGATAACTCATCAATTCCTCTCTACCAGAAACACTGGGGAGAAGGCGATTTCCGCAAGATTCCAAACGGCTGTCCGGGAGCAGGAGACAGACTCAATGCCCTTTGGACATATGGAGTTGAAAAAGGCAAGATTACAAGACAGAAATTAGTAGATATATATGCTACGCAACCAGCTAAGCTTAACGGTATATTCCCTCAGAAAGGAACTATAGACATAGGTACAGACGGTGACCTTGTAATATTCGATCCTGAATATAAGGGAACAGTAACTGTTGAAACCAACCCTACAGGAGTTGAGTACAATGTATTTGAGGGATGTGAGCAGATAGGAAGAGCAGACACTGTTCTTCTCCGTGGAGAAGTAGTAGTTGAAAACGGCGAATATCTTGATAAGCCTGTATTTGGTAAATTCGTACCGGGCAAACCTTATGGTCTTGCATATGAATTGAAAAAATAGGAGGGGAAAGAAATGGATGTATACGAAAATCTGAAGAAAAATAATTTAAAAGTGCCTGAACCTCTGGAAGCTAAGGGAATGTATCTTCCTGTAAACAGAACAGGAAATTTAGTTTACCTTTCAGGTCAGGGAAGCATCGAAAACGGTGTGAGCCTTACAGGCAGAGTAGGTATAGATGTTACTGTAGAAGAGGCTCAGCATGCTGCTGAGGTTTGTATGTTAAACACTCTTGCTGCACTTGAAGCTTATCTTGGAGACCTTAATAAAGTTAAAAAAGCTGTGAAAATTCTCGGATTTGTTGCAGGTGCAGATGATTTTACAAATCAGGCAGCAGTTTTAAACGGTGCATCAAGCGTACTTATTGCAGCTTTCGGTGAAAACGGAAAGCATGCAAGATCGGCTATAGGAACCAACAATCTGCCTCTTGGACTTACTGTAGAAGTAGAATCCATTTTTGAAATAGAAGATTAGGGAGGCATTTATGCGCGGACAGAATTTAAGAGAAGTAAAGGTTGCGGATCTTCATAAGGCGAAAAAGAGACTTTCAGGATATCTTAATCCGACGCCTGTTACAAGTAGCGAACTGCTTAACATATTTTTGGGCGGAAAGGTTTACATGAAGCTTGAAAACTTGCAGCCTGCATGCTCATACAAGATAAGAGGCGCAATCAACAAATGCCTAAGCCTTAAAGAAGAATTCGGTGATGATGTTTCAATCATAACGGCTTCTTCAGGAAATCACGGCCTTGCATGTGCATATGCTTCCAAGCTGCTTGATATGAAATCAAAGGTTTATGTGCCGGTAAGCACTCCTCAGATTAAAAAGGATAATATAAGGGCGCTGGGAGCGACTCTGGTTGAAATCGGCGAAACATATGACTCTTCTTTCATATCTGCATGTGAAGAGGCTGAAAATTCAGCGGAGCTGAATTATGTACATCCTGTATCAGATGTTGATGTAGTTGCGGCTCAGGGAACAATCGGACTTGAAATTTTAGATCAGATTGAAGATGTCGAGCAGGTTATCATTCCTCTGGGAGGAGGAGGTCTTTCTTCGGGAATAGCCTTTGCAATAAAAAATCTCAAGCCCGGCGTAAACATTATTTCGGTAATGCCTGAAAGTTCAGATGTTTATGTGAAGAGCAGAGAAGCAGGAAAGCTGGTCACCATAGAAAATCCACATTCGATAGCAGATGCGGTGGTAAGAAGATGCGGCGAAGAATATCTGTTCCCATATATAGAAAAATATGTGGATGAGATAAGAACTGTCAGCGAAGATTCTATGATGGAAGCAATAAAGGCTGCGGCAGTTTACGGAAAAGTCGTTCTTGAAGCAGCAGGAGCAATGCCTCTTGCAGCAGTTCTGGAAGACAAAACACTCCTTAACAAGAAGACTGTCCTTATATGCAGCGGAGGAAATATAGACGAAAAGCTTTTTAAGGAATGTCTTAACAAATAATGTTGAATACACTTTGCGAAGCGGAGGGTATGTAGCTTCGCAAAGTGAATAATTCATAAATACATATAAAAAGGAGGGTAGAGGTCTAAATTTTATAAATCCCATATATTGTAATTTTATTCAAAGTAATTTATTTGGAAATTTTTAGGAGGAATTATGGAAAATATTGATTATGGAATTTTATGTCTGATTCCGCCAATCGTAACAATCGTGTTGGCACTCGTAACGAAACATACGATATTATCGCTTCTCCTGGGAGTATGGGTTGGATCTACTATAATTAACGGTTGGAACCCTATTGCCGGATTTATTAACATATTGCCTGATTTTATGATTCCATCTCTTGGAAACGAGTATAATGCAGGATTGGTTCTGCTGGTTACTTTGGCAGGTGGTATGATAATAATGCTGAGAGAGACAGGAGGAGCTTATGCATTTGCAAAGAAATTGTCTAAAAAAATTGACACTCCTGCAAAAGGTCAGGTTTTGACTAGCGTTTCAGCTATCGCTTTCTGCTATACAGAGCCTTGCCTGATTCTTGGAACTATCATGCGTCCTGTAACAGATGCCGTTAAGATTTCAAGAGCAAAATTAGCTTATATACTTGACTCATTAGGATGTAACCTTGCAAGCTTTTCACCAATCAGTTCATACGGTCCTTTCATAGCAGGACTTGTTGCTACAGAAATCGCAGCAGCCGGAATTAGCGGAAGTGAATGGGGCGTATGGGCAGGAATGCTGAAATTTAATATGTATGCATTATTTGCCATTGTTACCGTATTTGTTGTTGCTATCGGTGACATTAACATAGGTCCTATGTATAAAGAAGAAATGCGTGCAAGAAGAGAAGGAAAGCTTCTTGCAGATGGAATTCAGCCTCTGGTTCCAGAAAAGAAAGTAGACTTCCCTGAAGGATATGAGCCTTCACTCAGCGCTTTCGTTCTTCCTATGCTGGCTCTGTTTGGTTCATTGTTCGGAGTAATATTCTGGACAGGAGATATTGCATCCAATGGATTTACAGAATGTTTCAGAAATGCAAATATAACTGTGGCAATCATGGTTGCGTTTATAAATACCGGTATCGTTGCAGGTATCGTAGGCTGTGTAAAGGGTCGTTGGAAACCAATTAAGGCATTCCAGACATTTATCGATGGATGTGTTGAACTTATAAATGTTCCTTTCATATTAGTATGTGCATGGTCACTGGGAAGCGTTGTTTCAGCAATGGGAACAGGCGCGTTCTTGGCAGGCATCGTAGAAAAATACTTGACAGCAGGTCTTGTTCCTGCACTTATATTCCTTGCAGGTGCAGTAATTTCCTTTGCTACAGGTTCATCATGGGGAACTTGGTCACTCTTAATGCCTATAGCATTCCCTATGGCAGTGGAATTCGGTATTCCTGAAGAATATATAGTTGGATGCGTAATTTCAGCAGGTCTGTTCGGCGACCAGTGCTCACCTATTTCAGATACTACAGTTCTGTCCTCAACAGGTGCAAGCTGCAACCATGTTGTACATGTTATGACTCAGATCCCTTATGGAGTAACCGTTGGATGTTCAGCATTCATTGGATTCCTGTTTGGAGGCCTGACCGGACAATATACTTTGAGTATTGCCGTAACACTGGCAGTTCTGCTTGTAGCTCTTTTCTGCATGAAGCTTATTCACAGAAACACAAAGAAGGCAGATGTCGCAGCAGCATAATCAATCGATATAAAATAAAATACAGTTCAGATGATCAATTCAAGAAGCAGTGGGAACTTGTTTCCCGCTGCTTCTATGATAGTAGATTGAGAGGGCACTATGAAAAAAGTAGACATGATAGTTAAAGCTCCTTTTTTTTATACAATGGAAGGTGAAGGAGTAGGTTTTAAATCAGGCGTAGCCATGATAGTTGACGGAAGCAAGATAGTGGATTTTGTACCGTCGGATAAAGCAGATGAAATGTATAAGGCGGAAGAAGTTCTTGATATGAAGCATCACGCCGTATTTCCGGGATTTGTAGACGGACATATGCATACATCTGACAATCTGTTCAGAGGACTGGCTCAGGATACTAACAGCTGGATGATGTACGGATTGCAGCCCTTTGCAAATGCAGGCAAGTGGGAGGAAAGAGTAAGCGCAGGCAGACTGGCTATAGTAGAAGCAATAAAGGCAGGAACCACTACTCTCGGAGATTATCATTATGAGATGGAAGATACCTGTAACTTTATTTATAAGGCAGGAGCAAGAGGAAATATCACTCAGATGCTTCGTGCAGCTAAGCAGAGAGTGTACAAGCCGGGCGAGCTTTATGAATTCGATGATGAAGACGGTGAAAGAGGTCTTAAAGAAAATATAGAGCTTTATGAAAGATGGCACAACAAAGACGGAAGAATGAGAGTTCTCTTCGGACCTCAGGGTGCTGATTTTGTGTCTCCTGAGCTTCTTCTTAAGATACAAAAAGTAGCAAAAGAAAGAAAAACAAAGATTCATATGCATGTTCAGCAGGGTGACAGAGAGACTTATCAGATTGAAAAGAGATATGGCAAAAGACCTACCGCTTTTCTTGATGAATTAGGTTATTTGGACAGTACATTGATTGCTGTTCATCTGACAGACTGTAATGCAGATGAGGCTGCGCTCATTGCCAAGAGAGGCGCAGGAATGGTAGTTAACCCCGGTTCTATCGGAATAATAGATGGCATAGTTTGTCCAAGCATGGAATTCCAGAATGCGGGCGGAAGCGTAGCATTAGGGTCAGATCAGGCACCGGGAAATAACTGTCACAATATTATAAACGAGATGAAAAACATTTGTCTGTTTAACAAGATTAAATACGGAAATCCTGAAATAATGCCGGCTTGGCGTGCTTTGCGTATGGCTACCATAGAAGGAGCAAAGGCTGTGGGAGTCGATGATATAGTGGGCTCACTGGAAGTAGGCAAGCAGGCGGACTTCATAGCGATAGATCTTAGAAGTCCTTCAATGATGCCGGTATACACTCATCCTATGAGAAACATCGTTCCTAACCTTATATATAGTGCAAGAGGAAGTGAAGTAGTTCTTTCTGTAGTAGCAGGAAAGGTTATAATGAGAGATCAGAAGCTTCTCAATATAGACGTTGAACAGATAAAGAATGAAGTAGAAAAACTACCTGAAGAGGTAGGCAAGAGAGCCGAAAAAGAATTTACCGAAATTAACGGGACTAATGCCCGCTTTATGAGAGAGGATAAGTTATAAGAAAAAGCGGCAAGGACAATTTATTATACATTAACCGGAAAGGAAGAATAGGAATTGATTTTTTTAATATTGACTATAGCAGCGCATTCTTTGGTCATGTTTGCCATGCGCTTTACGGAAGCACACAGTGGTAACAGATATGCAGCTACTGTTTCTACTTATGTAATAGGAGCTGTAATCGCTTTTTTCATGATGGATGATTACACGCTGTTTAAGCCTGAATCTGACTATGTTTATACTCTGCTTATGTCAGCCTACAATGGTATATGCATGACCATGGGGATGATTCTTTGCAGAGTGAGCATGGGAAAAAACGGTACGCCGATATCGACAACCTTTAACAGATTAGGCATACTGATTCCTACGATTTTTTCCATACTGCTGTTCGGTGAAAAGCCGGGTGTAGTGCAGATTGTGGGAATTGCCCTTGCCGTTGCGGCTATAATTTACATAAATTCAGGTAAGGAAGCAAAAAGCCGCAATCATATAAAATCCATGAAGCTCTTGATATTACTGTTCACAGTTGGAGGACTTATTGACTTGAACACCAAATTGTTTGAACGGTACGGCAAACCGGAGCTTAATGATTATTATGTCTTTATGACATTTGTATTTTGTGTTTTGGTAAGCCTTGTAATAATGCTTAGAGAAGATCGCAGGTTCAGTAAAACGGATCTTTTGGTAGGTGCCTTGACAGGAGTTCCGAATACTTTTATTCTCTATTTCAGCCTTAAGGCTGTGGAGCATTTGCCGGCTTATATAGTGTTCCCTGCATACAGCGCAGGAGTTATCCTTGTGGTGAATGTGGTGAATTACTTTTTATTTAAGGAAAATCTTTCAAAGCACGAGAAGGTTGCTACTGTTATGGTAGCTCTCGCTCTTGTTTTGATAAATATATAGATGCATTTATTTAATACAAGTTATATAAGGAGTAATGCAAATGAAAAAGAATTTCGCAGTTATGGACGGAAATACAGCCGCTGCCCATGTAGCTTATGCCTTTACGGAGGTTGCTGCAATTTACCCTATCACGCCGTCTTCCCCTATGGCCGAGAAGGTTGATGAATGGTCGGCAAAGGGAAGAAAAAATCTGTTTGGACATACGGTAGATGTTATACAGATGCAATCAGAAGCAGGAGCTGCCGGAACTTGTCACGGAGCATTGCAGGCCGGTGCTCTTACTACAACATTTACATCGGCGCAGGGTCTGATGCTGATGATACCGGTAATGTATGCTATGGGAGGACAATTTCTTCCCAATGTAATGCATATAGCCTCAAGAGTAGTTACATCCAATCATCATTCGATATTCGGAGACCATTCTGACTTTATGACTTGCAGAATGACAGGGTACGGAATGTTGATGTCATCATCACCGCAGGAAGCGATGGATATGGCAGCTGTGGCTCATCTGTCTGCAATAAAGGCAAAATATGCATTTATGCACTGCTTTGACGGGTTCAGAACTTCTCATGAGATGCAGAGAATAGAAACTATAGATTATGAGGATTTAAGAGGGCTTCTTGATTATGATGCAGTGAAAGAGTTTCGCCGTACTTCTCTTAATCCTGAACATCCTACAAACAGAGGAAACAACACCAATCCCGATGTTTATTTCCAATGTAAAGAGGGTGCCAATGAAAAGAGCGACGCTGTTCCCGATATAGTTCAGCATTATATGGACGAGCTTGGAAAAGTAACAGGAAGAAAGTACAAGTTGTTTGACTATTATGGAGCAGAAGATGCGGAGGAAGTTATAGTCATAATGTGTTCCGGCGCAGAAGCTTTGAAAGAAACAGTAGATTATCTCAATGCAAGGGGAAGAAAAACAGGACTGATTCAGGTTCACCTTTACAGACCTTTCTCTGTTAAGCATTTTGTCGACGCAATTCCTGCAACATGCAAGAAAATCGCAGTTCTTGACCGTTCCAAAGAGATAGGTTCTGTAGGAGAGCCTCTTTACCTTGATATAGTTACTGCTCTTGATAAGGGAGGCAGAAAAGATATAAAGGTTGTGGGAGGTCGCTACGGCTTGTCTTCAAAAGACACTACGCCGGGACAGTTTGCGGCAGTTTTTGAAAATCTTAAGAAGAACGAGCCTAAGAACAACTTCACCATAGGAATAACAGATGATGTAACAGGAACTTCACTGGATTATGAGGAAATTGACCTTGCACCGAAGAGCCAAATCTCATGTAAGATATGGGGTCTCGGCGGAGACGGAACTGTGGGAGCTAACAAGAATGCGATTACAACCATAGGTCTTGTAGCTCAAAAGTATGCACAGGCATATTTTTCATATGACACCATGAAATCAGGCGGACTTACTCAGTCCCACCTGCGTTTCGGTGATGAGCCTATAAGGTCAACATATCTTGTTTCATCAGCTGATTTTGTGGCAGTTCACGCACCTACATATGTTAATAAGTACGATACTACTTCAGACTTAAAGGATAGAGGAATTTATCTGCTCAACTGCCCTTGGAGCGATGTACAAGAAATAGGAAGACATCTCCCGGCCTCTATGAAAAGAGACTTATATAATAAACATGCTGAGTTTTATGTTATAGATGCGGCAAGGATAGCCTCGGACATAGGCCTCGGAAAGCGTGTAAACAATATATTACAGGCGGCATTCTTTGCATTGACAAAGGTTATTCCTCTTGATATGGCAGTAGAGGATATGAAAAAGAACAACTACAATTCTTATTTCAAAAAGGCAGGTCAGAAGATAGTAGACTTAAACAATATAGCCGTAGATAAAGGCATATCGGCACCGATAAAGATAGATATTCCGGAAAGCTGGAAAGATGCAGTCGATGAGCCTAAGGAAGAGATAGAAGCAACTGAGTTTGTAAAAGAAATTGTATTTCCTCTGGATAAGCAGCAAGGCGATAAGCTGCCGGTTTCTGTGTTCAAGAAGCATGGTATGATTGACGGTACATGGGAAAACGGTACTTCTGCATATCTCAAGAGAGGTGTTGCCACTTCTGTACCTAAGTGGAACGGAGAAAAATGTATTCAGTGCAACAGATGTGCAATGGTATGTCCGCATGCAGCTATTCGTCCTGTTCTCTTGTCAAAAGAGGAAAAAACAGAAGTTCCGGCTTCATTTGTAACTGTTCCTGCAAAAGGTCTGGGAAAGAACGGCCCTGAATATTTCTACCGCATGCAGATATCACCTTATGACTGTCTTGAATGTAAGGTATGCTTGTCCGCATGTCCGTCTGAGGGAGCACTTGAAATGGTAAGCTTTGAAGAAATGAAAGCTGAGCAGGAAAACTTCGACAAGGTGGCAATGAACGAAAAATATCTTAAAAAAGATGTTATCAGTACTAAGAATGTAAAATCGATACAGTTTGCCAAACCATATTTCCAGTTCTCTGCGGCATGTGCAGGATGTGCAGAGACTACATATATCAAGCTTCTCAGCCAGATTGCAGGAGATCACTTGTATATTGGAAATGCAGCAGGATGTTCTTCGGCATACAGCGGAGGAGCACCGATTCTTCCTTACTGTCGTGACGACAGAGGCTTCGGACCTGCCTGGGAACATTCACTGTTTGAAGACAATGCAGAATTTGCTTACGGATTTTACCATGCGCAGGATGTTATAAGAAAAGAAATAATCGACAGACTTGAAGGAATAAAAGAATCAGGTATTGCAGAAGAAGCAATAGATGATTATATAAACAACTGGAATAAAAGAGAGGTATCAAGAGAAGTATCCGATAAGCTGATAGAGGCGCTTGAAAAAGTAAATCCGACACCGGATACGGATTATGTGCTTGATAATAAAGAGTACCTTGCAAGAAAGTCGGTATGGGCGGTCGGAGGCGACGGCTGGGCATATGACATAGGCTTTGGAGGAATCGATCATGTAATGGCGCAGAATAAGGATGTAAATCTCCTGGTTCTTGATACTGAAGTATACTCCAATACTGGAGGTCAATCGTCAAAAGCTACTCCATCGGGAGCCGTTGCAAAATTTGCTGCTGACGGTAAGCATATAGCAAAGAAAGACCTGGGAGCTATCTTGATTAATTACGGTTATGTATATGTGGCACAGGTTGCAATGGGATATGACCAGGCACAGACCCTTAAAGCCATGAGGGAAGCAGAGGAATATCCGGGACCTTCAATTGTAATAGCATACTGTCCTTGTCTTGAGCACGGAATCAAGAAAGGTATGAGCTGTACTCAGGATGAAATGAAGATGGCAGTCGAGTCGGGATATTGGCATCTTTACAGATACGATCCTCGTCTCAAGGAAGAGGGTAAAAATCCGTTCCAGCTTGATTCGCCTAAGCCGGACTTTTCAAAGATGCTCGATTATATAAAGGGTGAAAACAGATATGCTTCACTGAAAAACAATTTCCCTGAAAAAGCAGATGCACTTTATGAGCAGTCGGTAAGGGAAGCAAAGGCTCGTTATGAAAAGTACTTAAGCTGGTCGGAAAACGGTGTTTTTTAAGGTCAGGAAGAAAGGTTTTTTGAAAAATGAAATACATCAAGTATGAGAAAACAGAAGATAAAATAGCAATAGTAACTGTAAACAGGCCTGAAGCTCTGAATGCACTTAACAGTATGGTTATAGGCGAGCTTGAAGAAACTCTTGATATGATTCAAAAAGATGAAGATGTTTCTGCCATGATATTGACCGGCGAGGGGAGATCCTTTGTTGCAGGTGCAGACATAGCCGAGCAATATCCTTTAAATATCGATGAAGGACGCAAATGGGGGCAGCGTGGAAGCGCCCTCATGCGCCGCATCGAGAAGCTTGAAATTCCTACTATAGCGGCGGTAAACGGATTTGCTTTAGGAGGAGGATGTGAAATTGCTATGGCATGCGATATAATTTTGGCTTCTGACAAGGCAAAGTTTGGGCAGCCGGAAGTAAGCCTTGGTATAACACCCGGATTTTCCGGTACACAGAGGCTCCCTCGCAGAGTGGGACAGGCTATGGCTAAGGAACTTATTTTCTCGGGCAAGATGATTAAAGCAGACGAAGCCGAGAGAATAGGTCTTGTAAACCATGTTTATACAGCCGAGACACTTATGAATGAAGCTGTCGAAATGGCTAAGAGTTTTATAAAAAATGCTCCTATAGCAGTGAAATATTCTAAGGCATGTATAGACAGAGGTATGCAGATTAGCATAGATGAGGGTATAGCTGTCGAGAACGAACTGTTTGCAATGTGTTTTGCAACAAAGGATCAAAAAGAAGGAATGAAGGCATTCCTGGAAAAAAGACCTGCTTCCTTTGAAAATAAATAGAGACAGCAATTGATAATGAGGAGAACAATATGGATTTCAATTTGACAAAAGAACAGCTTTTAGTGAAAAAAATGATGGCTGATTTCACTGAAAAGGAAGTTAAGCCTATCGCAGCGGAAACAGATCGAACCGCTCAGTTTCCTGCTGAAAATATAGAAAAGCTTTTTCATTACGGAGTAATGGGAATGAGTGTTCCAAAGGAGTACGGCGGAGCAGGAGCAGATGATATTTCATGTGCAATAGCTGTGGAAGAACTTAGCAAGCAATGTGCTTCCACAGGGGATATAGTTGCGACCCACAATGGCTTATGCTGCGGACCTATTATAGAATACGGAAGCGAAGAACAGAAGAGAAAATACCTGCCGATGCTTACAAAGGGACATAAGATAGGTGCATTTTGCCTTACAGAGCCAAATGCAGGTTCGGATGCCTCCAAGGGAACTACAGAAGTAGTTGACGAAGGAGATCACTATGTGATGAACGGTTCCAAGATTTTTATAACCAACGGATATGTTGCAGATATATTTGTAGTATTTGCCATGACAGACAAATCAATGGGAACCAAGGGTATATCAGCGTTTATAGTTGAGAGCAGCTTCCCTGGATTCTCTGTAGGAAAGCACGAAGTGAAGATGGGACTTCATGGCTCGCCTACTGCTGAAATAGTATTTCAGGACTGTATAATTCCAAAGGAAAATCTTCTTGGAAAGTTAGGTAAAGGCTTCAACATTGCCATGAATACACTTAACGGAGGAAGAATAGGAATAGCAGCGCAGGCGCTGGGAATTGCAGAAGGTGCTATGGACGAAGTTGTAAATTATACTAAGGGCAGAGTTCAGTTTGGCAAACCTATTGCGAAATTCCAGAATACACAGTTTGCAATAGCAGATATGGAAGTTGCTATAAGCGCAGCAAGACTTTTAACATACAATGCAGCTTCGCTTAAAACAGACGGAAAAAACTATGCTAAGGAGGCGGCAATGGCTAAGCTGTTTGCTTCTGAGGCGGCGATGAAAATTACAACGCAGGCCGTTCAGTTCTTAGGAGGATATGGATACACCAACGATTATCCGGTAGAGAGAATGATGCGAGATGCAAAGATAACGGAAATTTATGAGGGAACTTCTGAAGTTCAGCGCATGGTAATTTCAGGAAATGTTTTAAGCCGATAGACAGGAGGGCAATTACATATTATGAGAATTTTAGTAACTGTGAAACAAGTGCCGGATACTTCCGGAAAAGTTTCAGTAAAGCCAGACGGAACCTTAGACAGAGGTTCCATGAAAACAATTATCAATCCGGATGATTTGAATGCTGTGGAAGCGGCATTGTCATTAAAAGATAAATATGGATGTAAGGTAGCAGCAATTACTATGGGGCCACCTCCGGCAGAAGGAATGCTTCGTGAGCTTATGGCAATGGGAGTTGACGAAGGTGTACTTGTTACTGCAAGAGAATTCGGAGGATCAGACACATATGCAACTTCACAAATACTTGCAGCTGCGGTTGATACATACGGATTAGGAGAGGAAGATATAATTTTTGCAGGCCGTCAGGCTATCGACGGAGATACTGCTCAAGTTGGACCTCAAATGGCTGAGAAGCTTGGAATACCGCAGGTTACATATGCAGGCAAAATTGAAAAAGACGGCAATACACTTGCTGTAATGAGGATGCTTGAAGACGGATATATGACCATTAAAGTAAAAACTCCATGTATGATAACTTGCATAAAAGAGCTTAATACTCCTCGTTATATGTCTATCGATCAGATACTTGAAGCATACAGCAAGCCTCTTACTGTAATGGACTTTGAAACATTAAAGGATCATCCGCTTATAGACAAGACAACCATAGGACTTCAGGGTTCTCCGACCAATATTCTTACTTCCTTTACACCTCCTCTGAAAGGCGAAGGTGTGATGCTTGAGGGAGACGGCAGAGCAACTGCAGATAAGTTGGCAGGTATTTTGGCTGATAAGCATTTGATTTAGGAAAAGGAGAGGTGAAAATGGTATATAACAGTTCAGATATTGCTGCATTCAAAGATGTTTGGGTATTCTGTGAACAGCGGGACGGCAAGCTAATGCCTACTACTATAGAACTGATTTCAGAAGGAAGAAAACTTGCAGATGAGTTAGGAGTTAATCTTGCGGGCGTTCTCTTAGGAGAGGATGTGGACAGCCTTGCATCAGAGATAGGAGGATACGGTGCAGATAAGGTACTGGTTTACAACAGTCCTTTGCTCAGATATTATACTACCGACGGATATACGAAAGTCATTACAGAAGCGGTGAAAGAATACAAACCGGAGGTTCTTTTATTCGGAGCCTCTAATATAGGAAGAGATTTGGCACCAAGATGTGCAGCAAGACTTCATACAGGGCTTTGCGCCGACTGCACTCATCTTGACATAGATATGGATAAATATAAGGCTTTTCTTTCAGAATCCTCGACTCTTACCGAAGAACGCATAGAAAAGACTGAAAAAGTAAAACTATCGGGAGAAGATCACTATGTGTCCAAGGATCTTAAGATGACAAGACCTGCCTTTGGAGGACATCTGATGGCTTCCATAATTTGTCCGAGGTTCCGCCCGGCGATGGCAACGGTTCGTCCGGGAGTAATGAAAAGAGGAAGTTATTGTGAAGCTTCTGCGGCAGAAGTTGAAATCATGCATCCTGAATTTAACCTTGTAAAGGATGACATAAAGACAGAGGTTGTAGAGGTTGTAAAAGCCGCTAAGAAGATGGTAGATCTTATAGGTGCAGAAGTAGTCGTATCTGTAGGCAGAGGAATAAGCAAAGATGTAGAAAAAGGAATAAAGCTTGCAGAAGAACTGGCAGATGTACTGGGCGGTGTTGTAGGCTCTTCAAGAGCATGTGTTGACGCAGGCTGGATAGGTGCAGATCACCAGGTAGGGCAGACAGGAAAGACAGTACACCCTAAAATATATGTAGCGTTAGGTATTTCCGGGGCAATACAGCATAAAGCGGGAATGCAAGACTCAGAGTGTATTATTGCAGTTAACAAGAATGAATCAGCGCCTATATTTGAAGTTGCTGATTACGGTATTACGGGAGATCTTTACAAAGTGGTTCCTCAGCTTATAGAATCCATAAAGGCTGTAAAGGCAGACAGATAATAATTATTATAAATGGCAGAGAGAAAGTTACTCTGCCATTTTGAATTATGGGACTATAAGTCTCTCTGAGCTCATAAATCGTGCGAAACATCAAGCCATCGGCTATGAGTGCTGATATTGATTAAGAAGGCCTTGTGACAAAAAAACTGTGTGACTCCGGTCACGCAGTTTTTTGAAAACAATCCTTAAAGTATTTTTAAAATAACTGTTTTATGTATCACTGTCTAACGGCAAGAATCGTTACTGCTGCTTTATGATATTACATTTGTTGCCAGAAGAGAATGAGCAAGCTGGATGAAATTATTTACTGATGCATTGGGCTTTTTATTGTTAAGCTGTGTCAGAATATATATTTTGCTGTAAAAATCCAACTCTAATTCAGGAACAGCTTTGAGTGTGTTTTCTTTTAGTTCATTTTCAATGAATGAAGTAGGAAGAAGAGCAATGCCGTTACCCTCAAGAGCAAGCTTTCTCAAGGTATGTAAGTCACCGATGTTGTTTTTAGTATGGAAATAATCGGAAAAGAAAATCCCTTTTGAGGTCAACAGCGTTGACAAAACTGAAAATTCCATTGTGGAAAGAAGAGTATTCTTATCACGGGATTTTGTGATACCGTCTTTAAAACAGATGTGGCTTGGGGAAGCTACAAAAGACAATGGAAGCTTGCAGAGAAAATCACATTTTAATTTCGATGTAGTAAATGACGGCTCTGATATAACCGCCATATCGATAAGGTTGCGAAGCAGCTTGTCAACGGAGGCTTCCGTTAGTCTTTTTGTGTAATCGATTTCCACATCAGGATATTTTGTCATGAATTTTTCCATCAGTGGTTTCATTACAAAGAAGTCACTGGATTCACTGGCAGATATACGCAGCCTGTTGCCTGACTGATAAAATGTATTATGTATATCGTCAACTATATCAAGAATTTTGGTAGCATACTCCAGAAATATCTCACCGTTTTCTGTAAGGTTGATGCCACTGTTGGTGCTGTTATATAAGTTTACTCCAACTTCGTGTTCTAAGGCCTTAAGGTGCTCATAAATTGTGGAAGTGGAGTAATTGAGTCGGTCTGCTGCTTTTGAAATGCTGTTGTATTGTGATACATATAAAAATGATTTAATGTGAGTAGTGTTCATAAAAGTGGTTGTCCTTTTTATTGTAATACTTTATAAGTAACTGAAAGTAATTGATGTAACTTAATTATATATAATAAGTAAAAAAAGTCAAC
The DNA here is from genome assembly GCA_900542295.1 of uncultured Eubacteriales bacterium. Taxonomy (GTDB): domain Bacteria; phylum Bacillota; class Clostridia; order Peptostreptococcales; family Anaerovoracaceae; genus Fimisoma. The sequence goes on along the minus strand of UQNJ01000001.1, from coordinate 158,430 downwards.
TTCAAAAGGATGACAAACAAATGTTTGTATGTTATAATTTTTTGAAAACATAAGGAAAGACAGAGGGAAACAGTGCGTATTTTAGGCATTGACCCGGGATATGCGATACTCGGGTACGGAATTATAGATATTACAGGAAATAAGTTTTCTGTGGTGGATTACGGTGCAATACTTACCGATACATCTATGGAAATGGCGGATAGACTCAAGCGCCTTTATGACGGACTTACAGAGCTGATAAAAATATATAAACCTGACGAGGCATCAATAGAAGAACTCTTTTTCAACAATAACGCAAAGACTGCTATTCTGGTCGGAGAAGCAAGAGGTGTCGCCGTTTTGGCTTGCGCCAACGGAGGACTGCCTATAGGAGAATATACTCCGCTCCAGATTAAACAGGCTCTGGTGGGATATGGCCGTGCAGACAAAAAACAGGTGCAGTTTATGGTTAAGACTATGTTAAACTTAAGAACAGTGCCTAAGCCTGACGATACGGCAGATGCATTGGCAGCAGCGATATGTCATGCTCATTCTAAGAACAGACGAGATATTCTGAAAGGAATCTGAACCGATTATGATAAGATATATTAAAGGCATTTACAGCATGAATGTAAATGGCGGAATAGTAATGGAAACTCAATCCGGTATAGGTATGAGAATATTTCTTCCCGCCAATTCTCCGATATACAGATACGGAGAGGGGGAGACTATTCAGGTGTATACCTCCATGATAGTTAAAGAAGACAATATAAGCCTCTATGGATTTCACAACAGAGAAGCCCTTGAGCTCTTTGAAAAACTTATAACGGTAAGCGGCGTAGGTGCAAAGGGTGCAATGTCCATAACAGGAACATTGACATCAGATGAGATTAAACGAGCAATAGCTTTTGAGGATGCCAAAGAAATAGCAAGAGCAAACGGAATAGGAAAGAAAACTGCGGAAAGAATTATCCTCGAGCTTAAGGACAAAATAGGTTCTCCGATCGAAGACAAAGGGGCGGTTTCAATGTTTACGGCAGGCGGTGATCCGGATCGTTCAGACAGCAGAGGAGAGGCCATAAATGCTCTCATATCATTAGGATATACCAAAGCAGAGGCATTCGGTGCAGTATCATCTGTAAATGAAGAGGGACTTTCAAGTGAAGAATACATCAAAAGAGCCCTTAAAAATTTGTTTTGAGAAGGTAAGTAATGGATAACGAAAGAATAACATCTGCAAATATAAGTCCAGGTGAGCTCAGGCAAGAAACGAATCTAAGGCCTCAGCGAATTGATGATTATATAGGACAAAAAAATGCAAAAGAAAATCTTAAGATTTTTATAGAGGCTGCCAAGCTAAGAGGCGAACCTCTTGACCATGTTCTTTTTTACGGTCCCCCGGGACTGGGAAAGACTACAATGGCAGGTATTATAGCAAATGAACTTGGCGTAGATATAAAGATAACATCAGGTCCGGCAATAGACAGAGCCGGTGACTTAGCTGCGATACTTACCAATCTCAACGAAAACGATGTACTGTTTATAGATGAAATTCATAGGCTTAATCGATCGGTTGAAGAAGTTTTGTACTCGGCGATGGAGGATTTTGCCATAGATATAATCATAGGTAAAGGGCCGTCGGCTCGTTCCATAAGGCTCGATTTATCAAAATTTACTCTGATTGGGGCTACAACAAGAGCAGGCAGTCTTTCGGCGCCTCTCAGAGATCGTTTCGGTGTATTAAGCAAATTTGAACTTTATAATACAGATGAGCTGGCTGAGATAATAAAAAGATCCGCAGGAATATTGGGAATATATGCAGACGATGAATCAGTCATGGAAATGGCAAGACGGTCACGGGGAACGCCAAGAGTGGCAAACAGGATATTAAAGAGGATAAGAGATTTTTCCCAGGTAAGAGGCGAGGGTACTATAAACAGCGACATAACGAGAGAAGGGCTTAATGCATTACAGATAGATGAAATGGGGCTTGAGAGGCTTGACAGAGAAATTTTGACTGCAATAATAGAAAGATTCGGAGGCGGTCCCGTAGGGATAGACACTATTGCCGCTTCCATAGGAGAAGAAAGGGTTACGATAGAGGAGGCATATGAGCCGTATCTTATGCAGATAGGATTTTTAAGCAGAACTCCCAAGGGTCGTATAGTTACATCTCTTGCATACAAACATTTGGGATTGACGCCTCCGGAGGATAATATATGAATATAAACAGCTTTGATTACGAACTGCCAAAAGAGCTGATAGCTCAAAGACCCCTTGAAAACAGGGACAGCTGCCGTCTTATGGTACTTAACAGAAAAGAAAAAAGCATAGGGCAGTGCAAATTTTATGATATACTTGACTATCTTAATGAGGGAGATTGCCTTGTCATGAACGACTCCAAGGTGATTCCGGCAAGGATATTCGGCACCAAAGAAAAGACCGGCGCAAAAGTAGAGTTTCTTCTTATAAAGCGAATAGAGGGAGATGTATGGGAGACCATGGTTCGCCCCGGAAAAAGACTTAAGGCAGGGGATGTGGTGTCTTTTACAGACGACGGAAGCTTTAAGGCTGTCATAGAGGGATATGGTGAAGACGGAACAAGATATGCCAGATTCATGTATGACGGTATTTTTTTGGAAAGACTTGAAGAAATAGGCAGAATGCCGCTGCCGCCTTATATAGAAAGACCAAGTGATGATGAAGACAAAGACATGTATCAGACTGTATACTGCTGCAATGAGGGCTCGGTGGCTGCCCCTACGGCAGGGCTTCATTTTACTGAGGAATTGCTGGAAAAGGCAAAGGAAAAGGGCGTAAAACTTGCGTATGTGACTCTTCATGTGGGAATAGGAACTTTCAGACCTGTAAAGGTTGAAAATATAGAAGAACATCATATGCATTTTGAAGAATACTGGGTCAGCGAAGAAACATCATCCATAGTAAATGAGACCATAGCTTCAGGAGGGAGAGTCATATCGGTTGGAACCACATCGTCGAGGACTCTGGAGAGTGCTGCGGTATTTGATGAGGCATCACAGAGATATGTACTAAAGCCGGGTCAGGGCAGTACCGACATATTTATTTATCCGGGATATGAATTTAAGTTAGTTGACGGATTGATAACCAATTTTCATCTGCCAAAATCCACTCTGCTTATGCTTATTTCTGCACTTTATGACAGAGAGGAAATATTAAAAGCCTATGACCTTGCCGTAAAGGAAAAATACAGGTTTTTCAGTTACGGAGACGCGATGCTTATAATTTAGTGAAAAAGCCGCATGGGATACATGCGGCTTTTTTTGTTTAACTATTTATGGCTTGAAATTATCTCTTTAAACAGCTCTTTTGAGATGTTTCCTCCTGTGATAATCATTGCGGTTTTTTTGCCTTCAAACATGTGGCGATATTTTTTGTATGCTGCATATACGGCTGCACTGTCAGGTTCTGCGATAACCTTTTCGTTCTGTGCCATTTCATAGATTGCGTCACGAACTTCATCGTCTGAAACCAACAATATATCATCTATGCAGTCCTTTGCATTGTCGAAAGTGTTTTTAGCACATCCGCCCACAAGACTCTGCATGATGGCATCTTCAGGGGAGTCAAAGAACTTTGTCCATACACCTGTTTTTAAGTTTGTAGTAAGAGACGGTGAGTTTTCAGGCTCTACTGCGATTATTTTCACATCAGGTTTTGCCTGTCTGAAATATGAGCCGTTGGCAATACAGTCCCCGCCGCTTCCCTTAGGAATGAGAACAACATCTACATCAGGAAGCTGCTGCAATATTTCCATACCTATGGTGCCTGTACCGTAAAGACCTTCAACATCTTCTCTGGCATCTATTTTAACCATTTCCTTTTCTTCAAAAATTGCTTCGCCAAGACCGTTGGCTTCATCAAAACTTTTGCCGAAGAAATGAATGTCTGCGCCGAATTTTTCCATTTTTTCCAGTTTAGGCTTAGGTGTTGTCTCAGGAACAACTATGTAAGGCTTATCCAGATTTAGAAGCTGTGAAGCGTAGGCAACGGATACGCCCTGATTTCCCGAAGATATTGTACCGTAGCCTTTTTTTAATTGTTCTTCTGTAAGAAGAGTCAGTTTTCCCAAAACTCCTCTCAGCTTGAAATTCTTGACAACAGGCTGTTCACATTCTAACTTCATGTAAGCTTCAGTGTCACCATCGCTGAGATAGAGACTTTTTTCGAGTCTTGTTTTCCAAACATATTTTTCAATTCTCTCGTAAGCTGCTTCGATGTCTTTAATGTTAATCATGTGTGACTCCTTTAATATTACTTTAGAAATATTTAACTAATTATAATTTATCATAAATTTCAATAATGTGCAATGTGAAAGAATTCCAAGGGTAAAACAAAAAAATGTTTAATATGTATGCTCGTTTATGTTATCATAATTGTATATACAATGGAAAAAGAAAGGATTTTTATGAAACACGCCGTAACATATGAATTGACAAAAAAAGATAGTAAAACAAGGGCCAGAAGGGGTATAGTCCATACCTCTCACGGAGACATACAAACGCCCGTATTTATGCCGGTGGGAACTCAGGCAACCGTAAAGGCGATGAGACCTGAGCAGGTAAAGGAGATGGGTGCAAATATAATATTATCAAATACATATCATCTATATTTAAGACCCGGTCACGAACTGGTAAGAGAAGCAGGAGGTCTCCATAAGTTTATGAATTGGGACAGAGCCATTCTGACAGACAGCGGTGGCTTTCAGGTGTTTTCTCTCGGACCTCTCAGAAAAATAACAGAGGAAGGAGTAAAATTCCGTTCTCATATAGATGGTTCATCACATTTTATAACTCCGGAAAAATCAATAGAAATACAGAACGCTCTCGGTTCTGATATAATGATGGCTTTTGACGAATGTGCGCCATACCCGGCAGACAGGACTTATGTAAAGAATTCACTTGAGAGGACTACAAGATGGCTCAAGAGATGCAAGGACTACCATTGTGACTGGGAACGACAGTCATTGTTTGGAATTATGCAGGGAGGTATGTATAAGGATTTGAGAAAGCAAAGTGCTGAAGAAATTGTAGAATTGGATTTGCCCGGATATGCCATAGGAGGATTGTCTGTAGGGGAGCCTAAAGAAACCATGCTTGATATACTTGACGATTGTGTTGACTATCTTCCGCAAGATAAAGCACGCTATTTGATGGGTGTAGGTACACCGGATTATCTGTTTGAGGGTGTTGAACGAGGAGTGGATATGTTTGACTGCGTTCTTCCGACAAGAATTGCCCGTCACGGTCTTGCCATGACTTCTCATGGCCGTGTAAATATAAAAAATGCAAAATATGAACATGACTTTGAGCCTTTAGACAGTGAATGCGATTGCTATACTTGCCGCAACTATTCAAAGGCATATCTCAGACATCTCTTTAAGACAGGTGAAATGCTTTCTGCCATGCTTCTTTCAAATCACAACCTTCACTTTCTTTTGAATATGATGGAAAATATAAGAAAGTCCATCGAAGAGGACAGATTTACGGAATATAAGAAAGAATTTTACGAAAAATATGGTAGATTTTAATAAATTATTGCAAACTTAAGTGAAAATAAAACATTTTATGGTTTTGTGATTTTTTGAAGGGAGGTTTACTGTAATTGAATATTTGTAAACATGATGAGTTTTGTGGAGGCTGCATTTATCAGGGGAAGTCTTATGAAGAACAGCTTGAAATAAAGGAAAACGAAGTACTGAGACTGATGGCGGACAAAGGTGTGTCGGCAGGTTATATAGATAATATTGAAGGATGTCCATGCAGATACAGATACAGAAATAAGATGGAGTACACATTCGGAGATTTTATAAAGGATGGTCCTATGACACTGGGAATGCACAAAAAAGGTAACTATATGTCGATTATAACAGTCGATCAGTGTCAGCTTGTAGATGAGGACTTTAATAGAATTTTAGCTTTTGTACTGCAATTTGCAGAGAATAAGAAATATGATTTTTATCATAAAAAGAGTCATCTTGGGTTTCTTCGCAACCTAATAATAAGAAGAGGAGTAAGAACTAAAGAACTTTTGGTAAATATCGTCACATCGTCGCAGAACGAGTTTGATGAGGAAGCATTTGTTAATGGACTTTTAGCACTTGAAACTGATAATAAGATAGTCGGAATATTGAGGACTTTAAATGATAATCTTGCAGATGCGGTTGTTTGCGATTCTATGCAAATACTATGGGGCAGAGATTATTATATGGAAGAGATATTGGGACTGAAATTCAAAGTCAGTGCATTTTCATTTTTCCAGACAAATGTTGAAGCGGCAGAAAGACTTTACAGCCAAGCCCTCGGACTCATAGATGATTTCAGTGGAAAGACGGTATTTGATCTTTATTGCGGCACAGGAACCATAAGTCAGATTTTGGCTTTAAAAGCAAAAGAGGTTCTTGGTATAGAATTGGTAGAAGAAGCGGCCGCTGCCGCTGAGGCGAATGCAAAACTCAATGAGCTTTATAATTGTAAGTTTATAGCCGGCGATGTGTTTGAAATACTTAAAACAGTTGAAAAAAAGCCGGATGTTATAGTGGTTGACCCTCCAAGGGTAGGAATTCAGCCTAAGGCATTAGATAAGATTTTAGAATACGGAGTAAATCAAATAGTTTATGTTTCATGCAATCCGAAAACCTTGATGGATAACATAAAATATATGGAATATTACGGATATAGATGTGAATATCTGAAGCCATTTGATAATTTTCCATTTACAAAGCATACAGAGTGTGTCTGTCTTCTGTCAAAAGTACAGAAGTGAATATCGAAAAAGTCTTGAAATCAAGGGATTCCGAGCATAGATCCTGTTAAGGAAAATCTCGGAGTTCCTTTTTTAGTGGTTGAGTGGATAGGAATATTTTAAATTCATAAAAATATTATGTGGAAGGCAGCCACGAGGAAATTATTGACAAGGATGTGTTCTTAAATGTTTAGGCAGGGATGGCTAAAAGGGCGAATCTTATGCCTGAGAGAAAGAGAAGAGGCTACACGAGCAAGTATGTACTTTCCGAAATGTTTTTTGCGGACACTGCAAAGGTGCAGGTTATTTTTTATTGACATTTTGTTAATGAGGCTCTTGCATGGATATGTTATACTCGTAGAAAAGAATGGAAAACTTTATTTTTTATGGAATTAGAAATGGTTTTGATGACTGGTATATTTTAATTGTTGCGATTATATTTACCCCTTCGGTATTTATATTTTATAACTCAAGTGCATAGGTTTATGTAGTCGGATATACAGTTATTGCATTATTGAGGAATTTGATAGCATTACCATTAAGAAAAAGATAAATCGGAACTTGAAAACCATAAAATTATGAGTGGCAGTACCATTTATAAAATCATAGTTTTCAAATTCGGATTTGGTACAATATATATACTGAATTTTATGTTAGATAAGGAAGATATGTTTTGGATACAGACTGATATCAGACTAAAAGCAGGTTGAAAATGGACTGGATGTTTGATAAAATAATATTTGAAGAATAGGAGGTTCTGCTTAATGGAAAAAGAAATACTACTCGATACATATGTACTTCAGCAGGATATGAGAATTAGGCTGCCAAAACAGATATTAAAGAATCTAAACGTTATAAAAGGCGAGACAATGTTTAATATCTATATTAATACAGAGAGCGGTGAAATAATTTTACGAATTGCTGAATCCGGAAAAGGTGGTAAGTCAAATGGGCAGAAATCCTGAGATTATTTTTGAACAAATAAAGAGTGTTAATAATCCCAATTCAATGCATGGTATTTATCCATATAGAGGAAAGATTTCTGCAATTGATGCGGCTAATATTATCGGACAACTACCTAAAGACGGCGTTATATTGGATCCTTTCTGTGGTTCAGGAACTATTGTATATGAAGGTCAAAAACATGGGCTGACAGCATTTGGTGTTGATAATAATCCATTGGCTGTTACCCTTGCTAAGGCTAAAGTTCATAAGGAGGTTTCCGACAGTCTGGAAGAGTGTAAGCATTTTATCGAGCTTTCCAAAAAAGACATGGAGGCGGGAAGATATGATGTTATGCCGGATGGACCTGCAAAGTCATTCCATGAAGATTCAGCAAAAGAAATAATGTGTATGAAAAAATACTTTGAGGAAATGAATGATTTTCTTAAAGGAGTTTTTTATGGAGCAATCGCATTAACTGCAAGAGGATGTAATAATTATGTTTGGACATCAAGTACAGTTGGAAAGAATATCGAACCTAAAAGATATATAGACTTCTTTGAAAAAATGGAATCAAAAATCAAAAAGCATTCAAAATATTTTAACGGATTGGAATTGCCGGAAGCAACTGTAATTCATGGAGACAGCAGAAGACTTTCTGATTATCTTATGCCTCGCAGTGTGGATTATGTATTTACGAGTCCTCCGTATTTTGATGGACTTGATTATACAGCATATTATGGAAAACTTATATATGATATTTTTGAAACAGATCGTATCGAGATAAAGAAGCAGCTTATTCAGTATGTTGATACATATGAAGATGATATGAGAGCTGTATTGGAACAACTTGATATTGTAACGACAGAGGACGCCTTGATAATTTTTGTTGTAGGAGATAAAAAAGTCAAAGGAGGAGTAATTAATGGGGGAGAGTTTTTCAACAAAATAAAAGAAGCATCTTATATCGAAGAAAGAAGCTATAGTGGAAGTTCAAGCCAGGTATTTGATGTATTAAACAAGACAGCCAGAAAAGAACAGATTGTTGTCTGGGACAAACATAAAGGAGATATAGTGAAATATGGAATTTAAGCCAAAAGCAGATATATACATAGGTGATAGCAGAAATATGAAGGATGTCGCTGATGGTAGTGTTCAGTTAATTATAACCAGCCCTCCTTACGGTGCTTTAAAAGACTATGACAACGATGGTCAAATTGGGCTTGATCAATCATATTCGGATTATATCAGTAATCTTAATGAAGTATGGAAAGAGTGTATACGTGTATTAGGTCCTGATGGTAAATTATGTATTAATATTATGCCGTTATTCGAATCCGGAAATGCAACTCCTTTTAAGCGTAGAGTAACACATACCGTTATTTCCGATATTGAAAAGTTTATGGATTCTACGGGAGAAATGTTTACTTTTGCACTATATGTATGGGATAAAAGAAAGATCGTTCGCTTTAGTTCTTTTGGAAGTTATCCTTATCCAACAAATATTTTTTCTACAATGCCTTATGAATGGATTATTGTGTTTTGTAAAAAAGGTAAGAGAGAGAAAGTAAGTAATGAAATAAAGGAAAAGTCGAAGTTGACTCAAAAAGAATGGGCAGATTGGGCAGTGAATTCATTCTGGGAGATGCAGCCTGCAAAGGCAAAGTCAGAAGGACACCCAGCGCCTTTCCCTAAAGAACTACCCCATAGGTTGATTAAGTTATACAGTTTTTATGGAGACACTGTATTGGATCCTTTTATGGGAACCGGAACTACAGCAGAGGCAGCTTTAGAATTAGGCAGAAATGCTATAGGATACGAGATTAATCCAGAATATAAAGAATTGATTGACAACAAGATAATAAGGGCTGTTGAGGCCTGTCAGCAGTTGTCATTCGATGATTCCGGATTATATGCTCAGGCAGATGAGTATAATGAATCTGACGAATAATAATAGAGGCAGCTCAAATAAATGGGCGGCCTCTTGATTGTTTAAAAAGGAATTATCGAGATTTTTCTATTGGAATTCATCACTTTTCCGGCTGATAACAATCCAATACAGTCAGAATCTGAAAAAGTATTTTTCAGAAATACATCCCAAGCGTAATCACTGCCGTATGTGATGTATCTGCAACATAACCCCCAAAGAGCAGCCGCAGATATAAACGGTATTTTGTTTTCTATGACTATTGAATAGAAACGCTCGGATTTACCGCCAATCTTTCCGGAACAGTATGGACTTGATATGGGAAAAAGGTCTGTTTCCTTACCGCCGAAAAGCGTTAAATATGTGTATTTTGAAGTTGATTTTTCAATTTCTATTGTATACTTATATCTTTGCTCGATAAAACGCTCATCTTTTAATGCATCATCGAGAGATATTTTAGACTCCATTGCCAATAGATCAGTATTTGTCATAGAACAAATATCAAGCCTTCCGTTTCGGTCATAGTCCATATTGAAAACAGGTACTTCCATACTGATTCTGTTTGGTTTTGTGCACATATGGTATATAAGCCCTGAAGCCCAGGGTTGAATATTCGTTGTTTCATCCACGCCTGTGAATAGCTCGAGATTTTTTATCGGATTTTTAATTGTTAACTTTGCATTAGGCAATACTACAGGGGTGCCTTTAAATGTTTTATCAGCATATTCTTTAATAAAATCTGCGCCCCATAAATAGTTGAATTTTTTTAACATTTCAGGATCTTCTAAAAGGCAAAATAAGCAGCCAAAACATTTTTTGGTAAATTTGCCGCTTTGATAATCGAAACCGTTGCATTTGAAGAGAATTGTGTAATCTTCATCTTTTTTTGTTTTCGGGATATTCTTTACAAATGAGTCAATGTCTTTGTACTTTCTGTATTTATATATCATTTTTACATTGCCTCCATTTCCTCTATTATTTTTTTGGCGAGTTTAATTGATTCAGAAGGGGCGTCTTCATTTAATACACTTTCTTCAATAGTTGTTTTTGCTACAAACATAGTGTCGTTTTCAATAGTAAATGGGATTCCGGCAATATCACCGATTTCACACTCGGATTCCATTATGGCATGTGCATCGTTACCGGCAGTAAAGAAGGCTTCTGAGTGGTTTTCCATAGCTTGAACCAGCTTCTCAAAATCCAAAGCCCGATTATTTTTGCTATAGTGATTTAGTACATATACAAATACATATCTACGGTCAAGAATCTTTGACTTGTTTTGTAAAGTGGCGTTTCTCAAATCTTCTCCGCCATTTTCACGCATTGACTCTGCATTTTTGTGCAATCTGGAATATGAAAGAGGATTTGCAACTTTGAGTTTGTGATTAAAAAGAGATTTGCATAAAGCCGTCTTTTTGAAATTCCGGACAGTTAATTCCTCTTTGTTTAGAAAATCACGATATTTGATATGCGCAAGAGGAGATGCTGCTCCGGCAACTCCTTTTGGTTCAATTAGCCCAACAGCCACACACCAGCCAATTAAGCGTGACATCGTTCTTGTATTGCTGTCTTTTTGACTACCTGTTGAAATATCGATATAGCTTGATATACCGTTTGGATCGGTATATAAAACAGTTTCGGCAGTGTGAGGATAGCTGAGATATAGCCCTTGATATGTGAAGTCATCCGGTAATTCAGCAATCCTATTAAGGAAGCCGATTATTACACCGTAGGATAGAACTCCTTTTCTGGCAATTTCCTCCCACTCTGAGGAGTTAAAACTACTATTTACCCATTTTTCTCCTTCAGAAGATACTTTGTATGTTCTTTTTCCTAATCTTGTAATAAATCCCAAGGCTTCTAAGGAACCGCCAATATCGCTTACGGCTTTTGATTTCGTAGAATCACTGTCCACAGACTGCGTAGCATAACATTTAGAAAGACTCAGCGGGTTATTTAAGTAAGGACAACATTGTCTTCCGAGTATGTTTTGGAGCTGCTGACAATATTGGTGAACATTTTTGCTATCATCGTCATCATATTTAAGGTCTTTAAGTGAAAAGACATTTGATGTTCCGAATTTGTTATAACATGAAGTCAAAATATAATAAAGGCATTCAAGGCGACTTCCATATTTTCTGTTAAGCAATAAGGCCATTTTATACTCCTCTGAACATTAGATTTAATGCAGAAAGATCCTTTATATCGGCATCAACTCTGACTTCATTATTTATCTTTGCATTAGGTACCAGGCATAGTGAATGAAAAGCAATGTCTGGATAGGTAATATTGTATTGATTGATGGCTTCTTCATATGACCGCATATAAAAAGGAATTTTATCTGTGTTTTTGAGCAGCTTTATTAGATAGATATCAGAATCTTTCTTTATCACAAGGTCTATGCGCTTTGTTCTGAAATTACCTTTAACATGGACCTCTGCTGCAACAACAGAATTAGGAAAGATTGATTGGAAAAGAATGCAGGCTTTTCCTAAATCATTAAAAATAACATTCTCCAATTCCGGAGAAAAAAATGTTGTATAATCAATATTAGAGTAGGGACATCTTATATTACAAAGACCACAGTCATCACATTTATCAAGTATTGCAAGCTTTCCGCCTGATAAATCTTGCGAAGCTTTATGACAGATAAAGTGTTCTGCAGAAGGTAAGATATCGTTATTGATAATATTTTCTATATATGCATTGTCTGGAGCATAACCAACTGCACAGCTGGGTAAGTTGGAATTGATGTTGCAGCCAGTACAAAAATCATGGTTCATAACTTCACATCCTTTGCTTGTAGATACAAGATAATTGTAGCATAAAAGAATAAAAAAACATAGAGTAAACATGCATATGGATGCGCCTGAGTTGACTGCTGCTGTAAAGGCTACTTATCAGGGGACTAAGAATCACATTAAGAAAAACAAAATGTGAAGTAGTCTTCGATGTATATTTACAGATAAAATAACATAATGAAGAAAGTAAGAAGATGATATAAAGATATTGTGAAAACATAATAATGACTGTTGACGAGACTGATGTGATATGTTAATGTATACTATAAAATTTAGAGTTTAAGAGAGGAATTTAAAATGGAAGAGGTCCCCGAATGCCGAGGGAATTTAATTTTAAAAAATGAAATAATAATATGTGTAAGAATATTTAAAAGGTACAGGAATTGGCGTATTTGAGCTGTTTTCTGTGCCTTTTTGTGATAAAAACCAATTAAAAATATTATATTTGAACAGGAGTTTGATTTTAAAATGAATGCTTTAGTTTTGTTAGCTATTCTAATAGGAGTAAACGCAATGTTTGCAGCCACTGAGATAGCAGTAATATCAATGAGCGACATAAAATTAAAAAACATGGCTGATGCCGGAGATAAAAGAGCCGTTAGACTGGTAAATTTAACTGTACAACCCGCAAAGTTTCTTGCCACTATACAGGTTGCAATAACCCTGGCAAGTTTACTTCAAAGTGCTGTAGCGGCAGAAAGCTTTGCTGATGCAATCGTTGCAAAGCTTATTGCTGCCGGAGCAGGTATTTCACCTATGATACTGAAAGCTGTTTCAGTGATAGTTATTACGATGATACTTGCGTACTTTACACTGGTTTTTGGCGAGTTGGTGCCTAAAAGAGTAGCTATGAAAAAATCGGAGGGTATAGCCCTTGGCATGTCGGGAATTCTGTACTGGGTAGCTAAAATTTTTGCGCCTATAGTATGGCTGCTTACATCATCTACAAATTTAATACTGAGACTTTTGCGTATAAATCCGGAAGAAGAGGATAACGAGGTTACAGAAGAATCTATAAGAATGATGCTTGCCGAGGGTAAGGAAAAAGGTACAATCCAGCCGGAGGAAGATGAGATAATACAGAACATATTTGAGTTTGATGATATTGCAGCCGAAGAGCTTTGTACCCACAGGAGAGATGTCGAATGGCTTGATTTGGCTGATAGTCAGGAGGAATGGGATAAAATCATAAAAGAAACAAGATATCATAAATATCCTGTGTGTGACGGAAGTCCTGATGAGATAAAGGGTGTTTTAGATGTGATGGATTATTATAATGAGCCCTTGGCAGATCGTAAGACTATGATTAAAAAAGCTGTTCTTGTTCCCGAAACCATGAAGGCCAACAGCCTGTTTGAAAAGATGAGAGAAAAAGGCGAGTATTTTGCAGTAGTTATAGATGAATACGGAGGAATGACAGGAATTGCAACTCTTAGAGATATTATGGAAACCATATTGGGAGAACTTACAGAAGAGGAAGAGGGAGCCAAGAAACCTAAAGATATAGAAGTACTGTCTGAAAACAGTTGGATGATACAAGGGTGTGCAGACTTGGAAGATGTGTCGGAAGTACTGAACGCCGAAATGCCTATAGATATATATGATACATTTAATGGATTTGTATGTGGCATATTGGGAAGAATACCGGAAGAGGGTGAATCTTTCAGCTGTAAGTGGAAAGATTATATCATTACTGTACATGATGTAAAAAACCATATGGTACAAAGTGTTACTGTAGAGACAGCTATTGAAAATGAGACCTTTAGGATTTAAAAATACAATCAGTTAAAATACCCCCCTGGAATTACAAACGGATCAGATCAGTCTTGTAATTCCAGAGGGGTATTATTTTGGTCATATAATAAATGTCTGGGTGAACGGAAATGGTTTCAGCTGCCTTGACATATAACCATTATTTCACATCATTTTTTTCAGGAGATGCAAGATATGTTATTATTCCTCCTGCAAAGTTATCTTTTGTTTTTTGAGTGATGCCTAATGCAATTATCTGAGTATTTTCATTCTTTCCTTTAAGTATGCCACATGGAGTCAGCTCAGGCATATTGATGCTTTTCAGTTTTATGTTCTGATATTCATTATATGCTTCCCTGAAATCCACTTCAAAAGGCTGGTTTGATTCATCTATTGTGAAAGGTGCATATTGTGATACAACATTCCATTCAAACCCCGACAGTCCGCATGTAGTCTGATACGCTTCGGAAATTTCGGTAAGGAGTGCCGTGTCCCATGAATATGCTGCAACACTCATGTTGAATTTTTTATCGGCAGTGCTCACATAACCTATATTTGTCAGAGACGCTATATCTCCGTTATCATCCTTATAGTGAATCCCGCTCATAGCTGTATACATGAGGCTTACTATAGCATCGGCATCGTCAGAAGATATAACGGAAGCAGGGGTCGCAACTGCTTCATAAGTATACTGAATCTGTGGATAACTGTCTCCGTATTTATCATAGAATTTTTCTATAGCTCTATCTAATTTACCTTCAAGCTTCTCAGAAATATCAGGACTTACAGCTATTGTAGCAGATGCCGATGAAGGAAGAAGTTCTGAGCCTGAGCCTCCTTCAAAATCAGTAAGCTCAAACCATATGGAATCTGATTTTAAGTTGGCAAGCTGGTTTCCTAATATTTTCACAAGATTAGGGGCGGAAGAAGTTTCTGTAGTCAGTTTTTCTGCCGGAAGTCCGGAAAGTGTAATCTTGTATGCGTTTGAGTAGGAGGGCGTCTTGTATGAAAGAGACTTGCTGAGAAGATATTCCTCATATCCGCCTGTAACTGTGGAAATTCTTGAAGTTGAAGCTCCTCCCATAAAGAAAATTTCACAGTCGTCTTCAAAATATTTGGAAGATAAGTTTTCCGCACCTGTAAGGCTTCCGTTTTCTTCAGAAGTAAATATTACTTTGTAATTTCCGTGAGGACGATCATTTTTTGCAACAACAAGAGTTGAAACGATTCTATCGATGTAAGAATTCATGGAAGAATAATCATAGCCGCAAACTATTACGGCGGGAGCCTTTGACTCCATACCCTCGGTTGCATTTATTGAAAAGATAACGTTGCCGTATTTATCCGTTTTTACATTAAGACCTTTGTTTTTTCCCCAATTTGCAAGATAGTCGGCAACCGAAGACTGATCTGTCATGGATGCAAGAGAATCACGCAGATCTGTTTCATATGCAGATATGCGGTTTTCTACTGTTTCTTCAAGTGTAGGAGGCTTGTTTGCAGTATCCTTTTTTATAAAGTAAAAGGCGGCGCATCCTATTGCAGCTATTGATATTATTGCAATTGCTGCTATGATTGTTTTCTTTTTTTTGTTCATATCCTATATCCTTTGCTTTTTTACAGAAAGTATTTAATTTTCATTCAAAAAAATATATAATATAATAGCACAAAAAAGGTGATTGTGGCGTAACTTCATAGAAAATTCACATAAAAGAAAGAAATAGAGAACGAGGTGCCTGTTATGGAAAATGAAAGAATATTTTTAAGAGACAGTAGTTTTGATGATTGCGGTAAATTTGCGGAGTGGGAGACCAATCCTTTTGTCAGCACTTTCTTTACCATTGATGATGACAGAGATTATGAGGAGATAACAAGAGAATTTATAGAAAGAAGCAGAGATGAAACTAAAAGACAATTTACTGTATGTCTTAAGGATACAGGAGAGGCGATAGGAAGAATATATATAAGCAATATAGATTCTCATTACGATTCTTTGGATATAACGAGAATTTATATAGCTAAGAGAGAATACAGGGGAAAGGGTTACGGCGAAGAAGCTCTTCGAAAAATTGTGAAATGGGCATTTGAAGAAATGAATGCAGAAAGAGTTACACTTGATCATTTTACTGATAATATAAAAGCATCGTCACTATATGATAAGGTCGGTTTTGTAAGAGAGGGAATCATGCGTCACGGAGGCAAAAAAAACGGGGAATATATAGATATGTGTCTAAGGTCAATGCTGAGACAAGAATATTTTTCAAATAAATGAAAAATGTATTGACACATGCAGTTATTAGTGGTAGATTCTTTATGCAACCACAAGATATAGTGTTTGGAATGTGAAAAGGAAAGTGGGAGACATATGGAAAGTATCAAAAAAATAACAAAGAGAGACGGAAGAACCGTAGATTTTGATGTAAATAAGATTGCAGAGGCAATATTCAAGGCAGCGCAGGTTTTGGGCGGCAAAGATAAGGATATGGCGATGTATCTGGCAAAGCAAACGGAACTTTATCTGCTGGAGGTATGCCATAACAAGATTCCTACTGTTGAACAGATTCAGGATGCAGTAGAAAAAATTCTTATTGAAAACGGACATGCTCGTACTGCGAAAGAATATATACTTTACAGAGCAGAACGCACCAGGGTTCGTGATATGAATACGAAACTGATGAGAATATATGAAGATCTGACATTCAAAGAAGCAAAAGAAAACGAAATAAAGCGTGAGAATGCTAATATAGACGGCAATACCGCAATGGGCACAATGCTTAAATACGGTTCAGAAGGTGCCAAAGAATTTTATAAGATGTATGTTATAGATCCCAAGCATGTTAAAGCACACGAGAGCGGTGATATTCACATTCATGACATGGATTTCTACACTTTGACTATGACATGCTGCCAGATAGATCTGGTTAAGCTGCTTAAAGGCGGATTTTCAACGGGTCACGGACATTTAAGAGAGCCTAACGATATTGAAAGTTACGCAGCTCTTGCATGTATAGCTATTCAGTCGAATCAGAATGATCAGCACGGCGGACAGTCGGTTCCTAATTTTGACTATGGTATGGCTCCGGGAGTAAAGAAAACATACAAAAAGCTTTACTGGACCAATCTGGGAAAAATGCTTGACTTCCTTGAAAATGTAGAAGACGGCGTAGATAAAATGAAAGCTCTTGAAAATAGAATAGAAAAAGAGTACGGTGTATATCCGTGCATGTCATGGGACAATAATTACAGAGAACTTGAGCTTGAAGAGCTGAAAAAGATTGTGCCGGAAGAAGAAGCTGTAAAGATGCAGGAAATGGCTGTTAAGTTTGCGGATAAAGAAATAAGAAGAAAGACTTATCAGGCCATGGAAGCTCTTATACATAATCTGAATACGATGCATTCAAGAGCCGGTGCACAAGTTCCTTTCAGCTCGATAAATTACGGAACGGATACAAGTCCTGAAGGCAGACTGGTTATGGAGTCAGTGATGCTGGCTACAGAAGCAGGATTAGGTAATGGTGAAACTCCTATATTCCCGATACAGATATTCAAAGTAAAGGAAGGAGTAAGCTACAATCCTGAGGATCCAAACTATGACCTGTTTAAGCTGGCTTGCAGAGTATCGGCCAAGAGATTGTTCCCTAACTTCTCATTCCTTGATGCGCCGTTTAATAAGCAGTATTATGTCGAAGGAGACCCTAACACAGAATGTGCTTATATGGGATGCAGAACAAGAGTTATAGGTAATGTATATGATTCGTCAAGAGAAATAGTAACAGGAAGAGGAAATCTTAGTTTTACTTCTATAAATTTACCGAGACTGGCTATAAAAGCAAAGGGCGATCTTGATATGTTCTTTGAAGGACTCGATCATATGATAGATATAGCCTGCGATCAGCTTTATGACAGATTTAAAATACAGTCGCAAAAGAAAGTCAAGAACTTCCCGTTCCTTATGGGGCAGGGTATTTGGCTTGATTCAGACAAACTGGGGCCTGACGATACTATAGAAGAAGTTATTAAACACGGAACTCTTACGGTAGGATTTATAGGGCTGGCAGAATGTTTAAAGGCACTTACAGGTAAACATCACGGAGAGTCAAAGGAATCACAGATACTTGGACTTGAGATAGTCGGATATATGAGAAAAAGAATGGACGAACTGGCAAGGAAAACCGGCCTTAACTGGTCTCTCATAGCAACTCCGGCAGAAGGCTTGTCAGGCAGATTTGTAAGAATAGATAAAGAAAAGTACGGAGTTATAGAAGGTGTTACCGACAGAGATTATTATACAAACAGTTTTCATGTGCCTGTATACTATGATATAAACGCTTTTGATAAGATAAGAATAGAAGCTCCTTATCATGAGCTTACCAACGGAGGACATATTTCGTATATAGAACTTGACGGAGATCCTCTTAAAAATCTTGATGCCTTTGAAAAGGTCGTAAGATGCATGAAGGAGTCAGGAGTAGGATACGGCTCCATAAACCATCCTGTAGACAGAGATCCGTGCTGCGGATATACAGGAATAATAGATAATGAATGCCCTCTCTGCCATAGAAAAGAAGAAGACGGAGATGTGGGCTTTGAAAGAATACGCAGAATAACCGGATATCTGGTTGGCACTATGGATCATTGGAACAGTGCCAAATCTGCGGAAGAAAGCGACAGGGTTAAGCATGATGTCCAATCGGGATTTGAAAAACTTTAATACAATAAGACTTGCAGGAGTTGTCCGGGAATCCATCGTAGATGGTCCCGGGCTTCGCTTTGTAGTCTTTTGCCAGGGATGTCCGCATGGATGCAAGGGTTGTCACAATAAGGATACCCATGACTTTAACGGCGGATATGACTGCGATCTTTCTAAAATAGTGGAGGCTGTTTGCAGTGATCCTCTGCTGGACGGAGTTACTTTCAGCGGCGGCGAGCCGTTCTGTCAGCCTGAAAGTTTTTACAATCTGGCTGTGGCACTTAAAGAAGCAAGACCGGAGCTGAATCTGATGTCTTACACAGGTTATACTTATGAGGAACTGATTTCAATGAAAAATGAAGCAGTAGATAAGCTTTTATCACAGATAGATATTCTGGTTGACGGCAGATATGTGGCTGAGCTTAGAGACCTTACGCTTCTTTTCAGGGGAAGCGGCAATCAGAGAGTTATAGATATGAAAAATACACGCAATGAAGGAAAAGTTGTTTTAAGCCAAAAATATATGAAATAATTTATTCAGGAACTTTATTCAAGGAATGACGGTAATTTAAGGTCGATAAGCTGCAAAGCAATAATGCCGCAATACATAAATTAACTTGAAAATATAAATATAAAAATATATAAGCTAAAGGAAAAAATGCTTGAATCAGCTGTTTACTTGTGGTACAATGATATTCGTTCGAGTGCGGACAAATAAATTAAGAAGAAATGCAAAGCATGTTTAATATACCAAGAGGAGGTGCGGTAGATGTCAAGAAAGTGCGAAATATGTGGTAAAGGACAGGTTTCAGGAAACGCTGTATCCCATTCCATGAGACACACAAGAAGAAAATGGAATGCAAATATCCAGACTGTAAGAATCGCTGAAGAGAATGGCACAGTAAGAAGAGCTAATGTATGTACTAAATGTCTCAAATCAAATAAAGTGAACCGTGCCATCTAATTAGAAAGATTACTTTAAAGGAACTGCTTTTGGAATGCAGTTCCTTTTTTCGTACAATTTTGTGACATCTGAAACATTGCCGTTAAGTAGAATATTATTTTTTTAAAAGAGTTATACCACATATTATCAGTATAATTCCCAGCACTACGATCCATGCCTTAGGAGGCAAAAAGAAAGCGCATACTGTAACTATGCCGAAAACCAACAGTACAAAACCGATGTCCTTGGTTTCTTTATAAAAGTTAAAACATTTCTTTTTACGACAGTTATTGTTCATATAAAGCCTCCTTAGTTATATTATGAAAAGCTATGCAAAAGTGTGCAGATATATGGTAAAATAATAAAAAAAGCGAAAGCAGGAAATTGGGCATGATTATAAAAAAGACTACCGCTCTTGGAGATATAGCGGTAAATGAAAGCGTAATCGCTAAAGCTATAATAAAATCTGCTCTCGAGGCAGGCGACAGAATTTTTCCGGCTACTGAGAAAGGAAAAATCATAGGCACATATAAAAAAATCGGCACCGGTGATCTTTCGGGACACTTTGAGTTTGAAGAAACAGGCAATAAATATAAGATCGTGTTTTATACTGTAATCATCTTCGGTTCAAGTATAAAGTCTGTTACAGAGACTGTACTTGATGAGCTGCAAAATAAGATGCAGACGATGTTTCCGGAATATGGAGGAGAATTGATTCTGAAGATAGTCGGAGTAAAGTCCAAAAATGTAGCGGAGAGAAACATAGAGGTAAAGAGAGAATATGAACCTGCAGGATAAGGTCTCAGCCATTAAAGGGGTGGGAGATAAGAAGCGCAAATTGCTTAATAATATGAATATAGACACTATAGACGATCTGCTTCACCTCTTTCCTAAAAAATATGAGGACAGAAGACAAGTATCATATATAATGGAAGCTCCTTTCGATAAGGATGTCCTGATAAAAGGCAAGGTAATAGCAAGACAGATTCGCGGAAACCCATATAATAAAAAAACACCGTTGAGGATACTTGTTCAGGATGAGTCGGCTGAACTTGAAGTATTATTTTTCAACGGCAGGTATCTGGCAAATTACTTTAACATAGGCTCGGAATATACTTTCTACGGAAAAATAACTCTTAACGGGGGGCGCAGACAAATGGCCCATCCTGAATTTCATAAGCTTGGAGATAAGGATGATGTCAGAGGAATTCTTCCGATATATCCTCTGACTGAGGGAATCACTCAGGCAAATATGCGCAAGATGCAGATGGAAGCAGCAATACTTGCAGATGAAGAGGAGGAATGGCTGCCGGATGAGATAGTACGGAAGTATAACTTGTGCAGTCCTGCCTATGCCATTAAAAACGTGCATTTTCCAAAGGATGAGCGGAATATAAGGGAAGGTAGATACAGGCTGATATTTGAGGAACTTTTGGTACTTCAGACAGGACTTTTTTATATTAAAAAAGGACAGAGAGAAAGCGACGGAATAATAATTCCGAAACAGCAAATCTCAGCCGATGATTTCCTGGAAAGGCTCCCCTTTGAGCTGACAGACGGGCAGAAGAGAGTTTGGGAAGAAGTCCAAAACGATATGTCTTCTTCAAGGGCGATGAACAGGCTTGTTCAGGGTGATGTGGGTTCAGGAAAGACTGTTGTTGCTGAACTTGCTATGTACAAAACTGTAAAAGCAGGTTTTCAAGCGGTAATGATGGCTCCGACAGAGCTTCTTGCAAAACAGCATTTTGCATCTCTTAAACGCGATTTTGAACCTTTTGGACTTAATGTCGGTTTACTTTGCAGCAGTATGAAAAGCAAAGAAAAAAAACAGACACTTGAAAATCTTGAAGCCGGAACAACAGATATTTTAGTAGGTACTCATGCCATAATACAGCCCGGAGTCAAATTCAGGTCTTTAGGAATGGTAGTTACGGATGAACAACACAGATTTGGCGTTAATCAAAGGAGCCTGCTTGCAGAAAAAGGTCACAATCCCAATGTACTTGTAATGACTGCCACACCGATTCCGAGGACTCTGGCGGTAATTCTTTACGGAGACTTGGATATATCCGTAATAGACACGATGCCGAAGGGAAGACAACCGGTAAAGACGTTTTTAAGAAATGCAGATTCAAGAGACGCTATATATGAGTTTGTATACAGCAAGGTCAAAGAAGGGCGTCAGGCATATGTTGTAGCACCCCTTATAGAAGAATCGGAAAGTATAGACTGCAGGTCGGCTGAAGAAATATATGAGGAACTAAAAACACTTTATACTGATATCAAAATCGGTCTGATTCACGGCGCTATGAAGCAGGAAGAGAAAGATCGCGTAATGGAAAGCTTCGCATCAGGTAATACTGATATAATAGTTTCAACAGTAGTAATAGAAGTTGGGATAGATGTCGCAAACGCAACGGTTATGGTTATAGAAAACTGTGAAAGGTTCGGACTTGCACAGCTGCATCAGCTGAGAGGAAGAGTAGGCAGAGGAAAGCACCAATCATATTGTATTCTCATTTCAGGGCATGAAAGCAAAGTTTCAAGAAAGCGAAATGAAATAATGTGTTCTACCGAGGACGGATTTGTAATAGCAGAGGAGGATCTTAAACTCAGAGGTCCGGGAGAAATATTCGGCACAAGGCAGCACGGGCTTCCTGAATTAAATATAAGTGACCTTATAAGGCACGGCTATATTCTTGAAAAGGCAAAGCAAGCTGCCGGTGAGATAATAGAAGAAGACAGATGTCTCGAAAAGAAAAAATATTTCGGAATACGGAAAAGAATTAAAAAAATGTTCGGAGAAAATATCCGGCTAAATTTATAATTTACAAGAAAAATGCCCGGAAAGTTTACAAATCCGGGCATTCTTCTGTTAAGAAATATAAAGATAAATTTTGTTTAGCGGGAAACTATTTTCCTGCTAACTGTCTTTCAGCCATTTCAACCAACTTCTTAGTCATATAGCCGCCAACGTAACCGTTCTGTCTTGCAGTAAGGTTACCCTTGTCAGTCTGTTCATAGTTAGAAAGACCAAGCTCATTAGCAACTTCAGTCTTCAGACTGTTTAATGCAGGTTTTGCATTGATGTTCATCTTATCCTGTAATGACATTTTTGTTCACCTCCTATTACAGTAATAGTTTGATACCAGGATAAAATAATATGTCATGAAATAATTGGATTTGATGGTTTCCATTGGAAATTTAATTATTTGCTTTTAAAAGCTCAATGGGGTAATATAATTGCATAGATATTAAAAAGCGAAAAGAGGAATTCATATGAGAATAATCGCAGGAAATTACAAGGGCAGAAGACTTGAAACGCCTGAAAATTACGATATAAGACCTACTACCGACAAAGTGAAAGAAGCTATGTTCAGCATATTGTCAAACGATATCCCCGGTTCTGTATGTGTGGATTTGTTTGCAGGAACAGGAAACTTAGGCATTGAAGCTTTATCAAGAGGAGCAAAAAAATGTTATTTTTGTGACAACTCTAAAGTTAGTATAGGTATAATCAAGAGAAATATAGCCCATTGTGAAGCAGAAGGTGCAGTTGTATATGCAGGGGATTTTAACAGATGCCTCGAAAGAATAAGAGAAAAGGCAGACGTATTTATAGTGGACCCTCCCTATGAAGAAAATCTATATGAAAAAGTTTTTTCAAAAATAAATGAACTGGACTTGCTTTCGGAAGATGGAGTTATAGTGGCAGAACACGGAAAATATCAGGATATGCCCGAAGAAATAAACGGATTTGTAAAGATAAAAGAAAGAAAGTACGGTCATATATTTTTGAGTCTTTATACATGGGCATAAATATTTACAGACCTTTATGAGTAAGCTTTTAACCAATTCAATAAAGGTTGATTATGAAATTTATCTGTGATAAAATAAATTTCAAAGAATTCGGAGGAAAGTTTATGAAAATCAAGGCATTATATGCCGGATCGTTTGATCCGCTCACATTGGGGCATCTTGATATTATACAAAGGGCGGCTGACATATTTGATGAGGTGGTTATAGGAGTTGTAGTAAACCTCGAAAAAAAAACTATGTTTTCGTTTGAAGAAAGAATGGAAATGATTAAAGAGGCCGTTTCAGAAATTGATAATGTAAAGGTGGACATGTGTGACGGGCTTTTGGCTGATTTCGTAAACAGAAACAACTTTAATGTAGTAGTCAGAGGTTTGAGAGGCATGAGCGACTTTGATTCTGAACAGCAGATGGCGCAGCTTCATCGCTATTTGTATAAAGAAGGCATCGAAACGGTGTTTCTTATGGCAGATTCAAAATATGCATTTATAAGCTCTACCATGGCCAAGCAGGTAATCTCTCTTGGCGGAGACGGAGAAAATCTTGTACCGCCGTGCGTATTAGAAAAAATGAAAGGAAGATTGAACAAGTAATGGAAGATACAATGAAAGTTTTAAAACTGCTCGAAGAATTGGAAGATATCGTGGATGATGCGACAGGATTGCCTCTTTCGAACAAAATCATGGTAGATGCGGAAGAAATATTTCAGATAGTAAGAGAAATAAGGCTCGCATTACCGGATGATGTTCAGCAGGCTAAATGGATAAGGGATGAAAGAGACAGAATTTTAGGAGAGGCCAAGGCGGAATATGAGCGTATCATAAGAGAGGCTAAGAAACAGGCTGATTATCTTGTTGAAACAGATGATATAACTTTGAGAGCTACAAAATTAGCAGCGGAAATAAAGCAGGACGCAGAGACTCATGCAAGAGTTTTGAGAATGAGAACTTACGATTATGTGGACAAGATGCTTTATGATATGCAGGGAAAAATGGACGAGCTTAATATGAAATATTTCGGGGAAATGTACACAAATCTTGAAAATACATTTGCAGGCATAAACGAGACCTTGGCAGCAAACAGAGAAGAAATGAAGAATTTAGCTTATAAAACACAGAATGAAGTTGAAAGCGGTACTTTTGCACCGGGAGAAGAATAAAAATACAATGAAAAGCGGGATCGTTAAACAGCGGTCCCGTTTAATATATATTCTAAAAATACGCCTGCATGAATAATATAGGTGTATGAAGATAGATAAATCGAGAAAAACTCAATTCATAGTTTTACTGGCCGCAATGTTTTCGGTGGTTATGATAGTATTTCCACAGGTTACAGAGATGGGCTCAAAGACAGCCATAGTGCTCTGGATAAATTCTATAGTACCTGTGATGCTTCCATTTTTTATTTTTTCGGAATTTATAAAGAAAACGGGAGATTTGAGGAGACTTCCGTCAGGTATTTATCCTTTTGCAGTTGCATTTCTGTCCGGATATCCTATGGGAGCAAAGGTTGTGGGAGACTTTGTTAAAGAAAATAAAATTACGACAAATAAAGGCATAAGTATTTTAAGTTATTCCCTTGTGACAGGACCTGCATTTATATTATTTACAGTGGGAAATTTTATCGGAAGTCAAAAGGCTGCTTTTGTGATTGCTTCAGCTCATTATGCAGGGGCGCTTATTAACGGATTGGTTTTCAGGAGTAATGAGGAACAGGGGCTTGCATCATTTAAAAACAATACTGATTGCAGCAAGGATTATCTCGAAAATTTTACAGAGTCCATAGTATGCGGGTTTAAAGCAATGGCGATGATTTTGGCATACTTGATGTTTTTTACAATCGGGATAACACTGCTTGAACATTGGGGCGTGTTTTCAGGATTGAAATATCAGTGGATAGAGGGATTTATCAAAGGTATTTTTGAGATGACCATAGGTATCAATTTTGTAGGACTTTGCGATATCAGTATCAAGACGAAAGCAATAATATCTTCGTTTCTCGTGTCTTTTGGCGGAATGTCGGTTATAGGACAGTCAATGTCTATGACCGGAGGAACAGGTATAGGCCTAATGGACATTTTAAAAATCAAAATATCACATGGTATACTTGCGTCAATTATTACTGTTATATTGATGAACCTTATGGTAAGATAAAAGCATGAAGAAAAAAAGCGTAGGAATAATAGCGGAATATAATCCATTTCATAACGGGCATCTTTATCAGATAGAGGAGTCTGTTAAAGCTACAGGTGCCGAAGTTGTCATTGCGGCAATGAGTGGCAATTTCGTGCAAAGGGGAGTGCCGGCAATTGCTGACAAATGGCAGAGAGCAGAGGCGGCAGTAAGAAGCGGAGTCGATATTGTAATTGAAATACCGACCGTTTTTGCATGCAATTCTGCACATAATTTTGCTGAAGCAGGAGTAGAGATACTTGAGAACTTAGGTGCTGATTTTATTTCTTTTGGAAGTGAGTCGGGAAATATTGAGGAACTGAAAGGAATTGCCCGGGTAATAGAAGAAAACTCCGAGTATATAGAAAACTTTATAAGTAAAAAGACAAAAGACGGGTGGTCATATCCAAGGGCCAGAAGAGCTGCAGTTGAGAGCATTACAGGAGCAAGTGCAGCAAGTCTTCTGGATAGTCCGAATAATATTTTAGCGATTGAATATATAGGTAAAATTTCAAACGCTTTGCCTGTTACAATAATGAGGACAGGCCCCGGATACAATGAGTTTGAAACGACAGAAAAATTTGCCTCAGCCACAGCCATAAGATCTTTGATAAATGAGAATGAAGATATAAGCCACTTTATGCCGGAAGAAGCAAAGAACATATTTTTGAAATCTGAGCCCGTTGATAAAGATGTTTATTTCAGACTGATATGTCACAAAGTTTTGAGCGCTGATTCAACAGATATGGAGAAAGCACCTGCCGGAGGAGAAGGTCTTGCCAACAAGCTTAAAGCATCCATAAGAATGTGCAGCAATTTGGAGGAACTTTCCGAATCATTAAAATCAAAACGATATACAAGGACAAGAATAGACAGATTTATCTGCCAGACGCTTCTTGGAATCGACAGGGAGAAAAAAACAGACAACTATATCAGAGTACTCGGTCTTAGCAGTAATGGCAGAGAATATATCAGAGAAGTTAAAAAATCAGAGACATGCAGGCTGCCGATAATTACAAACATAAATAAAGACATAAAAAATTTCAAGGGTATCGGATATGGTATATCTGTTGATATTCTGGCAGCAGATATTTACAATATTGCAGCAGGAAAAGATCTTTACAGATTTTCAGAATACTTAAGAAGACCTTTTTGTGAATAAGAATTTTGAATAAAGATATGTAACAAAAGTATGGTCAACTATTGCAAATTCAGAGAATTTTGTTTATAATATATAAGGTTAATCAGTTAATTAAAATATACGGAGGATAGATATGAAAGTTTTAGTTATCAATTGCGGCAGTTCTTCACTTAAGTATCAGGTTCTTGATATGACTAACGAATCTTTGTTATGCAAAGGTCTTGTAGAAAGAATCGGAATGGAAGGTTCTGTTATAACCCATGAGAAAATCGGCATGGATAAGAAAAAAACAGAAGTTCCTATGAAAGATCACAAGGATGCAATAGAACAGGTGTTGAATGCTATTCAGGATCCTGAATGCGGAGTAGTAAAGTCAATGGACGAAATCGGAGCAGTAGGTCACAGAGTAGTCCATGCAGGAGAAAAATTTGCTTCATCTGTTCGTATTACAGAAGAAGTAATAAAGGCGCTGGAAGAATGTGTAGAGCTTGCACCTCTGCATAATCCGCCAAACCTTCTGGGAATTGCAGCTTGTCAGGAACTTATGCCAAATACACCTATGGTAGGAGTATTCGACACTGCTTTCCATCAGACAATGCCGCCTGAATCATATATATACGCAATTCCTTACGAATATTATCAGAAGCATGGTATAAGAAGATACGGTTTCCACGGAACTTCTCACAAATATGTAGCAGAAAGAGCTTCAAAAATGATGAACGTAAATCTGGATGAACTTAAGCTTATAACATGTCACTTAGGTAACGGAGCATCTGTATCTGCAATCAAGAGAGGAAAATGCATAGATACATCTATGGGCTTTACTCCTCTTGAAGGTCTGGTAATGGGTACTCGCTGCGGAGATATCGACCCTGCTATTGTTACTTACATCAGAGAAAAAGAAAATCTTCCTCAGGGAAAGGCCAATGAAATTCTCAACAAGAAATCAGGAGTTCTGGGAATTTCCGGTGTTTCAAGTGACTTTAGAGATATAGAGGAAGCTGTTGCTGAAGGAAACGAGAGAGCAGCATTAGCACTGAAGGTATTCGCTCACAAAGTAAGATTCTATATCGGAGCCTATATTGCAGAAATGAATGGCGTAGATGCTATAATATTTACTGCCGGAGTAGGTGAAAATGACGTTACCATGAGAGAAATCATATGTAATAATCTGGGCAACCTCGGAATCAAGCTTGACCCTGTAAAGAATAAGATGAGAGGAAAAGAAACAGAGATTTCTACAGACGATTCTAAAGTTAAACTTCTCATGATACCTACAAACGAAGAGCTTATGATTGCAAGAGACACTTACAATATCGTAACTACAGGAAGAGCATGATTTAATGCAATAATAAGCAGAAAATATAAGATAAATCAAAGTTTTTGTTGACAAACGCTACGGTTAAAGTATATACTTAAGCAGTTGACAATCATTTCATCCTTATTTGCGTGGTTTGAGGCAAAAGGATGAACTTCAGATAAGAAGTGCGAATAAGGAGGTGTAATACATGGCAGTACCTAAACGAAAAACTTCAAAAGCAAGAAGAGATAAGAGAAAATCCGCTAACATGAAGATGAAGGCACCGGGTCTTTCAATTTGCCCGCAGTGTCATGAGCCTAAGCTTCCTCATAGAGTTTGCCCTAACTGCAACTACTATGATGGAAAAGATGTAGTACAGGCATAGTATCATATGGATTTTAAACGGCAGAACTATTGTAAGATCTGCCGTTTTTTATTTTTTGTTTCGGAATTTTTGGTTCCATGTGAAATGTTGAGGTTGGTACAATATAAACAATAGTCAGCAAGGCAGAGGTGGGTTTACCGTATTTTCATACATATGTTTTATGTAAAGTCGGGATTTTTCATACGAAAGAGTAAATAATATGACAGAGAAAGCCATTAAATTGAAACAAAGGAGAGTGTTAAATGATAGGCAGCTGTCTTATTGAAAAAATAAAAGGAAGAGAAATTCTTGATTCAAGGGGAAATCCAACTGTAGAAGCCGAGGTAACTTTAAAAAACGGGATTTGTAAAACAGGAATTTCTCCCAGCGGAGCTTCTACAGGTATCTTTGAAGCAATGGAGTTACGAGACAAAGATAAAAGGTATAATGGCAGAGGTGTGACAAAAGCTGTAGAAAACATCAATACAACCATAAATAAAGCCCTGAAAGGTAAAGATATATCGGATATATATGCGGTTGATAATTTAATGCTTGAGCTTGACGGAACGGAAAACAAGTCGAGGCTCGGAGCAAATAGTATCCTTGCAGTGTCAATAGCTTGCTGCAAGGCGGCTGCTTCGCTGCAAGGAGTACCTCTATATAGGTTTTTGGGAAATGAAGCTGCAGGAAGAATTCCCGTACCCATGATGAATATTATGAACGGCGGCCGTCATGCACCATCATCAAAGCTCGATATACAGGAGTTTATGATAGTACCTCAAAACTCGGAAAGTTTCAAGGAATCACTCCGAAGATGCAGTGAAGTATATCACAGTCTTGCTGAGATATTAAAAGAAAGAAATTTAAGTGTTTCGGTGGGAGATGAAGGCGGTTTTGTGCCTGAAATTTCTTCAGATGAAGAGGCAATAGAGCTTATTTTAAAAGCAGTTGAAAAAGCCGGATATAAAGCCGGGGCGGATTTTTCACTGGCAATTGATGCGGCTGCTTCAGAATGGAAAACGGATAAAGAGGATGAATATGTTCTGCCTAAATCAGGAAGAAGAATGACTTCTAAGCAGCTGATAGATTATTGGGAAAAACTAATTTTTAAATATCCGATATCATCCATTGAAGATGGCCTCGGCGAAGAGGACTGGTTATGGTGGAACAAGATGACGAAGGCTTTAAAAGGCAAAGTGCGGCTGGTGGGAGATGATTTGTTTGTAACAAATATTTCAAGAATCAGAAGAGGTATTGAGCTTGGATGTGCAGATGATGTATTGATAAAGATGAATCAAATCGGGACTGTATCTGAAACGATAGAAGCAGTAAAGTTATCGAAAAATGCAGGGTACGGAGTAATATGTTCCCATCGTTCAGGAGAGACAGAGGATACAACTGTTGCAGATCTTGCCGTAGCTTTCAATATGGAAAGGATAAAAGCCGGCGCACCATGCAGAGGAGAGAGAACAGCCAAGTACAACAGACTGCTCAGGATAGAAGAGGAAATTTTTAATATATAAATTCATAAAAATCCCGGAACGAAGAAGCCGTGCCGGGATTTTGAAATTTTATTTTACAATCATCGAGCTTAAATAAGGCCGAACTCTTCTAACGCATCATATACCATATATTGGGTCTTATTGCTTGGCTGACAAAGGGGCAATCTGTATTCCATGCTGCACATTCGCATCATACTGAGAGCAGCCTTGACAGGAGCGGGGTTTACTTCCAGAAACAGAGAGTCAATAAGCGGCTTTATTGCCACTTGCTCTTTGCCTGCTTCAAAATATTTTCCGTTAAGAAAATTTCTTGTCATTTCCGAAAACCTTGCAGGTATAATGTTAGAGACTGTAGAAATACATCCTATTCCGCCAAGTGACATCAACGGCACTGTCTGATCATCATTTCCGGAATACATATCAAAACCTTCATCAATATAAGAAGCTATTTGACATATTTGAGATATGTTGCCGGAGGCTTCTTTTATACCTGCTATATTTGGATGCTGAGATAATAAAGCTACAGCTGAAGGAGTAATGTTTACTCCCGTTCTTGATGGAACGGAATACATAATTATCGGTACAGTCACACTGTCAGCGATTTTTTCATAGTGAGAAACAAGTCCGCTTTCCGTACATCGGTTGTAATACGGGGTGACAACCAATAGACCGTCAGCACCTGCATCTTCCATTGATTTTGAAAGTTCTGAGGCGGCGGATGTATTGTTTGTACCTGAACCGGCAATGACAGGTATTCGGCCGTCAGTTAAGTCTACGGCAAACCGTACAAGCTGAATTTTTTCCATTATGGAAAGGGTGGAAGCTTCTCCTGTAGTTCCACAGATTACAAGTGCGTCTATGCCTTGATTTATTTGCCATTCTATAAGCTTGCCCATAGAAACGTAATCTATCTTTCCGTCTTTAAAGGGAGTTATAAGTGCAGTTGCAGTTCCTTTAAACAATGACACAGTATACACATCCTTTCATAGAATAATAGTGTTAAATTATTATATTCAATCCGCCCGATTTTGTTGAAACATCAATAAAAAAGTGATACAATAAATTGTTATGAACTATGTTAAAATAAATTGATAATAGAGAGGTATTTTTATGAATGAAAAGCTAAGGGTAGGCATATTAGGCGGTACGGGAATGGTAGGTCAGAGATTCATATCTCTTCTTGAAGATCATCCGTGGTTTGAGGTGACGGTAATAGCAGCATCAGAGCGCAGTGCAGGACTTTGTTATGAGGATGCCGTTAAGGATCGTTGGAAAATTGAAAAACCTATGCCTGATGCTGTTAAAGATATAAAAGTCATGAATGTAAATGATGTTGAAAAAGTTGCAGAAAAAGTGGACTTTGTATTCAGTGCAGTGGACATGACCAAAGAAGAGATTCGTGAAATCGAAGAAGCTTACGCAAAGACTGAAACTCCTGTAGTTTCAAACAACAGCGCTCACAGATGGACTGAAGATGTACCTATGGTAATACCTGAAATAAATCCTGAGCATTTTGAAATTATAGAAGCACAGAAGAAGCGTCTTGGTACAAAGAGAGGATTCATAGCAGTAAAACCGAATTGTTCTATTCAAAGTTATGTTCCGGCATTGGAGGCATGGAAAGAATTTGAACCGTACGAATGTGTAATAACTACTTATCAGGCTATTTCAGGAGCAGGAAAAGATTTTAAGTCCTGGCCTGAAATGGTGGAAAATGTGATACCTTATATAGGTGGAGAAGAAGAAAAGAGCGAGCAGGAGCCGCTTAAAATCTGGGGCAGTGTTGATATGCAGGAAGGAAGGATAGTAAAGGCTGAGGAGCCTAAGATAACATGTCAATGTCTGAGAGTTCCTGTACTGAATGGACATACAGCGGCAGCTTTCGTGAAATTCAGGAAGAAACCAACTAAGGAAGAACTGATAGAAAAACTTCACAGTTACAGTGGATTTCCTCAGAAAGAAAAACTTCCGATGGCGCCTGAGCAGTTTATAAAATACTTCGAGGAAGACAATCGCCCTCAGGTAAAAGCAGATGTTAACAGGGATAAGGGAATGGGAATTTCCATAGGAAGAATAAGAGAAGACAGTATATATGACTATAAATTTGTCGGACTTTCTCATAACACAGTGAGAGGAGCAGCAGGGGGAGCTGTTTTGTGCGCCGAAACATTAAAGGCGAAAGGATATATAAAAAAGAAATAAGGAGAAGAGATTATGTCATACATTGAAGCAACAGTTCTGGGACTCGTACAGGGTCTGGCGGAATTTTTACCTATAAGCAGCTCGGGACATCTTGCGCTGCTTCAGCAGTGGTTCGGTATAAAAGAAGACAATGTGCTGCTGTTTGCCGTTCTGCTGCATGTCGGAACTTTGGTTTCGGTATTTATCGTATATTGGAAAGATATATGGGAACTGATAAAAGAGCTGATAATAACTATTAAAGATTTAGTTACCGGAAAAGGACTCAGATTAGAAGAAAGACCAGTCAGAAAGCTTGGAGTTATGATAATAGTTGCAACAATTCCAACAGGAATCATAGGACTTTTGTTTAATGATTTCTTTGACAGTCTGTATAATTCGGTAGTGCCTATAGGAATAGGACTCATAATAACCGGTATTCTGTTAGTAGTTGCAGAAAAAACCGGCCGCTCCAACAGAGGCATAAGTCAGATGAATTACAGAAATGCCCTTTTTGTAGGAACAATACAAGGTATTGCAATTTGCCCCGGAATATCGAGATCCGGTTCGACACTGTTTGGAAGCCTTCTGTGCAATTTAGACAAAGCTTTTGCGGTTAAGTTCGTATTTTTGATTTCCATACCTTCAATTTTAGGCTCTGCGATATTGGAAGCACCTGCGGCCATCGAAAGCGGAATTCAGATGACTGATGTAGGGCCTATAATTGTGGGAATGGCGGTAGCTGCAATATCAGGACTTATTGCCATAAAAACAATGATAAAAATAGTTTCAGGCAAAAAATTGAGTTATTTTTCATATTATGTATGGATTTTAGGAGCGATAGTTATAGGATACGGACTTTTCTTTGCATAAATTTCACAGGTGATTTTTGATACGGAAAGGATTTAAGGATGACTGAAAAGAAACGAGGACCGGGTCGCCCTCCCGGTTCAAAAAATAAAGCGTCCGGCGGAAGCAATTCAGGCAAGAGTTCTTCCGGTCGAAAAAATTCAACAAAAGCCGGTTCTAAGGCCAGAGAAAAGGCGCAGAAAATTCAGTCTGAAAGAATGGCAGACAGGCGTGTAATAGACGAAATATGGTCGATAATTGCAATTGCAATCGGCGTATTTTTGATAGTGGCAACATTCACAGAGGGTGCAGGGAAGCTGGGAGAAATGATAGGAGACTGCCTGAAGGGTCTGTTTGGCTTTATGGCATATATTCTGCCATTCTATCTCATAATATTCGGAATACTGCTTTTTACAAGAAAAACAATATCTATATCGGTCAAATCAATTTTGTTGCTAATGGTAATACTTCTGATGCTTTCCACCATGAATTCAGCAACATTTATAGAGGATGCAGCTGTACCAAAAATAAATACTGTTAATATAAAGGAATTTTATGTTGACGGTATTACACTTAAAAGCGGCGGTTTATTCGGCATGATATTAGCGTCATGGCTGATAAAATGGCTGGGCATGGCTGGATGCTGGATTTTTTCACTGGTAGTTACGGCAGTATGTTTGCTGCTTGTCATCAATACACCTGTTTCCAGATTTATAACAAAGGTAGGAAACAAAGTAGAAGAAAGAAAACTTGCCAAGGAACATGCTTATCTCGATGTTGAAGAAAGTGTAATAGAAGAGGGGCATCAAGTTTCCGTGAGAGACATGGGAAGAAGGCCTGCTGAACGCGGTTCTGTGATTTCTGAACAGAAAGAAGAAATCAAGATTATAGATGGAAATGCCAATAATTACAGTGCAGATATTACAGCAAATGGCGACAGCACAAGAAAAAGACCGTTTCTTTCATTCAGGAGCAAGCCACCAAAGCCGGTTATTGAAAAGAACAGCGTGCTGAGGTATATGAAAGACGATACTTTGTTTAACAGAGAAAATGTTACGGGAAGTTTTGGTCTTGAAGAGGCTGCCGATTATGGCACAGGATACGGAATAAACGGCATACATACATCCAATGAGGCGGCAAGCTTTGGTTTGTCTCCGGGGAATATACCGCATAACGAAGTTGTGAAAGCAGAGTCAGACACATATGGCCAGGAAGAAAATGCTTTTGTTCATATTGACAGGACCACCGAAACAGGAATCACGGACAACAAGAAACTTTCAAACAGAGAAGCTCGTGAAGCTATGCTTTCAAAAGATGAAATCAACAACTCAAAAATTAAGAAATATAAAAAACCTCCGGTAAACCTGCTTGAAAAAGTTGCAGTCGGCTCTAAAACCAACGGAAGACTTTTAACAGAAAAAGCTCAGAAGCTTGAAGAAACCCTGCGTAATTTTCATGTAGATGCGAAAGTGGTGCAGGTAACTCAGGGACCTACAGTTACAAGATATGAAATTCAGCCGGCGGTAGGGGTAAAAGTAAACAGCATAGTAAGACTATCAGACGATATTGCGCTAAATCTTGAAGCAAGAAGTATACGAATAGAAGCTCCTATTCCCGGAAAAGCAGCAGTCGGAATCGAAGTCGAAAACGATGCTGTAACAATGGTACGTATAAGAGAAATAATAGATTCTCAGGAATTTAAAAACAGCAAGTCCAAGATTACTTTTGCTGTCGGAAAAGATATAAGTGGAAAAGCTATAGTTGCCGACTTGAAAGCAATGCCTCATCTTCTGATTGCAGGTTCTACCGGTTCGGGAAAATCCGTATGTATAAACGGAATTATAACCAGCCTTCTTTATAAGGCAACACCTGACGAGGTAAAGCTTATACTGGTAGATCCGAAGGTAGTGGAACTTGGCAATTATAACGGAATCCCGCATCTTATGATTCCGGTTGTAACTGACCCGGGAAAGGCGGCTGCGGCTCTCAATTGGGCAGTTTCAGAAATGACGGACAGATATAAGAAATTTGCCGAAGAAGGAGTAAGAGATTTAGAAGCATACAATGAATATGTAAGAGCCAACGGTGAAGACGAAAAGGCAATGCCTCAGGTTGTGATAATAATAGACGAACTTGCTGATTTGATGATGGCAGCACCGTCACAGATTGAGGAGTCTATATGCAGGCTGGCGCAGATGGCAAGAGCTGCTGGAATGCATCTTATAGTAGCAACTCAAAGACCGTCAGTAGATGTTATAACAGGAGTTATCAAAGCCAATATTCCTTCCCGAATAGCTTTTGCAGTTTCGTCGCAGGTTGATTCGAGAACCATCCTGGACATGCAGGGTGCTGAAAAACTTGTAGGAAAAGGCGATATGCTGTTTAATCCTATGGGAATGGGAAAGCCTGTGAGGATACAGGGTGCTTTTATTTCAGACAGCGAGGTAAACAAGGTAATAGATTTTGTTAAAAGTCAGGTTGAAAGCGTAGATTATAACAGCGATATACTGACTCGAATAGAAAAAAGCGATCCCGATAATTCTGAAGATGAAGGAGACGAATTGCTGAGCGATGCTGTAGAACTTGTTGTAAAAAGCGGACAAGCTTCTGTTTCCATGCTGCAAAGAAGATTCAGGATAGGTTATAACAGGGCAGCACGCATAATGGATATGATGGAGGCGAGAAGCATAGTAGGACCTCAGGACGGAAGCAGACCGAGACAAGTGCTTATAACAGAGCAGGAACTTCATCAGATGAAAGAAGATACAGAGGAGCTGTAAATGAAGATATATATGGAAACTTTAGGTTGTCCTAAGAACTTTAATGATACTCAGGCAGCCAAAGGAATTATGGCAGAATCAGGTTTTGAAATAACAAAAACGCCTGAAAACGCAGATGTTTTAATAGTGAATACATGCGGATTTATAAATGATGCGAAAAAAGAGTCGATTTCTAAAATCTTTGAGCTCGCAGAATATAAGATGGCGAATAAGAAGCTGTTAGTATCAGGATGCCTTTCCGAGCGTTACGCAGATGATTTGTTCGAGGAAATGCCGGAAGTAGATGGGTTTATAGGAGTAAACGAATATGAAAAGCTTCCTGAGATTTTGAATTCTCTCGGCGACGGGCAGCGACACAATTGGGTGAGCGGACAAGCATGTGATAAGCTAGTGACAATGCCGAGACTACTTGACGAAAACCCGTACACCTCAACGTTGAAGATTGCAGAAGGCTGTAACAACCGTTGTGCATATTGCGTGATACCTTCCATAAGAGGGCCGTTCAGAAGCAAAGCTAAAGAGGAAGTTATAAGAGAAGCTAAGTGGCTTGCACAAAAGGGCTGCAAGGAACTTATTCTTATAGCGCAGGATGTTACACTTTACGGAGTGGATCTTTACAATAAGCAGGTGCTGCCTGAACTTTTAAGAGAACTTTGCAGGATTGACGGAATTAGGT
This sequence comes from uncultured Eubacteriales bacterium, assembly GCA_900542295.1. Lineage (GTDB taxonomy): Bacteria > Bacillota > Clostridia > Peptostreptococcales > Anaerovoracaceae > Fimisoma. Next base: position 121,836 of record UQNJ01000001.1, on the reverse strand, counting down.
GGATTAGGCTGATGTACTGTTATGAGGATAGGATAACAGACGAGCTTATAGAAGTAATGAAAGCGGAACCTAAGATATGTAATTATATAGATATTCCGATACAACATTCCAGTGACAGCGTTTTAAAGGCGATGAGAAGGCGTTCCACCGAGAAATCCATAAGAAATACCATATTAAAGCTTAAAACTGCAATTCCGGATATACATATAAGAACTACTCTCATCACAGGATTTCCGGGCGAAACAGAGGAAGATTTCGATAAAATGTTGTCATTTGTTGAAGAGATGAGATTCGCAAGGCTTGGGGTATTTGCTTATTCTCAGGAGGAAAATACGCCTGCCGGGGAAATGGAAGATCAGATTTCAGAAGAAATAAAACAACAGCGTCTTGATGCTATAATGAGGCGTCAACTTGATATTTCTCTTGAATTGAACAGAGAGAAAATAGGTAAAGTTCTTGATGTTATAACGGAAGAACAAGACGAGGATGGAAGTTATATAGGAAGAACCATATATGATGCTCCGGAAATAGATAATTCAGTTATATTTACATCGGAGAGAGAAATCAAACCGGGGGATATAGTTAAAGTTCTGATACAGGATGCATTCGATTATGATCTTACAGGTATGGAGGTATAGAAATGAATTTACCAAATAAGCTTACTATTGCGAGAGTTATTGCAGTACCTTTTTTTATAGCAGCATATTATTTTGGCTGGTATTTACTTGCTTTTATAATATTTGTGGCTGCTTCATTTACAGACATGCTTGACGGACAGATTGCCAGAAAGCATAATTTAGTTACAAACTTTGGAAAAATCATGGATCCTTTAGCAGATAAAGTGCTTGTATATTCGGCTATTTGTCTTATGATACCGATGTATGTGCCGGCATGGATGCTAATAATAATATTGGCAAGAGAATTTACTGTTGCAGGAATGAGAACCGTTGCTGCATCGGAGGGAATTGTTATAGCCGCAGGAATGAGCGGCAAGATTAAGACAGTTCTGCAGATGATAGCAGTTTGTCTGCTTCTGCTTGTCCCGGCATTCCCGTTTTTCGCTCCTTTGTGGTATGTAGCTCAGGCATTCTTGTGGGCTTCTTTGATAATGACCGTTTATTCAGGTGCAGAATATGTAATCAAGAATAAACAAGTATTTTCAATGAAATAGGGAGTGTAAGCATGAAAACAGCAATTCTTACAGTAGGAACGGAGATACTGTTCGGACAGATAGTAAACACGAATGCAGCATACCTTTCAAAAGAGCTGAACAACTTGGGATTTGATGTAATGTATCATTACAGCGTAGGAGATAATCCTCAAAGACTTGCGGAAATTATTGATATCGCTTTTAAAGATTGCGATATGATAATAACCACAGGCGGACTGGGACCTACACAGGATGACCTTACAAAGGAAGTTATAGCAAAGGTAATGGGAGAAAAAATAGTTGTGAACGATTTGGCTATGGAAACTCTCAAAAATAATTATGTAAGGTCGGGAAGACCAATGACTAAAAACAATCTTAAGCAGGCTGATATGCCTGAAAATGCCGAAGTTCTTCCAAACGATCAAGGAACAGCTCCCGGATTTTTGCTTGAAAAAAACGACAAAATCATAATTTCTCTGCCGGGACCTCCAAGAGAAATGACCAATATGTTTACCAAAGAGGTTTTGCCGAGACTGAAAAAAAAGCAGGACAGTGTTATAAACTACAGAATACTAAGAACGTTCGGACTTGGAGAATCCAAGATGGAGACGGTTCTTCTTCCTCTTATAGATAAACAGACAGACCCTACTATTGCAACTTATGCAAAAGAAGGAGAGTGCAGCCTGAGAATTGCATCTAAGAGAGCTACATATGAAGAAGCCGCACGAGCTGTAGATGATATGACCGAAAAGGTTATGGACATAATTGGCGAATATGTTTACAGCAAAGATAATGAAGAACTTATAGATGTTGTCGGAAAACTTCTCTTATCAAAGGGTATAACCATATCCTGTGCGGAATCATGTACCGGAGGGTTGTTTTCGGGAGCAATTACAAGTATTCCCGGAATTTCCGATGTTTTTGAAAGAGGAATAGTTACATACAGTAACAGAGCCAAAATTGAAGAGCTTGGAGTATCTCCAGATACCCTTGAAAAATTCGGAGCTGTAAGCGCAGAAACTGCGGAAGAAATGGCTTCGGGACTTGAAGCAAAGACAGGCTCGGATCTTTGTATTGCTGTAACAGGTATATCGGGTCCGGGTGGAGGAAGTACGGAAAAACCTGTGGGACTGGTCTACATAGGAATAAAATGGCAGGGCAGGACAGATGTGATTAAGGTTCAGTCGAGAAATGTAAGCCGCAAGTGGAACAGAAATTATGCGGTGCTGAGCATGCTTTATGAAGTGTATAGAAGAATTTCTGCAAAATAATATTTAAATAGCTTGACAAGCACCCCGGAGCAATATATTATATTTACATAAATTACCATATTTATTTGAAATAAATGTATTGACCCGGGTTAAAAAATATTGTATTATGGACATAAGAACAGATGTTCGTCAAAGGAGAGTTTTAATGGCTACAAATAAAGCAGATAAAATAGTAGAAAGAAAGATCGATCAGGCAGAAAGAGATAAGGCACTGGAAGAGGCACTTTCAAAGATAACCAAGCAGTTCGGAAAGGGCGCAATAATGAAGTTAGGAGACAAGAGCGCTCAGATGAACGTTGAAGCTATACCTACAGGCTCTATAAGCCTTGATATAGCAACCGGAATAGGCGGAGTTCCCAGAGGCCGAATTGTTGAGATATATGGTCCGGAGTCTTCAGGTAAGACTACCCTAACGCTTCATATAGTTGCAGAGGCCCAGAAGAACGGCGGTAAAGCTGCGTTTATAGATGCGGAGCACGCTCTTGACCCTGTTTATGCCAAAAATCTTGGTGTAGATGTTGATGAGCTTCTCATTTCTCAGCCGGATACAGGGGAGCAGGCTCTTGAAATATGTGATATGTTAGTAAGAAGCGGAGCTATTGATTTGGTAGTGATAGACTCTGTTGCGGCGCTCGTTCCTAAGGCTGAGATTCAGGGAGAAATGGGAGATGCTCATGTCGGACTGCAGGCTCGTCTGATGTCACAAGCACTTAGAAAGATAACCGGAAGTATAAACAGATCGCAGACATGTGTCGTATTTATCAATCAGCTCAGAGAAAAGGTGGGCGTTTCATATGGAAACCCTGAGGTTACAACAGGAGGCCGAGCGCTGAAATTTTACTCCACAATGAGACTGGAAGTAAGAAGATCAGAAAGCATAAAGAGCGGTGACACTGTCATGGGCAACAGAACAAAGGTCAAAGTTGTCAAGAACAAAGTTGCCCCTCCGTTTAAGCTTGCCGAATTTGATATTATGTATGGTGAAGGCATATCGAAAGAGGGCGATATTTTAGATTCGGCTGTGAGCAGCAAGATAGTTGACAAAGCCGGATCATGGTACAGCTATAACGGAGAAAGAATAGGCCAGGGCCGTGAAAATATCAAGACTTATCTAAAGGAACATCCGGATGTTACAGAAGAGATCAAGGGCAAGATAATGGAACAGATGGGAAATACAGAAGCGGCAGAAGGCGAACCTGAAGTTTCCGAAGAAGAGTTTTCCGAGATAATGGACATGTTCATCGACGAAGATGGAGTAGTTATAGAATAATTATTGAATTTAACGAAAGGACACATAGAAATTTGACTGTGTGTCCTTTTAAACACAATTTTTTAAAAATTAAAAATATTGTTAAATTGGCGAAAATGCTTGACATTAAGCCATTTTGATGATATCATAACTGAGTTGAGCCGCACAGAATAGGTTTAAAGTGAATTTGGGCAGCTTTTTAAGTTGCATATATATCCACCTATAATGGCGAGACTGGATAGAGGAGGAGAAAAATATAATGTACGCAGTAATCGAAACAGGCGGAAAGCAGTACAGAGTACAGGAAGGCGACACCATCATGGTTGAAAAGATGGATGTTCAGGCCGGAGATAAGGTTACTTTCGATAAGGTACTCGTTTTAAATGACGGAAAAGAGTTAAAAGTCGGCACGCCTTACTTAGACGCAAGCGTAAGTGCAAGCGTAGTTGAAAATGGAAAGGCTAAAAAAGTAATAATCTTCAAGTATAAGGCTAAGAAGGACTACAGAAAGAAGCAGGGTCATAGACAGCCATATACTATGGTTAAGATTGATTCTTTAGGAGGAGAAAAAGCAGCAGCTCCTAAAGCAGCAGCCACAGAAGAAGTTAAAGAAGCAATACCTGCAAAAAAGGTTTCCGCTTCAATGAAAAAAGATGAATTGATTGCTTTTGCTAAAGAAAACAATATCGCTATTGATGAAAAGGCAACTAAGGCTGTTATCATCGAGGCTATTGAAGCAGCATTAAAGTAATCTGCCAATAGAGTAAGGAGGCGAGAGTAATGGCAAGTAAAAAAGGTGTAGGTAGCTCTAAGAACGGTCGTGACTCCGAGTCCAAACGCCTTGGACTTAAAGCAGGAGACGGTCAGTATGTAAGCGCTGGAAGCATTTTGGTAAGACAGAGAGGAACTAAGTTCCATCCGGGCAACAATGTAGGCATTGGTGGAGATGATACTCTGTTTGCTAAAATAGACGGAGCTGTAAAATTCGAAAGAAAAGACAGAAACAGAAAGCAAGTAAGCGTTTATCCAAAAGAAGCTTAATTAAAAACTTGAGGCCCTGTACATAATAAGTTACAGGGTCTTTTTATAACAGAGGGGAGGCATACCGCAAATGTTTGCAGACAGAGCGAAGATAATAATCAAATCAGGCAAAGGCGGCAACGGCGCCGTTACTTTCAGAAGAGAACCATTCGTTCCCGAAGGCGGCCCCGACGGCGGCGACGGAGGCAGAGGCGGAGATGTTGTCTTTGTGGCTGACAGAAATTTAAGAACGCTGATGGACTTTAGATATAAGAGAAAATATGAGGCAGAAAACGGTCAGGACGGAATGAAGAAAAAAAGATTCGGCAAGGCAGGCGAAGATCTTATAATCAAAGTTCCGATGGGAACAATCGTTATAGATGAAGAAACAGGATTGATTATGAAGGATCTTACGGAAAACGGACAAAGTTTTGTTGCTGCCAAAGGAGGTAAGGGTGGCCGAGGAAATGTTCACTTTAAAAACTCTGTGAGACAAGCTCCTAACTTTGCGGAAGCCGGAGGCGAAGCAAAAGAAAGAAAAGTTATACTTGAAATGAAGCTTATTGCAGATGTTGGGCTTGTAGGTTTTCCAAATGTAGGGAAGTCTTCATTATTGTCTATGGCAACAAGTGCTCAGCCTAAGATTGCAAATTATCATTTTACTACTATAGATCCGAATCTTGGTGTGGTAGATATATTTGATGACAGCTTTGTCATGGCAGATATAGCAGGAATCATAGAAGGTGCAAGCGAGGGTCTTGGACTTGGCTTCCGTTTTCTTAAGCATATAGAGAGAACCAAGGTATTGATTCATGTTGTAGATGTGTCCGGAAGCGAGGGCAGAGACCCGAAAGATGACTTTGACAAGATAAACAAGGAACTTGAAGCTTATAGTCCAAAGATACTGAAAAAACCTCAGATTGTAGCGGCTAATAAGATAGATATGATAGATGAGGATTCTGAGGAATATAAAGAATTCAAATCATATGTAGAGGGCAAAGGGTACAAGGTTTTTCCAATGTCTGCACCGCTGAACATAGGCGTAAAAGAAGTACTGGCAGAAGCGCTGCTTGAACTTAGAAGAGTGGAACAACTGCCGCCTGAAGAAGAAGACTATACTCGTTATTTTGATTTTGAAGAGGAAGAGAGAGATTCTGAGTACAGAAATATTGAAGTATGGTATAATGAAGACGACGATGTTTATGTACTCGAAGGAAAACAGCTTTCTAAAATTTTCCGTTCAACCAATTTCAATGACATGGGTTCCCTCAGATATCTTTATAAATATATTGAAAGTAAAGGCGCTATAGAGCAGCTCAAGGAACTTGGCCTTGAGGAAGGCGATTTAATAAGGATAGAAGATTACGACATGGAATACTGGGACGAATAATTAAAAAATTACAAAAGGCAGGCAAAACCTGCCTTTTTTATAAGTTTTGTGAGGGTATCTTTTATGAAACCTCTTCATAAAATGTACAGATGAGGAGGGTATTATGAGGAGATATCAAGACAAACTTTTAATTCAGACGGTGGTATGCCTTGCCATATTTGCTTTAATAAGAATGAGCAGTGTGATAGGCGGAGAAAAGGTAGATGAGATAAAGAACAGCATAAGAGACTATGCAGAGACTAATTATTCTATAGAAGATATACGCAACATTGGAGATGAATTGGCACAGAAAGCAGTAAATGCACCGGAGACTTTGGTATCAGTCATAACTCAGGCTAATGAAGCAGGAGAATTCGCCGCTCCCATAAATGAAAAGGACAGAGATGATATAAAGACAGTTCATGCAGCAGGCGACGGCAATATAATTTATGCCGGAATAGATAAAAATCTAGGAATGTGTGTAAGAGTGCAGCATGAGGATAAAGTATCGGTTTACGGAAATTTGTATACTTTAACGACAATAACGGGAGAACAGGTTAAAAAAGGGGACATTATCGGAACTTTTGACAGTAAAGCAGGTAAAGAATTTTATTATCAACTGGAATAATATGTGGTACAATAAGTATGATGACTGTAATTTAATGAATGTGAGGTGGCGGAGTTGAGCCGGTACATTTCAAGAAAAGAAATAGAAAAATTGTATAGCCTGTGGCACACACCGGACAGAGTAAGAGCTCATTGCAGCGCCGTTTCGGCAGTAGGTGTCAAATTGGCAGAAGAACTTAATAAACACGGTTATAGGCTAAATACGGAGCTTATACGCAGTGCCGGACTTGTGCATGATGTTGCAAGAACAAAGGAGCGTCACGATCTTGTCGGATATGATATTTTGGAAAAGATGGGATATCATGATGAAGCAAATATCGTAAAAGTCCATATGAGATACCCGGCATTTAACACTGTGGACAAGCTGAATGAATGTGATATGGTATGTCTTGCAGACAGGCTTGTGAAAGAAAACAAATATGTAGGACTTGATGAAAGAATAGATTATATCATAGAAAAAGCCAAAGATTCTCCGGAGGCTGTGAAACATATACTTGAAGATAAGAAAAAAATAAGAAAATTGATAGATGAAATAGAAGCTGTAATCGGAACTACTTTAGATGAGCTTTTTGAAGGAGGAAATGATGGAGTTTGAAAAAAGACTCGGTGAAATATTAAAACGAGTTGAAAAACCGGGAAGATATATCGGAGGTGAAGTAAATTCCGTTAAAAAGGAATCCGAAGAAAAACTGGCATTTGCTTTTCCGGATTTATACGAGATAGGTATGTCATATTTAGGTATGCAGATATTGTACAATGTAGTAAACAAGACGGAGAATTTAAGCTGCGAGAGAGTTTTTGCTCCGGCTGCCGATATGGAAAAGCTAATGCGAGATGAAAGGCTGCCGCTGTTTACGCTGGAAAATAAGACTCCGCTTAAGGAAATGGATATGGTAGGATTCACATTGCAGTACGAAATGTCTTTTTCCACTATCTTAAACATGTTAGAACTTTCAGAAATTCCTCTTTATTCTTCTGAAAGAGAAGAGAGCTGTCCTATAATTGCAGCCGGAGGCCCTTGCGCTTTCAATCCGGAGCCGCTTGCAGACTTTATAGACATATTTCTTATAGGAGATGGCGAGGAACTTTTACCTGATGTTATGAAACTTCATCTAAAGTGTCGCAAAGAAGGGCTTACAAGAGATGAGTTTTTAGAAAAAGCAAGTAAACTCACAGGTGTGTATGTTCCTAAGTTCTATGAACCTGTATATAACGATGATGGAACAATAAAAGAGTTATGTAAACTTAATAAAAACGCTCCTGATAAGGTGTTGAGATTTATTCTGCCAGAGACAGAGACTGCGGAATTTCCGACAAAACCGGTAATTCCTATGGTTGAGGCGGTTCATGACAGGTCTGTGGTTGAGACTTTCAGAGGATGCACAAGAGGATGCCGTTTTTGTCAGGCAGGAATGATTTACAGACCTGTAAGAGAAAGAAGCAAAGAAACCATACTGAAGATAGCAAAAGAACAGATAGAGTCTACCGGAAATGACGAGCTTTCATTGCTTTCACTATCTACAAGTGATTATTCTGATTTTGAAAATTTGACTCTTGAGTTAATGGAGTATTGCAAGAAGAATAATGTGTCGCTTTCTTTACCGTCTCTTAGAATAGATAAATTTGCTTTTGAGGTTCTTGGAAAAATTCAAGAATATAAGAAATCAGGGCTTACATATGCTCCTGAAGCAGGGAGTCAAAGACTTAGAGATGTAATAAATAAAGGTGTTACAGCAGAAGATATTTATACTTCGGTTGAACAGGCAATATCTTTAGGATGGCGTCATATAAAGCTGTATTTTATGATAGGGCTTCCTACTGAGACAGAGGAAGATCTTGAAGGAATAGCAGAAATCGCTTCAAACATAATAGAAATAAACAAAAAGTACAATGGACCAAAGGGCGGTCGCTTTAGACTGACAGTCAGCGTTTCAAATTTTGTTCCTAAGGCCGACACTCCATTTCAGTGGGAAAGGCAGAATACACCGGAAGAATTTATGGAGAAGCACAGATATCTTGAGAAAAAGCTGAAAATAAAAGGTGTTACTTTTAATTATCATGACAGCTTTACAAGTGTTTGTGAAGCAGTTTTGGCAAGGGGAGACCGCCGTGTGGGACAAGCTGTGGCAGAGGCTCACAAACTTGGATGTCGTCTCGACGGATGGACTGAGCATTTTTATCCGGATAGATGGGAAAAGGCGTTTGAGATAAGTGGTGTCAATCCTGAATTTTATGCATTTAGAGAACGCAGTGAGGAGGAAATTCTCCCATGGGATCATATTGACTGTGGAATAAATAAAAAATTTTTGTCATTGGAAAGAAAAAGGGCATATAAAGAGGAAATCACGCCCGATTGTCGTTACGGATGTCGTGGCTGCGGCATAAATAAAAGGGTTGAATGTAAATTGGAGGGAATTTATGGCTGAAAGATACGTGCTTAAGTTTAGTAAGGGAGGTTATGCAAAATACACTTCCCATCTTGACCTTTTGAGATTTTTCAAAAGAGCTTTCAGAAAAACCGGTATTGATTTAAGGTATTCCCAAGGTTTCAATCCTCATCCAAAGCTTGGATTTGCTCAGCCCTTATCGCTTGGGTATTCAGGTGCGGAGGAACTTTTGGAGTTTGAGACTGATACATATAATGAGCCTGAGAAGATAATGGAGCTTTTAAAACCGGAAATGCCTGAGGGACTTGAAATAAAACAGTGCGATCATCTTGATCTAAAGGTAAAATCTCTTGCCGGAGAGGCCGAAAGCGCTGACTATACGGTTATGATTCCTTTTGAAATATCTCGGGAAGAGCTTGAAAGCATCATACTTGCATATTTGGATCAGGATGAAATAAAAGCTTTGAAACGCCGCAAAAAAGATAAGAAAATGATCGAGACAGATATCAAGAAACAGATAAGAAAGCTTGAAGGTACTGCTTTAGAAAAAATGATTTGTTTAAACATGCAGTTGGACTGCGGAAGCATATCCAATTGCAGTCCTGAGCTTGTGATATCATCATTTTGTCGGTTTGCTGAGCTGGATATACCAAGGTATTCGATAGATGTAGAGCGTAAGAAGATAAGATTTTACAATAATTTACAAATTTAGACTTGACACAACCATAATATTACAGTAAAATTATGGTAAAGGGGTCAGGGGAAATGAATAATTTAAAGAATATTAAAAATTTCGATGATTTGAAAGAGCTTGTGCTTTCAAATAAGGAACTTATAAAGAAAGCAGCCCTGCCTTTAACGGTAGTGGCTGCTCTTTTATTTTTCTGGATAACAGGAGGGGACAGCAAGGGAGAGCTATCTGTAAAGGAGTCTGAGGAACAATCTGCAAAACAGGAGGAAGTAAAAGTAGGTGATGATTTTGATTCTGAAGAAGCAGGTGAAGCAGCAGATATATATGTAGACATAAGTGGATGTGTAAAGAACCCGGGTGTATATAAAGTTGAGCCCGGAACAAGGATATTTCAGGTGATTGAAAGAGCAGGGGGACTTACAGACGGTGCTGACACAGAGTCTGTAAACAGGGCGGAAGAGGTTGCAGACGGTCAGAAAATAGTGATAAGACATATGGAAGCATCATCGGAAGAAGAAAGCATCATCAACTCGGACAAAAGCTCAGGCAAAGTAAATATAAATACTGCTGATATGTCGGAACTTCAATCTGTACCGGGAATAGGTCCGGCTACCGCACAAAAAATAATCGAATACAGAGAGCATAACGGAAAATTCAAATCGGTTGAAGATATCTTAAATGTCAGCGGAATAGGTGACAAAACTCTTGAAAATATGCGCCCTTATATAACTGTATAATTTTTCCCGATCGAGTAAACAATAGTCTATGAGGTGATTATATGTTTACTAAACAAAAGAAAAATTACAGGACTTTCGTATATACTGCCCTTGTGATAACATTATGTCTTTTAATAACAGCATTGCTGTGGCCGACAGATGATAACGATGAAAACAATATGGCAAATGCCCAGACAGAAATTCAGTCGGAGGATAATGATAAAACCGGCAAAGCTGATGAAGATAATGGAGCCGGGAAATCTGAAAGCCCTTCGGAAAACTACGATAAACCAAAAGAAAATCAAAATAGTGACATCAGCAGCCAAAAAGAGTCATATTATATAGTTAGAAAGGATGGCAGCAGAGTTTCAGTATATTTCATAAATGAAGACGGAAAAGAAGTTAAACTTGAAACTACAGACATTCTTTATGAGCTTCTTACTCCGGAGGATCAGAAGGCTTTTGCAGAGGGTATCAAGATAGATACTCAAGAAAATCTGGCTGCTCTTTTGCAGGATTTTGAAAGTTAGAGGACTGGTTAATGAAGAAAGTCATTAAGAGAGTTTTTATACTGTTCTTTGTTGTCGTAAGTTTTATATCCGTATCGGGAATAATTTTAGATTATGTTAATCAATCACAGGAAACCGCAAAAGTTGTAAGTGAGAAGGTACTTGTTCCCGGAGGTCAATCTGTTGGTATAAGAATGAATATTAAGGGTGTTCTTGTAGTAGGTCTTGAAGAGATAGAAACGGAGAACAGCGTAACAAGTCCGGGATATGATGCAGGCATACAGATAGGAGATATAATTATATCATTGGATGGGCGTGATGTGTATTATGCCGATGAGGTCACAGAAATAGTTGAAAATACTGACAGGTCGATAAGCGTCAGAGTTTTGAGAAAAGATGAGATATATGATTATACCGTAAAGCCTGTGACAGAGTATGGCAGCGGACAGAAAAAAATAGGTGTCTGGGTAAAAGAAAAAATCGCAGGGATAGGTACTCTATCTTTTTATGATCCTGACAACAATGTTTTTGCCGCTTTGGGACACGGCATATATGAAAGTAAGACAGAAACTCTCGTTGAAGCCGGAAATGGGAAGCTTCTTAAAACAGAAGTGAAATCAATAAAGGAAGGTGAAGCAGGAATTCCGGGGGAAATAAGAGGCATATTTTATGAATATGAGATGCCTCTTGGAAACATAAAGAAAAATTGTGAATACGGAATATACTCTACAGGTATAGAAGTAGATAAAACAAAATTGCAAAAACCGATGGTAATGGCAAGACAGGATCAGATAGAGGAAGGGCCGGCATATATTTTGACCACTATAGATGGCGATAAGGTTGAAAAATTTGATGTCAATATAACAAAGATCAACAGGCAGAGAGAAGCAGGAAGTAAAGGTCTTGAAATAGAAGTGGCAGACAAAAGGCTGTTGGCATATTGTGGAGGTATAGTTCAGGGTATGAGTGGCAGCCCGATAATACAAAATAACAGAATAATCGGGGCAGTAACCCATGTTTTTATAAATAATCCTACAAAAGGCTACGGAATTTTTGCAGAATGGATGGTAGAAGAATGTGGTACTTTGACCAATTAAAGCACAAAATATAGTATACCGTCGAAAAAAGTAACAATTTGAGTTAAAATAAATTACCATAATTTGAGAATATGTATTAAACTTAAAAAGTCAGGCTCAAAATCTGACAAAAAAGAAAGCTTTGTGTGTACAGGAGGAAAAAATGAAAAAAATTAAAGTGGGGATAGTGGATGATAATCTGGATTTTTGCGAAGTGGTGAGAGATTATCTTAAAAAACAAGAAAACATAGATGTACTTTTCACGGCTCACGATGGAGTAAAAGCTATGGAGTATCTCAAGGTTGAAACAAATTGTCCGGACATACTTATACTTGACCTTATTATGCCCCATATGGATGGCTTTGGCGTGCTGGAGAGTCTCAACAATATTGAACTCAAAAAATATCCGAGAGTCATAGTAGCCTCTGCGGTAGGTCAGGATTCCATGATACAAAAATCCATGTCTTTAGGTGCTCAGTATTATCTTGTTAAACCGGTAAATTTAAGTTTACTTGTAAAGAGGATAAACCAGCTTGATGAAGCACTTTACGGAGGGCTGAAAGGAGATGTTGAAAACTCAAATTTACGAAAATCTCTCGTGATGAAAGAATCATTACTTAACAACGATTTGGAGATCGATATAACAAATCTGATTCATGAGGTAGGAGTACCGGCACATATAAAAGGCTACCAATATCTGAGAGATGCAATTACTCTTGCGGTGAATAATATGGATTATTTAAGTGCGGTTACCAAGGAACTTTATCCTGCTGTGGCAAAGATGAATAATACTACGCCAAGTCGTGTAGAAAGAGCGATAAGGCATGCGATAGAAATAGCATGGAACAGAGGAAAACTTGAAACATTGGATTCTCTGTTCGGATATACCGTTAAGACAGATAAAGGTAAACCGACAAACAGCGAGTTTATTGCCATAATTGCAGATAAACTGAGGCTTGAAAGAAAGGTGGGCTGATAAGTTTTATCAATTGTAAAACCTATGAGGACATGGTACAATTATTCCATAAGATTTACAATTTGCAAGAGGAGACCTACTATGATAACGCAGGAAATGATAGACAGAATAAATGAACTGGCCCACAAAAAGAAAAAGGAAGGATTGACAGAGGAAGAGCAGTCGGAGCAGAAGAAACTCTACAAGGAGTATATTGCAGCTTTCAGAGAAAATCTTAAATTTCAGCTTGATATGATAGAAGTTGTAGAAGACGGAGAGCATCGCAAAGAATAAACAAATTTCACAAAAAATATTTACAAAGAACCGAAATTACGACAAGTTTTTCGGTTCTTTTATTGTATCTTATAGTTTGAAACGTATTCTTAAATCGAAGCGTTTCAATACTGAGAGGGGAACATAGAGATAATATGGATGGATTCAGAAGAGGGACAGATGAAAGGAAATTTAAAATTAAAATAAAACGGGGATACATACTTACTGCTTCCGTATGCATGTTAATAGCCGTAAGCAGCATATTCGCATCAGCACGAAGTGATGAAGAAATTTTAATGGATATAATTTCTGACAGAACAGATATTTTAAATGAATTTTATTCGGGGAGAATAGAAAAAGATGAGGCAATAGAGCGAATAACTGCAATAGAGGCGGAAAATCTTTTGCAGGATGATATTGAGAATATAGAAAAATATTTTAGGACTGATATAGAACGAATAAAAAGTTATTCTTTTAAAAATATAGCTGTAACGAAGTCTAAAGAAAACATGATATGTGCAGATGTGACGATGTTATGGGACACAGAAGGAGCAGGAGAAGAAGAAAGCTATGAAAGCACATATAATGTGATCTGTTATAAAGAAGAAAAAAACTATAAACTGGTACAATTTTTTTAGAGAGGTGTTTATTTTGGGCGGATTTTTGGTATAATATTTAAGATAAAAACAAAGGAGTATTGACTTACATGAGAAAAGTTTATTTAGATTATTCAGCTACGACTCCTGTTAAAGAAGAAGTCTTAAAAGAAATGATTCCTTATTTCACAGAAAAATTCGGAAATCCGTCAAGTCTTTATGATATCGGACTTGAGTCTAAAGATGCTGTAACCCACGCCAGAGAACGTGTAGCAGCTCTTATAAATGCAAAACCACAGGAAATCTATTTTACGGCAGGCGGAACGGAAGCAGATAACTGGGCTGTTTTTGGAACCGTTGAAAAGCTGAAGGAGAAAGGAAATCACATAATAACAACAAAGATAGAACATCATGCAATGCTTCATTCATGTGAATTTCTTGAAAAAGAAGGATACGAAGTTACTTATCTTGATATAGATAAAAATGGAAGAATTGATTTGGAGCAGCTAAAAGATTCTATAACAGACAAAACAGTACTTATAAGCATAATGCTTGTCAATAATGAAATAGGAACAGTCCAGCCTATCAAAGAGGTTGCTGCAATAGCAAAAGAACATGGTATATTGTTCCATACTGACGCAGTACAGGGTCTTGGGAATGTTGCTATAGATGTAAAGGAAATGGGCATAGATATGATGTCGGTTTCATCTCACAAAATTTACGGACCTAAAGGTGTAGGTGCGTTATATATAAGAAAAGGCGTCAATATTGCCAATTATATGCATGGAGGAGCTCAAGAGAACCGCAGAAGAGCAGGTACTGAAAATCTTCCAGGCATAGTGGGGTTCGGTAAGGCTGCTGAGCTTGCAAAAGACAATTTTGAGAAACATGTTGAGCATTGCAGCCATGTAAGAAATTATCTTAAGAATAGAATTTTGTCAGAAATTCCTGATACTTATGTAAACGGAACTATGGAAGGCAGACACCCCGGAAATTTGAATATAACTTTCAAATATATAGAAGGAGAATCTATATTGCTTCTTCTTAATCAGTATGGCATAAGTGTGTCAACGGGTTCGGCATGCTCTTCAACTTCTCTTGAACCATCGCATGTGTTGAGTGCTCTTGGAGTGCCGGTTGAAATGATACACGGAACAGTACGCTTTACCGTTGGGGATTTTACAACAAAAGAAGATATAGACTATGTTGTTGATAATCTTAAAACAATTGTTGGAAAACTTAGAGAAATTTCTTCAGTAAACGCAAAGAAAGGTTGGTAAACAATAATGGCTTTATATAATGATATAGTAATGGACAATTTTTTAAACCCTAAAAATGTAGGAGAACTGGAAAATCCTGATGGAACAGGAGTGTATGGAAGTCCTGTATGTGGGGATATGATGCAAATTCAGATAAAGGTTGATGAAAATGATGTAATAACAGATGCAAAATTTAAAACATTCGGATGCGGAAGCGCAATAGCATCTTCAAGTATGGCTACAACACTGATAATAGGCAAAACCGTTGAAGAAGCACTTGAACTTACCAATAAGCAAATTATCAATGAATTAGGAGGTTTGCCACCGGTAAAGGTTCATTGTTCTGTGCTTGCTGATAAAGCCATAAAGAATGCAATTTATGATTATGCACAGAAGAACGGCAAACATTACGATGCCTTAGAAGGTTATGATCCTGAAGCAGATGAGGATGATGAACATGGTGAAGCAGAATAATAAAGTTTTGCTAGGATTAAGCGGCGGAGTGGACAGCACTGCCGCTGCTTTGTTATTGGAAGAAAAAGGATATAATGTAACGGGATATTTTTTTGATGTAACAGGTAATAATGATAAGACAAGAAAAGAAGCAGAAGAAACAGCAAGACAGCTTGGCATAGAACTGATCTGTGAAAACGTTTCAGAGCTTTTCAAAGACGTGGTAATAGATAATTTTTGCAGAGAATATATTGCCGGGCGAACACCAAATCCTTGTATAGTATGTAACCCTAATATAAAGTTCAGGAAGCTTATAGAGAATGCAGACAAAATTGGCGCATATCATATAGCTACAGGGCATTACTGTCGTATAAAATATGACTCGGACAAAAATCGGTACTTTGTGAGACAGGGAGCAAGTCAAGAAAAGGATCAGTCATATATGCTATACAGGTTAGGACAGGATGTCTTAAAACGGCTTATTTTGCCTTTAGGAGAGATTAAATCTAAAAATGAGACAAGAACATTGGCGAGAGGGAAAAAACTGCAAAATGCCGAAAAAAAGGACAGTCAGGAGATATGTTTTATTGAATCCGATTACGCTTCTTACATAAAATCCATGGGATTTTCTTCTGAGGAA
The DNA here is from genome assembly GCA_900542295.1 of uncultured Eubacteriales bacterium. Classification (GTDB taxonomy): domain Bacteria; phylum Bacillota; class Clostridia; order Peptostreptococcales; family Anaerovoracaceae; genus Fimisoma. Next base: position 105,595 of record UQNJ01000001.1, on the reverse strand, counting down.
GGAGATTTCGTAGATAAGGCAGGAAATATTCTGGGACATCATAAAGGAATTCTCAATTACACTGTTGGACAGCGTAAAGGTCTTGGAATTGCTCTGGGAAAGCCGACTTTCGTAACTGAAATAGATGCAGACCGGAACAGAATAGTTTTAGGTAACAATGAGGAACTGTTCAGCGATACAGTTGAGTGTGAAGATTTTTTCTTTACAGCCGGAAATGTGAAAGAATATAATGGAATGGAGGTTATGGCTAAAGTACGGTATTCCGCAAAGCCTGCTCCGGCGCGGATTGATGTTTACGATAAAAAAATTACGACAATATTTAAAATTCCGCAAAGAGCTGCAACTCCGGGACAGTCAATAGTATTTTATAATGATGATACAGTTATAGGCGGCGGATTTATCAAATAAATTCTATTATCTTCTTGGAATATAACCATTCCTTTTTTCAGATAATATTCATGAAGGGAGTGATTATATATGCAAAAAACAGCAGTTACAGTAGTGGCCTTAGCGGCAGCAGGAACAGCAATGGCTGTAGCATACGGGTGTATGAAACCATCTGCCAAGCAACAGCTTAGACAGGATATAAAAAGTACAGCTAAGGATGTGGAAAATGTAAAGAACGAGATGATGAATGTAGGACAAGATGTAACTGAAATGGCTCAGAATATTAAAAAACAGTTTTAAAAATTTTTAAATATATATGCTTCTCTTCTGTAACCTTGAAAATAAGGGAGAGAAGCATATTTTTTGTACGTATACGGATAGACTTTTAAACCTGCCTGTGATAAAATATAAAATTGTTCAGGAGGATTTACATATGGAAAAATTAGGACTAAACGAGATAAGAAAACTATTCAGAGACTTTTATGTAAGTAAGGGACATTATGCAGCTAAGAGCGCATCTCTTATACCTCAGGACGATAAAAGTCTTTTAATAATAAATTCAGGCATGGCACCTTTGAAAAAGTACTTTGCAGGAGTGGAAACACCACCTTCAAAGAGAATGACCACATGTCAAAAATGTATAAGAACAGGAGATATAGATAATGTAGGAATAACTGCCAGACATGGTACTTTTTTTGAAATGTTAGGGAACTTTTCTTTTGGCGATTATTTCAAGAAAGAATCTCTTGCATGGGGACTTGAATTTATGACTGAGTGGCTCAAGATGCCGTTTGACAAGATATGGGCAACAGTTTATGAAGATGATGATGAAGCTGTTGAAATATGGAAAAGCCTGGGCATGCCTGAAGAAAGAATAGTAAGGCTTGGAAAAGAAGATAATTTCTGGGAAATCGGTCTTGGTCCTTGCGGACCTTGTTCAGAACTTTATTTTGACAGAGGACCGGAATACGGATGCGGAAAGGACACTTGCAAGCCCGGTTGTGACTGTGACAGATATCTTGAATTTTGGAATCATGTATTTACACAGTTTTATAAAGAAGAAGACGGAACTTATTCGCCGCTTGAACATCCTAATATTGATACAGGTATGGGCCTTGAGAGAATGGCTTGCATAATGCAGGGAGTAGATTCCATTTTTGATATTGATACGATTCGTCATATCTTAAACGGTGTTGTCGCAAAGTGTGGAGTCGAATACAGAGACGGACATGCTTCGACCGATATATCAATAAGAATAATAACGGATCATCTTCGTTCGATTACCTTTATGATAGCCGATGGCATAATGCCGAGCAATGAAGGAAGAGGATATGTATTGAGAAGGCTGCTCAGAAGGGCGGCCAGACACGGTAGACTTCTTGGAATAACAGGACCGTTCCTCGTAGAACTTTCAAATAAGGTTATAGAAGTTTCCGGAGATGCTTATCCTGAGCTAATAGAAAAAAAAGAATATATACAGAAGATTATAAGTGTAGAGGAAGATAAATTTGCAGCTACTATAGATCAGGGAGAAAATATAATTTCTCAATATGTAGAAGAACTTAAAAAAGAGGGAAAAACCATTCTTGATGGAGAAAAGACTTTTAAGCTTTATGATACCTACGGATTTCCGCCTGAGCTTACAGAAGAAATTTTAGCGGAAAATGGAATGACTGCGGATCAAGAAGGCTTTGCGGAAAATATGAAGCGTCAGAAAGAACAGGGAAGAAGATGCCGCAAAAACACCGAGTGTGAAGCATGGAAAGAAAACAACAATTTGGTGGATGTTCCGGAAACTCAATTTGAAGGATATGACAGTCTTGCAGGAAAGGCTAAAGTCCTCGCAATAATTGATGAAAACGGAACTGTTGATGTTGCTTCGGCAGAGCAGAATGTGAGAATTTTCCTGGACAGAACTGTATTTTATCCGGAAGGCGGCGGACAGATTTCAGATAACGGAATTATGTCTACTGAGTCGGGAAGCATATACGTCTTTTCTGTTGAAAAAAATGACGGAATTATAGCTCACTGCTGTGAAGTTACAGACGGAACTGTAAGAGTGGGTGATGAAGTTACTTTAAAAGTTGATGCGGCAAGGAGAAACTGTTCCGCAAGAAACCACACTGCAACGCATTTGCTACAAAAAGCTTTGAGAGAAGTTCTTGGAACGCATGTACAGCAGTCAGGTTCAAGTGTAAATGACAACCTACTGCGTTTTGATTTCAGTCACTTTGAGGCTGTAACCGATGAGCAGCTTAACAAGATACAAAAAAAAGTTAACGAAAAGATAAATGAATTTCTTCCGGTTACTGCCAAAGAAATGTCCATGGAAGATGCAAAGAGAGCAGGAGCTATGGCTTTATTTGGTGAAAAATATGGTAAAACTGTCAGGGTTGTAAGTGCCGGCGGATGGTCTATAGAACTTTGCGGAGGTACTCATGTAAGGAATACCGGCGAGATAGGTGCTTTCAAGATTATTTCGGAAAGTGGAATTGCTTCAGGTGTAAGGCGAATAGAGGCTGTAACTGGAACAGGAGTATTGAAAGAAGCTTTAAATGCTGAAAAAATTATTGAAGATGCAGCAAGAGCTTTAAAATCAAATAAAGCCAATATTGCAGACAGAGCTGCATCTTTGACAGAAGAGCTTAAGTCAGTAAAAAAAGAGCTGGAAGAAATGAAAAAAGCAGCAATGGGAGGAGAAGCAGACAGTTTAGTTTCATCTGCACATGATATAAACGGAATTAAATTGATAACAAAGAAATTTACCGGATACAGCATAAATGACCTGAGAAATATTTCTGATGATATAAAGGCTGCACATAAGGGTGTATGCATGGTTTTAGCTACAACTAATGGTGAAAAGGTAACTTTACTCGTTTCTCTTACAGACGATGTTGTAGAAAAAGGATATAATGCAGGTAAGATGATAAAGGAAATAGCTTCTGCGTGTGGCGGCGGAGGCGGCGGAAAGGCCGATATGGCTCAGGCAGGCGCAAAAGATGCATCAAAAATAAATGAAGCCTTCGAGGTTGCTAAAAATCTTTTGTCATAGTATAATTAACCCATCGGATTGTTTCTTTTAGTATAAGGAAGGGGTAGACAATGGATAAGAATACAAAGATGTTTGATTCTTTTAAAACCCAAAAGACAAATAAGCAGATAGTCAGAGAAGTTTATGAATGTTTGAAAGAAAAGGACTATAATCCAATAGATCAGTTGGTAGGTTATATAATAACCGGAGATCCATCTTATATTACCAGCTTTAATAATGCAAGAACACTTATTAAAGGTGTAGACCGAGATGAGTTGGTAGCGGAGATGCTCAGAACTTATATTGATGTATAGCACGATAAATCCGGGTACTGCAACCGCAGTACCCGGATTTATTTGCGAGTTTAGATAAAATATTTTAAAGGAGTTTTCTGTATTATGAGAAAAATCGGACTTGATGTAGGTGATAAAACTGTCGGCATAGCCATTTCAGATCCTCTAGGCTACACTGCTCAGGGGGTAATGACTTTGGAAAGGGTAGGTATAAGAAAAGACACTACTAAAATACTTGAAATGGTTAAAGAGTATGAATGTGATACAATAGTGGTCGGTTTACCAAAGAAGCTCGATGGCAGTGACAGTATACAGACAGAAAAGGTATATGAATTTAAAAATATGTTGGAAAACAAGATGCGAAGTACCGGCATGAAAAATATTAAGGTGGAATGGCAAGACGAAAGACTCACTACCGTTATGGCAGAAAAAGTTTTGATTGAAGCTGATGTTTCAAGAGCTAAGAGAAAAAAGGTAATTGATAAGCAAGCGGCGGTAATAATTTTGCAAAGCTATCTGGATAGTACACAAAGATAACAGAAATGGGAAGAGAGGTCTAATAGATCTCTCTTATTTTGACGACAGACAACTATTCCTTAAATTTAGATTTACGGAATAGTTATGAAGGCAAAAGAAAATGCACCTGCTTATTAAGCTTTTCAAGCTTCGCTATTTAAGCCTGAACGGTTTGCTGCAGATGCATTTTTAAATTGTTATTATTTAATTATGTTGTATTATTTTCTTTTATTACAATATTTAATTCACGATTAAAATCAACCGCCTATTAAGAAATCCAGGATGTTCATTGCATCATTTCCGAGACCCTTATACAATTCTGTATAACCGCATCTTGTGCAAGTCACAGTATGAAACCGTTTGTTCTGTACATCGAATAATTTTGCAAAGTTTCCGCCTGTTGCCTGAAACTGATCTGATTCATAGCTTGTATTGCCGCATTTTGGGCAAACGTATTGTATTTTATCCATTTTTACCTCTTTTCATTAGATGTGTTTGATAATTAGTGTTAAGCTATATGTTACCACAGAAGTATCAAAAAAACGAGGCTCTAATTTGCGTTTTAAGCGATTTTTTTAAAAAGGTCGATAAATATACAGCAACTTAATATAATCAAATTGAGGGTATTTGACTGAATGATGAATCAGAGAACTTTCAGCGTCAATTTTAGCATAAAAGCATCAGACGGTATATATTATGAAGGTATTATAATAGTCATTCCTGCTTTAAGATCAGATGCTTTTATGTTGTTAAGTTTGCTAAGCTTGTATACAGATTCTCGTATATCGTCATCATCCATATATTTGTCAGCTATTGACCATAGAGTATCTCCGTAAGAAACTTCTAATTCAATATATTCATGGACAGTTGAACTGTCAGCGGTATTTATTCCTAAAGCGAAATTAGCGGTCATGGTGAATAATATTATTGTAACGGCTACAAAAATAGTGAATCTTAATCTGTTTTTTATTCTGTAATTTTTAGTCATCATGCGCCCTCCTTCAAACGTTTGTTCTTTTCATATAATATAACAGAATAGATGTTCGATGTCAACAGAAAAAAGAACAAATGTTTATAAAAAATGAACATTTGTGCGCTGTGAATGATTTTTTATAAAAGTATTGCTTTATGGCTTTGAAACAATATATAATTTATATTGCAGTCTAAGTGAGGTGAATTATCTATGAAAATCAAAAAGAAAAACAACAGAAAATTTATTATAGCTGCTGTATTTATATTTTGTATTACTATAGTCTTGTATCTGATCATTGCCAAGTTATCGGCCGATCGGACAGAATATGGGATTGAAAACGATATCGTTGATATGGTTGCCCCTTCCCTTCTTTCTGTCTCTGATATAAGTAAGGATGCAAAAAACGGAGAATATGTCGTTGACGGAAAGATTCAATATAATAGATTGTTCGGTAAAAATCTTGTAATAGGAGATTCTATTTCAGAGGGGCTTAAAGTATACGGCTTTTTAGATGATAATCAGGTTGTATGTGAAATCGGAGGTTCTGTTATGAAAGGTGAAGAAGCTATAGCTGAAGCATCAAAGCTCAAACCGACAAATGTGTTCTTCTCTTACGGTACGAACGACATGGGAATGTACAGCGGAGATGCTGATGCATTTGTTGAAGATTACAGTACGATTATATTTGAATTCATGAGCATTTGTCCGGATGCTGATATTTATGTAAATTCCATAGCAAAACCGTCTGAAGAAAAGATTGCTTCAGGAGGGAATTTCCATAAGTGGAAGGAGTTTAACAAAAAGATAAAAAACATGTGTGATGAATTCGGCTTTTGTTATATAGACAATGTTTATATTCTGGAGGAGAATCCCAATCTTTATGCAGGAGACGGCATACATGTACTGCCTGAATATTATCCTATATGGATTACAAATATGATTAAAAAAATAAGCAGCTGTTAATCAGCTGCTTATTTTTTCATATATCTCATCTAAGAATTTGTTTATTTTTTTTCTGAAAACTATACATAGAATAAAGACCGTAATGGCTAAAACTGCTAATATAATCATTCCTATATATTCCTCTTTATGCCACATGCTTCCTATCATTATGCTGCCCATCATACCGGGCAGTCTTCCTATAAGAGACAAAAGCATAAACGGCTTGAATTTCATATCAGAGACTCCTGCTGCATAACTCACTACATCTTTAGGTATTCCGGGAATAAGATAAATAAAGAATACTATCGTATAAGCTTTTTTTGAGTTGAGCTTTTTGACATAATCCTGAGTTTTTTCACGTCCGAAAAATATGTGTACGAAATCGCTTCCAAGCCATCTTGCAATCCAAAATGAAACAAGAGTACCGACAAAAGCTCCTATTATTGAAAACAGCAATGCAGGAAAGAAGGTATATAAATATCCTGCTGCCAAGTTAAAAATTTGCCCCGGAATTATACTTATAATTATTTGTGTTACTTGAATATATATATATATAGGTATGGATTCAAGTCTGTAGCTTTGCAGGTATGCAATTATATCATCAAAATCACGGAATTGTGATATCCATTCTTTTTCAAAGAAGTATATATACAGAGGTATTCCTATTACAATTGCTCCCAACAGCAGAATCTTTAAAATAGAAACTATTACATTTTTCTTATTGCTCTGCTCCTTAAAATTCTGTATCCCCATATTTAAAACCCCATAATTTTTCCTATAAAGAAATCAATCCTTCGTTTAACAGTTCATTTACAGATTTTATTACACCGAATTTTGAATGTTCATACGTAAGACCGCCTTGGAAGTATACGCAGTAAGGTTCACGCATAGGTGCATCGGCGCTCAGTTCAATTGAAGAACCTTGTACAAAAGCACCCGCTGCCATTATAACCTGAGAATCGTATCCCGGCATATCCCATGGTATAGGCGTAACATGAGAATCAACGGGAGCTGCTGCTTGAATGGCTCTGCAAAAGGCTTCTAATGCTTCAGGTGTTCTTAACTTTACAGCTTGTATTATGTCGCTTCTTGAGTCTTCGGCCTTAGGGCAAACTTCAAAGCCCAGCTTCTCATATACTTTTCCGCAAAGCACAGCTCCTTTAACTGCGCCGTTTACAACCTTAGGAGCCTGGAAAAGCCCTTGAAACATTGTTCTTGTCTGACCGAATGTAAGTCCGCATTCCCCTCCTATTCCGGGGCATGTCATGCGGTACTGTATTTTATCTATCAGTTCAGCCTTTCCGGCCACATATCCGCCGGTAAGAGCCAGACCTCCTCCCGGATTTTTAATAAGTGAACCTGCCATTATATCTATGCCTACATCTGTAGGCTCTTTTATATCAAGGAACTCACCGTAGCAGTTGTCGGTCATCTTAACTATTGCAGGATTGATGCTGTTTATAAAGGAAGTACATTCTCTTATTTGTTCTATGGTTATGGCTTTTCGCCAACCGTATCCTGTAGCTCTTTGTATGGTTATCATTTTAGTTTTGTCGGATATGGCATTTCGTATACCCTCCAGATCTATTTGTCCGTCGGGAAGCAGGTCAACCTGTTTATATGTTATACCGTAGTCTTTAAGAGAGCCGTTTCCGCTGCCTCTTATTCCGATTACTTCTTCCAATGTGTCATATGGTCTGCCTGTGCAGTAAATAAGCTCATCTCCGGGTCTTAAAACTCCCATAATAGTAATTGCAAGGGCATGAGTACCGTTTACTATTGTTGGTCGTACCAATGCTTTTTCTGTATGGAAAATATCTGCATAAACTTTCTCTATAGCATTTCTGCCGGGATCATCGTAGCCATAACCCGTATTCCAGTTGAAGTGCATATCGCTGAGTCTGTTCTCCTGAAAGGCCGAAAGCACTTTGTATTGATTATATGCCATAATATCGTCTAACTCTTTAAACTGAGAAGAAACTTCTCTTTCTGCTTCTTCGACCAAATCAAGAACTTTAAAATTTATATTAAATTTTTCTATGAGAAAATCATGAGTATAATTCATTACTTTTCTTTCCTTTCTTCTTCCCATTCCATATCTTTTACAAGGTCTCTTTTCACATTGACCTTTTGACGAGCGTAGAGCTGCGTAGTTGTTACTTGTTCATGATCCAAGAGAGCAGCCACATCGAAGATTGAATTTCCTCTTCCTATAAGGCTTGTTGCGGCAGTTGCTCTTAATTTGTGAGGACTGTAGCCGGCGTCCCTTGAAGTATGCATGGATATTGCAGTATATTTTTTTACCAACTGTCTTATTTGTCGATCAGTCATTCTTGTTCCCTGTAGTGACAGGAATAATGCATCCTCATCACCCGCTGCAATTTTATTTTCAGTCGGTCTTTCGTTGTCAAGATAGTCTGTTATTACTGATTTTACTGATTTATTAAGGGGCATTATTGATTCCTTGCCTCTTTTTCTGTATATTTTAAACTCTCCCCTGTTAAAATTGAAAGATGATATATTAAGCTGCTGAAGCTCAGAAAGTCTAAGTCCATATGTGATAAAAAGTATCAATATTGCCTTATCTCTCAGTTTAGTCTTGTTCCAATATTTTCTTTCGTGGTCAGTAAGCCCCTCACCGGAGGTCACAGCGTCAAGCATTATCATGACTTCATCATCCTGTAAAGCTTTGATTTCTTTTTCGCCGGGGCTTGGAACTTTTATTGGATCAAACCCGTCAGTAATGTTTTTATTTACAAGACCGTCACGGTATAGATATTTAAAAAATACAGAAACGGAAGACCTTTTTCGAGCAAGGCTTTTGTTGCTGTTTTCGTATATATAAATTGTGTTGTCTGTTTCAACTTTGTATTTTCTGCAGTAATCTAAAAACAAATTTACATCTACGGCTTGTACATTTTGCAGTTCTTCAAGTTTTATGTCTGAAATACTTCCCGCAGAGGTGAGATCCGTTTGTTCTATTAAATACTGCATGAAAAACCTAACATCGTGAAGATAGGCTAACCTTGTATTCAATAGAACATTGCCTTTGAGATATATAAAATAACCTCTGAGGTATGAAGGAAGCTCCTTTTCGATTTCTTCACACTGAATGTAAAGGTCGTTTTCGTGTCGTATTATATTATCCGGTCTGTCGCCTTTGCTGTGAATTTGTATTTGTTTTTCAGCCATCTTATCAGCTCTCCTAAAGCCTCATCATCGCTTATGTAATCACTTATATTAAGCCATGTTGCTTCGTTATATCTCTTGAACCATGTGATTTGTCTCTTTGCAAAATGGCGAGTGTTCTTTTTTATAAGTGCTATTGAGTCGTCTTTTGAGCAATCACCTCTAAGGCTGGCAATTACTTCTTTATACCCTATACCCTTCATTGAGATATCTTGCTCTGTAAGACCTCGGTTTAGTAATGCCTTTACTTCTTCAAAGAGTCCGGATTCAACCAGTAAATCTACTCTTTTATTTATTCTATCATAAAGTTCATCTCTGTTTCTTGTCAGAATTATAAAGTTTATGTCATAATCTTTACATTTTTCAGTACAATTTTTGAAATCTTTAATTTTTTGACCGGATATTGCGGCTTCAAGAGCTCTTATCAATTTTTTTGTATTGTTTGGATGAATCCTTTGTGCTGCATCCGGATCAAGACGGACAAGCCTGTTATAAAGCTCACTTGTCCCCTTCTCTTCGGCTTCTTTTAAAAGATCGCTGCGGAGTTGGGTATCAACATTACCCCCACCAAAATCCATATCATATATAAGAGAATTTACATATAATCCCGTACCACCTGAAATTATTGGAATCTTAGACTTTTCAAATATTTCGTTTATGGCGTTTTTTGCCATTGTTTGATATTGGGCTACGGAAAAAGGCTGGGACGGATCAATTATGTCTACAAGATGATGCTTTACCTGAGCCATCTCTTCTGAAGTGGGCTTGGCGCTGCCTATATCCATATATTTGTAAAGCTGCATTGAGTCGCATGATACTATTTCTCCATCAAGAACTTTTGCCGCTTCTATTGCAAATTTTGTTTTTCCTACGGCTGTAGGGCCTGCGATTATTGTAATTGTACGCATCAGGAACGCTTAAACATCCTTTCGATTTCATATTTTGAAAATTTTACAAATGTTGGTCTGCCATGGGGACAGCTGAAAGGGTTTATACATAATTTCAAATCATTTATCAGAGCGGCAGCTTCCGCAGCTGAAAGTGAATCCCCGGCCTTCACAGCAGATTTGCAGGAACGCATAATCAATTTATCTATAACAACTTGATTTGACGGATCAGATGACTTTTCAAAGTTGTTTATAAAATCTACGGTAAAGCTTTCAGCTTCTGATAAACTCATAAATGTTGGAATTTCAGAAATTCTGTAACTTCCCATGCCGAAATTTTCAATATTAAAGCCCATATCCGACAGAAGAGGCAGCCACTCATCTTCCTGCTGAGCAGCTGATATATCTGCATCAATTATTATGGGCATCAATATGGGCTGTCTGAATTTTTCTTCTCTTTTATATTCAGACACAAGTTTTTCAAAAAAAATTCTTTCATGAGCTGCATGCTGGTCTATAAGATAAAAATTATCTTCGTCTGTTGCCAAAATATATGTGTCAAATATGATGCTTTTTATATCTATACTGTCAAAATCAAATGGTCTGAAAAAAGGTTCTTTTATATCTAACTCTATGCCGGTTTTGGTTTTGACAGATTCTTCCTGATTTGATTCAGGAAGCTCCACATCTTCCATTACGAAAGAACTGTTAATCTTTGTGTTTTTCTGAATTTTAACGTTGTCATCACATATATCATCATAGATATCATCACAAGTAGACATAATGTTTTTAACATTTACCTGAACGTTTGTGTCCTGCGCTTGCTGGGCAGATGACTGTTCTTTTGATTCTGTATATTTAAATATGTTTGCTGCTCTGACAATCGATTCCTTCGTGCCTAAAGCGTTTCTTATGCTTTGTGCAATAAATTCTTCGATGGTCTTTTCGTCATCAAATCGAACCTCTCTCTTGTTTGGGTGGATGTTTACATCTAAATCAGAAGATGACAGAGTAAGAAAAAGAAATACTACAGGGTATCTTCCTTCAAACAATCTTTCGCTGTATCCTTGATCTATTCCTTTTTCTATAACTTTACTGCTTACAGGCCGACCGTTTACAAAAAATATCTGATTTGCCCTGGATGGTCTGCTCAGGGCAGGTGTTGAGATATATCCATCAGCAGAAATATTTTCAGAAGAGTATTTCAGAGGTATGAGATTTTGTGTATCTATGGACTGATATACTCTGGATATGGTATTAAGCCGATCACCGCTTCCGGCAGTTGAAAAAAGGATTCTGCCGTTATTTATAAGTCTGAAAGAAACATCCTTGTAAGCGAGAGCAAACCGTGAGACCATATCTATTATCAAATTGCTTTCAGCAGAATCACTTTTCATAAATTTCAGCCTTGCAGGCATATTATAGAAAAGATCAGTGATTATCATAGTAGTGCCGTCAGGGCATCCGGTAGGCTGACTGCTTATAACCTCTCCTCCATGTATGATCAATCTGGTACCTGTTCTGTCACAGGGGCGTTTGGTTATAAGCTCTGTTCTTGTGACTGCACATATTGATGCAAGAGCTTCGCCTCTGAAACCAAGAGTATCTATAGCATGTAGATCCTCCTGAGAGGAAATTTTGCTTGTGGCATGACGAAGAAATGCAATTTCAGTTTCTTCACGAGAGATGCCGCTTCCATTATCGGTAACTCGTATGTATTCCTTACCTCCCCTCCTGATTTCTATAACTATCGAACTTGCACCGGCATCCAGTGAGTTTTCAAGAAGTTCTTTTATAACAGATAAGGGGCGGTCTATAACTTCTCCGGCTGCTATTTTGTCAGCTACCTGTTTATCTAATATTTTTATCATTGACAAGTCCTTTTAGTTCTTCAATTGTTTTTATAGCTTCAGACGGAGTCAGTTCCATAAGGTTGATTGAGTTAAGCTTCTCTGAAACTGAATCGTACACAAAATTGTCTGTAAATATTGAAAGCTGAACGTCATCATTCTCTCTACTGCTTAAATCATCACGAGATGAAGATTGTTCAAGTTCTTTTAATTTTTCACCTGCTCTCTGAAGGAGCTTTTGTGGTATTCCTGCAAGTTTTGCAACATGTATTCCATAACTTTTGCTTGCTGAACCCGACACTATCTTATGTAAAAAAACTATATTGCCGTTTTCTTCCGATACATCGACAGTGAGATTTCTGACACCGCAGAGTTTATATTCAAGAGCCGTAAGCTCATGGTAATGGGTTGCAAATAAAGTTCTTATATGTGTAGTTTTATTACATAGGTATTCTGTGACTGCCCATGCGATAGAAAGTCCATCGTATGTGCTGGTTCCACGGCCTATTTCATCTAAGATTATAAGGCTTCTTTCGCCGGCTGAATTTAATATGTAGGATAATTCGCTCATTTCCACATAAAATGTAGACTGTCCCTGAGCAAGATTATCAGATGCACCTATTCGTGTAAATATCCTGTCCACTACACCGATTCTTGCTTTTTGACAAGGAATAAAGCAACCTGCCTGAGCCATAAGAACCAGAAGAGCTGTCTGCCTCATATAGGTAGATTTGCCTGCCATATTAGGTCCTGTTATAAGGAGCATACTTGCATCGTTATCGTTTAAATATGTGTCATTGGATATAAACAAACCGTCTCCTATGGTTTGCTCTATTACAGGGTGTCTTCCCTTTACTATTTCTATTTCCATGGAATCATCGATTTCAGGTTTTACATAACCGTATCTTTCACTTACATGGGCAAAAGAACATAAGACATCAAGGGTTGCTATTGCCTCTGATGTTGTCTGAAGCTGATTTATAAAACCTTCTATATATTCTCTCAGATCAGAAAATATATCATATTCCATCTGATTTATTTTTGCTTCTGCATTGAGTACAAGATTTTCCATTTCCTTAAGCTCTGGAGTTATAAATCTTTCTGCATTTGCAAGAGTTTGTTTTCTTATATAATTTTCAGGTATCTGGTCATAAAATGATTTTGTGATTTCCAGATAATACCCGAATACTTTATTGTAACCGACCTTGAGAGTACGTATGCCGGTTCGTTCCCTTTCAGATGCTTCAAGGCCTGAAATCCATGATTTACCGTCTTTTATTGAATCCTTGAGTTTGTCTAAAGCTTCTGAGTAGCCTTCTTTGATTATTCCCCCCTCTTTGATGGTAAATGGGGGATCGTCGCAGATTGCTTTTTCTATATTATTGTAAACCTCTGTAAGAGGATTGATTTCACAGTTTAGTTCCCTAAGTATTGAAGAATTTGCATATTCTAAAGATGCCTTTATATCGGGAAGCATCCCTAAAGAATTCTTCAAGGCTATCAAATCTTTTCCGTTTGCATTACGGCATGCTATACGACCCGCAAGACGCTCAAAGTCATATATGCATTTAAGAGAGTCTTTAAGATTGTTTCTTACTAAAAGCTGCTGATACAGTTCTTCTACTCCGTCAAGCCTCTTGTTAATTTCATCGGAATTATTCAGCGGTTCTCTTAGCCATCTCTTCATTTTACGGCTGCCCATAGCTGTATGAGTTTTATCTAAAACACCTAAAAGTGAGCCTGAGAGTTTTTTGTCATAAAGTGTTTCTGTAAGTTCTAAATTGCGCAGTGTAGCTTTATCAAGAGCCATATGGTTTCCTGACTCATAGGTTGATACTCGTGTGATCTGTTTGAGACTGTGCTTTTGTGTTTCAAGAAGATAGCTGAGAAGCGCTCCAAGTGAAAAAATCGACAGGCTGTCCTCCTCCAACCCGATGGCCGAGGTGGAAATACAGCCGAACTGAGCCTTGATTGCATTCAAGCAGCTTTTTTGTGAAAAAAACTCATTGCTTACAGTGTTTATATATGCCTCTGTTATGGCATGTATTTCGTCTGTGGAATAAGCTCCGGCAAAATCCTGATTGATTATTATTTCTTTAGCATTGATTTTTACGAGCTCATTTAGAAGTGTCTCATAAAGGTTAGAATCTCTGTATTCGGTAACCTTGAGTTCTCCGGTTGAGATATCACAGTATGCGATAGACATACCGTTTAAATTTTCGTCTGTATATATAGATGCAAGATAGTTGTTTTCTTTTTCTGCAAGCATAGACTGTGCAGTAAGAGTTCCGGGTGTAACTATCTGTATTACTTCTCGTTTTACTATGCCTTTGGCTGAAGCAGGATCTTCCACCTGTTCGCATATGGCAACTTTATAGCCTTTATCAACTAACTTGGCTATATAATTTTCTGCGGAATGGAAAGGGACTCCACACATGGGAGCCCTTTCCTCCTGACCGCAGTTTTTACCGGTCAGCGTTAATTCCAATTCTTTTGACGCAAGCTTTGCGTCATCGAAGAACATTTCATAAAAATCGCCAAGTCTGAAAAACAGTATACAATCTTCATAATTCTTTTTTATATTCATATATTGTTCCATCATTGGAGATAATTTCATATGTTTCTTCCTTTTTCTATCCTTGATAAAGTAAATTAAAATGCTAAACTATCTGTTGTTGTATGCTTTGATACCTTCTTTAATGATGTTGATACCGGCCTTCATGTCTTCTGCATTGAGTACATAAGCGATACGCATGTCTGACTGACCTACGCCCTTAGTGCTGAAGAAGCCACCTGCAGGGGCAAACATACAGGTTTCGCCGTTTACATCGAATTCCTGTAATAAGAACATTAAGAAATCTTCTGCATTATCTACAGGAAGCTGAGCTGTTATGTAGAAAGCTCCTTCAGGTACTCCGTACTTGATTCCTTCAATTTCATTTAATGCTTCAACTGAAACATTTCTTCTGTGTTCATATTCTTTCTTGATGTCGTCAAAGTATGAAGGATCCAGATTGTAGAGTGCAGCTGCGCCGATCTGGTCGATGGTTGGACAGCAAAGTCTTGCCTGAGCCAGCTTCATGATGTTTTGCATAAGTTCTTCATTCTTGCAAGCGATTGAGCCGATTCTTGCACCGCAAGCGGAGAATCTCTTGGAAACGGAGTCAACGATGATTACATTCTGTTCAGCTTCTTTGAAAGAACCGAAAGTAGTCATTTCCTTTCCATCGTATACGAACTCTCTGTAAACTTCGTCGGCTATGATGAACAGATCATGTTCTAATGCAATGTCAACGATAAGTTTCATTTCGTCTTTTGTAAGCACTTTACCTGTAGGGTTACCAGGGTTGATGATACAAATAGCTTTAGTTTTAGGAGTGATTACATTCTCGATTTTTTCTCTTACTGCGTACTGGTATCCATCATCTGCAGTTGTAGGAATAGCGACTACCTTTCCGCCTGCCTGAGCTACGAAAGTCTTGTAGTTAGTGTAGAACGGCTCAGCCATGATAACTTCGTCGCCTTCATCTAAGATACAAGTCATAAGCATGTTGATAGCCTCTGAACCTCCGTTAGTAACCATAAGGTCTTTCTTGTCAAAGTCAAGACCTATTCTCTTGTAGTAACCTACAAGAGCGTCAAGCAGTTCTGCTACACCGTGGGAATTAGCATAAGCCAGAACTTCCTGGTTGTAGTTTTTAACTGCATCAAAGAAAGCATCCGGAGTTTTGATATCAGGCTGTCCGATATTAAGTCCGTAAACTTTTTTGCCTGCTGCTCTTGCGGCATCTGCGTATGGAACAAATTTTCTGATTGGTGAGAGTTCCATGTTCAACACTTTTTTCGATAGTTTCATTTCTGTCTCCTTTGATTTACTAATACTTACTTTTATTCTAACTCCTCGTGGGAGGTGTTAACTATTTGTTGTACAGGTATGTGTGAAATGTCAGCTTCTTCTCCGGGATTCAGTTTTCCATCAATATAAAGAAGAAATTCTATGTTACCTTTGGCTCCGGTTACCGGACTATAGGTTAGACCGGCAGGTCTCAGCCCATTCTCAACTGTATATTTTATCACATTTTCAATGACTTGTACATGGACTTTTCTATCTCGTACAATTCCTTTCTTGCCTACCTGTTCTTTTCCTGCCTCAAACTGAGGCTTTATCAGGCATACCATATGACCGTTATTTTTCAGCATGGCTGATGCGACAGGAAAGATGAGTTTCAAAGATATGAAAGAAACATCTACACTGATAAAATCTAATGGTTTGATAGATGATTGATCAATATATCTTATGTTGCACTTTTCCATGTTTACAACACGGGCATCGGTTCT
The DNA here is from genome assembly GCA_900542295.1 of uncultured Eubacteriales bacterium. Lineage (GTDB taxonomy): Bacteria > Bacillota > Clostridia > Peptostreptococcales > Anaerovoracaceae > Fimisoma. The sequence continues at coordinate 89,189 of UQNJ01000001.1, read as the reverse complement.
AAGCTTATAGTCGAGCTGTCCGTAGCCTACATCTACTGCGTATACCATTTCTGCGCCGTTCTGGAGCATACAGTCTGTAAAGCCGCCTGTGGATGCGCCTATATCCATACATATAGCTTGATTAAGGTCAAAATGCCATTTTTCAAGAGCCTTTGCAAGTTTAAGACCACCTCTGCTGACATATGGGCATAAATTTTCTTTTACAAAGATATCGGCTTCTGTATCTATCATTGTTCCGGCTTTATCGCTTATTTGACCGTCTACATATACTATGCCGGCCATTATGGAAGCCTTTGCTTTTTCTCTTGAAGAAAAAAACCCCTTCTTTACTAAAAGTGCGTCTAATCTATCTTTCAAGGTATTCACATATCCTTTCGGCAATCTTTATTGGAGTAAGACCGTATTTATCGGCAAGTTCATCGACTGTTCCCTGCGGTATAAATTCGTCAGGCCATCCGAAATTCATTATATTGTATGGAAGACCGGATATTTTTGAGGCCATCTGCTGACCGAATCCACCTGATAGAGAATTGTCTTCAATGGTCGCTATAAGTCTGGTATTGCAGCTACATTCTTTAATAGGGCTAATATCAAGAGGCTTGATCTGCGAAACTTCAACAAGTCCGGCTTTTATACCGTGATTTTCTAAAATATCGCATACCTTTTCACCGCATGACACCATTTTACCGCAAGCCCATATATCTACCGCTGAGCCTTTTTTTAAGCGATGGTTTTTTTCGGAATAAGTATACATAATATTTTTATCGAAAATAGCCTCTCCTCGAGGATAGCGTATTGCTACAGGCTTATTCAATGTAAGAGCATAGTTAAACATAGCCTTTAGTTGATTTCCGTCTTTAGGAGCAAGTATAGTTATGTTCGGTATCGTTGAAAGATACGATATGTCGAACATGCCATGATGTGTTTCTCCATCTGCTCCTACGCAGCCTGCTCTGTCTATTGCAAATATTACAGGGAGCTGCTGCATACATACATCTTCCAATATCTGATCATATGCTCTTTGAAGGAAAGATGAATATATACATACGACAGGCTTCATACCTCCTTTGGCTAATCCTGCGGCAAATGAGACTGCATGCTCCTCAGCTATACCCACATCAAAGAATCTGTCGGGATATTTCTGTGAAAACTCATAAAGACCTGTAGCTTCACACATTGCAGCGGTTATGGCAACTATTCGCTTATCTTCAGAGGCTTTATCCGAGATACATTCTCCCATTAACGAAGAAAAGGTTCTGCCGGAGGATTTTTTCAGTTCGACTCCTGTAGTAGTATCAAATGGGCCTATTCCGTGAAATTTAGACGGAGCTTTTTCAGCATTGATATAACCTTTGCCTTTTTGGGTTATTACATGTATAAATACAGGCTCGTCCAATGATTTTGCTTTATTTAGAACATCAACTAAATCTTTGATGTTGTGACCATCTACAGGACCGAAATAAGTGATGCCCAATTCTTCTAACAACACACCTCCGTTATCGAGGATTGAATATTTTATATCGTTTTTAAAATCGGCAAGACTGTTTACAAGCGGCTTCCCTATGTTAGGTATGTTTACTACTCTGTTTTTTAAGAATTTTTTGACATCGAGGTAGCCCTTGGAAGTTCTGATGTTTGACAGATGTTTTGATATGCCTCCTATATTGGGAGAAATAGACATACCGTTATCGTTTAATATGACGATTACTTTTGATTTGCTTTCTCCTATATTGTTTAAAGCTTCATAAGCCATTCCGCCGGTTATTGAACCATCGCCTATTACGGCGACCACATCATAGTTTTCGCCTTTTATGTCTCTCGCTGCTGCCATTCCGTAAGCTGCGGAAATAGAAACACTGCTATGTCCTGTATCGTATACATCATGAGGACTCTCCTTGCCTTTTGGAAAGCCGCTAAGTCCGTCAAGCTTCCTTAGGGTATCGAAATACTTTGCTCTGCCGGTTAAAATTTTATGGACATAAGCCTGATGACCGACATCCCATATGATTTTATCCTTTGGACTATCAAACACTTTGTGCAGGGCAATGGTAAGCTCTACTACTCCAAGGTTGGAAGCAAGATGTCCCCCTGTGGAAGAAACTTTGCTTATTAGAAAATCCCTTATTGAATAAGATAGAAGTTCTGCTTCTGCAAGAGTCATTTCTTTTAAATCCTGCGGAAAATTATATTCAATGATATCTGATTTCATTTAAACTGCCTTTACTTTTTTATTTTGTTCGTTTAGATAGGTCAAGAACAAGATTTCTGAAAAATTCAGCGTTATCGTAATATTTTTCTATAGATTTTACTGCCATGTCTGTAAGCTCTTCAAGTCTCAGACGAGCCATATCAAGTCCCAATACAGTTGTATAGGTGTTTTTATGTTTTTTCTCATCTGAGCCTGTAGCCTTTCCCGTCTCTTCGGGATTGCCGTTTACATCTAAAATATCATCAGCAATCTGATAAGCTATCCCCATGTTTTCTGCATATTTTTCAAGATCTGTAATCATGGCATCTTTTGGATTTCCAAGATAAAGTCCGGCTTTAATTGCTGCTTTTATCAAGGCTCCGGTTTTGTTTAAGTGAATGTATTCTAACATTTCTTTTGAAGCTATTGCATTTTCTGCCTCAATATCTGATACCTGCCCTGCAACCATACCCCTTACACCTGAACCCTTGGCAATTTCGTAGGCTGCATTTACTCTTTTCTTGATTTTTTCAGGAGAATCATAGTAAAGCATCATATCTTTGTTGATAGCTTCAAAAGCACATGTCAAAAGACCGTCACCGGCAAGTATGGCTATAGCATCACCGTATACTTTGTGATTTGTAGGTAGACCTCTTCTGAGATCATCGTTATCCATGGCAGGAAGGTCATCGTGTATCAGAGAATAGGTATGTATATATTCTATAGCACAGGCATATGGAATTGCTTCTCTGATATTGCCTCCGGCAAATTCACAAGCTGCCAAAAGAAGAACAGGGCGCAGTCTTTTGCCGCCTGCTGTCAGACTGTATTTCATTGACTCATAAAGAGAAATACTTTTGTTGTCTATATTAGGTATAAAGTCCATCAGATGCTGATCTACAAGTTCTTTATATTCATCAAAGCTTCTTTCTATCATTTTAACCTTTTAGACTCCTTCCTCGTAAACTTCGATTTTTTGTTTAGCCTCTTTTAATATTTTATTACACTCTTCATATCTTTTTACACCCTCTTCATAGCATTTTATTGCTTCTTGCAAGGTGATGTTTTCGTCTTTTATCTTTTCTGCCATTTCTGTAAGCATTTTTGCTGATTCTTCAAAAGTCATAACTTGTCACCTTCCTTTAAATCTGAGATAGTAATTTCAACGGAACCGTCTTTAAGATATAATTTATATCTTTTTTCGGGCACGAGATTTTTAATAGAAGAAATAACCAAACCGTCTGCGTTTTCGAGTACGGCATATCCTTTGGAAAGAACGGCTTTTGGATTGTTTTCTTCGAGACTTATGTATCTTTGCTCTATTGTATGAGTGAGGTCCTGTAATTTAGACATCATCGTGTTTTTTAACGATTCGTATAAACTACGGCAGCGAATTTCCGAATATGAGGTCCGGTTCTTCAGCTGTACTAAAAGTTCGTGCTTTTTTGCATTTATAAAATCTTCAAGCGCTCTGTCATCAGGCACTGCCATTTCTGCTGCGGCAGTAGGTGTTTCAGCTCTTTTATCTGCTGCAAAATCACATATTGTAATATCTATTTCATGTCCTACGGCAGAAATTATCGGAATCTCTGAGCGATATACGGCTCTTGCAACGACTTCTTCGTTAAATGCCCATAAATCCTCGGCAGAGCCGCCTCCACGACCAACTATCAGAAGATCTATATCGTTGAAATTCTCGTTTATCATATCTATGGCAGAGGCTATATCGGCAGCAGCCCCTTGACCTTGAACTAAAACCGGAAAAATGATAACATCTGTCATTTTCGTTCTGCTTTGTATTATTTTGGTTATATCTCTTACTGCTGCCCCTGTCTTTGATGTTACTACACCGATTTTCTTGGGAAAAGGAGGTATCGGTTTCTTATGTTCAGGTGCAAACAAGCCTTCTTGCTTTAGTTTGTTTTTGAGTATTTCGAAAGCGGCAGACAGATTTCCCTCACCTGAAACTTCAATGTTCCTGACAAACAAAGTATATGTACCGCCTTTTTTGTAAACATTTATATATCCGTTTGCAATTATTTCAAGTCCGTCGTCTAAAGCATAACTTAAGCTTCTCTTATATGATGCAGGCAGGAAACAGTTAATTCTTGAATTTTCATCAAGAAGAGAAAAGTATACATGACCTGAGCTGTGAAATTTCAGGTTAGAAATTTCTCCGGTAACCGATATGTTGCCAAGCAAAGGGTCTGTAGTAAGAACTCTGCTTATATAATCATTAAGTTGTGAAACAGTAACGGGTTTTAAAGCCATATTTTGAGTCCTCCAAGGAGAGCCGTTCCGACGGCATTGTCTGATGAAAGAGCAGGATTTCCGAAAATTAAGTTGAAATCGCAGCCAAGCTTATCAGAAAGATAAGTTCTTATATATTTACTGCTCGACACGCCGCCTGCATATATAAAATCAGAAATATTATATTTGGCAGCTATTTGTTTGGTAATATCGGCTATTGAAGCAGCACTTTTAAGAAAAAGTTCTCCAACAAGAGAAAGCTTGTCTTCTGAATGCAAAGCTCTTGAAACTTGTGTTTCTATCCCCGAAAGATTTACATATCCTTCTCTTGCTCTTATTTTTGTCAGGACATTTGAAGGAGTTTTGCATGAAAGAGCTAATTTGTCAAGCTGCTGTCCGCATGGGAAATCCAGACCCATAGCAATACCTGTGCGATCAAATAGCTGTCCGTAGGACAAGTCCCTTGAGCCTCCCACGATATTAAAATTGTATATAGAATTTTTGTCTCTTAAAATTGCTTCTGTAGTTCCGCCACTGAAGTGAAAGCATACATATGGACAATTATCATCTTTATAAGTATAAAATCGTATTGCTTCTATGTGGCCTTCCTGATGAGAAAATTCAAAAAGGGGAACATTTAAAGCGTAACTTAAAGCTTTTGCTGTAGAAAGCCCTGCAAGAAAAACGGGCATATAAGATCCTTCAATGGGTCTGGGCCGTGAAGATACCGATATGCACCCTATTTTTTCTTTTAATGAAGTGTCTGAAAAAAGTTCTTTCAACAAATCCGGAAGCTGCTTGACATGCTGAAACAATGCATCAGATTGCCTCAGTCCCCGCTCGCCTTTTCTTACTTCTAAAAATTTGCCGGCATTGAATAAAATTTTTCCGTCACAATCTACTAAAGCTACAGAGGTCTTATAATTGCTGGTATCTATGCCTAAGGAATAAAGATTTTTCATTTTGCTTATATTTATATGTTTTTGAGTATTGCGTTTATAAATTTCGGCGATTGCTCACTGCCGTAAATTTTTGCTATTTCTACAGCTTCATTTATAGCTACGGCTTTGGGAACGTCGTCTATATATAGAATCTCACATACGGCAAGTCTTGCTATTGCCAAATCGGCTTTGGCCATTCTTGATACGGGCCATCCTCTGCTGTTTTTGTTCAAAGCTTCATCTATGGCTTCTATGTTGGAACAGAGCGTATCAAGTATTTTTTCTATATAGCTGTCCTGCTGCTTTGTAACTTTGTCTTTAAGAAATTTTTCGGCGTTTTCTTTTGTAAATTCTTTTTGAACTTCCATCTGAAATATACACTTCATCAAAAGTTCTCTTGCTTCTCTTCTATTCATCGTTTCTCCTGAATTTTTTGGGCAGCGATACACCCTGAACATGGATGTTCACTGCGCTTACTTTTACATTTATAATTTTGAGTACATGTTCCTTTACAGTTGTTTGGATATCCCAGGCAAGCTGAGGAATTTTTACTCCATAGTCGACTACTACAAATACATCTATTGAAATTTTATCTTTTTCTTTTGATACTTTTATGCCTTTGGCAGGCGAATCTTTGCCTACTATTTTTTCTATTAGATTATCACTCAGATGATTTACTCCCGGAACACCAAGAACCGCCCTTGATGCTGACATTGCAATGATTTCTTCTGAAATTTTATTTAAAATCTGCTTTTCGGACATAGTATCACCTCTTTAAAATTATAACAGAAGTATTGCTTGTTTTCAATAAAAAAGAGGCTTTAAAAAGAGCCTCTTACTTTAACTAATACAATTAAAAGTATAACCGAAAATATTATAAAATTGAGAGCAATAAGACTTCCTGCCGGCTTTTGCAGAACATCATCATCCTCAAGACAGTCTCTTGGCATTTGCGGCTCTGATGTGAATAGCATTATAGGATTATGCAAATAGTAGATGAACTTTTGAAAAAAAGCTCCAAGCATGTCGCCGGACTTGGTTCTAAAACTTTCTGCTGATTTAGAAACCCACATTATAAAGGCTTTAAGAGGCTTTCTGTAGAACCAGTCAGTATCAAGTGTTATTTTTTCTTTAGGCTTCATGTGTTTTATGTACATAACAAATGCTATTGCTGCAGCAGCAAACAATTCTGTATATTGAGTAACATGGTCTGTTGTAAACGGGTGTCCGTCAATTCCGTAAGGAGTGATGCCATAAAGCAGTTTTGGGAAAAGACCTATTACTATGCAGCCTGCTGCACCTGCCGCCATTGCTAATTTTCTGCCGACAGGGACATTCTTTTCGCTGACATCAAGTGTAATTTCACTTTTACCGAAGAAAACGAAATAATTTATCTTGAGAGTTACAGACATCAGCGTTCCTATACTTGCAACCATCAGAAGCAGTTCTGCCCAATAGTATCCGCTTTCGGCAACGGCATTCATTATCAGAGACTTGCTTACAAATCCGTTTAAAAGTGGGAATCCGGCTATTGCCATGGAGGCTGTCAGAAAGCATGCTGATGTCAATGGAAGTTTCTTTGCAAGACCGCCAAGCTCGCTTATCTTCCGCTTACCTGTAAGGGAAATTACAGTGCCTGCACACATAAGCAGAGTACCCTTATACAGAATATTGTTAAACGCATGAGCTGCCGCTCCGTCGATACCGGTATGGCTTCCTATTGCTAAAGATGCAACCATGTATCCGACCTGACTGATTATATGATAGGCAAACAATCTTCTCAGGTCATTTTCTATAAGAGCCATACAAGCTCCCCATACAGCCATGAATACACCGAAATAAAGAAGCAGATGAGTTCCGGCAAACAGTTTTATAAGGCAGAAAACACCAACCTTTGTAGTAAATGAGCCCATATATACCGTTCCACCCATGGTGGATTCCGGATATGCGTCGGCAATCCATGCATTTAAAGGAGGAATTGCTGCATTTACGGCCACTCCTGTTAGTATAAGCCAGTAAGCAGCATCAATTTGACCTGTAAGCGATTCAATCATGGCTGAACCTGAATAAATTTTAATCATTATACCTGCAAGGAGAAGATTACCTCCAAGCATATGAACAAGCAGATATCTGAAACCTGCCTTTTGTGCAGCCATAGTTCTCGAGGATATGACTATGAGCCATGAGGCAACTGCCATAAGTTCCCAAAAGATAAGCATCCCTATCCAGTGAGAAGCGAATACAACGCTGATACTGCTTCCTGCATATATTGCTTCTGCCGCAAGCTCGTATTTATCCTTGACATGGAGGTTATACAGTGCGCCTATAATTGATATTACGGCAAATATAAAACCGAACATGAATGTAAGCTTGTCACAGTCATTGATGATGACGGCAGCTAAGGTTAAAACCGGTCCTGACAATATTATTGCCTTGCTTAAAGTCCGGGGGGCAATAAGTGAGAGCAAACCGGATATTATCAAGATAATTCCGGGTTGAATAAAGTCACTGAGCATCCTTATCACCTCCGTTATAATATTCTTCTTTTCTCTGTAAAAGAGGAGCCATTATTTTTTTTGCAAGAAGTATAAGCAGCCATGCGCCTCCGAATCCGATTATTATATCTGCTCCAGGAAAGGTATTCCATATGTTTTTATAATGAGGATGAGCAAAAAGTATCTCTGCCGTAAGAGAGACAGCAATAACAGCGCCTAATATGAAATATATTGTTTTCTTCTTATTCCGCAAGGTAGACACCTCCCTCTCCTGTTATGGATTCTGCCGCATTCTGAGCCATTTCGTAAAGATGAGGCCCTGCATCGGGAACAAATCCTAAAATCAGCGATATAACCACGGTGCAAATTATTGGAGCAACCATCGTAATTGAAGCTTTAGTGTGTACTGCATCCGATAAGCCGTCAGTAACTGTGTCTCCCTGTTTGCAGAAGAAAACTTTAACAACAGGTATAAGATAGCTGATTGCAAGAAGTGCAGCGGCTAAAAGAACTATTATTGCAAATACCTTGTTTACAGCCATTGCTCCTTCAAGTATGTTAAATTTACTGATAAACCCTGCCATCAACGGAAGCCCTGCAATACCCAGAGAAGATATTGCAAAACAAACGGATGTTACAGGCATTTTTTTTGATAAGCCTTTCATTGTACTGATTTCAGATAAACCGGTAATAACAAATATTGCGCCTGCACACATGAATAATGTTATCTTAAGGAAAGCATGGGCTACAATATGGAAAAGTGCTCCTGTTATGCTGTATACTGAAAGCAGACTTATGCCGAGTATTATGTATGAAAGCTGTCCCACAGTTGAAAAAGCCAGTCTTGCTTTAAGATTATCCTGTCTCATTGCAATAAGCGATGAGACTATGATAGTAAATACGGCAAACCAACTGAGTATGGCAGAGCTTCCGCACCATGATGCACTTTCTGGTCCAAATACATAGCATACAACTCTGAGTACACAAAAGGCTCCTGCTTTTACTACAGCGACTGCATGAAGCAGAGCACTTACCGGAGTAGGTGCAACCATAGCAGAAGGAAGCCATCCATGAAGGGGCATGACGCCTGCTTTGACAGCACCTCCTATTATCATCATGAAGAACATTATCGACATGAGCGTTGGATTCATGGAACCTGCTTCTATAAATCCGCCTGCTTTAAAATCTAAAGTACCGTATTGTACATATACCCATACTATTGCAGCAAAAAATATCTGACCGCTTATAAGTGTGTATGCAAGATATTTTCTGCCGGAAAATTTAGCTTTATCGTCTCTGTAATGGGCAACGAGAGGATATGTGGCAATTGTAAGCATTTCATAAAATATGAAGAAGGTTATAAGATTCGATGATAGAGAGATGCCTATTGCAGAAGCTATACATACTGCAAAAGCCGAAAAATATCCCGTCTGATTTTTCTCATGATGACCTCTCATGTATCCTATTGAATATATAGATGTAATTATCCAAAGTGCAGAAGCTACACATGCGAACACCATTCCGGCACTGTCTGTTTTCAGAGTAAGTGTTATTCCGTCGACTATTCGCCAAAGTTCAGATACATATACTTCTCCTTTTAATACTCCCGGAACCATAGAAAATACTATTGAAGCCATAACAGCTGAAGCAGTCATGGTTACTGCTTCTCTTGCGTTGGGTTTTATTCGGTTGCCGAAAAAAAGTATAATCAGGGCTGCAATCAAAGGAGCAGCAACCGCCAATGCGGGTCTTAAGCTTAATATTATCATTTTCCTATTACCTCCATTATTGAAGGTCCTACAACATCTCCTATTATATAAGAATTAAACAGTCCTAAAAGTATTATTGCACATATCGATATTATCATCGGGATTATCATCTGCCAAGGTAATTCGGGGAAAGTCCTGGAAGAAGTATAGTTTTGTGTTTTTACTGCTGTTTTCTTGTCCATGAATAATTTTTCCAATATTCTGAAGAAATATATAGCACTTAAAAGGCTGCTCAATATAAGGACAGCAACGAAGAGATACTGACCGTTTTTTATAGCACCTATGGCAAGATACCATTTGCTGAAAAATCCGGCAAACGGAGGCAGTCCTATCATTGACAATGCACATACGCTCATGGTTAAAGATGTGGTAGGCATATCTTTATATATCTGCCCCAACTGGGTAGTTTCGTGTATTCCGTATTTGTATTTTAAAGCTCCTGATGTATAGAACAACCCTGACTTCATGAAGGCATGGCTAACTATATGCAGAACTGCCCCTAAAAGACCGTAGAAGTTGCCTATTGAAAATCCCATTGCTATGTAGCCTACCTGTCCTATACTCGAGTAGGCAAGAATTTTGTTGTATGTATCATATCTTAAGGCCTTTAGAGAACCGTACAGTATTCCTAAAACGGCCATTATAGCTATTATATCTAAGAAAGATTGCATAACAGTACTTGCTTCGTTGAAAACACTGAAGAAAAATCTCAGCATTGCATAAGCAGGTACTTTTATCATAATTCCTGCAATCATCGGGTCTGCGCCTGTATGCGCATAAGAGTGAGCTGCCGGCTGCCATCCGTGAAGTGGAAACAATGCCATCTTGATTCCAAAGCCGATTATCATACATGCTATTGAAAGCATAATAAGTGGGCTGTTAACAAGTTCAGGCATTTCTTTTGATAGATATTCCATATTTAAGGTTCCTGTTGCAGCATATAAAAATCCAACACCTAAAAGATACATAAGGGCGCCTGCCGTACCTGTCAGAAGGTAGCGAAAAGCGGCTATAGGACCTTTTTCTTCTCCGCATGCAATAAGACCGTATCCTGAAATAGCGGTTATTTCCATAAATACATATAAATTAAAAGCATCTCCAGTCGAGGCCATTCCAAGAAGACCGAGTGATAAGAATGAAAGCATTGCATAATATCCGGCAGATCGGAACTTGTTGCTTCCTCTTTCAAGAACTTCAAAAGGACTGCTGAACAGCGCCGTGGTCCATGATATTACAGAAACCAGAACTATAATCGTACCGGAAAGACCATCGATAACGAATTCTATTCCTATAGGAGAGAGCCAGCCACCGAGATAATAATGAATAGGCTCATTAGTCAAGACTACTTTCAGCAGCTGTATAACTGCAAAAATTACAGAAAGAAAGAGTGAAGAAATCACAGTTCTCTTTGCTGCGTTTGCACTGAAATGACCTAATATCAGGCATAAGAGCGTTGCAGCAAGAGGAAAAAGCATGACAAGTATGGGGAGATGAAAAAGGAACTGGTTCATTTTTTCTTACCTCCCGTTATTTCATTTTCCTCTATAGTTCCGTAAATATCTTTTATCCTCATAAGCAAGGCAAGTCCAACACCGGTTATACCCAAACTTACTACTATAGCGGTAAGCATAAGAGCATGAGGTACAGGATTGATATATGCATCAGGTGAAGACAGTTCACCTAAAGTAACCGGCAATGTCGCCCCATCTTTTTGCCCAAAAGTTAAAAAGAAAAAGATTACTGCTACTTGCATTATGTTCATACACATAAGTTTTTTCATGTAATTTCCGCAGGCTATCATTCCGTACACACCTATTGCCATCAGAATTATGGATAGCATATATATTCCTCTGTCCGCTAAAAAAAATTCTATGTTTTGAATTAAATCAGTCATTAAAATCGGTCCTTTCCAGTACTGCTTCCAAGATAGTTATTATAACGCCGGCTACACATATCGTTACACCTATTTCAATCATGAGTATTCCGTCAGCATGAAGATCGGCAATGGTTTCCCATGTAAAGGGCAGTTTGCCGAATTCAAGAAATCTGCCGTCATTAAACATAGGTATGATTCCCGTAATTACGTAAAGCAACGTTCCGGAAGCAGCTATTACAAGGCCTGCTTCCTCTTTTGAACTTCTGTTTATGATATCAAAGCTTGGGATTATTCTGTCAAGCAGATAAGCACATGATATCAGAGCACCTGCCTGAAACCCTCCGCCAAGGCTTACTTCACCATGAAACAACACATATATTCCGTAAATAAGTATTATAGGCATTACTATACGAAAAGCTCCATCCATCAAAGAACTTCCAAATGTGGTTATATGCTTTGACTCCAGGTTCTCAGGATTGTTTGAGTGTATTTCCTTTTTTTTGTCTGAAAGAATTACCATTACAGCTACACCTGACAAAAGCATTACACATGTTTCAAACAGTGTATCAAAACTTCTGTAATCTGCAAGTACTGCTGTGACTATATTCTGGGCATGAGTATCTTCCATTGCATGGTTTATGTAATACATAGATATATCTGTATTGGCAGGAGTATCTAAAGCTCCTATTGTAGGCAGAAAGCTGCCTATTTTAATTGCCCCTATTCCTACTAAGACGATGACCAGAGCAAGTTCTATTATTTTTTTTCTTCTAATCTTTTTTTCTTCCATTTTTAGAACCTTTGCTTATAGATTTGATAGCTATTATGAAATACACTGTAGATATTGTACCGATAATTGCTTCGGTAAATGCTACATCGGCGGCTCCGACTATAGTGTAAAGAAGCATAGCCGTAATACTGAAAGCACAATAAATAATTGTAGCCGAAAGAAGTTTGCGGCCTAAAACTATTGCTATTGCAATTGATATGAGTGCAACTAACAGAAGACCCTCAAGAAGCAAAATAGGCATATTATCTCACCTTCCTTTCGGAAGCAGGGTTTTGTAATATATCGGGTGATTCTTCAATTTCATCATCGTCACCGCTTATGCTTTGCTTGAAAGCAACTCTTGCTATTATATGGGTTCCTATGGGACTTGCTATAAATACCGCCATAAAGACTGTAAATATCTTAAGTCCTGTAATAGATAATCCTTCGTATATGAAAAATCCTATGCTGCATAGAACAAGACCGGCCGCTTCGCATATACCTGCAGCATGCAGCCTTGAATAAAAGTCTTTCAGTCTGAAAACTCCAATTGCGGTAATTACAAAGCATATAAAACCTAACATGAGAAAGAGGATGGTAATAGCGTTTCTAATTTCCATTGTTATCCTCCTTTTTATTACTTCTGCTGCCAAGAATCTTTGCAACTATAACAGAGGTTATAAAGCCTAAAACTGCATATGAAATAGCTATATCGACATACATGTCCCTTCTTCCGTCTACAAACCCTATTAGTACAAGAATTAGTATAACATTAGTGGACATTACAAGAATTCCTATGAATCTGTTGTATACTCCTGCATTTATAAAAAGGCGGGCAAGCATTATAAGAGTGAGAAGAACTATCCCTATAAGATAGCAAACAAAAAATTTATCCATATATTAAAAAACCTCCCTTGGAATATCGGAAATTTCCATATCCGGGAGCGGAACAAACTCACATGTTTCTCCGAACAGTGCTGCAACCTTCAAGGCCATGGTTCCGCTTAACATGTCATTTGCAGCTTTCTTGTTGATAGCATGAACTTCGTAAATGCCGTCTTCTGTAACATCAAGAGTAATGGTGCCGGGAGTAAGTATTATGGAGTTTGATAAAATTACACCTGCCATTGGATTTTCAAAAGGCATGGAAAAATAGACTATACGAGGTTCATAATCAACATGAAATTTCAAAATTTCACGAGAAACATCGATGGCAGATTTGAAAATTTCTTTAATAACCCATATGGAATAAGGGATAAGTTTAAGATGATTGATATTTAAAACAAAAAATTCCTTACCTGTTCTTGCATTTTTTATAGTCAGGAACGGAATTGAAATATAAGAAATGACGAGTGATGAAAGCAAGCCGACAAGCAAAAACTTCGCTTCAAATTTACCTGAAAGCAACACCCAGATAGTAAATAAGCCAATGGTTAAACCTAAGAAATGAGAAAGGCTGCGCCTTCGCCACCTATGCATCTTATACCTCCTTAAAAAAAGCAAAAAATTAACTATTATAATTATACTCAAACAAAAAGTGGGTGTCAAGAAATTGCTAATTATATCAATGCAAAAATCAATTATATAAAAAGCAGAAAGGACATGAGCCCTTTCTGCTTTTAATATTTGCTTTGAATTATTATCTTATCAGCCGGTTTACCGGTTTCCCTCATTACTATATCGCATATTTTCGTTACGGTATTGGTATCTAATTCCTGTTTATCCACTGTAACGCTTATACTGCTTTCTGTAATAAGTACAAACGAAGCCGGAAGTCCCTTTGAATTTATTATACTTTCTATTGCAAGTTCTGTTTCCATATAGTCCATTATTCGTTGTTTTTCCTCTGAAGCATTTTTCTTTTCTCCATCATTGGTACTGTTATTTATGGTAGAATCCAAGGTTGAAATCAGCTTGTTCCTTTCCAGTTCGATTTGAGCTCGCATGGTATCGAAATTTCCTTTTTCTTCGGCAGAAACTTTTTCTTCTTGTTCTCCTGTTACCGCAAGACTGTCGACAAGGACTTCGCCGTCATGTATAGGAGGCTCGTCTTTTTTGTCAAGTTTGGAAGAAACTATAACTCCCGTACCTAAAACTACAACTAAACCCAAAACCATGAGCCTTTTACTCTTATACAAAATATCCTTATAACTGAACTTTTTTTTCAAGGTCATTCCTCCTGTTCTTTCTCAAAAACTATTACGCTTGAAACCGGTATGTTGTACAGCGTGGCAACACCACTTGTAAGAGCGTTTACAGTTACCGGATCATCCCCTCCCTCAGCGGTAACTATAACACCTGCTACAGTATTGTCTTTGTCGTATTGAACTATTACATCAACCTCACCTGCTCCTTTAATGCTTGAAAGTATGCTGCACAGCTGTTCTTCAGATGCACCGTCATTATCTGATATTTGTTTTCGTCCATCGGAATTTTCTGTCAGTATACTCAATGCGAGTATGCCTATGGAGGCTATAAGAAGTACCGTTATGAGTTTGATGAAGTTCTCTTTTGCAGTAATTTTTTCAAACATAATCTTACTCCTATTTATATGAATTTCCTATTGTAAATATTACTGTCCGTTCAGTAATAAAATGACAGGCTCTGCTATAATTGCAAGTATTATCATGGAAAATATAAATTTGAGATATTTTTCTGTCTTTGAATCCGGAATCAGTATTTGAAAGAAAGATAAGGATATTATTATAAGGAATATATCCTGAATCCATGTGTATACCCTTTCCATCAACTGCCTCCTATTCTTATAATCGTGGTTATAAATATTATAAAAAGCAGAGAGGTAAAAAACATTATAGACCCTATGGATATCATACAGCTGCCCATCTCATTAAGCCCCGATGAAATTTTCGATTCTGTTACCGGTTCGGCGAGAGCTGCAGTTATTTTATATATTACAGCGATTATAAGTATTTTTATCAAAGGAACCAATAACAGAATTATTAAAAGAATTATTCCGAAAACTCCGACAACACTTTTGATTGAAGTCATACATCTGAGAAATAGTTCAACGGTGTCAGATGTGAAGCCCCCCACTATAGGTATGAAATTGCTGAGTGAAAATTTTGCAGTATTAAGCAAAAGACCGTCTGAGGTGTCGGTTAAAAGTCCCTGAATGTTTATAACACCGGCAAGTATAACAAGAAGAAAACCGGTTAATGTAACAGAGGCATTTCTAAGCAGTTTTGAAAGTTTATTTACATAATCTTTTTCTGTTAAACAATTTATAAGTGCAAGCACAGTCGAAATAAACAGTGCAGGAAGTATAAATGTCTTGAGTATAAATGCGGTTCCTGTGACGCTGCCTATTATCATGGGACTTAAAACAGTGCCGGAAGTTACAGAGCCGGTTGCCAAAAGAATTCCTATTATTACAGGCATAAGTATCTGCATGGTAGAGGTCATTGTATTTACTGTATCGATAGCTAAAGTATATGTTTCTTTAAAATTGGTTATGGAAATACCTACGATAACCATTGAACATATTAGCATACTTATATCAGAAACGGATTTACTTCCAAATGAGTTGGAAAGGCCTTTAAGAAGACCTATTATTATGCATATACTTAAAATTTCCACGCACAGAATCAGAGCGTTTCTCATTTCAAGGAAAAAAAGCTCTTTTAAGCTCTCGACAGTTTGAGTATTGTCAAATATACTCTGCCCTTTCATAGCAGCTCCAAGTATATTTTCAACGGAAAAATTTGCAGCAAGGTTTCCGGTGATATCATTTGCGTCTGATATCAGCTTATTTAGAGCTTCTTTATTTACCACATTATTAAATTGTTCTTCTAAAATTTTTTGATAGTCCATCAGATCAGATTGTTAAGCAGTTTTAAAAGCGAGGTGAATACCGGTATAGCGGCGAAAAATATGGCGATTTTACCGGCAAGTTCAATTTTATTTGCGATTGATTTTTCGCCTGCGTCCTGACATATTGCTGAAGTGAATTCGGTTATGTAAGCTATTGCCAAGACTTTTAGGATTATGGGGAAATATTCTTTACCATAAGAAAGTTCCTCGTATATGCCTGCAATAAATACAAATCCTGCTTTTAAGCTGTCTATTGTCAGATAAAGAAGTATAAGCCCGGCGCAAAGACTTATTTCTACGGTGAATTCAGGTTTATATGCTTTTACAATGGATATGGTAATAAGCGACACTATACCTACAGCGCATATTTTGAGTAATGTATCCATTTTAGAATTCCAAAAATGTTTTAACTGTTTCAAAGAATTGGCTTATCATACTTATAATTATTGCTAATACTATTATGACTCCGGCTAAAGTTGTAAGCATAGCTTCCTCTTCTCTTCCCGCCTTTATAAGTATCATGTTAAGCAGTGCTATAGCTATACCTATAGCTGATATTTTAAATAATATATTTATATCAAAAGACATATATGTACCTCTTAAAACAATATTATTGCGCCTATACTTCCTAAAAAAAACCCTATCCTGTTATACATAGGACCTTTCCTGCGGAGAGATTCTTTTGCTTCTGTAATTTGATTTTTTAGTTTTTCTTCAAGATATGCAAAATGGTACAGATGGTTTTCAAAGTCTGTTTGTCCTATAAATTCTCCGGGATATTTAATAATTTCAATGTCTTCTTCAGTAAGCGGGCAGTTATTATAAATTTCATACAGTTTATCGTACCAGGCGGAAGTGATTTGAGTATCGGTTTTAAGTAACTCCAAACTTAGAGACTTTAAAAATATATGAGCTTTTGAATTGCTATCTTCTCTGAGTTTTTCAAAAATTACAGGCAAAGGTTCTTTAAAATAATTTATTTTGCCCTTAAGCTCGATTATCATCTGCATATAATCTTCAAGAATTGCAACTCGTTCTTTAAGAACTTTTGTCTTTGTCATACCTACAAGCCCGGAAGCTGTTATTATTCCTGTAAGCGCTATAAATTTAAGAATCATGTGCAGCCTCTTTTATACATTCTATATTTTTAATTGTACCGGGACCTTCTGCTGAAGAAAGATAAACTATATTTTTAAAAGTTCCGTTTTTGACAAGAGTACTTATTGGGCTTTCAAGAATATCCCGGCGGCAGTTTCCATGTACTGATGTTATAAGAGAAACTCCGGCAACGGAGCACATTTCTGCGGCATTTATGTCTGTAACTTTTCCTATTTCATCCGTTATGATAACATCAGGTGACATTGAACGGATTAACATTGATATTCCGTAGGCTTTTTCACATCCGTCTAAAACATCCGTTCTTGGACCAAGATCGAAGCTTGGCATGGAATTGTACATTCCTGCGATTTCGGAGCGTTCATCACATATTGCTACTTTGATTTTTCTTCTGCTGAGAATTCGGGCGATGTCACGGAGCATAGTTGTCTTGCCGCAGCCGGGCGGCGAAACAATCAGTGTACTTATAGGGCGTTCATTTTTGATAAGTATCGGAATTAAGGATGAAGCGCAGCCTATAATTTCTTTAGCGAATCTTATATTCAACGAACTTATTTCTTTTATCAATGCCGGCTCTCCGTTTTTAATAACTGTTTTTCCGCAAATTCCGACTCTGTGTCCGCCTTCTATAGTGACGAAACCTTTTGCCATGTCTTCTTCATATGCGTAATAAGAAAATTTTATGAGGTTGTTAAGTATATTCTGAAGATCATCTTTCGATATGTTTTCAGTTAGAAATTTTTCAGTTCTTTTGCAGTTTATTCTGACAGGCTTGCCGCAAATAAGTCTGATTTCCTCCAGTTGTTCCAATAACGGGTCTGGAACATTTGCAAACTCTCTGACTAAATGTGCCGGAAGCTTTTTCAGTATGTTTTCAAGAGTGTTCATAAATTATCCTCTTTTCTTTTGATTATTACATTCTATGAGTAGGACAAGGTTTTATGACAAAAAAATGCCGGCTTTATTAATAAAGCCGACATCTTTAAAGTTATTGTTATTCTACAGGGACTGTCCAGCCTCTCTTATCTTCGATTGCTCCGGTTTGTATACCGTAAAGCTCGTCATAGAGTTTTTGAGACAGATCTCCTATTTCACCGTTGTTTATCACCAAATTTTTATCGTTCCAATAAAGCTCTCCAACAGGTGAAATTACAGCAGCAGTTCCGGTAGCAAAGACTTCTTCCAGTTTTCCTTCTTCTCCTGCTTTAAAAATATCTTCGATTGTAAAGCGTGTTTCGTTTACTTTGTAGCCCCACTCTTTCATAACCTCTATCATAGAAGCACGGGTAATGCCCGGAAGAATGGTTCCAACCAGTGAAGAGGTGTATATTTCTCCGTCTATTTTAAAGAAAGCATTTGATGTTCCGATTTCCTCGACATATTTTTTTTCTTTTGCATCTAACCAGAGAACTTGATCAAATCCCATATCGTGGGCTTTTTTCTCTGCTATCATGGCAGCTGCATAATTGCCGCCGATTTTTGCAAAGCCTGTGCCGCCCATTGCAGATCTTATGTATTCATTTTCAACATATATCTTTGTAGGTGCAAGGCCGTTTTCGTAATAAGGACCTACCGGACTGAGAATGATTATGAATTTATATGTTTCAGAGGCCGCAACGCCTAAGAAAGGCTGTGTCGCAATTATAAACGGTCTTATGTAAAGAGCTGTGTTTTCCTTTTCCGGAATCCAGTCCTTATCTACACTTACAACAGCCTTTACTGCATCTACAAACAGTTCTTCATCCATTTGCGGCATACACATTCTTGCGTTTGTGTTGTTGGTTCTTTTGGCATTCATGTCAGGTCTGAAAAGCTGAACTTTACCGGTCTTTGTCTTATAGGCCTTAAGACCTTCAAACATCTCCTGTCCGTAATGAAATACAGTAGATGCGGGGTCTAACGAAAGAGGCGCATAAGGAACAACCTGCCCGTCGTGCCATCCGTTTTCTATGTCATAGTCCATTACAAACATATGATCTGTAAAAATTTTACCAAAAGGAAGGTAATCGGGATCAGGCTTTGTTTTTGGATTATTTGTAAGTGTTACTTTGAATTTGTTACTCATATATTCATCTCCTGTCTATTTTAAAACGGCTCCTGTATTGGCTGACGACACAAGTCTTGCATATCTTGAGAGCCAGCCGGTAGTTATATTTGGCTGCGGTTTCACATATGATGCCTTTCTCTTTTCAAATTCCTCATCAGAAACACGTGCGTTTATGGAATATTCAGGGATATTGATATCTATTATGTCGCCTTCCTGAATAAGACCTATAAGGCCTCCATCGGCAGCTTCCGGACTTACATGTCCGATAGATGCTCCTCTGCTTGCGCCACTGAAACGACCGTCTGTGATAAGAGCTACAGTCTTGTCGAGTCCCATACCTGCAAGTGCGCTGGTAGGATTAAGCATTTCCCTCATTCCCGGGCCACCTTTAGGACCTTCGTATCTTATTACCACAACCTGACCATCTTTGATTTTGCCGTCATAAATAGCTGCTATTGCATCATCTTCACAGTCGAATACCCTTGCAGGTCCTGAATGAACAAGCATTTCAGGTGCAACTGCGCTTCTTTTAACTACGCAGCCGTCTTTTGCTATATTTCCCCATAATATCGCTATACCGCCTGTTTCGCTGTATGGATTCTCTATTGTCCTTATAGCACCTGTATTTCTTATTGTACGGTCTTTGATGTTTTCTCCTACAGTATTGCCGCTCACAGTCAGAAGAGATGTATCTATCAGACCCTTTGAGGCAAGCTGAGCCATTACTGCCGTAACACCGCCTGCATTATCAAGATCATGCATGTGGGTGCCGCCTGCCGGAGCAAGATGGCACAGGTTAGGTGTTACACGACTTATTTCATTAAAAGTATTAAGATCTAATTCTACTCCTGCTTCGTGGGCAATGGCAAGAAGATGGAGCACGCTGTTTGAGGAACAGCCAAGTGCCATATCGCATGCTATAGCATTTCTTACAGACTTTTCGTTGATTATATCTCTTGCCGTTATATTTTTTTCAATAAGGTCCATTATTGCCATGCCGGCGTGTTTAGCAAGCATTATTCTTCTTGACGAGATTGCCGGTATACTTCCGTTTCCCGGTAAAGCAATTCCTATAGCTTCACATAAGCAGTTCATACTGTTGGCCGTATACATTCCTGAGCATGAACCGCATCCAGGGCATACATTCTGCTCATATTCTTTTAAACCTTCATCATCTATGATACCTGCTTTTCTTGCTCCTACAGCTTCAAACATTTTTGAAAGACTTGTTTCGGTATCGTTTACGAGGCCTGACATCATAGGACCACCTGAGCACACTATTGCAGGAAGATTCATTCTTGCAGCTGCCATTACCATTCCGGGAACTATTTTGTCACAGTTAGGTACTAAAACCATACCGTCAAATGCATGTGCCATTACCATGGTTTCGGTACTGTCGGCAATAAGCTCACGGCTTGCAAGGGAATATTTCATTCCTATATGTCCCATGGCAATGCCGTCGCATACACCTATTGCGGGAACCATTATAGGAGTGCCGCCTGCCATTCTTACTCCTGCTTTGACAGCCTCAGCCACTTTGTCAAGATGCATGTGTCCCGGAACTATTTCACTATGAGCGGAAACTACAGCAACAAGCGGTTTTGCCAGTTCTTCTTCTGTATAGCCCATGGCGTAGAAGAGGCTCCTCATAGGAGCTCTTTCTACACCTTCTGTAACAAATTTACTTCTGTTTTTCATATCTTTCCTCTTATTTCTTCAGCCAGCTCATCATCTTTCTCAGTTCAGCGCCTGTTTTGCAAAGCAGATGTGAAGCTTCTCTTTTTCTTGTTGCAAGGAATCTTGCCTTTCCGCCGGCATTGAATTCCTGGATAAATTCACTTGCGAAAGTTCCGTCTTGAATTTCGTTAAGGACTTTTTTCATTTCTTTTCTTGTATCTTCTGTTATGATTCTTTTACCTGTTCTGTAATCGCCGTACTCTGCTGTATTGGAGATGGAGTATCTCATCTTGTCAAATCCACCTTCGTTGATAAGATCTACAATGAGCTTCATTTCATGTATACATTCAAAGTATGCCATTTCAGGTTCATAGCCTGCTTCTACTAAAGTATCAAAGCCTGCTTTCATCAGCTCACATACGCCGCCGCAGAGAACTGCCTGTTCGCCGAATAAATCTGTTTCAGTTTCTTCTTTGAATGTTGTTTCGAGAATTCCTGCTCTTCCTGCTCCGATTCCGCATGCATAAGCAAGAGCATAATCCTTTGCTTTGCCTGAAGCATCCTGATATACCGCTATAAGACTTGGAACGCCTTTACCGTCAACATACTGGCTTCTTACGGTGTGTCCCGGACCTTTAGGTGCTATCATTATAACATCAAGATCTTTTGACGGAACAATCTGGTTGAAATGAATATTGAATCCGTGAGCAAAAGCAAGTACATTGCCCGGCTTCATATGCTTTTCTATCTGTTCTTTGTAGAGCTTTGCCTGGAGTTCGTCAGGAGTCAAAATCATTACAATATCGCCTGCCTCTGCTGCTTCCTCGACTCCCATTACTTTAAGCCCTGCTGCTTCTGCTTTTGCAGTATGGGCAGAACCCGGTCTTAAACCTACAACTACATCGGCTCCACTTTCTTTCAGGTTCATTGCATGAGCATGTCCCTGACTTCCGAATCCGATTACAGCAACTGTTTTGCCGTCTAACATTGCAAAGTTACAATCTGAATCATAATACTTATTAACCATTTCTTTAATCTCCTTTTGTTGTGTAATTATTTATTTTTCGATACCGGTAATACCGGTTCTGCAAATATCTATTATGTCATAATCTGAAAGCACATCTAAAAATGCGTCTAATTTTTCAGGTGCTCCCGTAAGTTCAAGAACCATCTCATCTTTTGTAAAGCTTATAATTTTAGCTCTGTAGATGTCAACGACTTCTTTGATTTCTCTGCGTGTATTGTTTTCCACCGCAACTTTTACCATTAAAAGTTCACGGAAGAAGCTTCGTTTATCGTCAAGAGCTTTTATGCTTCTTACAACCTCAAGTTTTTCTGTCTGGGACATTATCTGGTGGAGAGTAAGATTGTCCCCTTCAAAAGTAACAGTAATTCTTGAAACATCCGGGTCGTTGGTTGCAGATACGGTAAGAGAGTCTATGTTAAAGCCTCGTCTTCCATATAAACTTACTACTCTTGTCAATACGTTAGCCCTGTTATCGACATAGATACTAACCACTTCTTTTTTCATGACCATCCTCCTATTCAAACAGCATATCATCTATGGTTTTACCATTTGGAATCATTGGCAATACTTTGTTTTCTAATGCAATATTACAGTCTATCCAAACAGGGCCGCCTATTTTAAGAGCTTTTTCATAAGCTTCTTTAAGCTCATCTATATTATTTACTCTGAACCCGTTTCCGCCGAAAGCCTCGATAAGCTTTACAAAATCGGTTTTTCTTTCAGGAACTGTATTTGAGTAACGTTTGTCATAAAAAGAAGTCTGCCATTGGTAAACCATTCCCAAAACTTGATTGTTAAATATAACTGTTATTATAGGGAGCTCGTTTGAAACTGCCGTGCATGCCTCATTGAGATTCATGTGGAAAGAGCCATCGCCTGTGAGATGAATTACTCTCTTATCAGGATTGCCTATCTGTGCTCCTATTGCAGCGCCATATCCGAATCCCATTGTTCCAAGACCGCCGCTTGAAAGAAAATTGCGAGGTGAAGTCTGTTTAACATATTGTGCTGCCCACATTTGATGCTGTCCGACATCTGTAACATATATTGTTTCTTTATCGCTGTTATCGCAAAGATATTCGATTATCTCCTGCGGATTCATTTTACCGTTGGACTGAGTAACTTTCATAGGCTTTTCACTGTTCCACTCGTTTATTTGTGCAAGCCACTCTTTATGGTCAGCTTTTTCAACCAAAGGTATAAGAGTATCGAGTACTTCTTTACAATCTCCTATTATGCAATCTGTGACGGAAACATTTTTACCTATTTCACTTTTATCTATATCCACTTGAAGAATCTTTGCTTTTTTACCGAAATGATCAGGATTTAACGCTACTCTGTCACTGAATCTGCATCCCAGCGTAAGAATGAGATCTGATTCGGCAATACATTTATTTGCAGCATATGAACCATGCATGCCTAACATGCCGAAGTATTTTTCATTTGAAGAAGGAACTGCCCCCATGCCCATCAGTGTAGTCACCATAGGGATGTCCGCTTTTTCGGCAAGCTCAAGAACTTCTCTGTAGCTTTCTGAAGCAATAACTCCGCCGCCTACCTGTATTACAGGCTTTTTTGATTTATTTATGTATTCTGCGAATTTTTTGGCTTTCTCATCGCTAAGGTTAGAGGTAACTTTACTTAAAGGAAGAGGTTCTGCCGGAGTGTAATCTATCGTTGCATCTGTCACATCTTTTGTTATATCTACTAAGACCGGACCTTTTCTGCCTTCATTTGCTATTCTGAAAGCATTCCTTAAAGCATCAGCAAGATCGTTTATATCGTTAACAAAATAGTTATGCTTTGTTATCGGAAAAGTAACGCCGGTTATACATATTTCCTGAAATGCGTCTCTTCCGATCAGATGTTTGCCTACATTGGCAGTGATAAACACTGTCGGTATACTGTCCATATAAGCTGTTGCAATACCTGTAACAAGATTGGTTGCTCCAGGCCCGCTGGTTGAAAAAGCAACGCCGGTCTTTCCTGTTGCTCTTGCGTAACCGTCGGCGGCATGAGCGCCTCCTTGCTCATGTGCTACAAGTATATGCTTGATTTTATCACTGTATTTATAAAGCTCGTCATAAAGGAACAAGGCTGTTCCTCCGGGATAACCGAATACTGTGTCAACTCCATGTTCCAATAACACATTCATAACTAATTCTGCGCCTGTCATTTTCATTTTAATTTTCCTCCGTTCCTTTTATGTAGTCAATAAACTGACGGGCGCTCCTTCCGGAAACACCGCCATGGCGAACTTCCCACTTGTTTGCTTCGCTGTGAAGTACATCAAAATCGATCATTATTTTTTCTCGAATAGCTAAAACTTCGATTATATGATGGAATTCTTCTCTTGTAGGTTTTCCGTAGTATATCTGTACTCCAAACCTGTCTGCGAGGCTTAACTTTTCTTCTATTGAGTCGCTTCTGTGAAGGTCGCCTGTATGTTCCATATCATCTCTGTCGCTCCATGTCTCCTTGATTAGATGACGGCGATTTGAGGTGGCATATATGAGCACATTTTCCGGTCTCTGTTCGAGACCCCCTTCAATAACTGCTTTGAGATATTTGTATTCTGTTTCAAAATCTTCAAAAGATAGGTCATCCATATAAATTATAAAACGGTAATTTCTTCTTTTTACAGCTGTTATAATTTTGCTTAGGAACCTCATCTGATGTCTGTAAACTTGTATTATTCTCAGACCGTCATCATAATACTGATTGGCAAGTGCCCTTATGCTTGTGCTCTTTCCTGTTCCGCCGTCTCCGAATAAAAGGACATTATTGGCCGGCTTTTTTTTGAGAAAAGCTGCAGTGTTTCCTGTAAGCTTTTCCTTTTGCACTTGATATCCTATAAGATCAGAAAGTTTTATTTCAGAAAGTGTTCTTACAGGGACAAAATACGGTTCATCATGTTCTGTGTCTACTGAAAAGGCTTTATTCAATCCTAATACACCAACGCCGTTTTCCATATAAAACTGCGATATGTCTTCATAGAAGCTTTCAGATGAAGATAATTGACTGCAAAGCTTGCTGATTACTTTTCCGGCATCTGATACGGGCACCTCTGATTCATATTCTTTCAAAAGTCCGAAGCAGTCGGTGTTTAAAACCTTATCAAGCTTACATAGATCAAAATTGAATATATCCTTTAAAGTATTGCAATCACGTCTTGCAAATATATTTTCATGCACATGGTCATTTCTTTCAGCAGAAAGCGAAAAAGGATTTTCGTTATACGCTATATATAATGCAACTGTATTTTTCCATAAGTTGCCGCTGAAACCATACTTTGATGCAGTTTTAAGAATGTTTCTGACCGCTTGAAAGGCTCTTTCTTTTATATCCTCTCCTTTTTCCGAAAGACGGCATATTAACGCTATTTCATCAAGAATAGCTCTTCCTTCTCCTTCAGAAAATATAATAAGGTTTTCAAGTGATTTATACATATTTATTTACCTCAGTTTTTCTGAAATCAGATTTCCCATTTGAGAAGTTGTAACCTTAGTGCAGCCGTCTGTCATGATATCGGAAGTTCTGTATCCGTCATGAAGAACCGATTTAACGGCATTTTCAACAGCACTGGATTCTTCTGCAAGTCCAAATGTATATTTTAACATCATTGCTGCCGAAAGTACAGCAGCCGTAGGATTAGCTTTTCCTGTTCCTGCAATATCGGGAGCTGAACCGTGTACCGGTTCATACATTCCGAAGTTGCCCTCGGCAAGACTTGCAGACGGCAGCATACCTATGGAACCTGTAATCATACTGGCCTCATCTGAAAGAATATCGCCGAAAATATTGTTTGTAACTATTACATCGAATTGTTTCGGATTATATACGAGCTGCATTGATGCATTATCGACATAAAGGTTTTCAAGTGTAACCTCAGGATATTTTTCCGCAACCTTGGCTACCGTTTTTCTCCAGAGTCGTGAGCTTTCAAGTACATTCGCCTTGTCTACGCTGGTCACTTTTTTATTCCTTTTCATTGCCATGGAAAACGCTGTTTCTGCTACTCTTTCCACTTCTTTTTCCGAGTAGGATTCGACATCATAGGCTGTTTTGCCCATGTCGCCGCTGTCTTTTATTCCCTTTTCTCCGAAATATATGCCGCCTGTAAGTTCTCTTACTACTAAGATATCAAGGCCCCCTCTGACTTTTTCTTCTTTCAGAGGGCATGCATCCTTAAGCTGATCGAACATGATTGCAGGTCTGAGATTCGCAAAGAGTCCCAAAGCTTTTCTAAGACCTAACAGTGCTCTTTCAGGGCGGAGATCTCCGGGAAGATTATCCCATTTAGGTCCGCCTACTGCTCCAAGTAGTACAGCATCTGCTTCTTTTGCTGATTTCACGGTTTCGTCAGGCAGGCACCTGCCTGTCTTATCAATAGCGTCTCCCCCTGCCGCAAGGTATTCATATTCAAAGGTATGACCGAATTTCAGAGCGACTGCATCCAAAACCTTTATGGCTTCTTTTATAACTTCAGGGCCGATACCATCTCCCGGTATTACGGCAATTTTATAATTCATACTGATATATCTCCTTTCAAGCCGGCTACATTATAACGCTTATCAGTTTAGGGTCATAGCCTGCGTTTTTGAGAGCCTTGCATATTTTATTCTTATGCTCCGTGCCAAAGGCTTCGATGGTAATCTTCAGCTCCACGGCAGCTGTACGATTGGTCGTCACAAACTGGTTATGCTCAAGCTTTACTACATTGCCTTGCTCTTTTGCTATGGTAGACGCCACTCTTACAAGTTCACCCGGTTTATCAGGAAGAAGTACAGAAACTGTAAATATTCTGTCTCTCATTATAAGACCAAGCTGAACTACAGATGACATTGTAATTATATCCATATTGCCGCCGCTCAGTATAGAAACTATTTTTTTATCTTTAACATCAAGATGCTTTAAGGCAGCTACAGAAAGCAGTCCTGAATTTTCTATTATGAGTTTATGATTTTCCACCATGTCTAAAAATGATACTATGAGTTCATCGTCTTCGACAGTTATTATATCATCAAGACCTTGCTGAAGGTAAGGGAAAATCTTTTGTCCGGGAGTTTTTACTGCTGTTCCGTCTGCTATAGTAGAGATTTGGTTTAGAGTTACAGGTTTGCCTTTTTCAAAAGAGGCTTTGAGGCTTGCTGCTCCTGCAGGCTCAACTCCTATTACTTTTATTTTTGGATTGAGAAGCTTTGCAAGAGTGGATACTCCGGTTGCAAGTCCGCCGCCGCCGATGGGAACCAGTATGTAATCCACAAGAGGAAGTTCCTTTATAATTTCCATTGCTATTGTTCCCTGACCTGTGGCTACTGCCGGGTCGTCAAATGGATGAATAAAGGTATATCCTTTTTCTTCGGCAAGCTTGGCTGCATATGCTGCTGACTCATCATATACATCTCCATGAAGAACTACTTCTGCTCCATAGCTCTTGGTTCTGTCAACTTTCATGAGCGGAGTAGTTGTTGGCATTACTATGATTGCCTTGCATCCGTAAGCCTTGGATGCGTATGCGACTCCCTGTGCATGATTTCCTGCAGAGGCTGTTACAAGGCCTTTGGCTCGTTCTTCTTCGGTAAGGGTGCTTATCTTGTAGTAAGCTCCTCTTAGCTTGTATGCACCTGTTATCTGTAAGTTTTCCGGTTTAAGATATACTTTGTTTCCTGTTTGCTCGCTTAGAAATCTGCTGTATAAAAGTTCTGTTTCTATTGCGACTTTTTTTACTACCTCGACGGCTTCTTCAAAGGCTTTTAGTGTAAGCATCTTTATCTCTCTTTCTTTTTTATTTTATGGAATTGAGCAGTCCGCCCTTTTTAATTATATTATCTATGAAGTCAGGAAAAGGCATAGCCTTGTATTCTTTGTTTTTAGTAATGTCTGTTATAATTCCCGTTTCAAAATCCACAGATACAATATCTCCTGCTTCTATGTCATCCGCTGCTTCGGGACATTCCATTATTGCAAGTCCTATGTTAATGGCATTTCTGTAGAATATTCTTGCAAAGGATTTGGCTATAACGCAGGAAATGCCACATTCTTTAATAGCTATAGGAGCATGTTCCCTTGATGAACCACATCCGAAATTCAGTCCGCCAATCATTATATCACCATCGCTGACATTTTTAAAGAAATCTTCGTCTACAGGTTCCATACAGTGAGCTGCAAGCTCTTTGCTGTCACTGGTATTAAGATACCTTGCCGGTATGATTATATCTGTATCTATGTTGTCTCCATATTTAAAAACAGTTCCTTGAGCTTTCATCTACATTACCTCCTTAGGGTCTGTTATTCTGCCGGTAACTGCCGAAGCTGCCGCTACGAACGGATTTGACAGATAAACTTCTGAAAGGTTGTGACCCATTCTGCCGATAAAGTTACGGTTTGTGGTTGCTATACATCTTTCATGCTCTGCCAGGATACCCATGTATCCGCCGAGACAAGGTCCACATGTCGGTGTTGATACAGCGCATCCTGCATCTATAAAGATGTCCATATACCCTCTTTTGATACATTCTTTATAGATTGATTGAGTTGCAGGTATTACTATGCATCTTACATCTTGCGCTACTTTTTTGCCTTTGAGAACTTCTGCTGCGGCTTTCATATCTTCAAGACGGCCGTTGGTACATGAGCCTATCACGACTTGATCTATTTTCACATCTCCAACCTTATCTATTGTTCTTGTGTTTTCAGGTAAGTGCGGGAAAGCTACCGTAGGTTTAAGTTCTGAAAGGTCTATGACGATGGTTTGATCGTATTCAGCATCATCGTCAGGTGTAAATACTTTGTATTCTCTGTTTACTCTTTCTTTCATGTATTCTCTTGTAACATCATCTACCATAAAGATTCCGTTCTTAGCTCCTGCCTCTATGGCCATGTTGGATATGCAGAGCCTGTCATCCATTGAGAGGTGGCTTATACCCTCGCCCATGAATTCGAGAGATTTGTAAAGGGCTCCGTCTACACCTATCATGCCGATGAGGTGAAGTATTACATCTTTTCCTGAGACAAATTTTTGCGGTGCACCTTTTAATTCGACCTTAATTGCCGGCGGAACTTTGAACCATGCTTTTCCGGTCGCCATTCCGGCAGCCATGTCTGTACTTCCCACACCGGTGGAAAATGCCCCCAATGCTCCGTAAGTACATGTGTGGGA
The DNA here is from genome assembly GCA_900542295.1 of uncultured Eubacteriales bacterium. Lineage (GTDB taxonomy): Bacteria > Bacillota > Clostridia > Peptostreptococcales > Anaerovoracaceae > Fimisoma. The sequence continues at coordinate 60,041 of UQNJ01000001.1, read as the reverse complement.
ATCTGCACCTATAATACATTCCCCTGCCGCTACAAGGCCAAGTTCAGGAAGAAGTGCATGTTCTATTCCCATGTTGCCTACATCGAAAAAATTATCTATATCGAATTTTCTTGCAAAGGTTCTGGTTTGCTTGCACTGCTGTGCAGCTTTTATATCCTTGTTTGGTGTAAAGTGATCCATAACCAGTGAAATCTTCGATTTATCAAATACCTGCTTAAATCCTGCTTTCTCAAATTCGTTTATGGCTACGGGAGAAGTTATATCATTCCCAAGAACCATATCAAGCCTTGCTTCTATAAGCTGGCCCGGTTTTACTTCTTTGAGTCCGGCATGGTCTGCCAGGATTTTTTGTGTCATTGTCATTCCCATATTAGTACCTCTTATTATCTGTTTGCAAATGCTCTGTTTATTGCAGACATCAGTGCGTTGACTGATGCGTAAATTATATCGTTGTGAATACCTATACCCCAGTAAGTGTTACCTTGTTTATCGGATATAGCTACATAAGCTGCCGCTCTTGAATTTGATTCTGATTCAAGGGCATGTTCGGCATAAGTTACAAAATCACATTCTATTTTGTAAGGGCCTTTTCTGAGTGCGTTTGTTATTGCATCAAGTCGTCCGTTACCGCTTCCTGCAAGAGCGTATGTCTTACCGTCTATCACTGTTACGATATCAGCTTCGATTCCGTTATCACCAAGACTTTCCGACTGAGGCAGTCTCTTAAAGGTTGCGTCTTTAAGAACATATTTGTCTGCTCTGTTTACATATTCGCTGCTGAAAATTTCGTATATTTTTTCAGGTGAAAGTTCCTTGTGATTTACATCTGAAACATGTTTCATCATATAACCGATTTCTTCTCGCATAGCATTTGGAATATGGAAGCCGTAGTTTGTTTCAAGTATGTAAGCGACTCCGCCCTTGCCTGACTGGCTGTTTATCCTTATTACATCTGCTTCGTACTCTCTGCTGATATCATGCGGGTCGATAGGAATATAAGGGACATTCCATTTATCCGGCTCGAATTCTTCTCTATAGTGCATACCTTTGGCGATGGCGTCCTGATGTGAGCCTGAGAAAGCGGCAAATACCAGTTCTCCGCCGTAAGGCTGTCTTGGAGGAACTTTCATATCGGTAAACTCTTCGTATTTTTTAACTATATAAGGCATATCGGTAAAATCAAGCTCCGGGTCTACTCCATGGGAATAGAGATTCATAGCTACCGTGATTATATCGGCATTTCCTGTTCTTTCTCCGTTGCCGAACAAAGTTCCCTCTATTCTGTCCCCGCCTGCCAAAATTCCCAGTTCACAGTCTGCAACGGCTGTTCCTCTGTCATTATGAGGATGAAGGGAAAGTATTACATTTTCTCTGTATTTAAGATTCTTGCTCATGAATTCTATCTGGGAAGCGTATACATGAGGCATTGACATGGATACAGTTGCAGGAAGATTGATTATGGTTTTTCTCTCTTTTCGAGGTTTCCATATGTCTATGACTGCATTGCATATGTCAAGGGCATAATCTATTTCTGTGCCGGTAAAGCTTTCCGGCGAGTATTCAAATGTAAAGTGAGTTTCAGGCATTTTTTCTGCGTACTCATCTATCATCTTTGCACCGAATACGGCAATATCTTTTATTTCTTGTTTCGATTTTCTGAACACCTGCTGTCTTTGAGCTACAGAGGTGGAGTTGTAAAGGTGGATTATAACATTGCGGGCGCCTTTAACCGCTTCAAAAGTCTTTTGAATTATGTGTTCTCTTGACTGAGTAAGAACCTGTATGGTTACATCCTCAGGTATAAGGTCGTCTTCTATGAGTTTTCTCAGAAATTCATATTCGGTTTCTGAAGCAGCAGGAAAACCTACTTCTATTTCCTTGAATCCGATGTTGCATAGGAGCTTGAAGAAATCCAGTTTTTCGTTTAGGCTCATAGGTACAACGAGGGCTTGGTTTCCGTCTCTTAGGTCTACGCTGCACCATGCGGGAGCTTTATCAATATGGTCTTTTTTTACCCAATCTGTGGATTCTGTAGGCGGCATGAAGTATCCAATACTGTATTTTGTGTGGTTCTTCATACCTGCAACTCTGGTTCTGATTTCTGTTGTCATTTTAGATGTCCTTTCTTTTGGTGTTAACTGTTTAAGTATTAAAAAGACCCTGCTTCTACCTGAAATAAGAAGCAAGGTCTAATTTGACACTATATAAAAATTGCTCACTCGGCTATAGGCAGAATATCAGTTTTGAATTATTTTATTTGCGATGATAATTTCTAGACCGAGTATAATAATAATGTTCATCATTGTACTGATATTCTTCTCCTTTGATTTTGTATACACATATATTACTGCTCATTTACTGCTCTGTCAATAGTTTTTTGTGAATTTTTACAAATTTTTTATGATGTTGATTATTGTTTTACACAATTTTTATTGTGCCGGAATATTTCTTTTATTCCGTCAGGTAGATTTTTAGCTTGTTCATGGCCTTTTCCACGGCGGAATCAAGTGTTTCGTCGCCGTTGCCGTAGTCCGCAGCTCCGGTGAGAATTATCTCCATGAGGTAAGAGTCACTGTAGGCCTCATACTCCAGATTTTTTATCACTTCCATAATCTCGTCTATGTCGTTTGCTGTAAAAGGCTTGAGAATAGATCCGACTCCGTTTATGTTAACATTCGTTTCCGGACAGTTTTCAAGTTCGTCTCTGAGAACCTTATAGTTGACAGGCAGATAACCACCGTTTTGAGCCACATCTTTCTGACCTTCCTCAGATAACATGTATTCTACCATTTCAAAAGCGGCATCCTTGTTCTTGCTGTTGTTATTCACTGCAATTATGCATGTAGGAATGTATACAGTCTCGCCATCGGCTTTACCGTAGCTGAATTCCAGTTTTCCCTCGTTTTTGGCGTGATATAGCTGATGTAAATCACTTATATTTGTTATATAGCTTCTTGCTGCACCAATCTTATCTGCGTATATATCCCAATATTCGATGAGAGGGTTTACCATAAAGGTTCCGGGATACAGAGAAGCCCTTGCCGGGTTTCTTCCGTACCATTCCGTCACGGTCATCAGTTCCTTGACATTTTCGTAAAAGCCGGTAAGTTCTTCTTTGCTCAGGTTGTTTTTCTCTTTTATTATCGGTTCTATTTCAGTCTTGTACCAGAGAACCGCAGTGTTTTCAAAGTTTCCCGACTTAAGGCCCTGTGCTTTTAATGAAGATACATACTTTTCCATATCTTCAAAATCCACCGCAGCTCCGGTGCTTTTCGAGTCTGCTATTACGCCGAAAGAGAGAGGAACATAATATATCTCGTCGTCCTGCTCTTTCAAAGGATTTATAAGGTCGTTACTTTTGCTGATTATGTCGCTGAGATCCGCAAGCTGTCCCGATTCTATGTATCCGTCAGCATTTATGTCGTCCATTACTATGATGTCAGGCCCATCGTCGCTCATGAGCCGTGTGTTCAGCAGTTTAAGTACATCGCCGACCTCCATGTTGGGGTTAGTCATTCCCATCTCTACATTAGTGGTGACGAGCCCCTCCTCTCCACTGTAGGAAGATAAAAAGCTCTCCATGTACATATCGGGATTCATCATAAACACATTGAGTTCCGTTTCTTCATTGCCGCCCGATCCATCTCGGCCGCAGCCTGTCAGCCCTGTAATAAGAATGAATGTCATAAACAATGTGAGTATTTTCTTCATAGCCGTTACCCGTCCTTTCCCCTTTGATTATTGATTGTCGGCAACTTTTAAAAGCTTCATTTCACCACCCTCCGGAGTAGCGGCAAAATATACGGCGCCGTTTCCCACCGTCAGATTGTTTAAATAATATTTTTCTTTCAACCAATTTTCTTCTTTATAGATTAAAGTTTCGCCGTCTTTATCTATACGCCAAAGCCCGGAATCGTTAAGGATGTAATATCTCTCTTCTTCCGAGTAAGTATCTGCCGCATACATTGAGTAGTTATGGTCGTCATTATTCTCAATATTGTCCCAGAGCATTGCTTTCTTTGCCAGCTTGTCAAGGATATCTGACTGATGAACCTTATTCTCTCTCATATCGTATCTTATTCCGTGTCCATTCTCCTTGATTTCTTTTTCCATCAGCTTTAGTCCTTCTGAAAATGTGGCGGCTTCTTCCTCAATTTCCGGATAATACAGCACATATACATATTTGCCGTCATTTTCCATGGCATCCGGACCGGTGACCTCTGGCAGCTGTACCTGCTCAATTTGTCTGTCTTTTATACTCATGCGGTAGAGTTCGGTTTTCTCCGCATAATCGCCCCACAGTTTCATACCGTAGGAATTTTCAAAGTCTATGTAATTCACATCATCTATATTAAAATCTGTCCAGCTGAAATCGAACTCCTCGGGTTCGCTATCAAAGTCTCTCAGATAATAACGCTTTCTAACGGAATTTCTCAAATCTTCACTGTCCCAGTCACCCACTTCAAAGAAAACTCCTGAATCTCCAAAGTACAGATATGCCTCAGTAAAGTGATTTTCTCTTTTTTTAATCGAGACTTCTCGTTGGTACAGAGTCTCCCACGACTCTCCATCGTCCTTAGTTTTTGAAATGCTGATTACACCATTGTAATCTCCCTTTCTCTCATATGCTGCCAGCGTGATATAGCCGTTCTCATCCACTTTCATATCGGTAATGTAGTCGATTTCTTTCGGCAGCTTTATTTCCGACGCTTCTCTGCCGGAACTCTCGGTTTCGGAGTCATCTCGGCCGCAGCCTGTCAGCCCTGTAATAAGAATGAATGTCATAAACAATGTAATTATTTTCTTCATTATATTACACCTCCCATCGGTGAAGTTTATCATCGGGTAATTTGAGCCAAAGCTTATTTTTTTCCTGTAAAGGCGACGGGCTAAAGGCAGTCATCAGCGTTTTCTCCGTCTCAACCTTTATTATCCAGCGGTCGCCGCTGTAATACTGTTCATTCACTATTCCGGGGACTCCGTCTTTTTCGTAATCTGAAATTATAATATCCTCAGGCCTTATACCCAGCGTTTGCCCGGACTCGCTCCAGATATTCATTGCCGGTTGTCCGAAGAAACCTGCCACCGACGGATCTACAGGATTCTCATATATTTCTGTCGGTGTTCCCACTTGCTTTATTCTTCCATCAGCCATGACGATTATCGTATCGGCGATGCTCATGGCCTCTTCCTGATCGTGGGTTACATAAATCGTAGTCGTTCCCAGTTTTCTTTGTATCCTCTTTATTTCTTCCCTAAGCTCCGTCTTAAGTCGAGCGTCCAGATTGGAAAGCGGTTCGTCCATCAGAAACAGCTTTGGGTTTCTCACCAGCGCTCTACCCATGGCGACACGCTGCTTTTCACCTCCCGAAAGAGTCTTGGGTCTTCTGTCCAGCAAATCTTCTATTTTGAGTATTTTAGATATACCGGTCACCTTTTCTATTATCTGTTCCTTTTCTTCCTTGCGTATTTTAAGGGGAAAGGCAATGTTTCCAAAGACGGTCATATTTTCATAGAGAGCGTAGTTCTGAAAAACCATCGCAATGTCTCTGTCTCTTGTGCTTACCTTGCTTATCTCCCTGCCGTCCAGTATTATACTGCCGGAAGTCGCCGGGATTAGCCCAGCTATCATTCTTAGGGTGGTAGACTTTCCGCAGCCTGACGGCCCTACTATGACCGCCAGTTCTCCATCCGGTATAGTAAGAGTGAAGTCCTCTACCGCTGTTTTACCCTTTTCGTATTCTTTTCTCAGATTCAATATTTTAAGCTCTGCCATCGTCTGCCCTCCTTACCCTGTCTCCATCGCTTATGCCGACAGACACATCTTTTATATACGGCAGATGAGATGTGTTCTCGGCCCCATCGCATGTAATTTCCTCTCCCCGTTCTTCTCGTATTTCTACATTGATTTTATGGGCGACCTCTACCGTACCGAGTATGCTTTTTTCTTCCATAATAGCATATACGAAGCTGTTGCCCCACTGGTCTGTGTAGACGGCAGTCGCCGGAAAGGTAATGCCGTCTTCTGCGTAAACCGCTTCTACTTGTGGAAGCAGTTCGACAGCAGTCTTGCGTGATATAAATGTAAAGGCTAGCATCACAATGAAGAAGACAATCGTTATGGCGGTTAGTATTTTCTTTTCCATGATGCGTCTCCTATCTCTTGAAAGTTGTAGCCGAAATCCCTGCTTCCAGCGAGTCTTGCCCAAGCCTGAATATCAGAAGTGAAGGCACAAGCGATATGAATGCGGCCGCCAGAGATACGGACAGGCTTTCCATGTCGGCAGACGGAAGATACAAAGACAGCGGCCATGTTTCTTCTTTGGCGAGAAAAACCATAGGTTGTTCCACTGCATTCCAATACTCCAGAAACTGCAAGACCATAGAAGCTGCTATGCCGGAAGCTCCGGCAGGAACTCCTATTTTCAAGAATACGGTAAATTCTCCTGCCCCGTCCATTCTTGCGGCTTCAATTACGGATTTGGGAATTCCCTTGAAAAAGTTATACATTATGAACACCGGAAAGGTCGAAAATGCTCCCGGCAATATGATAGCCCACAGCGTGTTTATGAGACCGAGGTTTTTTAGAACCATATATTCGGGCAGCATCAGCACCTGAAACGGCATCATCATGAATATGATGTATATTGTAAACAATGTTTTTTTGAATCTGAATTCGTACATGGCAAAGCCGTAGGCACAGGGTACTGCGAATATTGCATGTCCTGCAAGGACTCCTGTGCATATCTTGATGGAATTCCAGAACAGAACAAAAAATCCCGGCTCATACAGAAACAAATCTTTATAGCCCTCCAATGTCATGTCTTCCGGCAGAAGCGCCCACCGGGCATATATGCCGGCACGGTCATTTATTATGGCCGAAAGATTATTCTGAAGCTCCCCCTCGCTCATCAGCGAGCCTATCAAGATAAACAGTGCCGGATAGCATACCGCAAAACCTAAAACAGCAAGCAGAGTGAATATAATTTTCTTTTTCATCTGTCATCACCCTGCCTTTCCCAAAATCTTTGCAAAAGCAACACGAGAACAATCAAGATAAGCGAATTTATCACCGCTCCTGCTGCCAGCTTATCTATTTCGAGGTTTCTGAACCAGTTGTTGAATATGTGCTGTACCATGTAAATGCTGTCGTGGGGATATTCTCCTGCCACGAGATATGCTTCTCTGAACACCTTGAAAGAGCTAAGCGCCGCCAGCACGATTATGACGAAAGCTCCGTTTTTAGCGGCAGGTAATGTTACTCTCGTCAGCCGCTGCCATCCGCCGGCTCCGTCTATTCTGGCTGCCTCGCCTATGCCGGGATCTATGGCCGAAAGAGCAGCCAGCCATAGGATTATGTTGTACCCAAGGTTTTTCCAGACATAGCTGAGAACCAATATCCAGAAAGCCGCTTCGGTGTTCATCCAGTTTACCGTATCCATACCGCAGCCATTGAGAATACCGTTTATTATGCCGTTATCGTCGAACAGAAACCGCCACATCAGGACTACGGAAGTGACAGGGATAGCCATAGGAATCAGAAAGCTTGTTTTTAGGCAGCCTGCCAGACGCGGATTCTCATAGATGTATACTGAAATAAGGAGTGACAGTACAAGGATGACCGGTACGCTGACTGCCATGAATAGCGCCGTGTTGCCCATGGCGGTCATAAAAGCCTCACTGTTAAGAACCGCCGCATAATTATCAAGGCCCGCAAAGCTGCCGCTTCCCGTCTTTATAAAGGAGTTCACGACGACATAAGCATACGGAAGCAGTAGAAAAACACCGGTTCCTATGAGGCTTGCCGCTATAAAATATTTTACCGTCTTATTGGTAGTCATTGGCCGTCTCCTTTTGTAACTCTTTCTGTAAATCAATCTGATATTTTAATCAACCGGGCTTCAGCATAATTATCAAAATAAACATGTACATATATATCTCCGTCAGGAGTCATTAAAATATCCTAAACTTCATTGCTGCTGCCTTTCCAATTTTCGTCTTTGTAAAGAAGTTTTGTCTCATCAGAATCAATTATGTAAACACCATCATTATGAGCTAACAAATACAACTCTTCCTCAGAACTTATATTGGAACAAAACACAGGCATATAAGTATAGGAATATTGGTTTTCGCCCTCCCATTTTTCATAAAACAAGACAGCCGCTTTATTAAGAAGCTCTGATTCACTTATTTCTCCTGTAGTTGTATTGTATATCCGACCCTTTATATATTTTGATGTATCAACAGGAACCGTTCCCTCTTTTTCCTCTTTTGTACCCTCATATGCCACAGAACAGATACAATAGATATGATCTCCGCCAGAACTCATATAATATACATACTCGTATTCATCTTTACCAACAATTCCTGTGTCTGTTAAAGTTTCTTTGTCAGGATCTAAGCGCACGATTTTTTGTCCGTCTTCTTCATTGTATATATTTATATATATACCGTTATTATTATATATAAGCCGGCCTCCGAAGTCTTTGATGGAGTTTGAAACGGAAAGCTTTCTGCTCCCATTATTAAACTCGTCGATATAATAGGCTTCTTCAGAAGCGACTTCCAAGCTATCTCCGATATAATCGTGTTTTGTAATAATTAAGCCGTCTCCTGCAAAATACATCAATATTTCTACAGTTTTGTCGTTAAGATTGTTTGGTTCAAAGTACTCTTCATATAACTGCTCCCAGTTTTCACCGTCATCACTTGTCTGCCACACTGTAGCTTTTGCTTTTTTTCCGCCGTTCATTGTTTCGTACATGGCAAGAGTTAGGTTACCATCCTCAGTTATTTTCATATCCTGGACATAACCCTCTTGATATGGTAATGGTATGTTGATGGCAACAAGACCGTTTTCTTCTCTCCCATTATTACAGCCGGTTAAAAGCACAGATATTAAAATTACGAGTAATAATATTCTTCTGTTCATAATTCAAGGTGTTATTTTCATGAGTTTTTCAGTATAGGAGCGTGACTTCTTGTCAAATATGGAAGCGTATATGTATATATCTCCTGCCGGTGTAGGCATAATCAGGTCAATACTGCTTTTTGCGTTATCCCATTCCTCATCAGAATATATCAGTTTTCTCTCCTTTTCGTCTACTCGGTATATTCCATCATTATGTGCGACATAATATACTTCTGAGTCAGAGTAAATGTCCTTACAAAATGCAGGCTTTAAATTGTAGTTGTTAATTTTACCGCCTTTCCATTTTTCAAACAGTAAAACTGATGCCTCTGTAAGGACATCTGATTGTTTAAAGCTTTCGTTCTCTGTATCATATATGGTTCCCCTTGCATATTTTGACGGATTATCAGTAATCGAACCGCTTTGCAGATCCTTTTCATCTTCTTCCGAAAGCTCAAAAGGTTCGGTATGCGCCATATAAACATATCGTCCGTCATAATAGGCAAAGAAACAAGTATCAATTTCGGTCAGTTCTTTAATGGTATTATTGTTTAAATTTAATATCTTTACTGTAGATGTATTGCTATCTTCCATTACAACTTTGTCTTCAGTCAAGGAATCCATATAGTATACAAATCCTATTTGCTCTTGTAATGGAAGTATCTCTAATTCTTTAGTGCCAAATGTATTGGTATAATATCTGTTGACACTTATATCAGTCTCGCCGAAGAACATTTCTTCAATTACGGCTCCTTTGTCCATAAAATAGATGTATCCTCCCACCGTTTTATCTTCTTCATCTGAAATGAATTCTTGCATGTAAACTTGCGTCCATCCATCGTCATCTACGGGTTTCTTCCATACTGAAGCTATTGATTTGCTTGGCTCTGTATCAGGGCTTTTCATGGAGATGTATATGTCTTCATTTTCCGTATACATAATGTCAATAATTTGCCCATGTTCCGTCGGGTATTCTATATTTTCCATAGTTCCGCTAAAATCATTCTGCTTTTTTGACTGCGACTCACAGCCACATAATATGGCCGTGGCAAGAAGCAGCAGCATAATATACTTAATGGTTTTCATATATCCTCCTTGTAAAATTTCTTTATATATTAAAGCGGGGCATACATAAATTAGTTAAGTGTAACGACTATCTCTTGAAAAGTTTATGATTTCAGCTCTTTAGCCGAATGGTAAAAGTTTTTATAATAAGTGTTCTCTTTTCCGGAATAAAATCTTCTTTAGGTGTAAGAACAACAAAAAATCCGGTAAAAAGCTCTTCAAACTCACAAGTTTTGTACTTGCGGTTACCCTTTGCCGGATCAAATAAATACAAATATTTATCGTTTATTTTTTTAATTACAACATAATGAAGAAGCCTATCTTCTGTCAGAATATGAGCAATCAAAGGAAGGTGCAGGTTGCCATCGGTTACCTCTTTTATTATTTCGTTTAAAGTCCCGTTAAATCCGGAAGCTGACAGTCCGAAATGTTCTGCACTTGAACATAACGCAAACATACTTGCGCCGTTCTTATCTACATGCATTTGTTCTCTTATTTTAACCATTGGAACAAACGATCTGTAATGTCTGAGTATCGTAGCTAAACACGCCGCTCCGCAGTCTCTCGTATCGTGCTGTCGTATTCCCCTCATACCATACACCTTTTGATAATCTTAACAATATCTTTATTTTGATTATACAGAAAAAATTATATTAAGTCAAGCTAAATTGATAAAAATTTATCTTTCTTTTACCTCATCTATCTTTAAGATTGTATCCTCTCTTATTTCGTTGCGAAGCTCCTTGAGATAATCTGAAAATTCCACCTTGTCATCGGCATAAGTCATATTGAGGCTGTATTCTTTTGGAATCCATGTTGAAATATCCGAAAAGTTATGCTGTATAAGAGCCTCCAGAGAGTCTATGGCTTTGTATATCTTGGCTTCTCTGCTTTCCCTAAGCTCCATTTCGCTGTAAAGCTGTCTCAACTCTTGGCTATATTCTTCCGGAAGAGAATCTACCCACTGTTTAAGAAGTTGTTCTTCTGTTTTTTCATCCTCTTTATTTTTGTCAAATGTTGGTATGTCGCCTGTGAAGCACTCTCCCAAATCGTGTATAATACACATTCGTATTACTTTATCCATATCGGCTTCGGGAAATTGGTCTCTCATAAAAAAAGCCATTAAAGTCATCATCCAGCTATGCTCGGCGACGCTCTCGTGTCTTCCTTTAGATGTATAACAATGGCGCAGAGTATCCTTAAGTCTTTCAGCTACAGCAAGTATATCCAATAAATTCCTCGGCTTCATAATACGCTTCCTTTCTCACATTGTATAATTAAATAGATAAAAGCGCCTCCTGTAGATAAGAGACGCTTTATATGTGTTTTTAAAATTTATGCTGTTGGATTAGCCGGTTTAGGCAATCTCATTGAGATAACCTGCATCAGGCTGTCTGTGCAAGGTAGTTCGTCTACTACAGGACCATCAGCTACTGCAACTAATGCAGCATCTTCTGAAGGTTTGAGCACTCCGCCCAAAACTTCACCTATCTGAGCATATTTATATGCGTCTACAGTGTCGCACATTTCGTCAGATATATCGTCTGTTCCGTCCCATGCAAAATCAACTTCAAATATATGAGCGATTTCAGCTGCAACTTCCCAGTTGCTGAACAGGATATCTTCGTCGATAGCTGCCTGTACAAGCTGCATTCTTCTTTCTGTATTGGTGAAAGTACCGTTAACTGAAGCAAAACCTGTTCCCGGAATTACTACATTGGCCTTAGCACCAAGTTCAGTCATGTGAGTATCACATACTGCTAAGAATTCAAGAGACTCAGTGTCGATGTCTGCGTTTTCACCGAATACTACGAGAGCCTTGACTCCTTCAAGAGCTTCACTGCCTGCGGTGATTCCCATGTCGATGAGACCTTGTGAATTGTTCTTTGCCTTAACTTGCAGTATACCGTCTCTTGGAGTTCCGATATGACCGGAAAGCATTGCGATATCTGCAACTAATTTAGCACCGTCTACAGTCAGGAAGTTCTGCTGGTAAACTATCATAGCCTTTTTGACTGCCAGATACTGGTCTGCGATAGCCTTAGCTTCATCGCTTACCTCAACATTGTCAAGAGATGCTGCAAATTCGTCGTATCCTGAAACTTTTTTAGCCTTTCCACTGTCTATAATAGCTTTTGCGATTTCTTTGAGGAAACCGAGGCTGTTTTCACCGTTGCAAAGAGTTACTACTTTAGCTCCTGCTTCTTCTGCCTGCTTAATCTTGAGCGCTATTACTCTTGATTTTGCATCTTCAAAGCCTACTTTAAGAATTAAGTTGGTTGAAAGCAGTTCATCTATAGTGTTAGGTGAAGCGTCAAGACCTGTTACAGCTTTGAGACCGCTTTCTCTGTTGTTCATACAGAGAACCTTTGCTCCCATAGCTTCTGCCATCATCTTAACAGCATAAGCTTCTTCGTTTGTGTATCTGTCGGAAACCGCTACAGCAACGGAGTCTTTTCCGTATTTGGCAGCGATGGACTGACATCTCTTGGCAATCAGAACGAGTGCCTCATGATAATCAGCTTCTCTGAAGTTTCCGTCTTCCTTAACAAGCGGATCTTCAAGCTTATCTTCTAACATTGAGCAGTCAAATCCCCACTTACCCTTACCGCAAATGAGACCTTTGTTTACTGCACCTTCTTTGTCAGGGTTAGCCTTGATAAGCATATCTCCGCATGATTCCAGCTTGAGGCTGCATCCTACTGAACAGTAAGAGCATGTTGTATCGGTTACTTCTGTTTCCACAGGAGTTTCCTTTATCATTGTAGTTCTTTCCTGAAGAGCTCCTGTAGGACATACGCTTACGCACTGACCGCAGGATATACATCCTGATTCGATAAGAGGTTTTTCCATATTAGGCTTAACTACAGTATCGAAACCTCTGTGTACAAGGCCTAAAGCACCTACTCCCATAACTTCGTCGCATACTCTTACGCAAAGTCCGCAGAGTATACACTTGTTAGGGTCACGAACGATAAACGGATGATTATCTTCAAATTCTATAGCATTCTTTTCGCCTGCGAATCTTTCCGGATGAACATCATACTGGTTTGCAAAATCAATCAGTTTACATTCAAAGTAGTCGTGACATCCGCATTCAAGACATCTTGAGGCTTCTGCAACAGCCTGTTCTTCTGTGAATCCGCAAGGAATAACTTCGCTGAAATTATCTTTTCTTTCTTCAGGAGAAAGCTGCGGAATTTCAGGTCTGCACATTCTTTCTCTGTCTTCAAAAGTCTTTTCTGTAATATCATCTCTTTCTACTACATAAGGCTTTTCGTATTTGAGAACTTCTCCGTAAAGGTATGCGTCTATGCTGTCAGCTGCTTTTCTTGCATCAGAGATAGCTTCGATAGCGATTGAAATTTTATCATTACCGCAGTCTCCGCCTGCAAATACGCCCGGAATGCTGGTCATAAATGTGTCAGGGTCATATGCTATAGCATTCTTTCTTGTCTTATCGCAGTCAAACATTGTAGCATCTACTGCCTGACCTATGGCAAGAATCATGGTATCTATATCAAGAGTTTCAGTTTTTCCTTCAACAGGGACAGGTTTTCTTCTGCCGGAGGCATCAGGCTCGCCAAGCTCCATAACTTGAAGAACAACTTGTTTTACATGACCGTTTTCATCTTTGATTACTTCTATAGGGTTTGTAAGGTTTTTGAAGATTACGCCTTCTTCCTCGGCTTCTTCGATTTCTACCATGTCGGCAGGCATTTCATCCTTAGTTCTTCTGTAGATGTTGTAAACCTCGTCTGCACCCAGTCTTACAGCAGTTCTGCATGCGTCCATAGCGGTGTTTCCTCCGCCGACTATGGCAACTTTTTTGCCCATTCCGATTTCTTCATTTCTTACTACTCTTCTGAGGAAATCGATACCGCCGATAACACCTTCTGCATCTTCACCCTTGCATCCCACACCTGTGGATACCCAAGCTCCGATACCAAGGAGAACAGCGTCGTAATCGCTTCTGATAGTTTCAAAAGGTATGTCTGCCCCTACTTTAGTATTGGTGATTATTTCAACACCCATGCTTTCGATAGTTGCAATTTCTTCATCTAAAACAGCTTTTGGAAGTCTGTATTCAGGAATTCCGTATCTGAGCATACCTCCTGCATTAGGCATTGATTCAAATATAGTAACATCATGTCCCATCTGTCTTAAGAAGTAAGCAGCTGATAATCCCATAGGACCTCCGCCGATGACAGCAACGCTCTTGCCTGTTGCTTCTTCACATTCAGGAACGAATACATCTCCCTCAAGGTCCACATCTGCTGCAAATCTCTTGAGCTGCTGAATTGAAACAGGTTCGTCTACAAGACCTCTTCTGCATGCTTCTTCACATGGATGAGGACAAACTCTTCCCAGTGATGCAGGAAGCGGAATTTTATCCTTTATCAATTCTAAAGCTTTTTCATATTCTCCGTTGGCAATCAATCCAACATATCCCTGACAGTCTGTCTGTCCCGGACAAGCCAGTACGCAAGGAGGTCTGCAATCTCCCGTATGATTTGAAAGAAGCAGTTCCAGATTGGTTTTTCTGGACTCAATTACTCTTTCTGTATTTGTTCTGATAACCATTCCCGGTGCGATTTCTGTTGCACAAGCTTTGCAAAGTTTAGGATTTCCTTCAACTTCGCACATACACAGTCCGCAGGAACCGTAAATTTTGGTTCTTTCGTCATAGCACAGAGTAGGAATAAAAATGTCGTTTTCTCTTGCAACTTCCAGAATGGTCTGACCGGCAACGCCTGTTACTTCTTTGCCGTTTATATTAAGTCTGAACTTGTTCATATTTTTTCCTCCTCCCCTATTTCTTTTCTATTGCGCCAAATCTACATGTTTCAAGACACTTACCGCACTTGATACACTTATCTTTGTCGATTACATGCTGATTCTTTACTGTTCCTGTAATTGCGCCTACAGGGCACTTTCTGGAACAAGCTGTACATCCTGTACACTTATCTGTGATGGTGTAAGTAACCAGGGCTTTACATGAACCGGCAGTACACTTATGATTGTAGATATGGTCTTCATATTCGTTTCTGAAGTATTTCAGAGTAGTCAGAACAGGGTTAGGAGCAGTCTGTCCCAGACCGCAGAGAGAACCGTCTTTTATTTTCATAGCCAGTTCTTCAAGCTTTTCTATGTCGCCGTCCTGTCCTTCTCCTCTTGTTATTCTTTCTAATATCTCAAGCATTCTCTTGGTACCTATACGGCAGTAGTTACATTTACCGCATGATTCATCACGAGTAAAGTTGAGGAAGTATCTTGCCATGTCTACCATGCAAGTGTCTTCGTCCATAACTATCATACCGCCGGAACCTACGATAGCGCCTGTCTTATTTATATCTTCATAAGTTACAGGAGTATCTATAAGTTCTGCCGGAATACATCCGCCGGAAGGTCCTCCCATCTGTACGGCTTTGAATTTTCTGTCATTCTTAATGCCGCCGCCGATACCGAAGATTACATCTTTAAGAGTAAGACCCATCGGAACTTCAACAAGTCCGCCTTTCTTAATCTTACCTGCTAAAGCGAATACTTTTGTACCCTTACTCTTTTCAGTTCCCATTGAACCGAAAGCTTCACCGCCGTTATATATGATCCAAGGTACATTTGCCAGTGTTTCAACATTGTTGATATCTGTAGGCTTCTGCCAGAATCCTTTTGCAGCAGGGAAAGGAGGTTTAAGTCTCGGCATACCTCTTTCACCCTCAAGTGAAGCGATAAGAGCAGTTTCTTCACCGCATACGAATGCTCCCGCACCTGCCTTGATATAGATATCAAAATCAAATCCGCTGTTGAATATATTTTTTCCCAGATATCCTTTTTCTCTCGCTTGAGCCATAGCTATTTCAAGTCTCTTGATAGCAAGAGGATATTCGGCACGGCAGTATATAACGCCCTGAGAAGCTCCCATTGCGTATCCGCCGATTATCATACCTTCGATTAGAGAATGAGGGTCTCCTTCAAGAACGGAACGGTCCATGAAAGCACCCGGGTCTCCTTCGTCGGCATTACATACCAGATATTTTTCAGTTCCGGGACTCTGCTTTGCGGCATTCCATTTGAACCAAGTCGGGAATCCCGCACCACCTCTTCCTCTGAGGCCGGAAACCTTAATTTCTTCTATTACATCTTCAGGCTTCATGGATGTAAGAACCTTTTCAATTGCCTTATATCCGTCTACAGCGATGTAGTCGTTAATATCTTCCGGATTTATAACTCCGCAGTTTCTCAAAACTACTCTCTGCTGCTTAGCTACGAACTGTTCATCTTCTTTTGAAATGGACTTGTCTTCCGCAACTGTCTTGTTTATCAGATGGCTTTCAACTATTTCTTCTACATCGGCAGGCTGTACTTTGACATATCTTGTCATCTTACCGTCGTCGTCATATACATCAACGATAGGTTCTAAATAGCAAGTTCCTACACATCCTGTAGTCTCAACATTTATGCCGAGGTTTTTGTCCGCAATCTGTTTTTCAAATTCGGCAGCGGTCTTTTTAGCGCCTGATGCTATACCGCAGCTGCCTTGTCCTACTACTACTCTCATGCTTCTTACCTCCTATGCTCTTTCTCTTATTTCATCAAGGATCTGCTTAACCTTGTCCTTTGTCAGGCTTCCGTAAGTTTCATCCCCGTCAGCGCTCTTGATCATCATAACAGGAGCCAGTGAGCAACAACCCAGACAAGCAACATTGTTAAGAGTAAAGAGTCCGTCTTCTGTAGTTTCTCCGTCTTTTATGTTCAGGTGTTCACATACGGCTTCTTCTATCATTTCAGAACCGTTTACATGACATGCAGTACCCTGGCAAAGCATTACAAGATATTTGCCTATAGGCTGCAATCTGAACTGTGCATAGAAAGTGGCTACTCCGTAAATTTTAGCAGGTTTGATACCTGTAGCGTCGGATATGTAATTTATGGTATCTATGGAAAGATAACCGTAAATATCCTGAGCTTTTTGCAGGATAGTTATCAAGCTACCCGGCACCTTTGCATACTGGTCTAAAACAGGCTGCAGTTCTTTAAACTGTTCCTTTCTGTTTTCGGCACAATTGCAGTTACATACTTTTTCACTCATATTAGTACCTCTCAAAAAATAAAATACATCCATTTTGTCCTATGTAAGGACACTCAAGTACATTAGTATAATTTTATCAAACAGAGCATTGAAAATCAATTAATCTTTTTTTTATCAAGCATATAGATTTTAACACGCTCTATTCTTCTTTCTTTGACGGACATTATCTTGAACTTGTAATCTTCAAATTCAATTATTCTGCCCATATCTCTTTCGTCAGGAATTTCTCCCAAAATATCAATCAAAAATCCACCGATTGTTTCACTGGTATCTGATTTTAAATCTATACCTATTTCTTCATCAAGGTCATCTAAATCCACATCACCGTCTACCAGATAAGTGTTATCGTCAATTTTATCTATGATTTCCTCTTCTTCATCATATTCGTCGTCTATATCACCCATGACCTGTTCTATTATGTCTTCCATGGTAACTATACCGCTGAATCCGCCGTATTCGTCTATGAGTACGGCTATTTGCTGTTTTGACATCTGCAATTCAAAGAAAAGTGAATCTATATTCTTAGTATCGGGAACAAAGTAAGCCTTTCTGAGGATCCCCTCTATATCCACATTTTCAAAACTTGTCTCACGAGCCTTTATCAAATAGTCTTTTATATGCAGTATTCCTATTATGTTATCGCTGTCGCCTTTGCACACAGGTATTCTGGAATATCGGAGTTTCATCAGTTCGTCAAGATATTCTTCCGGTGAATCTTCTATATCTATCAGAAATACATCTGTTCTCGGCGTCATTATTTCGTATGCCAGCTTATCATCAAAGGCAAAGATTGAATTTATCATCTTGGTGCCCTCTTCTTTAAGCACTCCGGATTCACGACCCACCTTAAGCATTGACATGACTTCTTCTTCTGAAAAGGCTTCATCTTCTACATGTGTTTTCTGCTTAAACAGTTTCAGAAAAGTATTGGCAATAAGCATAAGTATTGCAGTAATCGGTCTCAGAACTGCCGATAATGCTTCTATAAATCTAAAAAGCTTATTTGTTATGCCTTCATCGTGTTGTAACCCTATTTTATGAGGAAAATACTGGGCAAATACAGTGAAAAGAATTACATATACTGTTGCTGTTTTCCAGTCAAACAGGGACAGCCAAGCTCCGGCTATACATGATATAACCTGTACAAGCCTGATTGCGGCCTGATACTTTTCTATAATGCGGTTTGAGGATACCATGGCAGTATTGACAGCCGTAAAAAATCCGTGTATTGCTATGAAAGTTATTATTAGACATAATCGCACAGGTAAACTGTCGGGTTCTGTTAACATATTATTTTGTTTCCTTTCTTTTTCTGAACATGAAGAATGGTTTTACTGGCTTATCCACCTTTATTTTAAGTATTTGCTGCGGATGAGGCGCTGACTCTATCGGGTCTCCGTTCTCATCATACATTTCTTTAAGTTCCTGTTCAAATGAGTCGAGACCGGGACCGAAGATTTCGATTTTATCTCCGATAACCATTTTGTTTCTTTGCTCGACTACAGCATATCCTGTTTCGGAGTCATAGCTTTTTACCATTCCGACAAAAGAGTAATCTCTTGTATACTCGCTGGTTCTGTAGTTTTGATCAAGATTGTCCGGTTTATGGAAATAAAATCCTGTCGTAAATTCACGGTGACTTGCCTTGCACATGTCTTCAAACCACCGGGGGTTAAATTCATAAGAAGCCGGGTCGCTGCAATAAGCATCTATGGCTTTTCTGTAAGCCGATACTACCGATGCCACATAAAATACGCTTTTCATTCTGCCTTCTATTTTGAAAGATGATATGCCGGCATCTACGAGCTGCGGAATATGTTCAATCATACATAAGTCTTTTGAATTCATTATGTATGTGCCTCTGTCATCTTCCTCCACAGGGAAATATTCTCCCGGGCGTTTTTGCTCAACTAAAGCATACTTCCACCTGCAAGGGTGGGCGCACATTCCTCTGTTTGCATCTCTTTCTATCATAAAGTTGCTTAAAAGACACCTTCCTGAATATGATATGCACATAGCACCGTGTACAAATGTTTCTACTTCCATATCTTTTGGAATGTTGTTTCTCACTTCTTTTATTTCATCAAGAGTCAGCTCTCTTGCAAGAACAAGACGGCGAATCCCCTGATCGTACCAGAATTTTGCAGTTCTGTAGTTTGTCATATTCGCCTGCGTACTTAAGTGAATTTCTGCATCGGGGATTATTTCCTGTATCATGGATATGACTCCAGGGTCTGCTGCAATAAATGCGTCTATGCCTATATCTTTTACACTTTTGAGATATTCCGTAAACGGACCAATATCTTCATTATGTGCAAAAATATTCAAAGTCATATGACATTTGACATTATGCTCGTGGGCAAAGGCTATGCCCTCTTTCATCTCTTCAAGCGTGAAGTTTCCGGCTCCTGCACGGAGCGAAAAACTTTCTCCGCCGAAATATACGGCATCTGCTCCGTACATTACGGCAATTTTAAGTTTTTCCAAATCCCCTGCCGGGGCCAACAATTCGGGTTTTATCATTTTCTGTACCTGCTCAGCGCCAATCCGTCTCCGCATGAAATAATAACAGTATCAAGCTGAGGGTGATCTGAAATATATCTGAGATATTGGCGCATTTTTTTTATATTTGTTTTGAACCGGCCGTTAGGGTCGAATTCATCTGAGGCTGTTGCAGCCTTTAAAAGAACATTATCGGATATTATGACGGCTCCGTCTTTGCAGAGAGGAAGTGATGCGTCAAAAAATCTCTTATAGTGACTTTTAGCCGCATCTATAAATACCATGTCGAAATCACATAAATCTTTTGATAAACTTTTTATTACTTCTTCACCGTCACCGGTAAATATCTGTATTTTGTCTGAAAGACCAAGGGATTCTATGTTGAGCTTTGCTTGCTTTGCAACAGTTTCATCTTTTTCTACAGATATGACATCTGCCCCCAGCTTGGCGAAAAACGATGAAGAATACCCTACCGCAGTACCTATTTCAAGGATTTTTGCCGGTTGTAAAAGCCTGATAACAAATCCTAAAAAGCTTTCGGTTTCTTTAAGAATGATAGGAACATGCGCATCCTCTGCTTTTATTCTAAGCTCCGAAAGATTGTCATCAATAGGCGTATAAAATCCATTTATATATTTAGTAACACTGTCATTTGTAATATTCATATCAGTACCACATATTTTCATCGACGGCTTTCTGATGTTCTTCAAAGGTTTTTGAGTATATCACTTCTCCGTCCTCTTTTGCAAAGAAAAACAGATAGTCTGACTTTTCGTAATTAAGCACATCATCCATCGCCGGTGCAGAAGGCGAACATACAGGGCCTACCGGCAGACCGGTGTATTTGTAAGTATTGTACTTTGATTCCACCTCGATATCTTTATAAGTGACATCTACTCTTTTTTCTTGAAGAGCGTAAAGCACAGTAATATCACTTTGCAGCGGCATACCTTCGTTTAATCTGTTTATAAATACTCCGGCAATTATCGGTCTGTCTTTTTTAAATAGAGATTCCGTTTCAACTACAGAGGTAAGAGATAAAAATTCGTGTATGGTTCTGCCGCTCTTTTTTATGTCCTCTCTTCTGTCTGAAAGTTTGGAATCAGTCATAGTAAGTATTATATCTGTAATCTCTTCTATTGTTGCATTTTCATCAGTGATGATATATGTTTCGGGATAAAGATAACCTTCAAGAGGATACATTATTCCGTTTTGAAGTATTTCATCAGTTAAAAACCAGTATTTATCAATCAAATTGCTTAGATAAGTCTTGTCGTTCCATACAGATAGTATCTCTTCTTCAGTAAACGGAAGTTTCTCTGCGATGGCAGCAGCATACTGAGGCAGCGTAGAACCCTCTACCAGCGTAAACTGGTTTTTGGAAAGGTAGTTGAAATCCCCTGTATCTATGGCCTTTAAGATTTCTTTCAGCCCCATATCTTTGGAAAATATGTATGTGTTGGCCTGCAGGGAATCATATCCGCCTATTTTCATATGTATTTTAGCCATGGTAAGATTTTTAATCAATCCGTTTTCATTGAGAATATCAATTATGTTCATGGCTCCGCTTCCTTGCGGAATATTTACCGTGATAGGCTCATCATCTGTCTTATCTGCAGGACCAAGGCCACTGCTGTATACAGTAAATCCCACTGCAAGAATAAGTATTGCAATTGCTGCTGCTATGATTGCTATTGCAGCTTTTTTGTTGTTTTTTATGAATTCCGAATTTATCATCTGTTACCTCGTCGTTTATGCTTAGGTTAAAATCAACAAATGCGGGACGAAGAATCGCCCCGCTTGTCAATGGTATTTTTATTTTGAACGACCGAGATATTCTCCTGTTCTTGTATCAATCTGAATAACTTCACCTTCTTCTATAAAAATAGGAACCTGAATAACTGCACCTGTTTCAACTGTAGCAGCCTTTGTAACATTTGTTGCCGTGTTTCCTTTAACGCCCGGTTCCGTTTCTATTACCTTAAGGTCTACAAAGTTAGGAGCTTCTACAAGGAAAGCGTTTCCTTTATAGAATTTGATGGTTGCTTCGTCATTTTCTCTTAAGAATCTCATAGCATCTTCAACCTGCTCGTACATAAGGGGAACCTGTTCGTAAGTTTCCTGATCCATGAAGTAATAGAGCTCTCCGTCATTGTAAAGATACTGCATAACTTTTGTATCTATGTGAGCTTTAGGAAATTTGTCATCAGGGTTAAAGGCTTCTTCTCTTGTTGCTCCGGTAAGTATGTTTCTGTATTTTGTTCTTACAAAGGCAGCGCCTTTACCCGGTTTTACATGCTGAAAGTCCAAAACAACGTGAGGCTCTCCGTTAATTTCAAAAGTAATACCTTTTCTAAAATCACTTGCGTAAATCATATTATCTCTCCATTCTTAACAAAATAGCTTTTATTATTATCAGATTATGATTAAGTCCTTTTTTGACTTAGTACAATTTATTATACCAAAATTCGTTACGATTGCCAAGTCCTCTATGCGAACACCGAATTTTTCCGGAAGGTATATGCCCGGTTCTACTGTAACGGCTTGGTTTTCCTGCAATATTTCATTGCTTCTTGCATTTAAAGTAGGCGGTTCATGTACCAAAACACCTACTCCATGGCCTGTTCCGTGAATATAGAATTCTCCATAGCCTGCTTCTTCGATTATACTTCTTGAAGCCTTATCAACATCACTGCACGAAACACCGGCTTTAATTGTCGCAAGACCTGACAGCTGTGCTTTTAGAACAATATCGTAGATTTGTTTCATTTCATCTGTAGCATATCCTATTGCTATTGTTCTGGTCATATCACCGCAGTAGCCTTTGTATAGTGCTCCCAAGTCCATTGTTAAGAATTCACCTTCTATCAATTTCTTTTCTGATGGCACACCATGAGGCTGATTGGAATTAACTCCCGATACAGCAATCGTATCGAAAGAAAGACACTCTGCTCCCATTGATAAAAGGACTCTTTCTATTTCTTCGGCTACCTGAATTTCTGTCATTCCAGGCTTGATAAAGTCGAGCATATGTTCAAATGCTGCGTCTCCCATGGCCTCTGCTTTCATTATCAGAAGAAGTTCTTCTGGTGTTTTAACCGTATTATCCAAGGATATCCCCCATTCCCGTAGCTTCTCCTAAGATTTCGTATACATCTTTCATCATCAGAGAAAATCGCATTTCTGCTTCAACATAGTGAGCAGACAGAGGATCTTTAAGCATAATTCCATAAAGCTGCTGTATGCTTTCAACATCTTCCTGAGTCATCTGCTGTCCCGTCATCTGTTTAGCCTGCATTTCAAACTGCTTTGCCTGAAAATCCTTTATCATAGCATCTATCTCTGCATTGGCTTTAACTTGCTGTCTTACCATATCGTACTGTTTGTACTCTTCCGACGCTTTTATAGCCTGCGCCAGTCCATGAGCCTGATCATATACATTCATTTTAAACCTCCAAGAATATAGGCAGGATTATAGGTGAGCGTTTGGTCTTTTCATAAATATAAGCTCCAAGTGAGTCCCTAACCTGCGATTTCATATTGTTCCAATCTTTTATATTTTTGTCCTGACATTTTTCGAGGGCAGCTTCTGCGACCTTTCGTGCTTCGTCTATAAGAGTTTCGTTTTCTCTGACATATACAAAACCTCTTGAAATTATATCAGGCCCGGAAACCACCATATGACTTTCTTTTTCTATAGCGGCAACCACAATTATAAGGCCTGATTCGGAAAGCATCTTTCTGTCTCTTAGGACTATGTTTCCCACATCGCCAACACCTAAACCATCTACAAGAATTGCGTCGGCTTCTATTTTTTCTTTGGCTATATGGGCGCTGCGCTTTGTAACATCAAGAATATCGCCGTTATCTAAAATAAATACATTCTCCTTTTTCATGCCAAGCCCCTCTGCCAGCTGACCATGGCGTATAAGATGTCTGTATTCTCCATGTACGGGCATAAAGAATTTAGGATTTATAAGTGAATGAAGAAGCTTTAATTCTTCCTGGCATGCATGCCCCGAAACATGGATATCAGCGATGTCGGAATATATTACATTAGCCCCCTTCTCAAACAATTTATTTACTACATTTGAAACAGTTTTTTCATTACCGGGAACCGGAGTAGATGAAAGAACAACCATGTCTCCTTTTTTTAGCTTTACGGAACGATGTTCGCCTGAAGCTATTCTTGATAATGCAGACATCGGTTCACCCTGACTGCCGGTGGTGATTATTACCAGTTTATCGTCAGGGATGTTCTTTATTGTTTTAAGGTCTACTATAGTTCCGGGAGGTATGTTAAGATAGCCAAGCTCTATGGCAAGAGCCACGACATTTTCCATGCTTCTTCCTGATATGGCTACCTTTCTTCCCATTTTTACTGCATTTTCGATTATTTTTTGAACCCTGTGCACATTGGATGAGAATGTGGCTATAATAATTCTTGTTTCAGCCGTTCTGAATATATTTTCTATTGTTTCACCAACTACTTTTTCAGAAGCTGTAAATCCGGGTCTTAGTACATTTGTACTGTCGCACAGCATTAGAGTTACACCTTTTTTCCCTATTTCTGCCAATCTGCAAAAATCTATAGGTTCACCGTCAATCGGTGTGTAATCTATCTTAAAATCACCGGAGTGGAACACCATGCCGGCAGGAGTTTCTATAGCAAGACAAATGGCGTCTGCTATAGAATGAGTGGTTCTGATTGTTTCAATATTGAAGCATCCGAGTTTGATTTTATCCCCGGCATCAATCGTTCTCAGATCTCCGGTTATCTTATGCTCTTTCAGCTTGTTTTCTACAAGACCCAATGTCAGTCTTGTTCCGTAGATAGGAAGCTTAATCTTCTTCAGAAGATACGGTATAGCTCCTATGTGGTCTTCATGTCCGTGCGTTATTATCATTCCCACTATCTTGCTTTGATTTTCTATCAGATAAGAAAAATCGGGAATTACAATGTCTATACCGTACATCTCGTCTTCCGGAAAGCTTAGACCGCAATCTATTATCAGTATCTGGTCATTACATTCCAATACCGTCATGTTTTTTCCGATTTCATTCAGACCGCCTATAGGTATGACCTTTAGATGAGGCAGTGATTTCCTCGGTTTAGTTATTTTTCTTCTCATAAAATTTTCCGTCCTTTTATTTTTTATTTATGAAAAGATAACTGTTGGTAAATATTCCTTTGTTAAATTATTTTACTACTATATTTATCAGTCTTCCCGGTACGGCTACAACCTTTACGACTGACTTTCCGTTCAGCAAGAGTTTGATTTTTTCGTTCTCCAAAGCTATCTTTTCAAGTTCCTGCTTGTCGGCTGCTGCTGCAACCGTAAGCTTTTCTTTTACTTTTCCGTTTATCTGTACCACTACCTCCACATCATCCTTGATGAGTGCGTCTTTATCATATTCCGGCCAACGCATGGTGGTAACAGATTCTTTTTGACCTATATGCTCCCACATTTCCTCGCATATGTGAGGAACAAACGGAGATAACATAAGGATAAGATCTCTTGTTGCTTTGCCTAAAAGTCCTATATTTGCATCATCACGCTCTTTGTATTTGTACATTTCGTTGACAAGTTCCATAAGTGAGCTTATTGCAGTATTGAAGTTGAATCTGCCTCCTACATCCTCACTCACTTTTTTTATAGTGTAGTTAAGAATATAATTCAATGATTTGTCCGCAGCAGTTTTTACTTCAAATGCCTGAGGAACATCAGGGTATTTTGACTTTATTTCATATACCATACGGTATACTCTGTTAAGGAATCTGTAGCTGCCTTCTACTCCCTTATCGGACCAGTCGAGCTCTCTGTCAGGCGGAGCCGCAAATAATATAAACAGTCTTGCTGTATCGGCGCCGTATCTGTTGATTATTTCTTCAGGACTTACTACATTTCCGATGGATTTACTCATTTTTTTGCCATCTTTATTTACCATACCCTGAGTAAGAAGATTGCGGAAAGGTTCTTCATCCTCCACAAGCCCCATGTCGTAGAAAGCCATCTGGAAGAATCTTGCATACATAAGGTGAAGTATAGCATGTTCAACACCGCCTATATACTGATCTACATTCATCCAGTAAGCAGCCTTTTTAGGATCAAACGGTGCCTTGTCATTCTTAGGGTCACAATATCTTAAGAAATACCATGACGAATCAAGGAACGTATCCATAGTATCCATTTCTCTCTTTGCAGGTTTTCCGCATACAGGACATTTTACATCTGCAAATGTCTTTGAGGTAGTCAGCGGAGATTCTCCCTTTCCTGTAAATTCTATATCTGTAGGAAGCATTACAGGCAGATTTTCTTCTTTTTCAGGAACCCAACCGCAATCCTCACAATAGATCATCGGTATAGGGGTTCCCCAGTAACGCTGTCTTGAAATAAGCCAGTCACGAAGTCTGTAATTTACGGTTTTTTTACCTATGCCCTCTTTTTCCACCAACTCTATGAATCTACCTATTGCTACTCTGTTGTTCAATCCGTTGAATTCTCCTGAATTGATGAGAGTTCCCTCGGCAGCACATGCTTCTTTAAGATTGTCTAAGTCTATTGAAGGGTCGCCCGGGTCTACTACAGGTACTATATCGATTCCGAATTTCGTTGCAAAGTCAAAGTCTCTCTGATCATGAGCAGGAACGCCCATAACTGCACCTGTACCATATCCCATCAGCACATAGTCTGAGATATAGATAGGAATTTCTTTTTTTGTAAATGGATTAACAGCATACTTGCCGATAAATACTCCAGTCTTTTCGTTTGACGTGGAAGTTCTTTCAATATCGTTCATATGCTCGACCTTTTCGATATATTCTTTTACAGGCTTTTCATACTCAGTGCCTTTTACCATATCAAGAACAGATGGATATTCCGGTGCAAGAACCATATAGGTAGTACCGTAGATTGTATCTACTCTTGTTGTAAATACCGTTAAAGTTTCATCTCTGTCTTTAATCTTAAAATCGACTTCTGCACCTACTGACTTACCTATCCAGTTTTTCTGCATTACTTTTACTTTATTTGGCCATCCGTCAAGAGTGTCAAGGTTGTCAAGAAGTCTCTCTGCATAGTCGGTTATCTTAAGATACCATTGAGATAGGTTTTTCTTTCCTACGGGAGTCTTGCATCTTTCACAACATCCATCGACAACCTGTTCATTTGCCAAAACAGTCTGACAGCTTGGACACCAGTTTACCGGATTTTCTTTTTTGTATGCAAGTCCTCTCTTATAGAATTGTATGAATATCCACTGCATCCATTTGTAATAATCGGGATGACAGGTTGCAACCTCTCTGTTCCAGTCATAAGAAAGACCAAGCTCCTTAAGCTGTTCTCTCATTTCTTTTATATTATCCCATGTCCAGATATTGGGATGAATTCCATGTTTGATAGCTGCATTCTCGGCAGGAAGTCCGAAAGAATCCCAGCCCATAGGATGCAGGACATTATATCCGTCCATCTTTTTAAATCTTGCAACTACATCTCCTATGGAGTAGTTTCTTACATGCCCCATGTGCAGTTTTCCGGAAGGATATGGGAACATTTCAAGACAGTAATATTTTTTCTTCGATTCGTCTTCTTCTGTATGGAAGCAATCGTTTTCTTCCCAATATTTCTGCCACTTTTTCTCAATTTCCTTGAAGTTGTATTTCTCGTTCATTTTTTAGTCTATTCCTCCACTTCGATAAATTGACAGTCTCCCCAAACTTTTTCTATGCTGTATTTTTCTCTCATTTCCTTTGTAAACAGATTCACGATAATATCTCCGAAGTCCATCAATATCCAGCCTGAACCATGTCGCCCTTCTATTGATCTGACTAAAAGTCCCTCCTCTGCAAAGCGTTCTTCTACTTCGTCGGCTAAAGTGGTAATCTGTCTTTCTGAGTTTCCCGAACAAATAACGAAAAAGTCAGCAAAGGAAGCTTTCCCCTGAATGTCTATTATTACGATATCCTCAGCTTTTTTGTCAGACAGGACTTTACTTGCAAGTAATGCATATTCCCTATTTGTCATACGATTTCTCCTTTTTTATTTATCTCATTTTCCAAGTATTCTTCTGCCGCTTTTGTCATCGGGTCCAGAAAGTGTCCCTCGGAAATAACAAAGTCTATAGTTTTTTTCAGCGATAAAAGGCATGCCTTATCTAAATCTTCTTTTAGAACCGCTCTAAGTCTGTCCACTCCGGGATAATTTCTTCCCGGTTCTGTAGCATCTGAAATATATATAATCTTATCAAGGAGTGACATTGCAGGTCTTCCGGTCGTGTGATATCTCACAGCATCTATTATTTCACTGTCAACAACTTTGAAATCTCTTTGTATCATAGCTGCCGCAACGGGACCGTGTGAAAGATTTGGATTATTAAGATATTTTTTGTCCAGGTTAAGATGCTTAACATGATAATTAAGTACATCGGAGCTCACTCCTCTGTAAAGATCGTGAAGAAGCGCAGCAACTTCTGTTTTATACATATCGCAGCCATATTTTTCCGCAAGTTTCAGGGCGGTATCTCTTACACCATATGTATGAACCCTTCTCTTTTCGGAAAAGTTTCTATCTATATATTCTTCGATTTTACTTATAGAGGTCATTTTCTTTTATATACCTTTCTACCTGCGGCGGTACCATATCTGAAATTGTTTTTTTAGCAGATATTTTCTCCCTAACGCTGCTTGAAGATATCGGAGGCATATCGGCATTTATTTTAACAATATGCGATTTATATATTTGCCTGTATTCTGATATTTTTTTATTGAGTTCTTCTTCCCTGTATCCGGGTCTTATGCTTACGGCAAAAGAAAATCTGCTCAATATTTCACTGCCACGATACCACTTATCCATTTCTATAAAGGAATCCGTTCCGCATATGAAAAATATTTCGTTGTCGGGATATTCCTTTTTCAGATGCATCAAAGTGTTTATGCTGTAGGAAACTGTATTTCTTTCCATTTCATAATCAGATACTTCTGCTTTGTCACAGTTCATGAATGCAAGCTTAGCCATTGTCTTTCTGTGAATGTTATCAGCAGTCTTTTTACCTTGCTTAAAAGGCTGTACTCTCGCAGGCATTACTATAAGCTTTTCAAGATCAAGCTCTTCTATTGCTGCTCTACCCAGTGCGACATGTGCCAAATGAACAGGATCGAAAGTTCCGCCTAAAACTCCTATACGCCCTTTGACCTCACTTGAAGCATCGTTATGGGAATCCGAATTTATTATATCAATATAATCATCTTTTATCTCATTTGCAATCAAGTTCTGAGAATACATCTCAAGGTTTTTAAAGAATGCTTCTTCCAGATCTTCTTCAGTACCGAAGCTGTCGTTTGATAGACCTGCACCTCCGCCGGTTCCGAAAGCCATTAAGGATGTTATCTCCTTATGGCTGACTGTAATTACAACCAATGCGGTCCATGCTCCTGTTCTTATATAAAATTTTTCAAATACACAGGTGGCAATACGAACTTCGCCCATCGTCATCACATCAGGTTCTTTTTTCAGCATGCCTATTTGTTTTCCTGCATCGACAACAGCGCTTAGAGTTTCTTCAAAGCCCATACGAAAACTGCGATGACAGTTGTGAAAAACCTCTTTTTTTTGTATGAGAGTATTTTTGAATTCATCTTCGATAATTGCTTTTACAGAACTGTTAAAATTGGATTGATCGAGTTTATCATGGAATTCCTTTTCTATCTGAGATAAACTTTTGCTGCTGTTAAGAAGCTGAACAGGCTTTAAAAGCGCTATTATCTCTTTGCTGCAATTCTGGCAAAATACTGCTCCGGTATAATTCATAGTATAATAATTATTTATAAATGAAATTTTTTTACCGCAATTTCTGCATAAATTGCCCATATGTGTTCCTCCCGGATAAAATTGTTTTTATTCTGTTTTTATTCCCAATTCTTCCAGCTGCAATTCATCTATAGGTGCAGGAGCATCGCTCACAAGACATTGTGCATTCTGATTTTTAGGAAATGCCATGACTTCTCTTATAGAAGGCTCTCCCAAAAGAAGCATAACCATTCTGTCAAGACCATAAGCCAATCCTCCATGAGGAGGAGCGCCATATTTAAAGGCTTCTATAAGAAAACCGAATTTTTCTTCGCACTCTTCCTGAGTAAGACCTAATGCTTTAAACATCATGTTCTGTATGTTTTTATCATGTATCCTTATGGAACCCCCTCCAAGTTCAACACCGTTTAACACTATGTCATAAGCGTTGGCCAAAACTTTTTCCGGAGAGGTCTGAAGCATGTCAAGCTGTTCTTCTTTAGGTGAAGTGAAGGGATGATGCATAGCCTTCAGCTCACCTGTTTCGTCATCTTTTTCAAACAGAGGAAAGTCCACTACCCATAGAAGGTTGAATACTTTGTCATCTAAAAGACCCATTCTTTTAGCGATTTCTCTTCTAAGAAATCCTAAAGTATCAAATACCACTTTGCTTCTGTCTGATACTATCAGAATTAAATCTCCCGGTTTTGCTTCAAATACAGATGCTATTTCTCTGAGTTTTTCCTGACTGAAAAACTTATTCACTGATGAGTTGATTTCTTCATCTCCTACTCGCAGCCATACAAGGCCTTTTGCTCCGTAGCTTTTTGCAGAGTCTGTAAGTTTATCTATATCTTTTCTGCTGAAATGTTCGCTTCCTCCATCTATGCAGATACCCCTTACATCTCCTCCTGCTGCCAGTGCATCTGTAAATACCTTGAAGCTGCATCCGCAAACAACATCATTGAGCTTTTTTAGTTCAAATCCGAATCTTGTATCAGGCTTATCCGATCCATATCTTTCCATAGCCTCCTGCCATGTTAGTCTTGGCAGCGGAGTCTTAATTTCAACATCCATCAGTTCTTTAAAGAGTTTTTTGAGAAAGCCCTCCTGCATTGCGATAACATCATCCATATCGACAAATGACATCTCAAGGTCGATTTGGGTGAATTCAGGCTGCCTGTCGGCACGAAGGTCTTCGTCTCTGAAGCATTTTACAATCTGCATATATCTGTCGGTTCCGCCTACCATCAGAAGCTGCTTGAATAATTGAGGCGACTGAGGCAGCGCATAGAAAGAACCGGGATAGACTCTACTTGGAACTACATAGTCTCTGGCTCCTTCAGGAGTCGATTTAATCAACATTGGAGTTTCCACTTCAGTAAATCCGTTTTCATCAAAATAATCTCTGGCAAGTTTAGTTACCTTATGACGAAAAGTAAGGTTTCGCTGCATTTTTAACTTTCTTAAATCGAGATATCTGTATTTTAGCCTTAGGTTATCATCAACATTGTCGTCATCCTTGATATATATAGGAGGTGTATCAGCCTCAGAATATACGACAAGATCTTCTGCAAAAACTTCTATATCTCCTGTTGCAATATTTCCGTTTTTGGCAGTACGTTCTTTTACGGTTCCTTTTACTCCGATTACATATTCGCTTCTGAGGCTGTCAGCCTTTTCAAACAGATCTGCCGGAATATTATCATCGAAAGTCACCTGTACTATTCCGGTCTTATCTCTAAGATCCACGAATATAAGGCCTCCCAGATTTCTGCGTTTTGCTACCCATCCGTTTAGGACCACCTGCTTGCCTTCATTTTCAAGACGCAGGTCTCCACACATATGGGTTCTTTTGAATAAGGTACTCATTTTTATGACTCTTCTCCTATTTAATAATTTCTTTAAATATATCTTCTATTTTTATTTCTCTTTGCTGTGACTTTGTCATATCCTTGATGGAAAC
Source organism: uncultured Eubacteriales bacterium (assembly GCA_900542295.1). Classification (GTDB taxonomy): domain Bacteria; phylum Bacillota; class Clostridia; order Peptostreptococcales; family Anaerovoracaceae; genus Fimisoma. Next base: position 28,719 of record UQNJ01000001.1, on the reverse strand, counting down.
CACTCCTTTTTCAAGTTCGTTTTCACCGATTACCAGAGTGTACTTTGCATTAAGTCTGTCTGCGTACTTGAACTGGCCTTTTATGTTTCTTGCAAGAGTATCCATTTCAGCTGCTATGCCTTTTTGCCTGAATTCTCTGCAAAGCTTAAGTCCGAAAGCTTTTGCTCTTTCTCCCATAACAGCAATGAACACATCGGTATTATCATCATCAGGGAAAGAAGCGTTACATGCTTCCATTAAAAGGAGAAGCCGCTCTATTCCAAGACCAAAACCAACTCCGGGGATTGGAGGTCCGCCTAACTCTTCAATTAGGTGGTCATATCTTCCTCCGCCACATACGGTTCCCTGGGCTCCAATGCTTGTGGTAACAAACTCGAAAGCGGTTTTCGTATAATAGTCAAGACCTCTTACTATATTAGGGTCTACTTTGTAATCTATGCCCATTGATGTCAGGTTTCTTTTAAGTTCTTCGAAGGCATTTTTGCAGTCATCGCAAAGATAATCCAACATGCGCGGAGCATCTTTTACTATACTCTGACAAATCTCTGATTTGCAGTCAAGTATTCTCATTGGATTTCTGCTGTATCTGTCTTTACATGTGCTGCAAAGTTCATCATAGTGAGGTTCAAGAAATGCTTTCAGCGCTTCCCTGTGGTTTTTTCTGCATTCAGGACAGCCTACGCTGTTGATTCTCAATTCTATTTCTTTTATTCCAAGTTCGTTTAGAAAATCGTTTGCAAGGCATATGACTTCTGAATCAGCAAGCATATTCGGCGTACCGAAAACTTCTATTCCGAACTGATGAAAATGTCTTAGCCTTCCGGACTGAGGCTTTTCATAACGAAAACAGTCTGTATTGTAATAATACTTTGTGGGCTGAACTTCTGCATATTGTTTATGTTCAATAAAAGCTCTTACTGCCCCGGATGTTCCTTCCGGTTTAAGAGTTATGCTTCTGTTGCCGTGGTCGTTGAAGGTATACATTTCTTTTTGAACTACATCTGTAGTATCTCCTATTCCTCTGGCAAATACTTCTGTATGTTCAAACATCGGAGTTCTTATCTCTTTAAATCCGTAGTTTTTGCATATCTCAGCAAATTTCTTCTCCACATAATGCCATTTGTACGCCTGTGAAGGTAATAAGTCTTTTGTTCCTTTAGGTGCGTTGGTTAACACTTTTATACCTCCTTAAAAAATTTCTTGTTTTTTCTTTCTTTCATTTCTTGAATTCGTTCTATATATATTTGATAGTTGGATACATTAGGAACTCGCTCCAACCTGTTTTCTTTTGGGTAGTATTTTTTGCTTATTGCTCCTGCTCCCAGTGACAAGATACTTTGATTCTCATCCATGATACGTATATTGTATATACATGGCGTATCATCTTTACAGTATCCTACATTTTCCATGGCTCCTGCCATATGCTTTTGTCTGTACAGATAATAAGGCCTGTAACCCGCATCACGCATGGCTTTTTTTGAAAGCAGCAGCATTTTTTTAACCGTTTCGGCCTGTCTGTAATGGTAATCGGCATCGTTTTCGATTAGTCTTGAGGCTTTTTTGACTGCAAGTGTATGAACCGTTATATTGGAAGGATTGAGAGATATTATCTCATTAAGAGTGCTTTCAAAATCCTTGGGAGTTTCGCCGGGAAGTCCTGCTATTATATCGGCGTTTATAATGAAACTATCTGTATCAGAAGCTGTTTTGAAAGCATTTCTTATATCATCCACACTATGTGAACGACCTATGATTTTAAGTGTTTCATCTTTCATCGTCTGAGGATTTATACTTATTCTCTTTATACCATGTCCGGATATCACCTTTAATTTTTCGGCTGTTATCGTATCGGGGCGGCCTGCCTCGACGGTAAACTCCTTAACCTTTGAAAGATCGAAAGCTTTTTCGACCGTATTCAGCAATAAGTCCAGCTGTTTTTCATTTAGCGTGGTAGGAGTACCTCCGCCTATATATACCGATTCTATGTATTTACCCGAATGTTTCATTGCTTCTCCGGCAAATTCAATTTCATCAATTAAGGCATCCAAATATTTTTCTATTTCTTCATTGCCCTGCTGATTTGATGTAAATGAGCAATACAGGCATCTGGTAGGACAAAAAGGAATTCCTATATAAAGCCCTGTCGAATTTTCGTCGGCAGCTCCTAAAATCTCATTTTGATATTCAAATATGTCCATCAGGAGATTGGCTTTTTCTTCGCTTAAAAGATAAAAGTCTGTTAGCTTATCCGATACTTTTTCACGAGAACCGTATTTTTCAAATAATTCTCTGGTGAGTTTGACCGGTCTCACTCCTGTAAGTATTCCCCATGGGGGCGCAGATTTTGTTATACTGCTGAGACCACGATAAAGTTCTCTCTTAATTTGATTTTTATCATCAAATTCTTCATTGTTGAATTCTATTACAACATCATCGTCATCCTGTGGTTCTTCATATTCGTTTTTCGTGAACAGCCTGTATTCGGCCGGTTTCAGAAAAATTTTTATCAGTTCATTATAATCGTATTTATCGTTTATGTTATTTATAATGATATTATACAAATGGGTTTCCTCGTTTTTCTTCGCCTATAGTTGTTACACCCATATGTCCGGGGAATACAGCTGTATCATCCGGAAGCACATAGAGCCTGTCTTTAATTGAATTTTTGATTATTCTGTAGTCACCTCCGTAAAAATCGGTACGACCTATAGAATAGTGGAAAAGAGTATCTCCGCTGAACAGACAGCCGTCTGCATATATACACATTCCGCCCTTTGTATGTCCGGGAGTGTGAAGGAATGTCAAAGTCATATCTCCTATTCTGAGATCCTGATTGTCTCTGACAAGCATGTCGGCTTCAACTGTTACAGGATGACCGAACATTTCAACTGAGGTGTTTAAATCAGGATTTTGAAGCATTTCTGTTTCATCTTTATATGCAATAACTTTTGCTTGAGGAAAATCCTGTTTAAATCTTGCTACGCCTCCTATATGATCCCCATGTCCGTGAGTTAATATAATATATTCCACATTGATATGCTCTTTTTCCGCATCGTCGGTAAGACGGCTTTCATAACCGCCGGGGTCTACTATAAATCCTTTTTTAGTAGTTTCGTCGTATGCAAGATAAGTATTTACTTGTAAAGGACCGGTTAAATAATGTTTGATTTTCATTTTTTCATTCTCCTAAAACAATTTTCGGCTGTCCAACAATATGGTTACAGGTCCGTCATTATGAATTTTGACCATCATATCTGCTCTGAATATTCCTTCTTCTACTTCTATATTTTTCTTTTTTATTAAATCAATGAAATATCTGTACAATCTGTTAGCTTCTTCAGGGGGAGCTGCATGAGAGAAGCTTGGTCTTTTCCCTTTTCTTACATCTCCAAGAAGCGTAAATTGAGATACAGCAAGAATTTTACCCGAAATATCCATAACTGAAAGGTTTAATTTTTCATTTTCATCCTCGAAAATTCTAAGTCCTGATATCTTATCAGCCATATAAGCGGCGTCATCTTCGGTATCATCCTTTTCAACGCCTAAAAACACCACAAGCCCCTGTTCTATTGCTCCTGTCGTCTTTTTTTCTACCGTTACATCTGCTTCTGTAACTCTTTGTACTACTGCCCGCATATTACACCTGCACTGTTTAATTTTCTTAATATTATGCCTTTGCTCTGTATACCTGAGATATTCCGTCTATATTTCTCAGGTTTCTGAGCACCTTCTGCATTTCCTGAGTGCTGGAAATAGATAAGGTTATTGTCATGGTCAAAGTGCCGTCTCTTCCGGTTTTTGCATTTACACCGGAAAGATGAATATCCATATCCTCACAAACTCTTGAAATGTCTGACAGAATTCCTTTTCTGTCACTGCCTACGATACATATGTCGGCATCATAGGATTTTCCTACTTTTAAATCTTCCCATTCTACTTCTATAAATCTCGCTTTTTCGTGTTCCGGAAGATTCGTCACATTGGAACAATCCTTTCTGTGAACGGAAATTCCTCTGCCCTTAGTTATAAATCCTATTATATTGTCACCCGGAACCGGGTTACAGCACCTGGCAAGCTTTATCATAAGATTATCGGTGCCTTTTACTATTACTCCCGGACTTTCTTTTTTGCGTTGTTCTGCTGCTTTCTGGCGCTTTATCTCGGAAGTCTTGATATCTTCCATGATATCTTCATCCGTTTTGTTTTCTGTCTTATTATCTTCATTATAATAGGAAAACAGCAGATTGCAAAATTTACTCATCAATGACCCGCCGCCGGCAAGTTGTGCAAAGCCCTCATCGTTATTGGCAAAATTCATCGCCTTCATAGCTTTATTTATATAAGATGACTTCGCACATAAAGCAGGGTCATATCCTTTTTTTCTTATGGATTTATCAAGTAAATCCTTTCCTTTATCTATGTTGTCTGATTTATTTTCTTTCTTTAACCAGCCTCTTATTTTGTTTCTGGCATTGGAACTTTTTGCTATTTTAAGCCAGTCTACGCTGGGACCGCTGGAATTTGCAGATGTGACAATTTCTACTATGTCTCCGTTTTGGAGAGTGTGGTCTATGGTAACCATTTTACCGTTAACCTTTGCGCCTACGCATTTACACCCTATAGCCGAATGTATTTTGAATGCGAAATCAAGTGGTGTAGAACCGGCAGGAAGTTCTATGACATCTCCTTTAGGGGTAAATACAAATACTTGAGTAGCGAATAAGTCCATTTTCATGGTTTCTAAAAATATCTTCGGATCGTTTATGTCCTTTTGCCACTCAAGAGACTGTCTGAGCCAAGCAAGTTTTATATCATCTGTAGATGCATTTCCGGAAGTATCGCCTTCTTTATATTTCCAGTGAGCCGCAATACCATATTCCGCAACTTCATGCATCTCATGAGTTCTTATCTGTATTTCAAAAGGTTCGCCACTGTCACCTATAACTGTTGTATGAAGCGATTGGTACATATTTGGCTTTGGCATGGCTATATAATCCTTAAATCTGCCCGGAATAGGTTTCCACATTGTATGGACTATTCCTAATACAGCATAACAGTCTTTAACTGTATCTACGATTATTCTTACAGCTATAAGGTCAAAAATTTCGTCTATCTGTTTTTTCTGATATTTCATTTTCTTGTAGATACTGTAAAAGTGCTTTGCCCGTCCATAAATCTCATACTTTAAGTCCATATCATCCAACGATTCTTTTATTTCGCCGATTACGGTATTTATGGTCGCCTCACGCTGCGATCTTCTTAGACTTACTTTTTCCTGTAAATCTCTGAATTCTTCGGGATGCAGATATTTTAAAGCTATATCCTCCAGTTCAAATTTGACGGTCGAGATACCGAGTCTGCTTGCTAAAGGCGCATATATTTCAAGAGTTTCCTTGCATTTTTCTTCTATCTTGGAAGGCTTCATAAATTCTATTGTTCTCATATTATGAAGTCTGTCAGCTAATTTTATTATTAAAACTCTTATGTCTTTAGACATGGCAAGAAACATTTTTCTGAAGTTTTCAGCCTGTATCTCTTCTTTTGATTCAAATTTGATAGTTCCAAGTTTTGTAACACCATCTACCAGCAAAGCTATTTCTTCACTAAAATCTGAAACTAATTGTTCTCGTGTATATTCAGTATCTTCTACCACATCATGCAAAAGTCCACCGATAATTGTAGCTTCATCCATTCCAAGTTGTGCAAGTATTATAGCAACATTTATAGGATGGATAAAATAAGGCTCCCCGCTTTTTCTGAGTTGTCCATCATGAAGAGCTTTTCCCTTGTCATAAGCCTTTCCAATCAGTTCGGTGTTGTATTTAGAATTTATTTTCAGTATTTCCTGTAAAAATTCTGCTTTGCTTTCCATCAAATAAAACTCCTGTAGTTATTTATTGCTTTTTTTATTTTTGCTTTTTATCTGTTTTACATATTTGGACTCTTCACTGCCTTTGCATAAATCGTAATATACCGGACTGCAAATGAATATTGAAGAATAGCATCCGACGATTACGCCTATCATAAGAGGTATAATAAATTCTCTTATGGATGACGATACCATTATACACAGAGGTATCATTACAACCAAAGTTGTCAGTGAAGTCATTATAGTTCTGTTTAAAGTGCTGTTTATACTCCTGTCTATATTAACTTCGCTGCCGTCTTTCTTGTAAAGGCGCTTGTTTTCCCTTATTCTGTCAAATATTACGATTGTATCGTTTATAGAATATCCAACCAAAGTAAGTATGGCCGCTATAAAAGGATTGTTTACAGTGAAACCAAATATTCCATAGAATGCTATGACAACAAGTACATCATGGACTACCCCGACTATAGCCGAGAATCCGTACTTCCAAGATTTAAACCTGAAAATTATATATATAAGCATTCCCACTGAAGCTATCAATACGGATTTTACAGCGTTGAGCTTAAGCTCGTCTCCCACAGAAGGACCGAATTGCTCAGAAGCCAAAACATCTTTATCGCTTATTCCGAACTCTTCTTCCAATGTGCCTATCACTTCTGCACGTTCTTCATTGTCTAAAGATTTTATAGTTTTGATAACAACCTGTTCGTTGTTTTCGCCGGAATATATGATTGACGGATTCAGATCATATTTTTTTACTGCATCTTCCACATCAGAAACTTCTACCTGTTTGTGAAGATCTACCTGAATCATTGTTCCGCCGGTAAAGTCTATTCCGTAATTGAAACCTCTGATGAAAGTAAAGGCTATTCCCAATATTATGATTCCTGCACTTACTGCATAAAATATCTTTCTGTTTTTCATAAAGCTGAAGGTTTTATGCAGGAACTGTTTTGGAGTTCCGTCATCATTTACTCCAAAATATTTGTTTTTAGAGAATTTTTTGCTTTCGGCAAGAAGAGATATAAACAGCTGAGTAATTATTACGGCTGTAAATATACTTATTACTATACCTATTATCAACGTCAGTGCAAATCCTTTTACGGAAGTAGTACCTACTTCGTAAAGAACTACTGCGGCTATAAGGGTAGTTATCTGTGCATCCAGAACGGTAGTCAAAGCATTTTTGAATCCCGCCTGAACAGAAACCCTGATACTCTTGCTTGCACATATTTCTTCTTTTATTCTTGCAAATATTATTACATTGGCATCTACTGCCATACCTATTGACAGTATCAATGCCGCTATTCCCGGAAGAGTCAGTACTACATCAAGCAGTGACATTGACCATATAAACATAGCCACATAAAGCATGAGAGCTATATCTGCTACAAGACCTAAAAGTCCGTAGAACAATATCATCATAACGAAGATAAGACCGATACCTATAGCCCCTGCTACTATAGACTTGTCCAGGGCATCTGCACCTATAGAAGCTGCCTGTACAGAAGACTGTACTTCAACCAAGTCTACAGGAAGCGCACCGCCTCTTATAAGTGCTGCTGTGGTTGAAGCCTCTTCTTTGCTGTAACCGCCTGTAATTTCACATTGTCCGCCTGATATTACATTCATTACACTTGGATGAACAACTATTTCGTCATCTAACACTATTGCTATCTGATCCGCAGCCATACCGTCTATAGTAGGGGTTACAGTCTTACTTATAGCTGTTTTCGTACCTTCTTCAAATAATGTAGTTCCTTCTTTATCAAATTCAAGTTCTATCTTATAGTTGGAACCGTCTGTTGCAATTTGAGCATCCTTAACATGACTTCCGTCAAGTACAAGGCTGCCGTCAGCAAGTACAAATTTGAGCTGTGCTGTTTTGCCCACAGCCTTGATTGCCTCCTCAGCATCTTCTGCTCCCGGTATTTCAACTCTTATTCTGTTATCACCTTCGATTGTAACCGAGGATTCGGCAACACCCATCTGGTTGACACGATTATCTAAAACGGCTCTTGTCTGATCCATCAGCTTCTTAAGTTCTTCACCTTTAAGATCTGTCTGAGCTTCCATTACAACATATACGCCGCCGTTGATATCAAGTCCGTATTTTAAAGCATCTTTTGCAGAGCTGAATGAACCCATTCCAAATATGCTGACATACCATGCAAAAACTGTTACTGCAAGCACCAATGCTGCCAGTACTCGTTTGACTGTCCGATTCATAACTGTTAAAACCTCGCTTCTCCCTTTATTATTGGGTTATCATTGTATTTTTAATACCTTTTGTACATAACATTGGCATTTTATTTTACATTATATTGTACTACTTTTTGACTTATTTTACAAGGGAAATACTGCATTTGGAGACTTTTCTTAAATGCTCCCAAATGTCGTGAGATTTTTAATGAACGACATAAGTGTTCTTCTTTCCTTAGCTAAAAAAACCTGCTTCTCTTATTGTAAAGTGAAACAGGCTTTTGGTCTTTATGAACTGTTTTTTACTTCTTTTTAACGGCAGATCCATATAATGTGCTTTCTATGATGAAGAACCAAGCGACTGCCCTATACCATTGAAATGTCGCATAACCTATGCCGAAATATTAAGGCATTCCTATGCTCATAAACACAAGGCTGTTTATTGCGAGGTTGGAAATCAATATGACCGGCACTGCTATATATCCATACTTTCCTGCTCTTGTGAATTCTTTCGCTGTGTAAAGAATCAGAAAGCTCATTGCCACAAGGATTATAGCTTCCGGTATATAATCAATATATAACGGTAATTGGAGAAATTTTTCTGCGTTTATCTGTCTCTTAAGTACAATCATCCAGTTAAACGCATAGTATGATACATTGGGTATAATGAATATAGCTAATGTAAGAAAAAATGCACGAGTATATTTCATACAATACTCACCTCTCTCTAATTAACATTTACATATGTTGCAAATGATGCTTCTCCCGGATATCTTCCATTTAATATATATGCAATGCTCTGAGTAAATTTAACAGTTGAGGAATCCCCCCCCGCCAAATAATAATAATCTTGTAGACCTGTATTTATTGCTTGTTGTTTATTTAACACACAATATCATCATCAGCCTAATATTGCAATGAGTTTTACTTATATTTTACAATTAATGAAAGCTCCGACAATCGTCGGAGCTTTTTTCATAATTTCAATATTCAATAGCGAAGCAACTATTGTTCTGCTTCCTGTTCAGATTTAACATCCTCTTCCACATCGGAAGTCTTCTTGAGTTTTTTAGGTACAACCTTATTAACCTCTTCTTCTACACCGGAATCTTCAGTCTTAACAGGTCTGTTGCTTGGGTTTGTAACGGTTGAAACAGACCAACGCATCATTTCAAATTTCAGTTTGTCGGCGCCTACCTGAATAACTATTGTTTCGTCTTTGGTCTTTACAATCTTTCCGCAGATTCCTCCGATAGTAACGATTTCGTCACCTACCTGAAGATTGTTTCTCATCTCCTGAATCTGTTTATCTTTTTTTCTCTGAGGTCTTATCATCAGGAAATACATCGCAATAATAAGTATCAGTAATGGTGCCAAGCTCATAAGTTGTTGCATACTATAAAATCCTCCTAAGTGAATGTAATACCGCAATATTATTGGTGCCGGCGATGGGGGTCGAACCCATACGGTGTTGCCACCACAGGATTTTGAGTCCTGCACGTCTGCCAATTCCATCACGCCGGCCCACACAATGATATTATCATAACATAAATTATGACATATTACAAACATTTATTTTAAGAATTTTTATTATTTTTTTCTTCTGTTATTTTTTTCTTCCAGGACCATGTGCTGCAATTCTTGTATATATTGTTAAACATTGGTAATTTACCGGCTTCAAAGGTCTCTACACCTATAAGACCCATTTTCTTATAGCAAAGAGGATAATATTGCGCTTCATCTACTAAAGTCTTTTTCACTTCGGAATATATAGAAGTATATTCTTCTGCAGTATGAAGTCTGTCAAGTTCATTTACTTTTTCAAGAAGTTCAGTATTTTCATAAGCCCACGGGTTTGTTCCATCAAAGAAAGACCTTAAATCGTAGGAAGCTTCCACTTCATATCCGGTAAGAAGAATATCGAAATCTTTTTCTTCTATTAGACTATTGTATTCTTCCCAGTCAACAGACTTTACCGATACATCAAACCCTGACTGTTCGAGATTTTTCTCCATAATTCTTGCTGCTGCTATTCTATTGGCATTATTGTTATTCACAAGCAAATTAACAGAAACCTCATTCCCGTCTTTATCCTCAAGCTTGCCGTTTAAATCTCTGTCCTCATATCCTTCTCCTGCCAATACTTCGGAAGCCTTCTCACGATTAAAAGCATATGTATCCTTAGAATCGGCTACTCCCAAAAATCCGGGATAATATATCGTATCCGTCAAAATTCCGTCATCCATATAGCCTTCACTTAAAATACTTTTTTCATCTATAGCATAACAAATGCCTTTTCTCACTTTTTTTGAAGCAAGAAGAGGATTATCAGTATTAAATACTATAAAATCCACATCATTTGAAATCATATCATACATGACAAAGTTTTTATCCTCAACAAGTGATTTTCTATCTGAACCTATATCTGTATAACATGTTACCGCATCTATTTCCATCATATTGGAAGCCATGGATTTTTCAGGTAAAATCTTTATATTTATACTGTTTTGTGCCTTTGTTCCGAAAAAAGATTCGTTAGCATCCAATTTAAGCTCTTTTAGGGCATCATATGACGAATACTTATACATTCCGGTGCCTATGGGGATAAAATCATCAGTTTCTTTTATAAGTGCCGCTGCACTTTTGTATTCTTTTTTAGGAAGAATCGGAAATACAAGAGAATCGAGGGAACAGTCATCTGCGTTGTTAAAATATATTCTTAGATTACTGTCATCCTTGATATCAACATTTCGTATTCTTGATGCTTTTTCATAATAAAGTCCTCCTGATCCGTATGACTTTATTGCATTTACAGTAAAGCTGACATCTCCGGAATTAAAAGAATCTCCGTTATGCCAAAGTATGCCTTGCTTAAGAGTTATGTCAATATATGCTTTTTCTGTATTCACAGTGTAACTTTCTGCTAAATCTCCCTCTACATTTAAGCTGTCCGTATAATCAAACAAACTGTTGTAAATCAGTTTTGAAATATAATAAGTATCTTCTGATTTTGAAACTATAGGATTTAGAGTATCTAAATACGCCGAAGCAAATGAAAGTGTTGACTGAGGCTCGGTTTTTACAGCCGGATCTATTTCCAGGATTTCTTCTCTGTATATCTTAACGCTGGATAGTGCAACTATTATCACAGCAATTATCACAACTATATAAAGCCAATATTTTTGCAAAAATATGAACCATTTTTTTTCAGACATTTCATCCCTATTAAAATTCATCTCTTATCCTTTCGATTATCTTGTCTATATGTCGGTAAAGATCTTCTACCGTTCCGGAATTATCTATAATACACCGGCTCTTTCCCCTTTTTTCATCTTCAGACATCTGATTGTTTATTCTGTCCAGAATCTGTTTTTCTGACAGACCGTCACGCTTTTTGACTCTGTCTATACGAACCTGCATATCTGCTGTAATTAACCAGTTTTCGTCGGCTACCGATTCCATTCCACATTCAAACAGGAGAGGCGCATCAATTACAACGATATCGTCAATGGCCTGTTTTTTTAGTTGCTTTAAAATCAAATCAATTTTTTCTTCGACTTTTTTTGTTATTATGGCATGCAGTTTTTCAAGAGCTTCCGGATCATTGAAAACAAGGTCCCCCAATAATTTTCTCTCAAGAGTACCTTCTTTTGATATATATTTTCCTCCAAAGCTTTTTTTAATCTCTTCTAAAGCCGGAGAACCCTTTTCTGTCATTTCTTTAGAAATCTTGTCTGCGTCTATTATTACGCATCCCTTTTCTTTTAAATATTCAGAAACTGTAGTCTTTCCTGTTCCAATCCCGCCCGTCAAACCTATCGTCTTCATAATATTATTTTAAATCGTACCATGTATATCCTTCATTAACATCTGCAACCAGTTTTACTGATAGCTCTATAGCATCTTGCATATCATTTTTCAAAAGCTCCCTGATATCCTTTTCATCTTTTTTAGGTGCACAAAGTATAAGTTCATCATGAACCTGCAATATAAGTTTTGTCTCAGGAAAACGGGTTTTAAGACTGTTATGCACTTTTACCATTGCAACTTTTATTATATCGGCCGCACTCCCCTGTATAGGACTGTTCATTGCAAGTCTCTCACCAAGCTGCCTTACCATATAAGCCGATGCGTTTATCTCATGTATAGGCCGCTTTCTTCCTAATATAGTTTCAGAATAACCTTTTTCTTTGCAGTTTGCAATCTGATTATCCATATATTCTTTTACTTTTCTATGCTTCTCAAAATAGTCATTTATATAATTTTCTGCTTCTTTTCTTGAAATTTGCAGTTCTTCACTAAGTCCAAATCCACTCATGCCGTATATTACGCCAAAATTTACTGCCTTTGCTCTGCTTCTTTCCTGGGGCGTCACCCGATCAAACGGAACTCCAAGAACTCTCGCAGCCGTAAGCTTGTGTATATCGTCTCCTCTGTTAAACGCAGCAATAAGTTCTTCATCGCCTGAAAGATGTGCCAAAACTCTTAATTCTATCTGGGAATAATCTGCACCTATTAGGACATGTTCTTCATCATCTGCAACAAAGGCTTTTCTTAAATTCCTTCCCAGTTCTTGTCTTATGGGGATGTTTTGAAGATTCGGCTCAGTACAGCTTATCCTTCCTGTTGCAGTTACTGTCTGCTGAAAATGTGCTCTTATTTTTCCGTCGTTTCCTATCAAAGGCTTCATTCCCTCTACATATGTAGAATTAAGCTTCGTAAGATTTCTGTATTCAAGAACCATATTTACTATAGGATCTTTGTCTCTGATTTTTTCAAGAACCTCTGCACTTGTGCTGTATCCGCGCTTTGTTCTTTTACCGAAGAAAGGTAACTTCATATCTTCAAATAATATATTTCCAAGCTGCATAGGGGAATTTATATTAAATTCTTTACCTGCCGCTGCATATATATCATTTTCCAATAAATTTATCTTTTCTTTGAGTTCTTCCCCAAAATCTTCTATAAATTCACTGTTGACCTTTACACCTTCAAATTCCATGGAAGCAAGAACCTCAATAAGAGGCAGCTCTGCTTCTTCAAATACCCTTTTGAGATTGTTTGCCTTTATCTCTTCTTTTTCTATATCCATAAGAGCCATTGAAACAGAACCTATTTTCAGGCCGTAATCTAACATATCACTCTTATTGTCGTGAAATAAATCTATTTGATTTCCTTGTGAAACAGGATTTTCATCTGTGTCTATATCACAATGCAGTCTTTCCATGGCTATATTTTTGATTTCATATTTACTTCTTGATGGGTCAAGTACATATTCCGCCACGGAATTATCAAAAATTATATTATACTTTTCCAATCCGTAAAATTTTAATGCATATATATCGTTTTTTATCTCATATCCCATAAGATTAAGATTTAAAGCATTGAGCTTTTCTGCCAACGATTTGCATCCTAAAGTCACGGTATCTACAAGAAAAGCGTTTTCTTCGTCCATCAAAAATACACTTTCCACAAAAGGTGTCCCGATATGACTTGTATTACCGAAAGTCTTTATATATACTCTTTCTTTTTCGTGTAATTCAGATAAAAAGCTAAAACTTTCTTCAGAATCTATGATTTTTTTACTTACTGTTTTCTCTTTGAATACAGGAGCGCTGTGCCGGGAAGTAATTTTGAGTTTCTTCAAAAAACTGTTAAACTCAAGTTTTGTATAAAGCTCTATAAGTTTATCGTAATCAGGCTCTTTAATTTTGAAACTTTCTATATCTGTATCTATAGGTACGGCCGTATTTATGGTGGCGAGTCTTTTGCTGAGGATTGCAAGCTGCGAATTTTCTTCTACCTTCTCTCTTAATTTTTTAGCCGATATCTCGTCTGTATGAGCAAGCATATTATCTATGGAGCCAAACTGTTCCAAAAGTTTTATTCCCGTTTTTTCACCAACGCCCGGAATTCCCGGGATATTGTCTGAGGAATCTCCCATAAGTCCTTTCAAGTCAATGAACTGCTGTGGAGTCAGATTGTATCTTTCCTTCATTTTTGGTATATCGTAAAGTTCAAAGTCCGTTATCCCTTTTTTTGTTATTAAAACCTCAGTTTTATCTGAAACCAACTGAAGGGCATCTCTGTCTCCCGTAATCACAAGTGCACCTATATTCACCTCTTCGGCTTTTCGTGCAACAGTTCCTATTATATCGTCGGCTTCATATCCTTCAAGCTCTAAAACTTCGATATTCATTGCTCTTAATACATCTTTAACTATAGGCATCTGCATTACAAGTTCGGGAGGCATTGCTTTTCTTCCCGCCTTGTATTCTTTATATTCGATATGTCTGAAGGTAGGTGCCTTTAAATCGAAAGCAACTGTAATATATTCCGGTTCATAATCGTTCTCTATTTTTTTGAGCATATTCAAAAAACCGTAAACACCTTGGGTATAAATACCCTCCTTGGTTATCATAGGCCGCTGAACTGCATAGAACGCCCTGTTGATAAGACTGTTTCCATCTATTATTACAATCCTTTTGTCCATAAAATACCCGTCTTTCCTTATACGATTATCTGATAAGCATAGTACATTGCTATTATTACACCTACTATCGATTCTCCTCCGAGAAGACCTGAGGCTATTATAGTTCCCTTGCCGTCTTCTTCAAACTTAGGAATTAGTTTATCAACTGTAAATCTTATTGCTCCTCCTATTGCTGCCGTAGCCGAAAGATAAAAAGGAAGATATACTCCAAGTCCGAGAGTTATTACAGGGAAGTTGATACAATACAGCAATGTTGCCGCAATGAGACCTATTATAAATGCAGGCATATTCGATATTCCTCCGACCATAGCCGCTACTGCGGATGCCTGAGCAGCCGGGAACATCTCACTTCCGAAAGCTTCAGGTCCGTAGGCCTTTAATATTATAAACAGAATCAAAACAGATACAACACCGCCTATAAGACCTCCGATTACTTCTGCTATCCATTGTGCTTTCGGATCTGTATGAAGCATATGTCCGGCCTTAAAATCATTCATTACATCACCTACAAGACCGCATGCTACCGCTATAACAGCTGCAACAAAAAATGCTTCAACCTGACCTATATCTGAAACGGCCTTTGCTGCTATCAGGACAATAATTCCGAATATTTCCATCGGGTTTATACCCGACTGTCCCACACATTGTGCCGCCATGGATGTTGTAAGCCATGCACCGAGTATGGTAACAACAGAAGCTACTGCTCCCATATCTGTAACTATTGTGAATACAAATGCCAGTATAACCATTATAATAGGAGCCCATCGCATATTTATGAAGTTGTCACCAAGCCTGTCTTTTGCAAACATAGAGCCGAATATATCCTTAGCTTTAGGTATAATTCCTTTTATAAGTATACCTATTCCTGTTCCAACCATAAGACCGATTCCGAGAGAAGACTTGATATTGGCTGCTACTGTAGAATCCCAAAGTCCCAGCTCCACTCCGCCTATCAATATTCCCAAATCTCCTATAATCGCACCTAAAAACCAAACACCTATTACAACAGGTCCAATTATATATCCTATTGATATTAACATTGGCGACAGCCATATACCCATAAATGATCCGTATGCGGCCGTCTTTGTACTGAGAATCGTGGAGGCAATTTTCATCTTCCAGTCTCTCAGATAAGTAAATATTCCGGCACCTGCCATAGATAAGAACAGCAATATCACTTTCTTTGAACCTTTGTCACTTACTTCCAAGGTTGCTGC
This sequence comes from uncultured Eubacteriales bacterium, assembly GCA_900542295.1. Taxonomy (GTDB): domain Bacteria; phylum Bacillota; class Clostridia; order Peptostreptococcales; family Anaerovoracaceae; genus Fimisoma. Next base: position 12,938 of record UQNJ01000001.1, on the reverse strand, counting down.
TGCTGCTTGTCCCATAGCAAAAGGCAGTTCCTTTGTTTCTATAAAGTATTTTCTGAATAAAGCCGTAAATATCAAACCTAAAACAACTCCGCCCAGAGTGACTGCAAGCAGATCTCCAAGACTTACATCTGCATCGGGGTTTAACATCCATATTCCCGGAATAGTAAATGCAAGCCCTCCTGCAACCATAGCTCCTGCCGACATGGCTGTCTGAGTAACATTTATCTCCTGAAGATTAGTATTGCCGCACAGCTTCAAAACAAACATTGAAACAAGCACTACAAACATTATTGGCCAAGGAACCGAGCTGAGCTTTAAGGCAATAAACATAGAACTCATTGTAAGTATTATGCTTCCTATGGCTCCAATTATAAGTCCTCTTGCAGTAAGCTGTCTGTTATGCATTATTTTTTCCTCCTTTAAATGCAAGCCAATATAAAGTGGCTACGAAGAAACCACCGCCTATTATGTTGCCGATAGTTACAGGGATAAGATTATTTATTATCATGCCTTCCCACGTGAGATTTGCCAAGGCTTCGGCAGATGCTCCGGAAAGTGTTGCAAATATTTCGTTGGAAGAAGCGAATATTCCGGCAGGTATGAAATACATGTTTGCAACGCTGTGTTCAAAACCTCCTGTTACAAAAAGCCATACCGGGAAAAATAAGGCAAATACTTTGCCTACTGTAGTAGACGCTCCTGTTGCAGACCATACTGCAAGACATACAAGCCAGTTACAAAGTATTCCGGAAATTAAGCATTGGAGAAAAGTCATATTTACTTTTCCGGCTGCCACTTTTACGGTAAAAGCGCCAAGCATGTCACTGCCTGAAGCAAGAATACCTGTGTTTGCTACCATCCACGCTATGAGTACACTTCCTATAAAGTTTGCTATGTATACAATAATCCAGTTCCTTAAAAGTTTGGATACGGTTATTTTCTTTTCCAAAACCGCTAGAGTCATAAGGCTGTTGCCGGTAAACAATTCGGCTCCCGCCAATGTTACCATTATTATTCCGCCTGTAAAAATGGTTCCCGACAAGATTTTGCCGAGTCCGAAAGTCCCTGCCTCAAGAAGCAGATTGAATGCACCCATATTTGCCGCCGCACCTGCGAAGGCTATATAAGCACCTGCCATTATTCCAAGTATCAAAAGCTTCTTAAAAGAACCGCCTGCTTTGGCAATTCCGCTGTTTACTGTCTGTTCCAATATTTCTGTCGGTTTTAAATGATTCATTGTTCTGTACCTTACCTTTTTTCTTGCGTTTAGTCAACGGCTATATTCTATAATATTTACAGGTGTTTGACTACCCCCCTTTTATCAAATTTATAAAAATTTCACAAAGTACGGAGTGCCTAAAAAAATCCAACAGATTGCTGTTGGATTTAATACCCCGGGTTACCGTTGGGGAGATAATTGACGCCCTATCAAAAGATAGGTGGGTACTCTGTTTCTCGCCTCTGTCTTCCTCTGATAATGAGGCATGACATAACGCTTTGAAAACTCCGAATTCCCGATTTAGAAGTGTAGGTTCAATTATGATTCCCTGACGCATAACCCAGGAATATTTTAATTATAAGTAAATTCAGGATAAATTATTCTTCATAAAGATCGATGGCACAATTTGTATATACCTTTTGCACATCGTCATTATCTTCAAGAACCTCTATCATCTTAGCTAATTTTTTAATATCAGCAGGGTCTGTCGGAGTCGACTCCATTGAAGGAACCTGCTCAACATCGGATTCTGCTATCTCATAACCTGCATCTGTAAGAGCATGATGCACATCTGTATGTACAGACGGGTCTGTTACGATTTCAAAGCTGTCATCGTGAACAATCATATCGTCTGCACCTGCTTCCAGTGCTGCCTCGAGTAAAGTATCCTCGTCTATACTATCTGTTTTTTCTATAAGTATGATGCCCTTTCTTGAGAACATATACGATACGCATCCGGGTGCTCCCAGATTGCCGCCGTATTTGTCAAATGTCGATCTTACTGATGATGTGGTTCTGTTATTGTTGTCAGTAAGAGCTTCTACTATAACGGCTACTCCTGCTACTCCGTAACCTTCAAATTTTAATTCTTCGTAAGTTTCACCGGCCATTTCGCCTGTTCCCTTTTTTATTGCTCTGTTGATGTTATCGTTGGGCATTGAAATGGCTTTGGCTTTTTCTATTGCCAATCTCAGTGAAGCATTATATTCAGGGTCGCCGCCGTCCTTGGCTGCAACTGTAATTGCTCTTGCATATTTAGTAAACATCGCAGCTCTCTTTGAGTCCTGCGCTGCTTTTCTTCCGGCTATTGTACCGTGTCTTCCCATGGAGACACCTCCTTAAGTGATATATTTTCTTTTTTCTTTTTTATTATTATATCACCACAGTAAATTCCTTTCAAGTTTTGATTTAGTTATTTGTAAAAAATATGAGTTTCTTACTCATGGAAAAAACGAAATCTCAAAACACATAAAAAAGTCTTTTATAAAGCAAAATCACGGCAGCATGCAAAACCGGCTTACCGTGATTTTAATTCGTTCATTTAACTATTATATGGTATAACGAACTGTTTTCCTCGCCGAAAGCATATACATCATGACCAAGTTCCATTAGCGCTCTTATATATAAATCGCTTTCCAGTTCTTCCGTTGAAAATTTATTGCTGAAAAATCCTCCCAGTCCGCAGTTTGCAATATCACAGATAAGATTCTCGTAAAATTCACTTTCTTTTAAGTCCGCTGCCGCCGAAACAGCAGGTTCTTTCTTTTCAAGGATTACGACAGTCATATAAGGACTTATGCTGCCTCCTGTAGCCTCAGAAGACAGAAAGTGAGTCAGGTGTTTATCTATTTTCCCCTCATCCCATAACTCCTTAATTATGCTGCGAGCCATAGGTAAGGTGTCCGATGTCTGATAGCCTATAAGGTTTCCCCTTTCGTCTCTTACATTGAGAATTGTCCCGTATATTTTTTTGATATTGTTTGCAATATCCCTATTTTCACCCGTACCACAGGCGAAGAACATTGCATTAAATCCAAAATTTTCAGGCAGCAAATTTCAGTGCTTCTTTCATGCAAGCATATTCTTCGATAAGAGCTTTTTGCAGGCGGAAATTTTGGGAAATCAGCTTTTTCATTTCCGGCTCTTCGGCAAAGCAATCATCTCCGTAATGCTTTAAATATTCGTCGGGACATGTGACGGGACTCTTATCCGTTTCAAATATCTCTTGCCGAGTTATATTTTTCATAATTTTTCCCCTATAATCATTTTGTTAAATATCATTCTTGCTAAATTTTTTTGTGCATTGGGCAATGATAACCTTCCATCTGATACTCTATTAGCTCTTAAATTGGTAAGTTTAATATATATTTCATCTTGATTCCCTACATACATACTATAAGTTTCACTTAAATGGACAACTCCTCCTACTTTAGAGTTCATATTAAATGTCATAGAATTATATAAATCACCTACTGTACCAAGAAAACCTACCTTATGAATTGAAATAGTTCCGGAATGTGATAACATAACAGCATTAACTGAGGTTAATCTTATAGAAAAAATTATTTGGGTGCCAGACCATGATTGTAAATACAATATGCCATTATAGGATTGTATCCCAAAATCAAAAATTGAAGTAGGTGTGGCAACAATGCTGCCATCTTCTTTAATGGTTAAACCATATTGTAAACTTCCTTTTTCCAAACTTTCTTTATTTATTTCAATTACATTAGAAGACTGTAAGGTTTCGTTTGTATCAGCAAAGGCATATACAATGTTAGAGAGTAAAAATGTCCCCTCCTTTTCTTTGCACTTATATCATATCTTTTTATTAGTTAATTATCAAGCAAACGTTGTGCGATTATTAAAAAATTTATAAAAATACCCGCCCGCTTATTGAAATATACAGACAGGTATTTGCTCTTTGTATATCTTACTTATTAAAATTCTTGTGGGCAGTGGCCATCATCAGCTTAATGCGGTTAAGCTGATTGGTATCGCTGGCGCCCGGGTCGTAGTCGATAGCTACGATATTAGCCTTAGGATACCGTTCTCTTATGGCTTTCATCATACCTTTTCCGGTAACATGGTTAGGAAGACAAGCAAAAGGCTGAAGACATGCTATATTGTTAACTCCGCTCTTGATAAGCTCCAGCATCTCGCCTGTAAGAAGCCATCCCTCTCCGCACTGGTTTCCGATAGATGCTATCTTAGATGCGGCAGCAGCCGTTTCCTCTATGTAAGACGGTTCGCTGAATCGTTTGCTTTCCCTCAGCGCCTTTCTCATGGGCGTTCTGAACCATTCGACTATTTTTATTGCAATACTGTTTCCTTTATATTTGAGGTATGAGCCGGAAAGCTTTTCATAGTTGAACTTCTTGCTGTACATTCCGTACAAAAAGAAGTCTATCAAATCGAGGACTACGGCTTCTCCGCCCTCTTTTTCTATTATGCCCACTATGTTGTTGTTGGCATCGGGATGATACTTTACAAGAATCTCACCTACTACACCTACTCTCGGTTTCTTCTCACCGGTCAAAGGAAGATTATCATATTCTTCTACAATCTTCTTCGCCAGTCTTTTATATGTGGATATTTTGCCATCTCTGCAGTTTTGCATAATTTCAGGCTCGTATTTTTTCATTATGCCTACGGCGCTTCCTTTGACTTTCTCGTAAGGTCTTGTAGCATATAAAAGTCTCTGGAACAAATCTCCGTAAAGTGCCCCTATGATAAGCTTTTTACCCATGGAAATGCCTATCTTAAATCCCGGATTTGATTCAAGTCCGGCTGTATTAAATGATATTACCGGAACCTGCTCCATTCCCAAATCCTTAAGAGCTTTTCTGAGGAGTGCAATATAGTTGCTGGCTCTGCATCCTCCCCCCGTCTGAGACATTATAAGCGCAGTTCTGTCAAGATCATATTCACCTGATTTAAGGGCGCTTATCATCTTGCCTAAGGTTACAAGGGTAGGATAACATGCATCATTATTTATGTATTTAAGACCCTCGTCTACGGCATTCTTATCTACGGTAGGCATGAGTACGGCTTTATAACCGCTGGAATTCATGACTGCTTCAAAATATTGGAAATGAATAGGTGACATCTGCGGAATTATGACAGTATAATCCTTTTTCATTTCCTTTGTGAAAAATTTGCGTTTATACGGTTTCTCATAATGCTCCGGCTTAATGTCGTTCTTACTTCTTTCGTCTATGGCTGCTTTAAGAGAGCGTATGCGTATTCTTGCAGCTCCCATGTTGGTGCCCTCGTCTATTTTAAGCACCGTATATAGCTTATTGTTATGCTCCAATATTTCTTCCACCTGATCGGTGGTAACAGCGTCTACTCCACATCCGAAAGAATTAAGCTGTATGAGTTCCACATCATCCCTTGTTCCCGCAAAATCTGCGGCCTTATAAAGTCTTGAGTGGTATGTCCACTGATCAAGCACTCTTATAGGGCGTTTAAGCGAACTTAGATGACAGACGGAATCCTCGGAAAGGACTACCATATCAAATGAAGTTATCATCTTATTGATTCCGTGATTTATTTCTTTGTCCAAGTGATATGGTCTGCCTGAAAGGATTATACCTTTTTTGCCGTGCTTTTCTATGTATCTGAGCGCAGCCTCGCCCTCCCTTCTGACATCATCCTTGAAGTGCAGTTCTTCCTCTCTGGCCTTGGAAACAGCATCCTTTATCTCTTTAATATCTATCTCTTGATTTTTCAAAATCTCTGCAAGTCTTTTGATAAGCCTTTTATCATCGTCATAAGGAACGAAAGGATGCATAAACTCTACACCGGCATCCCTGAAGATCTCATCCATATTGTTGGCTATAACCTCCGGGTATGTTGCCACAATCGGACAATTATAGTGATTCTGCGATTGAGAATCCTCCTTTTGTTCATAGTTGATACATGGATAGAATATCCTCTTTTCTCCCATTTCAACAAGCGTTTTGATATGGCCGTGAACCATTTTTGCCGGATAGCAGGCAGTATCGGAAGAAATTGTATCTATCCCCTTCTCATAGAGTTCTTTCGATGAGTTTGGTGACAGGACAACTTTAAATTTCAGTTCTGTAAATAATGTGAACCAGAAAGGATAATTTTCATATATGTTTAATACTCTTGGAATTGCTATTCTTCCGCGAACAGCTTCTTTGTCGCTGAGCGGCTCATAGTCGAAAACTCTCTTGAGTTTGTATTCGTAAAGATCCGGAAGATTCTTATGTTCCTCTGTCTTGCCGGCTCCTTTCTCGCACCTGTTTCCGGTTATATACCTCGCTCCGTCTGCAAACTTTGTGACAGTAAGCATGCAGTTGTTTTCGCATCCCTTGCATCTGGTATTTGTAGTTGCGGCCTTGAAATCATCAAGGCTGTCTGCAGGAGTCACAAATGATATATGTCTTTCTTCAAAGTTTTCAAGAGAATTTAAAGCGCAGCCGTATGCCCCCATGATTCCTGCTATGTCGGGACGAACTACTTCTTTTCCTAAAACCTTTTCTATTGCTCTGAGCACAGACTCATTGAGGAATGTTCCTCCCTGAACAACTATATTGTTTCCGGCCTCTTCAGGATTTCTAAGCTTTATCACTTTATATAAAGCGTTTTTTATGACAGAGTAAGAAAGTCCTGCGGCTATATCGCTTATCTGTGCGCCCTCCTTTTGAGCCTGCTTTACCATGGAATTCATAAACACGGTACATCTTGTTCCTAAATCTACAGGATTTTCTGCATGAAGACCTACATTTGCAAAATCCTCAACAGACATATTTACTGATTTTGCATATGTTTCTATGAAAGAACCGCAGCCGGAGGAGCAAGCTTCATTGAGCATAATACTGTATATGGCATGATCCTTTATCTTCATGCATTTCATATCCTGACCGCCTATATCCAGTATAAAATCAACTCCCGGAAGGAATTCCTCGGCAGCCTTATAATGAGCCATGGTTTCTATTATACCGTAATCGGCATTAAATCCTGCCTTTATAAGTCCTTCGCCATAGCCGGTTACCGTAGTATTTGCAATATATGCTTCATCAGGCAGAATTTTGTAAACCTCTTTGAGCAGCTCCTTGGTTGTAGCAAGCGGATTTCCTTCGTTTCCTCTGTAAAAACTGTATAAAAGATTTTTATCTTTGTCTATAAGCGCAGCCTTTGTTGTTGTAGAACCTGCATCAATACCAAGAAACAAAGGTCCCTTTGCCTCGCTGATATCTTTTCTTTTTATTTTTGCTCGGTTATGACGCTCCTTAAATTCATTATATTCCTCAATATTTTTGAAAAGCGGCTCTATTCTCTTGGTTCCTGTAAGAGAAGATGCGTCTACTTCATTTATTTTTTCAAGAATTTCACTTAGCTTAACCACAGGCGATTTTTCAGCCATAAATGCTGCACCAAGTGCAACAAAATATTTGGAGTTTTCCGGAAATATAACCTCTTCCGGTTTCAACTCCAACGTTTCTATGAATCTCTTTCTAAGCTCAGACATATATGTAAGAGGACCTCCCAGGAAAGCAACATTTCCCTTTATTTTGTGTCCGCATGCAAGTCCGCTTATGGTCTGATTAACTACTGCCTGAAATATTGATGCTGCCAGATTTTCCAGAGGAGCTCCTTCGTTTATCAGCGGCTGTATATCAGTTTTTGCAAATACTCCGCACCTTGCGGCAATTGGGTATATAACTTTATAGTTTTTAGCTGCCTCATTAAGACCATTTCCATCAGTGTTGAGGAGTATTGCCATCTGGTCTATAAATGCACCTGTACCTCCGGCACATGTTCCGTTCATACGCTGTTCAACAGCGCTGCCAAAATAAGTTATCTTAGCATCTTCGCCTCCAAGCTCGATTGCAACATCTGTCTGAGGAATCAGCTTTTCAACTGCAAGAGAACATGTGACAACTTCCTGTTCAAATGGAGTGCCGATTTTTTCTGCCAAAGCAAGACCTCCCGAACCTGTTATTACACACTTTACACCTATGTCTCCCACTTCGTCTGTCAGGTCTTTAAGACATTCCTTAACTTTGTCGAATACGCTGGACATGTGCCTTTCATATCTCCGGTATACAACATTTTCATTCTCATCTATTAAAATTATTTTTACGGTTGTTGAACCTACGTCAATTCCAATTCTCATAAAATCCCCTTAACTTTTTCTTTTCGCATTATATTTTACCACCATTTTGCTAAAATTTTGCTAAGATAGTGTTAAGGTTGTTACTTTTACTCCATTATTTATAGAAAAAATATAGTAATCCATTATATAAATTTTTATTTTTTCAGGTAAACAATAGCAAAATATGATAAAATAATACACATGAAAAGTATGATTAAAAAAAGAACATGGAAAGCCATTTACAGACTTTTGGACAAAGTGTCCCCCGTTAGCTATGACTGCGGAAAGCTTTGCGGTGCGGCATGCTGTACATACAGCGGAGATATGGCAGAAGCAGACCTTGGAATATATTTATATCCGGGCGAAGATAAGATACATGACAAAAACAGCGACTGGCTGCAATGGAGCGTTCAGCAAGCCGAGGATTTTGAATTCCCCGATTCATGGTACGGCGATGTTTATTTCGTGCACTGCAATACTCCTCCAAAATGTCCGCGCAGCATGAGACCTTTACAATGCAGAACTTTTCCACTGGCTCCTCATATTGACGAAAACGGAATTTTGTCTCTGATTATGAATGACGAAGAACTGCCATATAAATGCCCACTTTTAGACGGTAATATAATGCTTAACGAAGATTTTGTAAAAGCAACTTACACAGTATGGGCTCATCTTATAAGAGATCCTCTAATATATGACCTTGTAGAGATGGACTCTAAAAGAAGATATGAGGCGGATTATGAAGACTGATATGATATGGATACTATTTGCTTTTGGTTCTGCTTTTTTTGCAGGCATAACTTCAATATTAGCTAAATGTGGTATAAAGACGACAGATTCCTCTGTTGCAACAGCCATACGAACAATTGTTGTTTTTTTGATGTCTGTTGTCATGGTTGCAATAGCAGGTACAGAAACTCATATATCTGAAATTTCTTTCAGAACGTGGGGATTTCTTATACTTTCGGGACTTGCAACGGGAGGCTCCTGGCTCTGCTACTTCAAAGCTTTGCAGGTTGGAGATATAAACAAGGTGATTCCGATAGATAAATCAAGCACAGTACTTACAATGATCTTGGCTTTTATATTTCTAAAGGAGGATATCACATTACTCAAAGTTATTTGTATGGTTTTTATCGGATCAGGAACTCTTATGATGATTGAAAGTAAGGGATCATCCAGCTATTCTTCCACAAAAGGCAGCTATCTTCCATATGCATTTATGTCAGCAGTCTTTGCGGCTCTTACTTCTATTTTAGGTAAAATTGGCATTGAAAACATAGATTCTAATCTTGGAACTGCCATAAGAACATTCGTTGTACTTATAATGGCATGGCTCATGGTTGGAATAACGAAAAAGGGTTATCAGATAAACAAGATTTCAAAAAAAGAACTCTCCTTTATATGTCTTTCAGGTCTTGCAACAGGAGGCTCTTGGCTTTGCTACTACAAAGCTCTTCAAACAGGCCCGGCTAGTGCAGTTGTTCCTATCGACAAACTGAGTATAATAGTTACAATAGTCTTCTCTTATTTTGTTTTTAAAGAAAAACTTACAATAAAATCATTCTCCGGACTTGTCCTGATAACAGCAGGTACACTTGGAATGCTGCTTTAACTTTAATAATCAAAATATAAGAAAAATCGGCATCTGTTTTAACAAATTACTGATGCCGATTTTTTATTACAGTTTTGATATTTCGTTCTTGTACAGCCATTTAAGCATCACTGCACTGTAAACAAGGCCTAAAACTTCCGCAAGAGGGAATGAAAGCCATGAAAGTGTCACTCCGCCTATTCTGATAAGGATAAATGCCAGCGGCAAAATACCGATAAGCTGTCTTATTACAGATGCATATAAACTGAGTACGCCGTGACCTGTTCCTTGGAAGAGTGTTCCGGTTATTATGCCGAATGCCGCAGGTATAAAGCAGAGACTTATAAGTCTCAGGGCAGGTACGCCTATTCTCAGCATTTCCTCAGAAGCGTCGAATATCATAAGAAGCTGAGCCGGAATTGTTTGAAACAGTACGGTTCCTGCTGCCATTACTATAAGAGCCACCTTAAATGCTTCTTTGTAAGTGCTCATGAGTCTTTCTTTGTTTTTAGCTCCGTAATTATAGCCCATAATAGGCATTGCACCCTGGTTAAGACCGAATACCGGCATGAATACGAACGATTGTATTCTGAAATATATTCCAAGCACTGCTACTGCGGTTGTCGAATAAACAACCAGTATCATATTGTAGAAAATTATCATAAATGAGCCAATTGACTGCATAACTATAGAAGGAAGTCCTACTTTGTAAATATCCCCCACTATTCTCCAGTCCATTTTGAAACCCTTTAATTTGATGTTTACAAGGTGCTCACCTCTTATAACTATTGTTATTCCCATTATCATTCCACAAAGCTGACCTGTTATTGTAGCGATTGCAGCTCCTGCTACACCCATCTTTGGCAGCCCGAACATTCCGAATATTAAAATAGGGTCCAGGATTATATTTACAATGGCTCCTGTAAGGCTGCATTTCATAGGTGCTACCATATTGCCTGTGGACTGCAGAACTTTTTCCAGAACCACCTGTATATTAAGAAACAGTGACCCTATGCATATTATCTGAAGATATCGGCAAGCTGAATCGTATATAAATGTTCCTTCATCTGCATAACCCGATATAAAAGGTTTTGCAAAAAATACACCGATTACAAAAAATATAAGATAGTTAAAAAGACCTATTCTGATACTTGTACTTGCGGCTTTGTCAGCAGCCTCCTGATTTTGAGCTCCAAGCCTTCTTGCAATCAGAGAATTGATACCAACTCCGCTTCCCACTGAAATGGCTATTATCATCATCTGTATAGGATTTACAAGGGATACGGCAGTCAAGGCATCTTCACCTATCCTTGAAACAAAGATGCTGTCAACCACATTGTACATGGCATTTATTGTCATAGACAGAATAGCAGGCCAGGCCATACTCATAAGAAGTTTTCTTACAGGCATGGTTCCCATCTTGTTTTCATTGGTCATTTGATTTATTGTATTATTTTCTGCTGATTTGTTCATACTCTTTCTCTGTACCTCCTATTAGCCAAAGAAATATTATACAATAAATTATTTACAAATTCAACAATTATGGTATTATATTAGGGTGAGTTTTTAAAGAAAGGAATTGAAATGACCAACAGACAGGAAGAAATAAACAGAAGACGAATTTTTGGTATAATATCTCATCCGGATGCCGGAAAAACAACATTAACAGAAAAACTTTTGCTTCACGGAGGAGCCATAAGACAAGCCGGTACAGTTAAAGCCCGCAGAAATGATAAGTTTGCAACATCCGACTGGATGGAAATAGAAAAGCAAAGAGGTATATCCGTAACATCATCTGTAATGCAGTTTGAGTACGATGATAAGGTTATTTCCATAATGGACACCCCCGGACATAATGACTTCGGTGAAGACACATACAGAATACTTACTTCAGTAGACAGTGCCGTAATGGTTATAGACGGAGCAAAAGGTATAGAAACACAGACAAGAAAGCTGTTTAAAGTCTGTGCTATGCGTCATATACCGGTTTTTACATTTATAAATAAACTTGACAGAGAAACTAAAGATCCTTTCGATTTGATTCAGGAGCTGGAGGATGTGCTTGGTCTTCCGTCTGTTCCTGTCACATGGCCTATAGGCTGTGGCCTTAACTTTCAGGGAATCTATGATATTCAGAAAAACGAAGCAGTGCTATACAAGGCAAATAAAAAAATCAAGCTTGGTCCTGACGGTGTTTTCGGTCCCGAACTGGAAAATGAAATATCAGGATTCAACTTGTCGTCACTTAGAGATGAAATAGAACTTATACAAGGTGCCGGCAACGAATTTGATATAGAAGCTATAAACTGTGGCAGATTATCCCCGGTATTCTTCGGTTCGGCTCTTGCAGATTTTGGAACTACACAATTCCTGGAGCACTTCCTTGATATGTCCCCTGCTCCCGGAGTAAGAAAAACAACCGACGGACAGGTTGCTCCAGACGATGACTTTTTCAGCGGATTTATATTTAAAATACAAGCCAATATGAATCCTGCCCACAGAGACAGACTGGCATTTTTCAGAATATGCTCCGGAACTTTTGAGCGTGGAATGAGCGTCAAGCTGTCAAGAACAGGTAAAGAAATGAAGTTGGCTCAGTCTACAATGCTTATGGCAAACCAGCGTGAAAATGTAGAAACAGCCATAGCCGGCGATATCATAGGAATATATGATACGGGAAATTACCAGATAGGCGATACTCTTTCCACCAGAAAAGAGCCACTGTTCTTTGAGCCTCTGCCTACTTTCCCGCCGGAACTTTTTGCTCTCGTAACTCCAAAAGACACAATGAAAGCAAAACAGTTCCAAAAAGGTGTGACACAATTAGCTCAGGAGGGAGCTATACAGGTATACAAAAACCAATACAACGAGGTAATAATAGGCGCTGTAGGTCAGCTGCAATTTGAAGTTTTCCAGTACAGACTTGAAAATGAGTATAATGCAAAAATAAGAATGGACAGACTCGACTTTTCACTTGCTCGCTGGGTAGAAACTGATGATACAGAAGCTGTTAAGTCAGTGCTTGATTCAAGAACAATGCTGGTTTTTGACCATTTTGAAAGACCTCTTATTTTATTTGCAAACCAATTTACTTTGAATTATTTCAGCGAAAAAAACAGCAATATAAAGCTACTTGAGGCTCTTGATGTAAAACAGTTTTGGCCTATAGGACAAAAAGAGTTGGTGGTACCCTAGTCCCAATAACTAGGGTACTC